>JAYTOY010000061.1:0-11684 GCA_043747555.1 Pseudobdellovibrionaceae bacterium | reverse complement strand
AGTGGTACACTTTGATGAAATCAGGTGGCGCACTTACATGAAATTGACTGGTACACTTTGATGAAATTGGCCGGTACATTTCAGAAGAAATCGGTCATGCTGACTTCAAAAATTTTAGATGAACGTGGATTCAGTTCAAAAATGCTAATCGTAAAGGGAAATATTTTTGCGACATATAAAACTGCAGCGGGGTTCAAGGGCGTTTCGTACCTAGAACACTTTGCAAATATCGTTGAAGTTAAAGAAAACGGCAAGACAACAAACTATGTCATAGATCCGATGTTTACTGAAAAACCAATTCCGCTAACGGATTATCTTGCGCTGCTATCAATTCCAGGAAGCTTTAACCATTATGAAATAAAACACCAATCGTATGCAGATAAGCTCACCCCACCGCTGACAGATGAGGCCTGTCAGTACAATATTAAGCTCCTGGAAGATTATGAGGCTGCTCTTAAAGACTCTTTAAAAAATGCACTCCCTCCTCAGACGTCTGATAAAATTTATGAATCTCGGGCAGAGGCTAAAGAAGCCTATTTGAAGACAACCGCGGAATTTATTAAAGTCATGTCTGATCAAAAGGGGAATGCTCAATAAGCTCAGTTCAAAGCCCATATTAACTGAAATGCGGGTTAAACTTAATTTCTTCTACTCTCGCTTTGTCTAATTTTTAGTTAATACCTGCTTCTGAGCATCAGTAGATTTGCTATGGGTACAGTGTGTATAAGTTATCAGCGGGAAAATCCATTCCATCGTCTTATTCTTTAAAATAATTATGAAATATTTTCAATGGCATGAGTTTTCAAGTATATATTTTTTATCTCATATATATATTGATTTGCTCGACCTTAAACTCGTTTCATTTAGCGTCCATAAAAAACGGCACGGTTAGTGCGCGTCAATCAAATGAACAACAATAAGTAACCTAAAAACTTAAACTGGAGGTGACTATGAAAAAAATAATTGCAACTTTGGGCTTGGTCTTAGTTTCATGTACGGTATTCGCAGCTGAAAGCGCGAGCCGAAATGAGCGTGCTTTTTTATGTTCTGCAGTCGATAAAATGCTTGATATCAATTCGGCGGATACCGCACTTGATCTAAAAAAATGTGCTTTCGGGCGTCAAATAAAGTCCACATTGGTTACCGAAGGAATACGAAATGTTGAAGGAGTTTTGACTTTTCGGTCGCCGGGACGGCCTTATTATAAGCTAACTTGCTCTGTTGCCTATTATGGACAAGCTATTTTAGAAAACATTGTCGGTGGAATTGAGTTGGTCAGTTGTCAATAAGTCACTTCTTTTTAATCAAATAAAAATACTGACGAACCCGCTTTAAAAAGCGGATTTTGTTTTTTATAAATCAAACATAGAAATAGCGCCTACGGGAACCCCGACAGACAGTGTCCGCAAAAGCCAATCTTCCTGACCCTATTTTCCTTTAGAAGGCGAAGTCAGCATCTTCGTATATTTCGAATAAGAGATAATCCCGCGCTCAGTTTTTTGAGCCGCAAGTCCCATCATAGTAAGCGTGCAAGTTTTAAGTTGCCCAGCTAAAGCCAAGAGCACGGCTGAGCGAATAACAAAAACATAAAATCGAAACAAAGAACCCATAAAGAAAACCTCCGTTAAAAAGTCGTCCGTTCTTTGAAATCGAAGTAGCAAAAGAAGTAGCATCAAGTAGCAATGTTTTGAATAAACCACGTGATTTTCAGTTCACGCGAAGATGGGTACATGTGCGGCGGTTGTGAAATTAAGTACTTGATGCGCTTCGTTTAGTTCATGGGGACACGGCGGGGACATGGATTTCGACGAGAAAGAATGGCGGAGAGAGAGAGATTCGAACTCTCGTTAGGGATTAACCTAAACACGCTTTCCAAGCGTGCGCCATCAGCCACTCGGCCACCTCTCCGCAATTGGAACGAATCAAAGTTTTAAATCAAATCTGAGCCTAATTCAATGGATTGAATCGCTGGGCATCCGCCGGGCCTTCGGCCAGCTTATCTGGCCTTTTGCTGGGATTATAGAGGCCGATAGGGGTACTGGATATTGACAACGGATAATTACAGATAATAATGGATAAATATGGAAAATAAAGCTTATTTGGATTTCGATGAAGCCGTTCAGTTTCTAAAAACCACTCCTAGCACGATGTACAAGTGGCTTCAGGCGGGCAAAGTGCCAGGGCATAAGTTGGGGCGTCAGTGGCGATTTTTAAAAGATGAATTAGAGATTCATATTTCTGGGAAGGGTCCACAGATTCAAACGCAGAAAGAATTATTTGAGCTACAAAATTTATTAATCAACAGATCTAGGAGGGATCTAAAAATGGAAACAACAAACCAAGAACTAGCAGAACAATTGATTTGGGATGCTTATGATCACGGAACAAGATTGATTCACGTCGGACCTTCACAAGGTAAATATGAAATTCGTTACCGCCAGCGAAAGGGATTTGAACATTTAACTTTGTTGCAAGAGTCCACCTTTAAAACACTGGATGAAGATTGGCGGCAAATGTCTTCGGCTGTGCGCGAAGAAAATATGCGGCGTTTGCATCTGCACCGCGGGCAGGGTGAAGTTTTACAAGTGCGTTACCAAAAAATAGAGACTGTGGCTGGTCCGCGGGTCACATTGCAGCTTTGGAATCCGCAGCAGGATGTGATGCCATTAGAAAAGATCACAAACGGTGATCCGGAAAATTTAAAAATATTCAAAAGCTGGGCTAAGAAAAAAAATGGACTGATCATTATATGTGGGGTTTCGGGCTCAGGTAAGACGACGACGGTGCAGTCTTTATTGCTAGAGTCGCAAAGTCTTAATCACGCCATCTTTACTGTGGAAAACCCTGTGGAAATTGTGATTGAAGGAATTAATCAAATCGAACTTCCAAGAAAAACCGTAGAAGAATTTGAATTAGCTTTCGAGCGTATTATGAATTCCGATCCAGACGTGGTTGCTTTTGGTTTGGGTCACCTTCATGGATTAGAAAAAATCACAGTGGAAAAAGCTCTAACGGCTGCGATGACTGGGCATTTGGTCATCTTGCAGTGGAATGCTAAGTCCTGTGAAGAAGCCCTTGCTGACATTCAAAAATATTCAGAGCCCTCTGTTGAGGCCAATCTGATCGGCGTTTGTCACCAGAAGTTGGTGCTAGCGGAAAAAGGATTGAAAGCCGTTTATCAATTCAAAGTGGCAAACTAGGTGACAAAAATCTTAAAAATTTTGCCAACAAGTTCGACACTAAAGTTTTAAAAAACACTCGTGTTTTCAAGTGTTATACTGTCACCAAGCTCATGGATAAATATAAGATTATACAAAAAATTGCAGAAGGTGGGATGGCCGAAGTTTTTCTGGCGCGCTCAGCAGCGGCTATGGGCTTGGGTAAATTCGTTGCCATTAAAAAAATCCTCCCTGATTTCAGTGAAAGCCCGGACTTTATCCATATGTTTAAAGCCGAAGCCAAGGTTGCGATGCAACTGCAGCACAGGAATCTTGTCTCAATTTATGACTTTGGCACCGACGGGGATCAATGTTTTCTAGTGATGGAGTTGGTGCACGGCCTTAATTTAAGTCAGATCTTGCGGGAGCTTCAAAAAAAGCAGTCTCAAATTCCCACAGCCATGGCTTTATATATCATTGCCGAAGCGGCTTCTGGTCTTTTTTCTGCTCATGATATCACTATTCATCGAGATATCAGTCCCGCTAATATAATGATTAGTTATACGGGCGAAATAAAAGTCATCGATTTTGGGGTGGCAAAGATTAAAGGCTTTGGCGCCGAAACCCAAGCCGGCGTATTAAAGGGAAAATTAAATTACATGAGCCCAGAACAAGTTCATTGCGAAAAATTAGATCATCGCAGCGATATTTTTTCATTAGGACTGGTGCTGTATGAAGTCTTAACGGGTTGCCGAGGATATAAAGATCGATTTCAAGAAATTCGCCCCATGCAGGAAATAAATCCTTTGATTGACCCTGATCTAGTAGCTTGCGTTCAGAAAGCCTTAAGTCATGACCCCGATCAGCGATTTCAAAATATGGATAATTTTTCACGAGAGCTTCGTGGTTTTCTTAATAAAAAATATCCTGAATTCACGGCCACCGAGCTTTCCGAATTTATGAAAAAGGAATTTTTTCAAAATTATCAAAATCTACAAAATCGTCTTGGTCATTATGAAGAGGAAGAAGTCACTGAAATTACGAAATCTCCGATTCATTCAACGGATCTTGTCGAAAAATTTGAAAATAAGTCTTGTTTCAAAATTCGAAAAAAATTCCGAATTCAAAGTAAGGATGCCTTGTGATCAAAAAAATTTCCAGTCATCTCATCGAGTCTTTTAAGTCCTACGCCCATTTCTGGGGCCAAAAAATAAGTCATCTTAGCTACGTGATTCCGGAGCTTGTCTGGGATGCAAATTTTGTGATTGAAATTGCTAGAACTCAGGAAGATTTAGAAGCCATTTTTCGATTGCAACATGAAAGCTATCTTTCAAGAGGCCTTATGAAACCTCAGGCTTCTGGTTTGCGCTGTACCATTTATCATTTTCTTCCGCAGACCAATCATATTATTGTTAAATATAAAGGTCTTTTGATTGCATCAATGACGTTGGTGGCAGATTCGCCTTTGGGATTGCCAGCTGAAAAATATTTTACAGATGAAATTAATCAACTCAGAAAAACCGGGGAAGAGACTGTTGAACTCTCTTCCTTTGTTGTAGAAAAGGGATTTCAAGGCTGGTCCGAATCTCTGGCCCATTTGTTGATGAAATACGCACTTAATTATGTGAAAAAATATATGGCTTCAGAGCAAGTTATTTTGAATGTTCACCCCCACGTCGCTAAATCTTTTTGTAAGAACTGGTATTTTAGAAAGAAAAGCGATGTCATCAGGTTTCATTCTGCTAAATCAGCGCAGACGGTGCTTCTGGCGCGCACTTTGGACGACAAAAGTAATAAGTATTTTAATCGATCTTTTCCTTCTCCACAGCATGGTAAAAATTCGGCTGCCTTTATTTCTTTGGAAGACAGTCGCTTTAGATACCCCGGCACAAGCGAGGGTCAAATTATGCATCCGGTGATGACGCCGAATTTATTGCAGTATTTCTTTTTACAAAGAACGAACCTTTACGAGGATCTGGATTTAGCCACCCGGCAAGTTTTTTTAGAAATGTACCTACAGTTTTTTGGCGAAGAAGAGATTGAAATATTTTTGAACCTTGAGCGCGATATGACTTTAAAGGAATTTCGCATTCCTGTTTCATCAAAAGCGGCAGTGCAAGTCGGGCAACAAGTTCTACTAGGAAGAGTCCGAGATGTTACGGCCAGAGGATGTTTCGTCGAAGTCCCCAATGAAATTCTGGGAAGGCATACCAGTTTATCTTTAAGTTTTAAATTGGGTTCAGCCCAAGTCCGTGTGAGTGGTCGAACTTCATGGCAAAATAATCAACTGCAACTTCGTTACGGGCATGGATATGGCGTACGATTCGATCAGCAAATTCAAGAAGTTCAAAGTGAAATCAGAAACTGGTTGCCACTACGACGAACTTCCTAAAAATTTAAAACCGCTTAAGCCCTTCAAATATCAGAATAATCTTGAGGCGTTAAGGTGCCCTAAGCCCACTTAAGTGGGGCAGTTTCTAAAATTTCTTAGTATGAAGGGCCCCAAATTTTTGCAATGACCACAATAATTAAAATGGGCCATACCGCATTCAGCAAAAAAGGCATCATTTCTTTGGCGATCTGTTTTTCATGGTCATTCATAAAGTCTGTCCTTGGTTAGAGGAAACCAAACTAGCAGAACATAGGCTCTCACAGCAAGGACCAGAATAGACTTCGTGGCCCTCTTGGCGACATTGCATCGTAAAAGCAGACGGGGACTCATCACACTTTTGGTTGCAGGAGGTTGATAATGGAATATTTTTCTTCTCTGGAATGAAGCCCCGAAACTTTTCGCCTTTTTCGGAAAATACTGTGTAGCCAATTTGGAAAGTATCAGGGTGAAAACTAAGGTTAAGGCTTTTTCCAAGACCCAACGCTAATAATAGAATTCCAACGATGATCAGTCCTAATTTAGTTTCGTTCTTCATAGTTTAGATTCTAATGACAGCAGGGACAAAAGTAATTGCTTAATAGTTCTGAAAAAACAAATACCTACAAAGGTCCATTAGATATAATTGCGAATTAGGCCCGTCACTAAACCCCGAACGCTGACTTCGTCAGGAGAATACCAAAGTGAGTTCATTTTTGGATTTGACGGTCGTAATTCAACCATCATTTCCTTCAGCTCCCCGTACGGGTAGGGCCGGAGATAGTATCTTTTGACTGTGGATTCATCTTCAACGGTCGCTACTACCAAATCGCCGTTCTTGGCTGAAGGTTGCGATTGCACCATAATCAAGTCGCCATCTAAGATGCCTTCGTCGATCATTGAATCGCCTTCGACTTTTAAAACAAAGGTTTTTGAGGCATCGCGAACAAAGGATTTTAAAACGGGAATGGTCTCCCCAGACTCGACCCTTTCAAGAGGAATTCCTGCAGCTACGCTCCCTAAGAAGGGAAGGGCCAGGACCTCATCAGATGCTTGGAGAAGCGGTGCCTGACGAGGCCCTGACTGCGTTAGTCTTAAATCATTTCGAATTTTTTCAGAGGAGTGCAGCACTTCAAGAGACCGTTTCTGATTTTGATTCCAAGAAATATAACCTTTATCGCGAAGTTGCTTTAAATAATTCTGCACAGAATTAAACGACGAGAAACCAAAATGCTCCCTAATCTCTTGATAAGAGGGGGAAACTCCAGAACTCATGATCTGTTCTTCAACAAAATGAAGAACCGTTTTTTCTTTCGGGGTCAGCGGCTTTGGGGGAGGGGCCGATGTCTTTTTTAGGTTTTTTTTGGCATCAAACTTCATTGTCACTTCCATAGTTCTTACTAAATAGTTACACAATCTATTTACACTGTAAGTTTTATGAAAGTAAAGTGATATTTTTATGCCCGAACTTTGGTCTTATTTAATCGGTTCGGTAACGGGCGGCTTGGCGGTCGCCACCTTTAAGTCGCTCATTTTAACAACGCTGCAATTCTGAAAACAAAGTATGACGATGGGATTTACAATCAACATCATGAAGTAACTAAAACTTGTCCTGCTTAGTAACATTGCAAACATTGGCAGCAACTCCCAGTATTTCTTTAATTCAAATGACCTACTAACAGCTTAGCGCAAATTTAGAGCCCGACCTAGGGCGAGGTTTTAAAAATCTCAAAATGGTGCAACAAAGTTTTTTAATCCTTTTCCCCGCGCCGCATTTAGAGAGAGAATGATGAACACAAGATGAACAAAAAACAGATCATTTTTTTTATCCTCTTATTTCAAGTCCGGAGCTTTGCCAAAAGCCCCGAGGCCGAACTTACAGTGCCAAAAGTTATTAATGTTGAAGAGGCTTGCGTCCAAGAATTAAAAGTTTTCCCAGGCCCCTTTGATGAAAAAGTTTTAAAAGCCGCCTGCAAAGAAGTGCAACTGGATCCAACTTGTATCAGTGTCGAAGGTAAGCCCATTTTTCATTATGACAAGTCAGGAACAACGAATGGCGGCGGTAAAAAAATTCTGGTCATCAGTGTGATTCATGGCGATGAGCGCCCGGCAGGCAGTGTCGGTCGGTTTTGGCTTGAGCGACTGCAAACCATCGAGCCGCGAAATTCATGGCGTATCATCCCCATTTTAAATCCTGACGGCGCAAAATATAAAACTCGCACCAATGCGCACAAAATAGATTTGAATCGAAATTTTCCAACTCGCGATTGGGATGAAGACGCAATGAAATATTGGAAGGCTTCGACGTCTTCGAATCCAAGAAGATTTCCTGGCGAAGAAGCGGGTAGCGAGCCGGAAACGAAATGCGCTTTAAAATTAATTGATGATTTTAAACCTGATTTTATTGTTTCAATTCATACGCCGCTGAATGTGCTGGATTTTGATGGGCCGAAAGTTAAACCACCACCATTTGATTATCTACCGTGGAAATCTTTGGGTCACTTTCCCGGAAGTCTGGGGCGCTATATGTGGTTTGAAAGAAAAACACCTGTCTTAACGGCCGAGCTTAAAGATGGTTTGCCAACCAGCTACAAGCCTTTCGAAAAACTGCAAGATGTGATTGGCACATTAGTTAAACTAGAAATTCCATCTGTCGAGACGTCTCCGAAGACGGCCAAAAAAACTAGTGCAGCTGATGATTCAAAAGCGCCAAATTAATTTGCTCAATGCGGTCGGATTGACTGACAACATTGTCGTGAATCTCTGCCAATTTTTTCATCAGGTTTACTTTTGCTAAGCGAATGGCTTCGTAAATATCTTCGTGAAAGCCTTCAGCCTCAAGCTTGCTATCTTCTTCTTGTAAAATGATAGCAATGCGAAACATATCCCGTAATTTTTTGGAACCAAGATCTTTTCCGTCTGTCTCAAGTTGAAGCGCAAGCTTGTTGGGATCACGACAGACCACTGACACGACAGTTTGCTCAGTGACGTAAGCTTCGAACTCAGCCAGTTGCTGGTTCACGTAAGCCTTAACATCAAAATCCTCTTCCAGCATTCCCGCTGCGTGACCTAAGCGTTGATTGTGAAGGTTTCCCATAGCTTACCTCCCTTGGCCTCTTGATTTATTTTATCAATCTGCGCGATATTTTTCAGGTTTGGTCGAAGAATTTGACAAAAACTGTCTCAAAACTAATAGAGGCATTTTGGTGTCCCGACTTAAGACACCGGTTATAAAAATAATATGTTGTCTGAATATGAGACCTGGACCAAAATCCAGTGGACGACGGAGGAAATATGCAAGCCCCCCCCATTCAACTTGAAGAATCTTGGAAAAACAAACTTCTTCCCGAATTCGAAAAAGACTATATGAAAAATCTAAAAATTTTCCTAAAAAAAAGACTGCTTGAGAAAAAAGAAATTTTCCCGCGTGGCGAAGAGTATTTTGCGGCGCTAAACTTAACGCCCTTCGAAAAAGTAAAAGTTGTGATTATGGGACAGGATCCCTATCACGGTCCACAGCAAGCTCACGGCCTGGCTTTTTCAGTCAAACCGGGAACTGCCTTGCCGCCTTCGTTAAAAAATATTTTTAAAGAATTAGCCAGTGATCAGGGCGTGCCCATTCCAAAAAGTGGACATTTACAAAAGTGGGCTGATCAAGGGGTGCTGTTACTAAATGCTGTTTTGACAGTTGAAAATGGCGCGGCCAATTCCCACCAGGGAAAAGGCTGGGAACAATTCACTGACCAAATTATTCATGTGTTGAATGACCAGAAAAAGAATTTAGTTTTTATACTTTGGGGCAGCTATGCCCAGAAAAAAGGATCCTTTATCGACCGTGAAAAACATCATGTGATCGAGTGCGTGCATCCGTCACCCTTGTCTTCGCACCGCGGTTTTTTTGGCTCGAAACCCTTTTCGAAAACAAATGACTATTTAAAATCAACAGCTCAAAAGCCGATTGATTGGGCTTTATAAAAAAATTAAAATCTATAAATTAGCTGAGCAATAAGGGCTTGAGTGACATTGCTTTTTGTTCCGACGTCTTGAACTGTACCACTTCGTTGAGTTTCATTCAGGGCCAGGCGTAAATAAAATCCATCGCTCAGTCGATACTGAGTTCCAAATTCTAATCCTGTAAAATTATCAGCTCGCGCTCCTGAGATGGTTGGTTGCGGTGATCTTCCATCCATATTAGAAAGTTGCTGCTTCTGTGCTGAAATATCAAAACTGAAGCGGCCATTTTCAAAGATGATCTGTGCTAAATTCGTCGTGCCAACAGCATAGTATTGATCCTTGCGATTGGTTCTCAGGGCGTCCAAGCTATTATCTGAAGTGTAACGATACTGATCCAAGGCATAACTTCGCACGGACGCAAAGTCCGCATAGATATCAAGAACGGCTTGAATCCGCCAGCCATGTGAGTACGTCACCATACGAAGAGTTGAGCCAAAGACATGAACCGAGCTGATGAAATCAGAGTTCCTTGGATCGTCTGCTAAATTAAAAGCGGTGCGATTATCCAATGCCCTTTTGGGGCCGATAAAAAAATTGTATCCTTGGATCGGCGCGCGGCCTTTCAGGCTTTGATTTTTTTCGTCATAGGCGACCATACCAATTTCTATGGCTTTTTTAAAATCCTGGTAGATGGATTCCATGCTTTGATCATCAAAGCGGCTTTTGAAATCAACCGTCGTGATCAGTTTTTTCGGCCCCTGAGGTGAACTATAGAGAGGAATTTCCGTCGACCTATTTTTTGCGGAATTAGGATCAGACGTTACATGAGAGGGCGAAATTTTTCCAAGATAGGCTTCGGGAATTAACTTTTCAATCTCTTGCGGGGATTTAAAGATGTTTTGTAAGTTTCTTCTAAAAACGGAGCGTCCATTTTCTGTCATCAATCGTTGAAGGTACTGCAAAGTCCCCGCAAATGCAGACTCAACCAGCGGATCAAGAGGCTCATTCCTCAGATTTAGAATCTCATGATAATCTAAAATCATACTCCATGTCATGGCAGCTACTTGCGAACAAAGAAGAAGCTCTAAATCTTTTAAGTTTTCGTTCTGGCAAATAAACGGCCTATAAAATTGCGAATTAATTTTAGTCCAGTGGATCGGTGTTTTTAAATTGGTGGGCCCGCCGAACAATTCAGAACTAGCTTCTTTTTCCCATATGAGCCTTGCAGCTTCTTTGTTTTTAATGTCATCACTGACGCCTAAGCCGAACGATAAATTAGAATTAAGGGCTTTCTTAAGATAATTCTTATTTCTTAAATCCGCTGCGATAAAAGCAGCAATTTCACCACGGGATAAAGGATATTTCACCGCTGTTCCATTTTTTTGTAGGAGCGCCTGAGTCACAAAGTGCCGCCGTAGGGCCACCGCATAAGCTTTTTGTTCAAAAAGACTATTTAAAAGTTTTCTAAAATAAAGATCAGTGTCTGGTTGCTTCTTTATGGTCCACCCGGCTTGCGTAACATCGACGTCGTCAAGGGGGCTCCAATTCACCCAGCGCAGGTGATATTCTGTCGCCGTCTCTTGCAGCTCTAGCATGGATTGAAAGGCGCCCGATCTACGCGCAAGTTTGCTTTTTTCAGAAAGAAAAGTCTGATCCTGGTTCCAATCACAATGAACTTCAGCCCCAGGGTAATCAGTATTTTGCACCAAAGCGTAAATTTTCTGGCAAGTCTGTTGGGCCCAAAATGTATTCTCGCCAGCTTTAAATACGGAAAGATAGATAGCTGTTTTAGAAGCCTCGGCTTGGGCTTTAAAGGCCGCCAAAAAAAGAAAAGTTAAAACTCCTAAATTCAAGGTGAATGGGCGAAGGTTCATAGGGAGATCTAAAGCAGAAGGCGTGCCAGCAAAAATGGGAATAAACTCTTGTGTCGTCGATTATAGGAAGCGAGGGGTGGCAATCTTATTTTCACCCGCGGCGGAAGGCGCTGATCCCGTGAGTCAATACGCGTACGCCGGCAATTTCTTAGGAATTTAAGGTTTAGGAACTGCCCCACTTAAGTGTGCTTGAATTAACTCGCGCGTCGAAAAAGATCAGTTTTTCTAGAGGCTTGCCTTCTCCTTGCGACCTTACGAATTCCATAGGAATTCGTAAGGCAACAACGAACCACTTAAGCCCTTTAAATATCAGAACAATCTTGAGGCGTT
>JAYTOY010000060.1:0-9585 GCA_043747555.1 Pseudobdellovibrionaceae bacterium | reverse complement strand
CCTTTAAAGAAGTCCATTCAGGATTTAACTCTTCTCAAATCTCATCCGCAATGGGCCTTGGCAAATAAAATTTATAAAACTCTGACTGCCAACGGATATCAAACCTATTTTGCTGGCGGCTGTGTCAGGGATCTGCTTTTGGGCGTCCCACCCTCAGATATCGATATTGCGACGGCAGCAGCGCCCGCGCAGGTGAAGGAATTATTTTTAAAAACCATCGATGTCGGGGAAAATTTTGGTGTGACCCGCGTGATTGAAGATGGCCAAGATATTGAAGTCGCCGTTTTTAGAACTGATGGGGATTACAAAGATGGGCGTCGTCCAGAGAGTGTGATTTTTTCTGATCCTGAACACGATGCTTTAAGGCGGGATTTTACGATCAATGCTCTTTTTCTGGATTTAGAAAAAAATGAAGTGATTGATTTTGTCGGTGGCCTTAAAGATTTGGATTTGAAAATAATAAAGACTGTTGGTTCTGCGCATCAACGGTTCCAGGAAGATCACTTGCGAGTGTTAAGAGCCTTGCGTTTTTCTGCGCAATTGGGATTTTCGATCGAAGAGTCGACTCTTCGTGCTGTTCAGACCATGAAAGAGCTTTTAAAAAAGGTCAGTGGTGAGCGTGTTCGGGACGAGATCTTAAAGTTGTTAAAGTCTTCGCAGCCTGTGGTTGGGTTTGAGTTATTAGTATCGACGGGCGTTTTTGAAATACTGTTTGCTAAGCCTGCTCCGGAAAGTCTGAGCTTGTGGAAAAAAATATTTCCACTTCCCAGAGATTTAAAAAGTGAAATTTTCTGGCTGGGCTTTTTTTGGCCCTTGTTGGAAGAGGCTGCGACCGGGAATAAACTGATTATTTGGAGCGACATCGAAGACCAAGTGAAGCTTTCCCGAGATGAGAGAAAAGCCTTTAAATGCGCCCATGAATTTATGTCCACCCGGGCCCATTGGCCGGCACAAAGGTTGGGAGAAAAAATTCTTTTTATGCATCGGGCGGTCGGGCCAAGCTTGCTCGCTTTTACGGCGCTGACGTTGCCAAATTGGCAGGCAGAATTTTTAAATTTAAAAAAACATTTCGAGCGTGTGGCTCCGCTGGGGCAATGGCCCGAGCCCTTGTTAAAAGGTCAAGATGTAGCCGAGCTTCAGGGGCCAGCGCGGGGTTTGGCACTAGATGCTTGTTATATTGAACAGCTTGAAGGGGCGCTTTCGTCCCGTGCGGATGCCTTACAATGGCTGATGAGTTATCTCAAAGGATTAAAGAAATGATTGAAACACAAATTCACTTTGTCCCGTCGACCAGGAATCGCTTGATCGCACGGTGGCTTGATCAAGTTTTTATTTGGATGGTTCTTGCTCCAATTTTGATGACGTTTGCGCGGACAGAAGATGGGTGGATTCAGCTCAGCCTTCTCTGGGCGGGTGCTCTTTTTTTGTATCCTATTTTTTATGAGTCTTTTTGCACTTATTTTTTTTACACGACACCTGGTAAGTGGATATGTAATTTAAAACTATTGCCGGTGGCTCCCACGGTCGCAAAAAATTGGGGAGTGCACGTTCTTATGCGCGCTGTGATTTGCCATTTTGGAAATTTTTTTTGGGCTATTTTTGCAACGGCCTTTTTTCGCTACGACCGTCGTCATTTGGCAGACTGGATTTCAGAAACCCGAGTCGTGGGTTCGGCTCCGACGGGTTTTCTGAAAGTCCGGCCTGTCATTGGAATTATCGTTTTAATTTTGGGTTGTATCTCGGGTTGGATTTCAACCTATGAACAAGTCACCAATATTGATTACGAAGACGGATTTATTTATATTCCCGATCCTACCAACTATGATTTTAGCGATATCGAAGACGAAATCGAAGACTAGATTTTCACGGGTTTAAATTGGCTGCCTGTTAGGGACTATCGAGAAGTTAATGCAAATGCATTTGCCGAGCTAGCAAAAGGTTATGAGTTCTACACAGCAGGCGCAGGTTACCCACTGGGTGTTACGTATTGGCAGCAACCCTTGGCTTTAGCGAAAAGCTCTCTTTTAATGTGCACTGAAATCGGCTCTCGCTTTCGTTGAACTGGTTCTACCGATGAAGTTAATAGAGATAACTCGTCAAAGGAATCTTTCTGGCGAGGAGGATTTAATGTGGGACTATCTAAGCTTTGCACATTCTTTAACTCCGTAGCGGAGCCCGATGGTGTTTTTTGTGATAAAGCAAAACCTGCCTCACATTGGCCGTGATTTGGAAATTTATTGGGGACTACTTTAGGATCTTCGTTTTTAACAGCTGTCGGTGCTGTTTTTCCTTGTTCAAAGAAGCATTTCGCAGATTTCGACCGATCAGTTGATTTACTTTGTTTCCCTATTTTTGTTTGATTTAATTTTGAAGCAAGGGCTGTGATCACTTCAGCCCAGGATCCGTTATAGACAACATGGGATAAAAAACTTTTAGCTTGTTTAAGCTCTTCAAATTGCTCTTTAGTAAAAGTCACCTCAATCCGTACAGATTCATCTTTTTGCGGTCTTACGATATCTTGAATTTTTAAAGGCATATCGAATTCTTTTGCAAGAACTTGTCTCGTTTCAAAGCCGTTACAAGCTTCAAGCGTTTTTAGAATTTCTTGGGTTTTTGTCACCGAAGTAATCTCGCCTTTTTTCGCCCCTGATTCTATGCATTTTTGCAAAAGACAAGCTTGCGATAACTTAAGTGCTCCTGACTTCAGTCTATCAGCGACGTCCGGCACAGATTTTAAAAGTTTAGCTGCGTCAATTCTTCGCAGCGCGGAAGCTTCCGAATAGCCATATTTCTTAATCATCATTGAGTACATACTGTCATAGCCAAGATCTGCATATAACCTTCGATTCATGATTTCTAAAATATGCGACAAAACCAAGTGCATAATTTTGCGTTCAATTTGGACTAAATTTTCTGTTCTAAAAATCAACTCGTCATTAGAAATATAGTTCAGACTAATATCCAAATCTGCAGTTAAATTTAATTCCATCTTGTCTCCTTTTGAAAAAAACTAAAAGGACTATACCATGGAATTTTGCAGGCAAATTTGAGATTTTTTGGCGCACCATTTGTTTCCGGAGATATTTAAAATTTGCCAGTTGTGAGGCTTTTAAATCCCTTACCGGACGACTATTTTAAGCACATGTCATCGGGATTTAAAAGATTGTTATCTGTAAGCAGAATTTAATTGTGTGATGCGAAAATCAACCGCAAGAAGTATTTTTAAAATTATTAAAAATTTAAATAAAATAACGCAAATGTTTCTAGTCGATATTTACATAGGAGGACATTTTTCAGCATTTCGAGCAGTCAATTTTTCTTTGCGATCATTAGAAGAACTCCGCTACGGAAGTAGATCCTTGAATTGGACCTCCCAAGATATTACCAATTTAAATTATAAGATTTTTCACCATTGGAAGGTCAGCGAGATCCGCAAACCCCTAGGCTATCTTCGAAGCGCTTTTGTTTAACCCGCTTTGGCTGTCGGAACTGTTTCATGCAAATGATCCCAGACTTGATCCAGTTTATTTTTTAAAGTGTTCGTGTTGAAAGGCTTAATTAAATAATCAGACGCAGCTGTCCCAGCGGCTTCCAATGTTTTTTTCTGATCAAGGTCGGCCGTGATCATGACAAATGGGATTTCTCGCAACTCGGCTTTTGCCTGACAGAAGGCTAAAAGTTCAGTTCCCAGCATTTGAGGCATATTAAAATCACAAATAATAACTCCATAAGCACTCCCAGACTCATAAGCTTTTTGAATCATAGGTATAGCTGTTGGTCCGTCTGGGGCTTCACTGACGTCTGTATAACCAAGGTCGGAAAGCACTTTTTTGATGACCTTTCGCATAGTTGTGAAGTCATCTACAATCAGGAAGCGGGTGTTTTTGGGAAACATAATATCTCCTGCTGGTTTTGGTCCTAGACGCTGATCATGTAAAACCTATCCTTATATCGGTCCAGTTTTTAAAAACATAAATTTTAGTCTATTGCGTAATTGTGATTTTATTGTCAGACTTATAGACAGGTGGTGGTGTTGGATTTTACGGACATGAGTCTATAAGGCCCAACAAAGGTATTAAACAATTAGGGAAGGGAGCAAGGATGCTCAGAGATGTTCTTATACAAAAAGGCTTGTCAAATCGTGAGGCCGAAGTGGCTGAACTTGTATCTAAGGGCTTGTCAAACAAGGAAGTTGCAAACCAGTTGTTCGTGACTGAAAAAACAGTCAAATTTCATTTAACTAATATCTACAAAAAAATGAGCGTTAAATCACGCGCTCAGTTGATTGTATGGTGTCTTCCTCACTTGGGTTTCGTTGAAAACGAATCTCGACAAGAGAACACTAACAATGCTGGCATCCAAGCTCAGGCTTACAATGCTCCGCAAACTCAGACAATTCCTGCTGGAAACGCAACTGTTTCTGGTTCGGTCGCTGGGACAACAACACTTCCAGGTGCTAATAACGGAATCAACCGCGGAAACGGTAATTCTGATATCGGCGCGATGGGAATGTAGTTTTTAATTTAGTTTAAACCGGGGTCGTGATCATGTCGGATGCTAAATCAATTTCAGCTTCCACCGTGACCATGACCCAACTGGTATTACCCAGTCACACCAATTCCCTCGGAAGTATTTTCGGGGGCACTGTGATGTCCTGGATCGATATATGTGGTGCGATCGCCGCTCAACGGCACTCTAAATCTGAGGTCGTCACCGCCTCCATAGATGAACTTCATTTTGTAGCTCCTGTCTATAAGGGTTGGGTTGTTAACCTAAAGGCCAGTGTAAACTTTGTGGCCAAGACTTCGATGGAAGTTGGAGTCCGTGTTGACGCCGAAAACCCTAAGACGGGGGAAACATTTCACACAGCTTCTGCTTATCTTACTTTTGTTGCTATTGGCAGCGACGGAAGACCAAACATTGTTCCGCAATTACTTTTACAAAATGACATTGAAAAAAGACGCTTTGATGAAGCCCGACTTCGCCGCGAACATCGTCTAGCCACCCGTAAAGCAAAAGCTCAGTATAAATCTTAGGTGATATCCAAATAAAACATTATTTAACGAGGTAATCTTTCCATCTAGAAAGAAGAGCTGGCGTTAAAGACGCGTAGCAAACCGTGCCTTCGGTGGCAGTTTCTTTGCGGCTTATTTTGGTCTCGCGATCGAGGTCGTAAATTTTATACTCTTCCATTCTTGGAAAATACAATTGCACATCGGTTTGCATTTCACCGATGGTTTCTGCCATTAATTTTTTAAGCTGTTCGATGCCTTGACCTGTGAGAGCTGAAACAAAAACTCGCGGGTACTGACGAACTCGGAACTGAGCTTCGACGGGGCTTGAATCAATTTTATTAAAGATATGAATGATTTTTTTATCCTGCCAGTTGAATTCTTTAATAAGTTCTTCAACCACTTCCATCTGTCGAACCATATTAGGCGATGAAATATCAACCACGTGCAATAAAACATCGGCTTCTGCAGATTCTTCAAGTGTTGCTTTAAAGGCTTCTATTAACTGTGTGGGCAGCTTGCGAATAAATCCCACCGTATCGGTCACAACGGCAGGGGGTGCGTCTGGTAAAAAGACTTTTCGTGTCGTTGGATCCAAAGTCGCGAACACTTGATTCTTCGCCATGACTTGTGAACCGGTCAGACGATTTAGCAGCGAGCTCTTTCCGGTATTCGTGTAACCAATTAAGGCAAAGCTTGGAATTTCATGGCGGCGTCGAGACGATCTATGTTGGGCTCGACTTTTTCTGACGCCATCAAGTTTCTTTTTAATAACGGCGACTTTTTCTCGAATGCGACGACGATCATTTTCGATGGCCGTTTCACCCGGCCCCCGAGTTCCGATGCCACCACCTTGGCGCGAAAGAGACCCCATCCAAGCATCAACCATGCGAGGCATTTGATCTAAGAGTTGAGCTAGCTCCACTTGAAGTTTGCCTTCAAAGGTTTGTGCACGAAGGGCAAAGATATCCAAAATAAGCTGACTTCGATCCATCACGCGGGCTTGAACGGACTTTTCTAAGTTTCTGATTTGGACGCCTGTTAACTGATGATCAATCACAACAATAGTAGCGCCTGCATCGGCGACCATATCACGAACTTCTTCGACTTTGCCGGTGCCGATCAAATAGGCGGGATTCCACTGCGGAAGAATTTGAATTAAAGAACCTACAACTTCGCCGCCGGCGGCAACGACAAGTTCTTCAAGCTCTAATAAGTTTTCTTTGATTTCAGACAGAGCTTCGGTCTTAAGTCCGACACCAATAACCACGACTCGATCCTGAGTTTTGATTTTAGCCACTTGATAAGTCAACTTAAGAAAAGCCCTCGATTCTTAGACCCAGTGCCTGAGTCCTTATTAAAGGATAACATTTTTTTTGCTTGCCTCAAGAATTATTTTCTTAGCACACCTATAAGAAAAACTATGCTTTAAAAACTGATCCTGTGCTAGGTGTTAGAGATGAAGCCCGAGATTCAGTATTTTCCAAGCTTGTTTAGCTTAGAAGAGAGCAATGATTTTTTAAATCGACTGCAGGCAGAAATAATTTGGCGGCAAGAGCCCATTCGTATTTTTGGAAAATCAGTGATGCAGCCGCGCTTAACGGCCCTTTACGGCGATCCAGAAAAGGAATATCGGTATTCGGGCTTATTGATGAGGCCATTGCCTTGGACTGAAACTTTGTTAGAAATAAAAAAAAGGGTCGAAGTTTTCTCAGAGGTCACTTTTACCACAGCCCTGCTGAATCAATATCGAAGTGAAAAAGACAGTATGGGATGGCATCGAGATAATGAAAAAGAATTAGGACCAAATCCGGTGATTGGTTCGGTCAGTTTTGGCGCCACTCGAACTTTTCAACTGCGGCATTATTATGAAAAAAATTTAAAGGAAGTCATCGATCTAGAACCCGGAAGTTTTTTGCTGATGCGGGGATCGACGCAGCACGATTGGGAGCACTGCTTACCGAAAAGAACTAAAAGTCACAAGCCAAGAATTAACATCACTTTCCGGGTGATAAAAAATCCTTAATGTGCTTTTTACGGAGCGACGACAAGTTTATTCCGCAGCTCATTTGCCGCAGCTTTAATTTGTTTCATTCGTTCAGGTTTAATTTTTTGCACCGATCTTGCCATCATCGAGAGCCGCTGGTTTTTCATAAAAAATTCAGAGTGTTTTTCAATAAAGCTCCAATAAAGACCATCGACGCCGTGACACCAATCTCCCTCGGGGTCTCCGCCCATTTTTCGGTAATAGTTAGACCCGCAGATATATGGTTTTGTCGCAAAAATCCCGCCATCAGAAAAAATCGCCATCCCATAAACGTTGGGACCCATCACCCAATCCGATGAATCAATAAACATTTCCATAAACCAACGGTGCGCCTCATGGGGGTCGACCTCTAGCAAAAGCATTAAACTTCCAACCACCATCAGGCGTTCAATATGATGAAGGTATCCATGTTTTTGGACTCTTTCTAAGGCACGATCCAATGGCGGTATTCCAGTTTTCCCTTCGTACCAGGCGTTTGATAAATGCATTTTATGATTCCAAAAGTTAGACAGCTCCTGCACTTCACTAAAATTTTGGTAGATGCCGTGAACAAATTCTCGCCAGCCAATCACTTGCCGAACAAATCCTTCTAATGATGCCATGGGTACTTTTTTGGCTTTACCATGTTCAATGACAAGCTCAATCACTTCAGCCGGAGTGCATAGGCCTGTGTTCAGAAACGGCGTTAATACAGAATGAAAAAGGAAAGTCGAGTGGGCGGGGATGGCATCCTCATAAGGGCCAAATTCATGCAAGCGTTCGGTGGCAAAATTCTTTAGCCAAAGACGGGCGCCCTGGCGATCGACCGGCAACCAAAAGGGCCCAGCCAAGCCGGGGTGATCTTTAAAATGTTCTTCACAAACTTTTGTGACGGCTTCGATAACGGGTTTGGGTTTTACTTTTGGAAGATCAGGTGTCTGCATTGTCTTTGGTAAAGCCTTTCGGTTATCTTCATCAAAACTCCATTGCCGACCCACTGGATTTAGTTTTGAATCGACTAAGATTTTTAGCCGTTTCCTCTGGCCTTCATAAAATGTCTTCATAAAAGGCCGTTTTGATTTTCCTAAATACTCTTTAAATTGCTGACGGCTGGTTAAAAACATTGGCGTCTGCCAAACTTCAGTTTCAACTTTTAAAGCCAAAAATAAATCAAGAAGCCTAGTTTCAAAAAACTTATCTTCAATTTCAAATAAATATATTTTCGAAATTTTATTTTCTTTAATATATTTTTTAAGGCTGTCTTCAAAGGTCTTATCTTTCGGTTTTGCCTGTAACTCTTCGTAGTGAACTTTAATATCTTTATCTTCAAGTTCGGCAGCGAAAGTCCTCATGGCGGCCAGGAAAAAAATAATTTTTTGCTTATGAAACCGGTAATAGGTGCACAAACCAACGTCTTCCCGCATAAAGACCGTGAAGTCCTTCTTTGCACCCATATTTTTTTTAATCAGGCTGGGTTCAAAAAGCTGATTTCCTAAGATAAGGACAAGGTTCATGATTTATCCCCCGGTAATTCCATCTGTAAAATAAATTGAAGGCCGAACTGCGCCGACTGAATCATGCCTTCTAAATCGGCCAACCTTTGTGGATTAACACTGTTCTTTTTTAAATTCTTTTGAAGCGCTATCAGTTTGGTTTGAGCCTCGTTGATGAGTAGCTGCTCCCGGGTTTCTAAAACCTTGCGAATCACGTTAAAGACCTCAGGATTTGCTGTAAAAAATTTGGTTTTTGCATTATCCGCCTGAACGGGCAGGATCAGCTTCCATTTTTCAAGCTCACCCAAAGCCGGGCTAACTAGAGCCTTGGACACTTTTAATCGTCTGACCAGCTGCGTGGCGGAAAGAGGACCTAAGGAAAGATAAAGCTGGGTCCAAATCGCCCCATGGATTCGGCGAAATCCCCAATACCGAATAAAATTGCCAACAGCTAAGGAGAGGGCGCGTATTTCTTTAGAATTGGGCTGAGTGTCTTGCTTTTCCATATTGTTCACACTAGTATGAACAATATGAAATATCCAATGAATTTTAAAGCGCAGTCTCAGGCTTCAAACGGAACGGGTGGCACGTGGGAAATAAAATCCTATGAGTCTCAAGCCAAGTGCGCCATTCCGCCAGAATTCGGTGGACCGGGTGGAGCTTTTTCACCGGAAGATTTATTTGCTCAAGCCCTGACCAATTGCTTTGTCGCAACATTTAAAGTCTACGCGCAAGCTTCACGAGTTGAATTTCAAAGTGTTGATGCTTCTTCTGATTTGGTGGTCGATCTCAATGAAGCAGGAAAACCCGTCATGAAAAAGCTTGTCTTAAACGTTCAAATTCAAGGCACAAAACAATCAGACCGGGCGAAAACTCTTGCTGAAAAAGCTTTCGCTTCAGGATTTATTTTAAATTCCGTTAAGACCGAATTGGAATTTAACTTGCAAGTTTCTTAGGTCGGTAGGGTTTTCATCAGTGCGTTCTCGTACCAACCTAGCAAGTGTGAGCCAGATTCTTTAGTGTATTTTACCATCATCTTGTTTTAAAAATAGGT
>JAYTOY010000059.1:0-6276 GCA_043747555.1 Pseudobdellovibrionaceae bacterium | reverse complement strand
AGGTTCAGATGCTTATGGCGATTTTAAAATTAAATTCACTTATTTTACGTATCGGGTTTATTTTAGCTTTTGCAGGCCAACTTAAATTTTGCACCTTAGCTATGATGGGAAAGGCTGCGGAGAAATCGCAGAAAGGGATTATGTCGTATTCCAAGTACACGCGGATGCCAACGTAGGGTCAGCGGAAAAAATAAAGGCTTAGTTTTTTTAGGCTGAACCTTGTTGATTGAAACGGTGAATTTTAAGAAGTGGTTATGGAACGTTAAATACGTTATCGCTTATTCCCCAGGATTCGGAGCTAAATCCAATGAAGTCGGGGACCTTCAGCATTTCATTAGCCCGCACGACGCACCGATACGCGCCAGTAGGGAGATCACTCTTGGCAAGAACAGCTGATTGCAGCAAGTATTTATTTTCAGTTACTGGTAAAAGATCGGCTAAAAAATTGCTGGTGTTCACAGGCAAAATAAAAAGCCAAAAATTATCCGCAGCTAGTGGTTTCGACCAGGAAACTTTTACGTGTGCGGGTCCATCACGCACCGAAATTGTAACGGGCTCCACAAAATGTGGATGATAATTTAAATCGACATGTGCCGGATCTGCGTCAGTCCTTTCAATGAGGAAGCGGTATTTTCCAGCGAGCAAAGGGCCCGATGTCGCACTTTTGACCCTTTCCGTCTTCGCTAAAAACCATTTTGCATGCGAAAATTCGTTAAGCGTCAGCTCACTCGTTTGTGTATTCGGAAAACAAATACCCGCCAACGACTGAAATTTTACGCGCTCTATTCCTATAAATAAAGAAGAACTGATGAAGGGCGCATAGCCTTGTGTGCGTTGAAGAAAAGGCTCGACATGAAATGTATGGGTTTGAATAAAAGGATATGTGCGAAGTTCATTCACTTTTAAGATACTACCGAATGCGGCTCAGGTCGTCAGTAACCAAATGGATTTAATCAAAAGCGGGTCAGGCACTACTAAGCCTCTTAAAACTTCGAAAGTCCCCTGAAGGATCAAGCAAGGGAGGGGAGCATCCATAAATCAAACCCAATCGTTAAACCTCCCCATCATGCAGTCATCTCTACCCAATTGGATAATCGGGCAGAGATCGTTAACAGTTTATATTAGAAAGATATTTGAAGGGGTGGTAATTGAAAATTATAATCTCTTGTCATACTTCTACTTCGTGCATACTCAGCTGTGATAACCCAGAAATCCCACCAAGCATGAACAAATATAGCTTCGCCTAAGTCAAAATTATTACGTTGATTCAACCATCCTGCATAAAATCCAAACGCCAATTGAAAGTAGGGCTGGGGTCCATGCGCATATCCAAAGGCGGTGCCTTGAACTAAATTTGAAATAATATGACTATTTGTGTTTTCATAGAGAACTGGATAGAGCCATCCTCGGAAAAAAGCCTCTTCACCAGTTCCTGCAACATAACTTGTATAGCTACTCGATAACCCATCGATAGGTCTTAGTTCTAAGGCTTCAGGTCTGGTATTTTTATTGTAATTATTTGCGCCGACAAACATAGCCAAGGTGAATGGGATATATGTCGTCCATCGGTTCAAATATTCGAATTTAAAAGGGGCTTTTAAAATTGATTCCATATTCTGACTTGCAGGTAAAAAAGTATATTCATTGTTATTTTGCGATTCTTTGGAGCGGGTCAGAAAAGAGTTATATGTACTAAGCATCATAGAATGAAGCAGCATCTCCTTACCAATTTTGCTTTCTCGCTCAAGATCTCGGAAATGATTATAGCTTAATGAATCACTTTTTAAGAAATCGCCACTTCTTTTTTCTGAATAGGCGTAAATTCCAAGACCGGTCAACCCATAGAGAACAAATTTTGCTCCAGTCTTGTAATCGTTTTCTATAAATGATCCAAGTCCAGGAATCATAAAACTAAATGCGGGTAGAAGAATAACTGAAGGACTCTCCACATTGGAAGGCTCCTCAGAAAAGCTTTCCAGTGAAAAAAATATGACAGAAAATAAAAGCATGCAGCAGAGTCTGAATATATTCACCGTTATAATTTTAGAAATCTTTTTAGACAAAACCAGTCCTCCCACATAATACTCCCGATTTAATTTTAGTCATTTCAACTAAAACCACGAACTCTCACAATTTGTCTGGTGTTTTGAATAAAATCTAGCCCCACGCTGATTTATCAATTCAGAAAGTTTGAATAAAAATTAACTCATAAGATTTTATTTATTATCATTAAATACATTTATTCGGTCGCAAAAAGCGGTGGGCACGAGGGATTTATATAAATATTGTTCCCAAAAATCGTTGTCTTCTTGACGGTGCAAAACCAAAGATTGCGTATCAAATGAACTTGGCTTTACTTTTTGCACTAAGCATTTTTGTTCGCGTTTTAGATCAATTGAAGTGATGACTCCTGGCTTGATGTAAATTCGTTGTAACTCAAATTGGCTTTCCTGAATAAATGTAGACCGAGTTAAAATGAAAACCACAATGTTTGCAGGGTCGCCTGTCTTAACTACGCTTTCCAATTGGATACCAAAAGCTGTCCAATAATCCTGACCTTTATAAGTCATCGCATACTGAATGGTGACATCGTTTCCGAACATATAATTTAAATTTTTATTTGCACCATTGGAATTCTTAACATTAATATTAAATGCTTTTATACCATGCATGGGCATATTTATTGGATAAATGTCATTTTTCTTAATTTGAACATCGCAAACGCTTTCAATTGTTTCTTCAGCTGTACAGTGATTCAGTGGATTTCCGGTTAAAGCTTGCGCCTGAACTACATCAAAAAATTCAGCATTGGACATGATAACAGGTTTTTCTTTTTTTGCATCAAGTGGGTTAAGAAAGCGTAAATCAAATTCTTTGGCCATTAAGACAGCTCTCACATCTTCAGCTTTTAATTCGCTATTTTCTCGTCGATCCTTAAGCCATGACGTCACGGCGCGAATATTTTCGTAGTCTTTTTCATTTAAAGCTCGGGCTGCCTCCGCAGGCCAGAGCTTGTCGATAGTTCCAAGAACTTGACAATCCTTTGAATTTATCATTTTGCAAATTGTTGAATAGGGTTTGAATTTCATCAGATACATGATCATGACATACTCATGCAGTATAAGGTCAGCTTGTGCTCCTGTAGTCATGCGATCAAAGACATCTTTTTTAATCCATATCGAGTTCGGTTTTTGAATTGCTAGTTGTTCAGTTTCTGAATCAATGAAAGAAAGTCCTAGAATTGATTTATCAATCTTCTTAAGCTCTAAGGGAGCAATGTACCAAGTTTTTGCCACTAACCAGGCTTTAAAACCTGCACCTGGAATTGCTTTTTCAAGGCTATCAAAAAGTTTTTGTAGATGCTGGCTGTAAGCAGGAAGCCCATAAGGATTTATAGCGTAACTTTCGTAAACTTTCTCCATCACGCCATTGCCTCCGCCGCTATCAGTGGTTCCATCAACTGATCTCGGATCTGACGTCCCTGTAGCTGAAGCTTGGGCCACAGGCGTAGTCCCGTCTTTGGCCTGACAGCCGACTAGAAGATTGACAGCTAAAAGCGAAACTAACGCGAGATAGGGGGTTCTAAAAAGTTTTTTCATCATATTACCTCTAAATGCAATAAGCATTCCCCAATCTTTTAATAGAAAGGGGAATCCTTTGATTATTTTTTATCAAAACAGATCATCGCTATTTTACGAGCGGAATCAAACAGCGCACCCGTAGTTCCTCCCTCATGAATGGAGGCTACTGTTGCTAAAGGTTTGGCGTTGACAGTGCTTAAGCCATATTGTCCAGGAGTCTTGCTATCTCTGTAAGCCATGTAAACAACATCATTGGTTTGTTGTAGAATAAGCTGTGCACCTGGCTCTTGCCCAAGGACTCCACTACCGATCTTTTCGCTATAATTCCCATCTTCTTTTTGAGCTGACAGTTCACAAAAAGTTGTGGCGGCAAAAGATTGAGCGCTGATTCCTAGACAGATTACGATTGTTGCAATTGATTTCATAAATTCTCCTTGTGGCCCTTGGGCCGGTTACTTGTCTTGTGGGTTGGAATATAGCCAATTAGAGCTCCGCGTTATAGATTTTTCTAGTAAAAAGTAACCTCTTTATTTTACTAGTGGTAAAATAAAGTTATGCTTAATATTTTTGAATTTAATAGTTATTCTATATACTTAAACAGTTGGATCACTTCTCAAGGACGTGCTGGATATGGTATTAAGGGAAGAATGGGTAAGGCTCTCGAAGTTAGCTCTACCTTTATAAGTTTGATGCTGAAATGGGAAAAGTTACTTACGCCAGATCAAGCTTCTGAGATGTGTGATTTTTTGGGCCTGAGCGATCTCGAATCTGAATATTTACATCTGCTTGCCGAACACGAACGAGCTGGAAAAATTCGTTATAAAGAAAAAATAAAGAAGAAAATTTTTGCATTAAAAGAACAGGCAAATAAAATTGGGCGCCGAGTTCATCGCCACAAAGAACTTACTGATGAGCAAAAAGCAATTTACTACTCAACATGGCTCTACACAGGAATTCGAAATCTTTCAGCAGTGCCAGAGTATAATCATTCGAATGACATTGCTAAAAAATTAAATTTAGATCCGTCGCTCGTTAACAAGGTAGTCAAATTCTTAATTGAAAATGAGTTATGTGAAGAAAAAGATGGGAAAATTTCATACGGCCCGGCCAGTCTTCATGTTGATAAAGATTCTCCGTTCGTCAATAAGCACCATCAAAATTGGCGTTTGCAAGGCATACAAAAAATGGAAAATCGCAGGGACAGAGATCTGTTTTTTACCTCACCAATGTCTGTGTCAAAAGAGACAGCTGCGCAAATTCAAAAAATGATTCCGCAATTCATTCAAGAAGTAATGAAGATCGTAGGTCCTTCGCCATCCGAAATTACGACTTGTTTGAATATTGATTGGTATGAATATTAGAAGACGAGGATGTTCTCCATGTCACTACAGCATAAACTGAGGCTAGAACTCAGTGAAGGGTTTAGTTTGAATCTGATCGATGGGAACTATTTCATTCCCATGGCGCCAGGCCCCAAACATAGGCAATCACCTTCTGATCTTTATACACAAAAACTAATTTTTTCGCATGCTGGTCGAAATTTTGTTTTAAAGTTACTACTGTGAGATCGACATGAAATACTTTTATATTTTTATGATTTTTATTTTTGGTGTTGCTTTAGGTCGCTGGTCGGCGCCGGATTCTAGCGGTCAGAATAAAAAGGTTGAAAATATAGCCGTGCTAGCAGCGCCAAATGCACAACTAATTCCAAAATTGTCTCCGGCTGAATCCAATCTAAATCCACAAATTACTAAAGACAAATCCAAGTCACATCAAGCTCCAATGGCTAGCCAGCAAAACGCTGTAAACCACTCTGGCAAACCCATGCGGGAATTGTTTGACCAGCTTATGGAGGCAAACCAAAAAGATGATCTTGTTCAGCAAGGCAGACTGTTGGCTGAAATGGAATCGCTCGATCCAAGAAACGAAAATGTTTTCCAGGCAAAAGCAATGATTCTACAAGATAATGATAACTGGGATGGTGCGCACAGAGTGCTTGAAGAATGTATTACGGCCGTTCCCAGCTCGATTTTTTGCTTAAGACGATTGGCAAATATTCGTTCAAGTACGACTGATGATAAACTTCGTTACGGCTTTGAATGTCTTCGTTTTTCAAAGAATGATCCTCTTTGCTTAGTAGATGTTGCACTAGCATTAAATTCAAAGGGTGAATTTGCAAAAGCGAAAGTTTATTTTGAACTTGCATTAAGCCTTCCCCAGGGAAGCGAAGGTTATCATAGAGACTATGTTCTTTATAGTTATGCATCTGCTCTCGAAGGACTCAACATGCTTCAGAAAGCAACCGAAGCATTAACGGAAGCCTGCAAACTCAGAAATAAATCAGCTTGCGAAAAGTTGAAGACATTATAGATTCTAGCTTCAAGAATTTTTAATTTTGCGTTTTTAATAACGCTTGTTAAAATTCAATTCCAAAATAGCAAGGCCTGATTTAAAATATCAGGCTTTCGAATATGTAAATCATAGCCAGCTTTAATAGCCAAATTTTCGCAATTGTAAAAAGTATAATTTTTGAAACTGCCCCACTTATTTGTGCTTGGATTAACTAGCGCGTCGAAAAAGATCAGTTTTTCTAGACGCTTGCCTTCTCCTTGCGACCTTACGAATTCCATAGGAATTCGTAAGGCAACAACGAACCACTTAAGCCCTTTAAATATCAGAACAATCTTGAGGCGTT
>JAYTOY010000058.1:0-10234 GCA_043747555.1 Pseudobdellovibrionaceae bacterium | reverse complement strand
AATTATTAAAATACCCACTTAAACCAATAACTTAAAAGGAACTTATTCGTATGAAAAAACCGAAATTATGTCACGAATGCTGGCGCAAACGAGTACTATCCGGCCTTGTAAACGCTCGTGCCAAAGGAAAGCGGCTTGGAGCACCTAAGAAAAATATCAATGGTGATTTGCTGCTCCAACTTTTTAGCCAGAAACTGCCGTATCATGAAATTGGCCGACTGCTGGGATGTAGCTCGGCGACTGTATGTCGCGAGCTGAAGCGCATTTCAGAAAGGGTGGCATCATGATTTGTGCAACGGCAGTGACCATTTCAGTAAGAGTAGATTTTGTAATGGACACCGGGCTTAGGTTTCAATTTGCGGAGGTGCAAAAATGAGCCGGTTCGCAAATCAGATGGTCAAAGAAGACGGCCAAGGCCGTAAAGAATTATGGAAAATTGTACGGGAAGCCGCCGAATTGACCGCGCTGGCCCCTGACGAAATTCCGACCGTGCTTCGTCAGTCGGTGGGTAAAACTACTTGTTCTATCGGCTATGAAGAATTCTCAGCGTGCGAACTGGGAAATGTTTTAGACTTGCCATTCTGCCTATTGATTTTCAATTCGGAAGATCAATTACGGCTAACCTTTGCCTCAGCTTTTTGTTGGAAGATCTCAACAAAAGAAATGCACCTTGAAAGCGCTGCCACCATATCACTTTATAATGCTCGGCTTAGGGCGGACAAAATGTTGAGTTCTATTTATGACCACTGCTTTGCTATGAGCTGCATTTTGAAGAACGGAATTTTGATCCATCTTTGGAATCAATTTTATGCCTCTAAGCAATTCAATAAAATTATCAAGACCGCCCCCAGCTATACATTTAATGAGTTTCGAACCCAGTTTTTATCAGACTGGACCGTATTTTATAATGCCATCGGCGAACTTGAATTGATTGCGTCGGAGAATCATGCCCCATCATTCATGAAAAGAATTGATTTAATCGGGGCCGATAGAAATGCCTGTAAAGAATTAGCCCTGAATAGTTCATGCCAAAACGAAATAATGAATTTATCAGACCTGAACTTACTTGGTGTAGTTTCTAGTTTATTTCTGGCCATTTCGGAATCTACGGACACAGTCAACTATCCAAGGAAGGCCGAATGAAAAACAATTATTGGCCGTCAACTCAGGACACTTTAGCGCGGTGCCATCATCCTTTCTTCACGATTCTCTTTTTCGGTCATTCAGTGAACCGCATGATCATTCAGTCCGATGAATTTAGATTCAGGTTTAAGGTCTAGAGCCGATGCAACTACTGATGAAGATTCAATTACAGCAAGTTTTAAAACGAGAAATTAAATCACGGGGAGCATCAATCAACTCTGTGGCTAAGGCTTGCAAAGTTCCTCTGTCAGTTTTGCATGGATGGGTGAACGGAGTATTGCCTTCGGCTAAAAACCTTCATCATGTAAAAAGCTTGAGCGATTACTTTGGAGTTCCGGTGTCTTTGCTTTTATTCAACTCACTGGAAGAAAAATCCAACGCCGTGGTTCTATTCAGCTCGGAATTTGCCGATGGTGACATGAAATACCGGCTACTGGTCGAAAAAATAAAGAAGTGAGGATGCAACGTGAAAATGCTCTTATTGTTTTGCACATCAATAATTTTGCTAAATGGTTGTGCCTCTCTGAGTTCAAAAGTATTTCAAAATATTCATGAGGGTGATTCCTCAAAGCACATTGTTGAAGTGTTGGGCAAGCCCGATGCTTTTGGGCCATCACAAAAGATTGAGGGCGGCACTGCATGGTATTATTCAAGCAGAGAGGAAATTTGTGGATTTTCTTTAAAGGAAGATGCTGTAAAGTTTATTGGATGTGAAAAAAATCCAAGCTATGTACATCCAGCAGCGATTTTTGGAACAATGCTCCAAGGCATGGGGAAAGGATTGGGGGAAAGTTCGCGAACACCAGCGTCTCCTCCTCCCAGTGACTACACCTGTACTCCCTCATATGGTAACAATTTTACTTGCTCACCCCAATAAAAACAATGAGGCCAGCCAAAATGAACCTAATGATTTATTTTCTTTCTCTTAGATCATTTATTTTTCTGTCGGGGCTAATTTCAATAGCCGCGCACGCTAAAGATTCTCAAGATATAGCAAAGCTCGCCATTCCAAGTGTCGTTACGATAGTAATGCAAGATTCAAATAATAATATGATTTCTCAGGGCAGCGGATTTTTTGTCGAACGAGACAAAGTCCTGACCAACTTCCATGTGGTTCGCGAAGGAGCTCATGGATATATTATTACAGGCTCAGGTAATACTCCAGTCACGATTAACCGGCTCCTCAATGGAAGTGAAAAGATTGACCTCGCCCTTCTAAGCGTAAATACCCAAAAGGGAATTCCGCTCGATCTTGATACGTCTACAACTTTGGAGATTGGTGAAGATATTTACGCCGTCGGAAGTCCGTTGGGTTATTTGTCAACTTTCACCAATGGAATCGTCAGCGCAATTAGAAAGACAATGAATAGGGATCAAATTCAAATATCAGCGCCCATAAGTCATGGTAGCAGCGGCGGCCCGATTCTAAATAAAAAAGGGAAAGTAATAGGTGTAGCCGTAGCACTAGTAGAGAGTGGACAAAATTTAAATTTTGCTATTCCAATAAAATATTATAATGAGCTGAAAACTGTGGCTGCAACTTCAGGCGATTCACCTTCGATAACACCGCCGGTGGAAACTGATACAAACGAGATGTGGCAAAAATATGTAGCAAAACACCATGAGTGGCGCAAAATCGGAGATTGGAATAAAGAACGAATTATCCTGACTGCAGATCAGTATAAACAGGAATGCTCTCAAGGAGATTATGGGTCCTGTTTTGTCCTCGCTCATGATTTGCGACTTAAGGGCAAGCGTGCTGAAATTAAAACGTTTTTTAAAAAGCTTTGTGATAGCGGGAAAGCAACAGGTTGTTATTATCTCGGCAAGGAAGCTCACAATGATGGAAAATATAAAAGTGCTGTCGCTCTTTTCGAGAAAGCATGTGGTATTGATGGCTTTGGCTGTAATGATCTCGTAACGATAGCAATGTATAAGGCCGATTATTCGAAATGGAAAATACTCGCTGATAAGGCATGTAAGGCAAAAAATCCAGACGGATGTTTAAATTTACAGTTACTCTATAATTTTATGGTCAATACAATACAAAATTACGAAAGAACCTGTTTGTCGATTGCGCCAACTCGCGAAAATGCTGAGGATTGTCGTTTAATGGCAAAATTGGCCCCACTCGCAAAGTCTTACCCAGACGCGGCGTCTTTAGCCGTGGAGGCGCGAATAAAGGCGTGTAAATTTGGCGATCTTAGTATTTGTGACGATTTGGATTTTCAAAGAATAAGTGAAAACAGAGATAAAAAAGATCTTCTACAGACTTTTGAAATAGCAAATGATATCAACTTAGAGCGGTGCCGCCGAGGGATCATGAGCGGGACCGATAATGCCTTGAGTTTGAGATCGGCGTGCCTGAACGTCAGCCCAACGACAATGGGTGAAAGGCTTAAAATATTTACTGTGTTTTGTGAAAAAGGTGCGCTTTGGGAGTGCACAGATGAGGAACGAATTGAACGGGCATTGGGAGAAAATAGGAAGACAAAAATAGCGCGTGAAAAAAGTGAGAGACTGACAAAGGCACTTTGTGCGGGACACGCGCTGGGCGCCTGTGATGAATATATTGTCAGAATTAGGAGTGAGCTGAGTTGTATTAAAAATCAAGGTGCTGGGTCTGAGTATGCACTTCAATACGCAAAAAAATACTGCAAATCATCAGCTTTAAAAGATCCGTTAAAATATGCGCGAAAGGAACTGGTGGCTTACAAAAAAATTCTCATCAACTTGTGCAAAGATGGAGATGAAAACGTGTGTGCTATCTTGGGACTAGATATTAATCTCCCGGTTTATGCAAGCATTCCTGAAAATTAAAATCCAAGGGAGAAACACTAAATGCGTCGACTTTCATTACCAGGTTTAATTATTTTTGCGGCCACGCTATTTTGTGGCGTCGTATACTCATCCAACAGCACTACTTCTAACCAATATTCATCAATAGAAAAACCATCGACATGGAATGGTGGGTCATCAGTAATTGAACAGTGGTTCTTTGTTGTACCCGCTGGGAACAAACAAAAAGGTTTTGAAAAAAAAGCACAAGATCTTATTGTTCATAGTGGCGAAGACTTTGGAATTGGTGTGCGCTTTACCTCAATAAAGCCAAATCCAAAAATAAAAATACAAATCAAACTCGTAGTTCCAAGTTCTCCAGAAAATTTTCCATGTCGAACCTGCAAGCCTGGTGAACTTACGATTTCTAAAGACGGTCATACAATTATCATAAATGAGGAAGTGGCAGAATCCCTTGGTCAAACTGCGTTCTATTGGGGGATCGCCGCAAGTGATCCTAGAGGTAAATATCAGATGAGTCTTTCATTTGATGGTGTTCAAATTGAAGCCTATGACTTTGAGGTAAAATGAGATGACTATAATGAAAAATCTCATGGCGCGATTTTGGAATTGGACTTTTAGTCCACACCCACAGGGATTCGGCACGCTATTGATTGGTATCGCAGCACTTTCGGCTCTCTGGCAAACGTCTTCGTTATTGGACAGAGTTCTCCAAATTCATAAGCAAGCAGAACAGATAGACTCGGCGGTAACTGAGTTGAAAACACAGTCCCATCAGATATCTTCCGCAATTGACTTGTTGGGATTACAGCTAAAAGAATTAAAGGCAAATCATGCTGTTGAATCCTCACCAGCGCTGCAAGCCCCAAGTCCAACAAGAGAACAAATCAGAGAGGCAATTAAAACTATTCCTCAAATGCCATCAACAAATAGATCAACGATTTATTTGCCGTCAGATAAAATTGATAGCACTGTTGATATGATCTATGAGGCAAAAACTCCTGCCGCCAGAGCGGCCATCTTGCAAAACTCCCTTGAATATAAAACTTTTAGCCCTTCTCTTTTAAATGGGAATGGCGAGCCAGGTTCTAAATGAGGTGCATAAAAAATTAGGATAGAAAAAAGACCGATTTGCCATCGGAAAACATAACTAATCGGGATTGTGTTTGCAAAGAGCCGCTTAAGCAGTTGCTTTTTTGGGCTGGTACGTTGGGTGCGAAATTTTAAATGAATTCGCATCATAGGCCAGCGTTTTTAAAAAATTAAAGGTTTGAAACTTCGGAATCTTACGACCACTTTTAATTTCTGACAGATACTCAGGACTGACTCCAAGGTGGGCGGCAATTTCTTTTTGCTCACAATTTTCTCGCTTGAGAATCAAGATCAAAAAGTTTTGCACATAGTGAGCAATCGAGGTTTCGATCTTTGAATCCAGGTCCTTCATCTGAGCTGCACTTAGAATCAGTTCTCCGCAGTTTTCACACTTAAAACCATCAACAGATTTGATTAGCAGAACTGCAGGATAGTCACGCCAAGGAAGAGTCAGGAAGTCTTTTCCCAACTTCTGAAGCTTCTCAGAACCACAATTTCCACAACGCTTGGGATGAATCATAAAAACTCCTTTTTAGCCAACTGTTTTACCTTTTACTGTCTTCATTGGTTTTTCTGGAGGATGAAACGAAATTTGCTCCAGAACACCATTTTCAAATATAAACTTCACATACCACGTGCGACTATCAAAGATCAGTCCATAAACATCTGCTACTGTTGCTCCCCACTGCAGCACTCGCTCCACAAAATCACTCGGGCTCAATACCTGAATACCACTCAATATAAACTGCATAGCCTCTTCATAGCTCTTAGGAGCGTCTGTTCCGGCGTAAACCTCGATCACCTTATTAATTGACCGAGATGGCGCTGGAAACCAAATATTCCCAAGATCTGCTGACTTGCAAAGATGCTGAACTGCCTTTAGGTCGTACTTAGCTGTTTGGCTCACAGCTCAATATAGCTTAATCTAGGATTAATCACAAGACTTAATCTCAGATTATGCATAAAATAAAGAAATTCTCAGAATTGGACGTTGATTCGTCTCCAACCCCATCAGAAAACCATAGAAATCAGTAGAAAGTGACGGAAGCCAAAGCGTCCCAAGTGTTTGAATTGTTTATTTTTTCCTAATTGTCTTCGATAGTTGAAAATGCCTCCCGACTGCCCTCTCCCCCTACCATTTTGCATCTGCAAAATGGAACTACACCATTCAGAATACCATTAGCAGTATTCCGAATACTGTACCGAATACAGACGGCCGTAGCAGTAAAATCACAAATCAAAAGCTCAAAGGAAACCTAAGAGACCAACTCACCCGAGGCTCATCATCGATTGCCTTAAACCTATCCGAAGGAAACGCAAAACCATCAGAAAAAGAAAAGAAGCGTTACTACCAAACAGCCTACGCATCCCTCAAAGAATGCGAAACAATTTTCCAACTCGCAAATATTTACTTTCAATCATTCAAAAATTTGAAAGCTAAATCATATCTTTCACAAGCAAGATGATATGATTTCGGAAGATGGGCGGCCCGCTGATATAAAACTTTAAACGCCAGGCTATTTTTAAATCTACTTATTAAAAGCCTATTCATCGAATTCCCCAAAACTTCATCTTTCTGACTGCAGATAACAAGCGCTTTAGCTGATAGTTCCTCGGTTAGATTCTTAAAAGAAAAATCCTCGTAGTCTTTAAGCGAAAATCGCGAAGAAAACCAGCTTTTATATTCATGACCTGCGCGATCTCTTTGGGTTTTCAGATCAAGCAAAGGACTTAACAAAACACACTTCTTTATTTTAAATGATCTAGAAATTATTAAAGCAAGGGCGCCGCCAAAACTTGCGCCTAATAAACTGATCGTTTTCAATTTTATTTCGGGGATCGACTTTAGATCCTTAAAGTCGCTAATGATCGAATTTTTCCAGTTTTTCCAATTATTTTTTTTTGAACTGCTGAGCTTCGTAGAACCACGATAGTTAAGAATCGCAATGGTCCAACCTTTCTTAAGTAGGGCTCGGTACAACCCAAGATATCTTATTTCAGTGCCTTCATAACTTTCGGGCCCGCCATGAAAACTCACTAGCACCTGCGAACTTTTTATAACCGGAACCAGAAGAATGACTTCAGCACCGCCTGCTAAAGTCAGTCTTTTTTCTGTGCACTGGGAGGCAAGATTCGAAATCTGAAGTAAATTTCGATTAGACACAAGACCCTGGTAACCAGTCAGAATGTGCTCTTTGAATGAGGGAGCTCTCCCCCGCCTTTGTGCACGAATAAGTCTTTGATCCATAAGCCAGATTCGGCGAGCTTCCTTCACGCAACAACCGCCGTTGCCTTATCAACCAATGTTTCTTGGAGATTCTTCTTAAAAAGTACGGTAAATAGATAGGCATTCGCAATAATCGTGGTCACCGCAATACCTACACACGCAGCTAAACCAAATGTCTGATAAAGTGATCCGTTAACCAAGCCCCCAAGAAAATCCCCTAAGAAATAGAAAGATTGATTGAGGCCGAAAAGTAATCCGACGATTTCACGGGGAAACTTTTGGATCCATAAAAGCTCTTCCGAAATCGTTGAAAAACCTAAGGCCACACTTCTTAGAACTAAAAAGCCAATAAACATTTCTTTGGAAACAGCCAACGCGAATATTCCAGTCACAAATAAAATCGCAAATTCTGCAAATAAAAAGATTTTTAGAGAATCTGACTTCTTTTTTTCAATCCAACGGGCAATGATTGGATCTAAGAAAAATCGAATCAATGAAAAAACTCCGATCGATAGACCAATGGATTCTAAAGAAAAACCCTTTTCTTTCATGATGAGTGGCAAATAGGGACTGACAAAACTGACGTAGAAACCAGTTAAGGCTCCGATCGTCGACGTAAATATAGCTAAACGCCGATGTTGAATGAAAACTTTTTTAATATTTTTGAGTGGCGATTCTTTATGGTCCGATAGACCTCTATTCTTTTTATGTGAAAATATGAAAATGACTACTCCGACTACAAATAACGTTACACCTGAACTCATTAAAATAACTTTTACAGAAACTGCCAAAAAACTAAGTGTTGGTAGAAATCCAGCTAAAGTACAACCCACGGCTGTGCCTAATGCAGCCGTCGAAGATTTAAGCCCCACCCATCGCGCCTTATTTTCAGAAGTGGCATTCTCTAGCATCCAAAGGCGTAGCGAATTTAATGTCATTGAAGCCCCAACACCTGCAATCAGTCCACTGAAAATCGCTAATGTTTTTGATTCTGGGAAAGCTCTGGCGAACAAACCAATGGAATAAAGGATCGAGCCTAATGCTAAGGACTTTGCTGATCCCATTCGATCTGTATAAGATCCTGTTAGGAACGAAAAGTATCCTGCCAGGGCCATACATGAATAACTTAATCCAAAGTTTGCCAGAGACCCAGCGCTTTCGAAGTAAATGGGATGTAAGGTTTTGGAAGTCCACATGACCATAAAGAAAAACACCTGGAAACAAGAAAATCTTAAAGTGGCATTCATAAAATATTCTCCAAAATGTTTTCTGATTGAAGTTCAATACAGTAATCTAAATCAGATTGATAAGTTGAGTTTTGAGGCGCCAGAAGCGCCGCCCGTTTATAATTCTTTAAAGCTAAATCGGTTCTGCCCTGGTTAAGGTAAAGATAACCCCGAAGCGCATAGATTTCTGGAATAAATGCATCTAAGTTTTCGGCTTTTTTAATGCTTGCTAACGCCAATTTAAATTTTGATTGCTCTAAATAAACAATTGATAATTCCAGCCAGTATTCTGGAAAAAGAGAGTCAATTTCTAATAGCGTTTGACATAACTTTTCGCATTCATCGTAGCGCTTGAGGGCTTTCAGGCATTGAACGGCATTATAAATAAGTACAGATTGATGAAGGTTTTTTGCGCCATCATTACTTTGCTGAAGCTTTTCGATACCTAACTGAAGCATCTGTAATGCCTCGTGGACTTTTCCACGACGAAAGAGGCAGAGTGCAAAGCCATTTCGGTTAAAAACGCTGTGAAAGTGGTAATCTTGAATTGTCATATGACTTTCAATTAGTTGATGACTCGCTGACAGAAAATTTTCAGCGACCTCTAAATCTTGTTTGTCCTTTGGATGTAAACGCAAATAAAGCATTGAAAGAACGTAGGCCGCTTTGACCTTTGAGATTATATTTGAACTTGCATAGAGCCTGCGGAAATGAGTTTCAGATTCATCTGTATTTCCAAAAAAATTGCAGCACAATCCCAATATATGATGCGCGCTATCGTTTCGTTCGGAGAGCTCTATTTTCATAAGAACAGAATAAGCCGTTGAATAGTCTCCAGAATAAATTCTTTCACGAGCGAAATTTAAAATTAGATTTAAGTCTTTTTTGTTTTCCTGGAGTGTTTTTAAAATCTGTTTTTCTTTATCATTAAGTAGTTCGAGTAAAACTTCAGATGTTGATAAAGCCAAAGTGGAATGAACTCTTATCCCCTCTTTCTGAAGCTGCCTAAAAAATACTTGCGAAGTGTAGTCTTCATCAAGCAACGCGACTGAGACCTCAAGAATAGACTTTGCAAGTAATTGTTTTGCGAAAAATGCAGCTAACTTTGTGATAGCGCGGTCGACTCGATCATTTAAAGAAAAGCGAATTTGATGGCCCATGTCTGTCGCGTGAGTTAAATGAGATTTCTTGCGGGCTTCTTGCGTTTCTTGAGTCAGTCCAAATACAAGAGCCAATGCAATTTGAAGATCACAATCTGTAGTCTCAATTTTAAGTTGTCGAAGAAGATGACGAACTGGTAGGCCTGAAAAATTCATAGAAGTTCCCTTTTATAATATTAAAAAAAAGAAGCCTTGGCTCAGCCAAGGCTTCTTCATGCCCTTACATCGTCGATTTTCCGCTATACATAACTGAAAAATTAACCTTAGCGATGGAAGGCTTTTTTGCTTTAGGCTTTGCTGGTGTTGCAGATACTTTTTTCATCGTTCCCCCTGGGGTGATTTGTTGGCGTCGGTTATTCGACAGGTATCCGTATTACAAACTGGAGGCCATTTTTTCGGACGCCTCAACGAATAGGATGGATTAAATAAGGAATTAGTTAAGATTTTTCTAGGATTTGAGAATCACTCTTCGAATTCGGAAATTTATATGGGATCTTTCTAAAAACAGTGGGAAAAATGTGGACAAGGTACCTAGACCTTTAACAAAAAAGCCCCGGACAACCGGCTGAGCTTCTGGTTTGATTTTT
>JAYTOY010000057.1:0-20771 GCA_043747555.1 Pseudobdellovibrionaceae bacterium | reverse complement strand
AGACCACAGACCTTGCTCGCTCACGATCGCATTCATCTTCATGTCAAAAGACTCTGTCGGCAGAGTCCCCTCATAGATTTGAAACGTAAAACACGCGCCCACACGTGTGCCACTGGCCTTGGCCAGCATTTTATCGTAGTGCCCTTGTCCACGACCCAACCGTGCACCTTTTCGATCAAAGGCCACTCCTGGAATAATAAATCCTTGAATTTGCTGTAAAGGAACCGCTTTGCCACCCACAGGTTCTTCAAAACCCAAAGCTCCTGTGGCAAATTTTTCGGACGAAAAAAACTGAATTTCGTCCTCGACCATTTTAGGATAAACCCAAGTCAAATGCTTTGAGCTTTTAATAATTTTATCCAAACGCGGTTCAAAACCGAAAGCTCGATAAGCTGCCCAAATCCCCGTTCGAGAATTTAAAAATTCAATCATCTGTTCGTTGAAACGTTCGACTTGGAAAGCCGATTGATGGGCCTGAAAAAGATCCGCGCGCTGACGAAAGGATATTCGCAGTTCTCGCTTTTGCTGTTCAGATCGCAGATTTTCAAAATGCACAAAACTCCAAGCTCAATTATAACTTCACCTTTTAAAGTGAAGACGTTGCTGCTTTTCAACCGAAGGTTGAAATTTTACAGCTCAGCAACTTTATTGATCTTGGCATTTCCTAAAGAAGTTTCGCGGGAGTTATCCATTTCGAGGGCAAGCTTTAGAGTTTTCTCTTCAAGTCTTTCAAGCTCGCGGTGAGCTTTTCGCTTAAGGAGGATTAGTTCTTCTGCAATGTTCAGTGCGGTCAAAACCGCGGCATTCTGAAATGAAGCATTTTTAGTCGCTGCCATAGCTTGATCCATTTTGATTGTGACAAAATCAACCAATTCTTGAACTAAGGCATCGTCATGGGAAGTTTTAATCTTGTAGGGAACACCAGCGACCGAAAAGTTAAATGTTCTTTTCTTTAGATCCACGGCCCGAATCCCCATTCTCTGAAAGTGTCTTCAAATTTTCATCAAGCTTCTTTATTTTTCTTTGAAAGAAACCCTTAACTCATTCAAACTTCTGGAAAAAATCCAGATCAATAAGTTAAAGTATAGCGTCTGTTTCTGGGTTATCAAGGAAGTATCGCCCCTCAAGGCAAAAGAAGTGTTGCGTTGCTCATTTTCTGACACAAAACCCGCTGAAATTGCGGCTTTTACGGCCTGAGGCCTCGTGTCATAAGTTGAGCTAAACGTTTTCTCCAACGATGGAATCGATAAATTCCACAGAGGAAAAGGCCCTCAAATCACGGATTTTTTCGCCGACGCCGATGTATTTAATTGGCAATTTTAATTCATTCGCTAACCCAACGGCAATTCCACCTTTCGCAGTGCCGTCCATTTTTGTTAAAATGGCCCCCGTTAAACCCAAAACTTGATGAAACTCTTTAGCTTGCGCCAGAGCATTTTGGCCAGAATTTGCATCCAAAACAATAAACGTTTCATGAGGGGCATCGGCAATCACTTTCCCCATCACGCGTTTAACTTTTTTAAGTTCTTCCATCAACGGCGCTTGCGTGTGCAGGCGACCAGCCGTATCGACAAGGACAATATCAAAACCCTGAGCTTTGGCTTTGGAAATCGCATCAAAGGTCACTGCCGCAGGATCCGTCACACCTTCGGGCGAAAAAATTTCGACCTGAGCCCGCTCCGTCCAAGCTTTTAACTGAGCACCGGCAGCCGCACGAAATGTATCGCCAGCGGCCACTAAAACTTTGTGACCCATCTGCGCCCACTGGGCTGATAATTTTCCAATGGAAGTGGTTTTACCGGCGCCATTCACACCAACAATCATAATCACTGTAGGGCCTTCTTTGGCCCAGTGAACTTGCTCATCCAGCTTGGCGGTGACCTCAAAAATATCAGTCATTTCTTTTCGCAAAGTCTCGCGGATCAAGTTGATCTGGGTTTTTTCTTTGGAAGATAAATTTTCTCGTAAAGTCGACATTAGTTTTTCAACCGTCTTCGGCCCCAAGTCCGACGTATAAAGCACCTCTTCAATATCTTCCAATTCTGGCGTTGGGTTGCCTGCTGAAAATAAAGTCCGCAAGCGTCCAAAAATATTCGCTTCCGTTGATTTTAAGGCCGATTTTAAATTCTGACTCTCTTCATCAGCCTCTTTAAGGGCGTCCGTGAAGTCATCGGATTTTTTGACCGCCGTAGCGGCGGTGGAATCAACAGCTGGGGACTTTTTCTTAAAAGCTTTTAGGATAAATGGCGTAAAAATCGCTAGGACAATCAGTCCGATCAGACCAATCATCAGGTACAAAGCTTGTTGGTGGGATGGTTCCATCATTTTCTCCAAGATTCAAAACCTTAGTACTAGCAGACTTGTTTTCGCAAGCAAGCCTCCTCGCAACGCACAGTAGCCCTTGCACCAATAGCACTTTAAACGTTTCCAAATAAAAAACGGAGTGCTGCGTTCAACAGCACTCCGTTCGAAATTTAATCTATTTTAATTCTTAGAATGAACCTCGTTGAACTGAAGACCCAACTGCAGCTGGCTTTGTGTCCGGCGAAGAGTTTACAATTCTGACTTCCGACAACTCTTTTATCTCTGTCGAACGCAACTGTCTTTCAAGAGCTGAAATAGCATAAAGCTTACGAGTCGCATCGGCATACGGCTTACCTAACAACAAAGAATTCTTACTAGCTCGGTAAATAGAGCCACTTAATTCTCTTTCAATAATTTGATTTCTTTGCTCAGCTAATTTTTTATGCAAATCATTAAATGAACAGCTAAAACCTTGGGAATGGGCTTCATCCCTTAAGTCTCTCATGACTTCCTCAATTTCAACGTCTGTAAATCCAAACATTGTTTTTAAACTTTTTACTGTTTGGGTAACACTTCCTACCATGACAGCCGCGGCTCCCACAGAACGAATAAGGTAACTCACGCTACCACCGACCACTCCCGCAAAGAAATAATTCGCAGCTATTAAACCAGCTAACGGAGCCGCACCAATCGCGGGAATCATTTTCGCCTCAGCACTTGTCCACTGCGCATCTTTTGCCAAATCTGCAAAAGTCTTTTCCATATTGACCGAATCTGCATATTGCATTTTAGCAATTTTAATTCGATTCGTTAATTCCTTCTGAGTGATTGGTGTTTTATCCAAACAACCTGCAGTAGCAACTTGGGCTGTGAAAGAGATAGCTAATAAACACGTCATAACTTGAGTGATTGATTTCATTTTTCTTCCTTTGTTAAATTGGGTTTAAGTTCCACAACTAGGAATTGCAACCGATTGGCCAAGCCAAAGCGATTCGGTAAGAATACAATGTTTCATATTAATACGAGGAACAATTTACGTTTTACAGTTGTTTAAGTAAGGTGTCTCCGACTGAGACACCTCAGAAACTAAAAATCGCAGAACACCTTGGAGCTGGAAGCATCTGCTTTGTCGGAGACAAAACGCCTTTGATCTTATCCGCAATGGCTTTACCCGCATTGAATGTCACTAAAGGCAGTCCGACTTTTCTTAATCCCAAAAGCCATTTAATCGATGACTCTGGCGAAAGCCTTACTTTTTCACCAAGCTTGATCAACCGGTTGGCCGCAAGGACCCAATGCACCGTAGAAAGAGGCACATCAAATCCAGCCCGAGACACACTTGATAGCAAATGCACAAATACATCCATGCGGTCGCTTCGATTTAAGGCACTGACAAAATCGGCGGACTTAAGATCAATTTTTTTATTCTGCATGGCCATCGAATATTTTTGAATCAGTCCCATAGCGGAAGGCACTGACTCGACTTTCGAGATAATTCTTAATAAATCTAAAGCAAACTCTCGCTCTTGATTTGAAATCTCGACCGCTTGACCAAAATCTAAGATCGTGACTGTGCGATTGTTCACATCAATCATCACTTGGCCGTCGTGCAGATCTGGATTTGCATGCAAAGGCACAGGATTCCAATTTTGAGTTTGATCCACACCTCGAAGGATGCCGTACTCAACCTTCATAAAGGCCCGCATTGCAGATTCGTATGTGGCAGGGTCATTTTTCAGAATTTTTCGAGCTCCTGAGCCTGGCGCCTTTTCCATAAATAAAGCCATGTCTTTGACCGCGTAAGCATCAATGGTTTGAATATTCCAGCCATCGACCTTTTGACTGTAAAGATTTTTAACACTTTTTTGCATCTTGAAAGAATGCGGCTTATCAAATTCGAGGGTCACGGATTTCTGAATCAACTCCATTAATCCGATAATAAAATCAAATTTTTTCTTCTGTGCATCAGTCTTAGTTAATTCTTTTAGAAGAAGCTGAAACCTACGGAAATCTTCTTTGGTTTTCACTTCAATTTCGTCCCGAGAAAGCGAAACCACTTCGGCTTTGCCAGTTTTTAAATTTTCATATTCGATCGCAATATTGACCGATCCTGAACCCAGCAATTTATTAACCCGGTACAATGATGGATCCCAGTTCGCACCCATGCGCTTCTGAATCAATAATAGCGCCTCGTAATAACTGATGGGCATTGCTGCATCTTGATAGACTTCAAGAGCTGACTGGAAATTTTTAAACTCACTGGTAAAAGCCAAATACTGAGCTAACTTGACGCCAGGAACTCCATACGAATCTAACAAGCTTCGCAGAACCAGGGCCTCTGTCAGTGGACCTTCACCACTAGCAGCTTCGGATTTTTGCGAAAGTGCATAAGATAGGATCAAAGACTTATTACCCTTTTCGGCGTCACTTAAGGCCTTCAGAATAGTTTCTGCCATTTCTCGGTTGTCAGAAGAGACAGACTTCAAAAGATGCTGATGAACTTTTTTAAGTCCTTCTTCTTTGGCCAGCATGGAATTAGGTCCCGTCAAGATAGAGTTGATCACCATGGCTCGCTCTATAACACTTCGAAACTTCATTTCCTCGCGCATCTTTAAAAAAAACTGCTTATTGTCGACAGCGTCTGTAACACGACGGTCTGGTGGCACATTTAAACTTTTAGGCATCGTGCTCGAACGGCCGGTGATAAACTCGATCATCTCGACTTGTTCATCCATGGAAAGAGTTCGGACATAAACCGAAAATGCACTCATACCGCGAATCAAATTGACGCCAATTTCAGATTTTTCTGTCAAACTGCGCGAATCTTCAGGGAATATTTTGGCCAGCTCTGCGGGTTGCACTTTTTGTAATTCAGCTAGTGAGTTTCTAAAGATGCTGAAAGCGTCCGGCCATTTTTCTTGCAAAGGAATTAATTTTAAAACACGCGATGTTTCATTTTTCAGCCGAGCTCGCTGAGTTCCTACTGTTTGATGGACGTACGCAGCCAACTGCCGGCCAACAAACTCTGAGCCCAAGGCTTTTCGAAGGCTTTCTCGTTGCAACCACTGAAGTTGATCTTGAAGACTCATCGATTTCATTTTTTCTTGAAAAATTAAACTTAAACGTTTTTCTTGTTCAAGATCGGGAATAAATCCTGCCCCCGAAGCCTTTGTCATACGCTCATAGGTATGAACTAGATCCTGCCAATTTGAAAAAGACCCGATTTGCTGATAAAAAATTTCAAATAAAGCTTTCGCGGCCGCTTGCGGCATCCCAAGCTCCAAGCCTCCGAAACCATTAAATTGTTTCATGTAATTTGCAACTTCAATATTCTTTAAAAGTCTTTTTAGTTCAGCAATTTTAAACTCCTTAGTCGCTAAACTGCCAGTGTCACTCCACTGATTAAAGAGCTGCAGAAGATTTTGCTGAACGCGGGCATTCATTTTCAGCTCGCGGCTCCAGCTGAATGATTTATCTGCAAGGTCTTTTCCTTCGGCGTCAGGCAAAGTCATGACTTTTGTTAGAAGATCACTGCCTGAAGAAAATTTGTATTTTTTTTGTGCAACTTTAACTTCTTCCCAGATTTCTTGTTCAGAGGAACTTAAGGTTTCACTAATATACCAAAACTCTTCCTTCGACATTGATTTTAAAATCTGTGACATCTGGTCCTGAGTTTTTTGAGAAAGCGTTTTTCGATTTAAAAAATATCTGGGTTCAGTCGAAATTAAAATATACCTAAGTGTGTCTAATGTCCTTTTACGGTCTGAAGCATGAAAGGCCATGAACTCTAAAGCGATCTGGAATGCTTCCTTCATCATCATTCGAGTGATGTCAATGCTATTAAGATCTCGGACAGGATTGATCACAGACTGAATATTTTTTTCATAGGCTTTCATAAAAGAAGTCAGTTCAGTCGGCGATAATTCATTCACCTTAAGACGAGCTAAACCAAAGGTGACCGTGGTATCTTCATAAATTGTTTTAGTTTTCTTGGCCAGAACCACCATCAACTGTTTAAAAATATTTTTTTTATACAAGGCCATGTGCGGTCGGATGGCTTCTTTGACCTGTGTTGCCCATAAACTGACATCTTTTTCTGAAGACATTTCTGCAATATAATTAAAACCAGAAATTCCCCCTTTATCCAGTTGGGTTAATAGCAAATCTGTGTGCGGGTACTGGGACAAAGAATTTAAAATATTTTTCCGATAGGTTTCTTTTAAAGGGCTTTCAGGAAATTCGCCATCTTGCAGATTACTTAACAAACCACCTAACTCTATTGTGTGAACAAGATTTCTTTGAGTGAAGGATTCCATTGAAGTCATATAGGAAACAAACTGTTGCCAAGCAGGTGCGGCCTTTACGACATTTGTGAAAAGTTTAATTCCGACTTCATTTCCCAGGAACGGACTTTCAATAAACTTTCGGCTGTCTAGGGGCCATTGGCTCATCAGTTGTTTAAAGTCGTTGACCGTCCAAGGGTTTTCACCTGAAGCGTTTTTAACTAGGAACTCTGACAAAGTCCAACGTGTCTCTAGGGTCAGACCATCAAACCAGAGCTTATTCCCCTGATAATATGATGTAATACGGCTTCCTACAAAAACCATGCATTGTAGAAATGCATTAATTTTCTGCGCTTTACTGGCTTGTGAGCGGTTAATTTTTTCAACCGTTTTTACCATCAGATCAGCAAAACTTTTTTCCTCGTCTTCGCCAAAAAGTTTACCCATGGCCGATTTCGAAAATTCCGCCCCTGCTTTATAATCGTCATCTTCTTGGTAGGCATCCTTCGGATTTACTTTCCCATCTAAAATTTTATCAATATATTCCATATACGCTTTAAGGGCCGATGGATCTCCTTCAATACTAGGTTTCTGAGACCGACCCCAAATATCAAGCTTTAAAGCCTGAGGAATTTCAGTCCTGACTCGTGGAGTGGCTTTTAAGTTAAAGCGCCTTAAATATTCGATATAAAATTGCAATGCAGAAATTCGCACACCCTCAGCATGATGAGTTCCTGCGCCCGCTTCCATCGCATCACTTAAAGATAAAGTGTCATCGCTTTTGGGGTGAAGCTTATCCATCACGGAAAGTGCCGCATCAAGTTCATATTTCCCTAAAATTTTATCAATACCTAAATGATCGGCGACAGCCTCATGAGATTGAGAAGACCACCACTTTTTAAAATCGGCTGTCTCATTGTCACCATGATCGGTGTGACCTTCTAAAAGATGGGTCAGTTCATGCCCTAAAATAAAAGCCAGTTCGTCCTTTGTGGACAGCCTTCGAAGCAAAGTTGTGGTGACACCCAATTCATAAATCGGTTTATTATCGTCAGGAAATCCCCAGGCTTTACGAAGAGGCCAAATTTTTCCTGGGTTATTCTTTTTCCATTTGGATTCAGCCCCATCTTCGGGGTCCATTTGCATGACCCAGGCATTCATTGAATTATTAGCATAAACGTTTACAACGTAATGGATGTCTCGGGACTTAATGTCAGCCCCTGCCAGATCTTCGACAATTTTTTTAACGTAATCTCGAATCGCCAGGACTTGCGGCAAGGCCACTCCCCTTGGTGGATTAAGAAGCGGGCCCTTTTTCAAAGACAGCGACGTAAAATTTCTAATCTCGGTCACTTCGCTGGCCGGTAAGGGACTGGCTGAAAAAGCCAAAGTTTGGATTAAAAATGGGACAACAAAGAATATGAGATTTAGGATTTGTTTCATAAGTTACAGATTTTCAAAATCTGAACCAGTTCAAATCCATTTTATAAACTTACAGCTTAAAATATGAGGTTAAGAACCAAATCCCGGCAACCTGGTGTCAAAAAAATCAGCGCCTCAACCTGAGACGCTTATCGGTAATCCGCAACATTCACAGACACCATCGTAGAAACACCGCGCTCTTGCATGGTCACACCATACAATTTCGCAGCCACTTCCATGGTGTGCTTATTATGAGTCACAACAATAATCTGCGAGCGTTTCGCCATTTCACGAACGAGGTCGTTAAAACGGAAAACGTTGGCGTCATCCAGAGGAGCATCAACCTCATCCAGTAAACAGTAAGGTGACGGCTTCACTAAAAAGATCGCAAATACTAAGGACACGGCGGTCAGCGCTTTTTCTCCACCCGACATCAAAGAGACGTTTTGCATCTTTTTTCCCGGAGGCCGTGCGATGATTTCAATTCCCATTTCACCTTTTTCTGGATCTTCGTGAAGTTCTAAGCGAGCTTCACCGCCACCAAAAAGAACTGGAAATACGCGCGTAAAACGCTCGTTGACCAGATCAAAGGTTTCTTTAAACCGTTTGCTGCAGATGCGATTGATTCGATCGATCACTCGGCGCAATTGTTCTTTAGCTTCATTTAAATCATCATGCTGCTTGGTTAAGAATTCATAACGCTGAGAAGTCTCTTCATACTCCTCAATCGCTGATAAGTTCACTTCGCCAATTTTTCCAAGGCGCTCGCGTAGATCTTTAAGTTCAGCTTCTGCCGTCGATGGATCCCCTTCGCGGTTTTCGTATTTTGCAACTACTTCTGATAAAACTAGCATATACCGTTCGCGCACTTGCTGGGTTAAATATTGCTCTTTCATTCGAGCTTGCTCTAAACGAAGTTGAGCTTCATTCATGCGACTTTGACGATCATTGCGCGCCCGCTGGGCTGCTGTTGCTTGTTCTTCCATTTGTCTAGCTTGCGCAGACATTTGTTCAAACTCGTCCCTTGATCTTGCCACATTTAATCTAAGCTCTTCGACTTCATGAATTAATTTTTCAAAGGCTAATTTTTCTTCTTCTAATTTCAGCTGACCGTCAGTCATACGACCACGATTTTGCTCGCTTTCATCATTCATTCTTGAAAGCTGACCTTCAAGATCCTGCACAGAATTTGAAATCATTTCTAGCTGACGAAGGACCCCTGCGTACTCTTGTGATTTAGTCGCTTTTCGAATTTGCAGCTCTGTCACTTCATTCGATAAACCTTCAAAACCTAGTTTCGTTGAAATCAATTCTTCCTGTAAATTCTGGGTCGATGATTCAAGTTCAAGTTTTTTTGTTTTCATCGTTTCAAGGGCTGAAGACAGCTCTTGAAACTTTTCATCTTGAATTTGAATTTGCTCTGTCAACTTTCGAACTTCGCGCTCTTGGCGTTCAACCGCAAACTGGGCATTTGATAATTCGTGCTCGGCCCGTTCGATATCTTTTTTAAGTTCAGTGACTTTAATTTCTTGTTCAATTTTTCGCTTTTGCGCGCCTTCATAATCCGTCACTACGTTTTGTAATTGCAGTTCGGTTTTTTTCAACGCGGCTTGAGCTAAAGCGTATTTTCCAGCCCATTCGTCTTTACGCTGGGATAATTCTTTAATTTCACGACGACGCTTTAAAACTCCAGAGTCTGCGCCTTCGCTGGCTCCACCGGTTAACACACCATCGGCACCTAGCGTATCACCATCGGTCGTTACAAAAGTCCAACCTGGGTACCGAGATCGCAAACCCAAAGCTGTTCGAATCGAATCAACAATGGCCACGCCATCTAATAAATAGCTGACGGATTTTTGATATTTTTCATGACTGCGAACAACATCGCTTAATAAAGCTTTAACGCCCTCTTCTTGAACCGGCGGCTGAGCTCGTTCAAACCAAGCAGAACTGGATTGATCCATAAAACTGGATCGCCCAGCCTGTGAATCTTTTAAATATTGAACCGCATCTAAGGTATGACTTTGATCTGAAGCTAGGAGCATTTGCAGTCTTGTTCCCAAAGCCGATTCCATCGCGACTTCGTATTCAGAAGGCACTTCAACCACTTCAGAGACCGGCTGAAAATACGTTTCAACAGAACCGTCTGCACGGACTTCCGTGTTTTTGGTTTTCTGCCAAAGCATGACGTTTTTTACGCCCTCTTCGAAGCCTTCGAAGTTAGCTTGTAAGTTTTCTAAGCCGTACAGGCGTGACGTCACTTCATTCAACTGATCTTTGAATTCATCCATCTCGATGCGTTTTGTTTGCGCACTTTCGGTCAGGATTTTTTTATTGGCTTCAAAAGAGTCAAAGTCGTTGGACAAATCCAGCTGCATTTGACGTTCTTTTTCAAGATCGTTAAAAACTTTGCGCCGGCGAGTTTCAAATTCTAAATGCTTTTCACGCAGTTCTGTTAAAACTAACTGCTCATTGCCTTCACGCTCGCGAAGATCTTCCAAGTGTGTATTTAAAGAATTTGTTTTTGCTTCCAGCGACGATTCACTTTGACCGACGGCAAACAGCTCCCGGCGTGATGTTGTTAATTCTTCGTCGATCTCTTGGATACGGCTTTGTGCTGTTTGGAAGTATTCATTTTTTTCAGTGAAAGATTTCTCAGAAACTTCCGCTTCAGTTTTTAAAGTTTCAACTTGAGCTTGCAGCTGAGTTTGATCGCGTAAAAGCAATTCCAAACGAGCTTGCTGTTCCTGCAAAATAGAACCTGTCATTTGCTCGTTGCGCTTAGCCTGTTCAATTTCAAAACGAAGTTCCTGAGTCTCAAGCTCTTTCTTTTGAACCAGACTTTGCTGAGCATAAAACAGCACTTGCTGGTCTTCGACTTGCTTTTCACGCTCAAGTAACTGCAGTCGCAAGACTTCAAGGTCAGATTGCAGCTGCGCTAAATTGGCTTCGCCTTCTGCTTCCATTCCTTGGGCTTCATTAAAAGTTCCTTCAGCTTCATTGCTGATGATTTTTAATTGCGTGTACTGAATAGAAGACAACCAAAGATCCAAATCTTCGATTTGATTTTTTAAATTGCGGTAACGCTCGGCTCGCTGGGCTTGTCTTTGCAAAGAATCAATCTGGCGCTTTAATTCGCCGATGATATCTTGCAGGCGCACTAAATTTTGTTCGGTGGAAATTAATTTTCTTTGCGATTCTTTTTTGCGGGCTTTAAATTTTGTAATTCCAGCGGCTTCCTCGATCAAATGCTTTCGATCTTCAGGTTTGGCTGTAATAATTCGGCCGATCATCCCTTGCTGAATGATCGAAAAGCCTTTTGAACCAGCACCTGTGTCCATAAAGATTTCTTGCACGTCTTTTAAACGAGCCGGCTCTTTATTCACAAAATACTCGCCTTCACCACTGCGGTGCAGACGACGAGTCACCATGATTTCAGAAAATTTTAAATACTTTGCAGGGAAAGGACCGCCATCATTTTCGAGCGTTAAAGACACTTCACACATGCCCAAAGGTGCATAACCTTCGGCGCCCGCAAAGATGACATCCGTCATCGTACTGCCACGCAAGTCCTTGGCCGACATCTCGCCCATCACCCACTGGAGGGCATCGACGATATTGGATTTGCCGCAACCATTGGGGCCGACAACTCCCGTAATCCCTGCATCAAAATTAATGACCGTGCGGTCTTTAAATGACTTAAATCCAACCAGTTCGAGCTTCTTAATTCTCAAGTCAGTACCCCTCTGCCAAATGAACTTTTTGACACCCAGTTATTAAAGGTGAACTGGACCAAAGGTTGAGTCAACTTAGAATACTACGAAAATGTCACGGGCTCGGACCGGCCCTAGGGCGAGATATTATTCACTGCATTAATCGCCTGTTTCTTGGGCGCTTTTCAGAGAGCGGCTTCACCAACTTAGCAATTCCTTAAACCCACCTCTTTGCAGGTTAGAACCCAGTCCTTGAGCGTGAACACGTTGGAGCGCCCTTTAGACTTTACTTAAAAAAGATTCCTTAGCTTTTCGAGGACCCCTAAAAATAATAAAATTATTTTTAAAAGCCCTTCAAAAAACTTTAGAAAACGCCGACACCTTCTATGAAACGTCTTACAGTTTACACAGCTTGAATCCGACATTCGAATCTCCTCTCGTAAGAAAGAGAATAGGTTCGAAACAAAGCGAAATTGGCGAAGCCACTTTCGCTTTGTGCATTTTTACGGCCACAATGCGGGCCCATTTCCATTACATTTTAAAAGCTTCGATTTTCTTTTGCAATTCAGACAGGCGAACCCATTCTTCAGCCGTGAATGTTTTTGTTAAATCCGAACTGTTAGCGCCGCCACATTGTCCGGCTGATTCTTTCACCATATTAAAAAGTTCTTCTCCGCCGTTCACACGCGAATTTTTAAGCGCTAAGCTGTAACCATGCACTTGACCTAAAAACCAGCAGGCCGCAGGCCCATCTTTGGCTTCTATCGCCGGCTTCATTAATTTAGACAGCGCCGAAGCCGATTCAATCGGAATTCCTACCAAAATATTAGCGGCGCTAGCGACCATTCCAAAAAATACTAAACCGCTAAGAATTATTTTTTTCATTTTCAATCTCCGTTAGTGATTGGACCTGACATATAAAAACCATAACATGGGTAGGCTTGCTAAATAAAGAAACGATAAAACACTGGCCCACAAAATTTTAGATTTAAAATCTGATTCCAGTCGCCAGTAAGTTAGGGCCTGCTGAATGGAAAAAATATGAAATACAATGGGCGCAAACATCATCGCAAAGCAGGCAAACATAATCGCTTTTCGCAAATGAGTCCTTGGCTCTGGAACCGTGTGTTCAACTGAAGACATCGGCGGATCCGTTAATATTTCCAGAGCGCGGTCATAATCTTCGTCATTCACCAGGATTTGCCAGCGCCCATCGGTGCCACCTAAAACAACCGAAGTGTAAGCTCGCCCGCCTTGAAGTTGATTTGAAATTCCATCAGCCGTCAGTCGGCCTGAGCGAATTTGTGCCTCGTTTCCAGAGATGTAGGTCTTAACGACTTTCACAGAAAATCCAATCTAGTGTTGTGCTTTTCTTGAAAGCAGTGCTGCCCGAGCCGCTGCAAGCCTTGCAATCGGGACTCGAAACGGAGAGCAACTGACGTAATCTAAGCCCACATTGTGAAAGAAGGTGATCGATTCAGGATCACCGCCGTGTTCACCGCAGACTCCGGTTTTTAGAAAAGGCCTTGTTCTTCGACCTAACTCAACAGCTGTGCGCACTAAACTGCCAACGCCTTTTTGATCAATGCTGACAAAGGGATCTTTTGCTAAAATTCCTGTTGAGACATAAGTCCCCAAAAATCTTCCTGCATCATCTCGGGATAAACCCAAAGTCGTCTGGGTTAAATCATTTGTTCCGAAGCTAAAAAATTCGGCGTGATCGGCAATTTCATCAGCGGTAATGGCCGCGCGTGGAAGTTCGATCATGGTGCCAATACTGTAATCATAGGCCACAGATTTTTCGTGTTGAACGGCTTTCACCTCGCGGTCAGTCAGGGCTCGCAAAATTTCTAACTCTTTATCCATCCCCACCAAAGGAATCATAATTTCAGGAACTAATTTTTTACCTAGCTTCACCATTTCTGCTGCGGCTTCTGCAATCGCCCGCACTTGCATCTGATAAATTTCTGGATAAGTGATTCCTAAACGGCAACCCCGATGACCTAACATAGGATTAAACTCATGCAAAGATTTCGCTTTTAATCTCAGGCGATCAAAATCCCAACCAATTCGTCCTGCTAATTCTTTGATCTCTTCATCGGTGTGAGGAATAAATTCATGCAAGGGCGGATCTAATAAACGAATCGTGACAGGGTGCCCATCCATAATTTTAAACAGTTCGAAAAAATCACTTCGCTGCATCGGAAGTAATTTTGCTAACGCTTTTTCGCGCTCCATGCGGTTATCGGCAAAAATCATTTCACGAACGGCATCAATGCGGTCGGCTCCAAAAAACATATGCTCAGTCCTGCAAAGTCCGATACCTTCAGCCCCAAAGTTCTTAGCCGTTGTCGCATCTTTTGGAGTATCTGCATTGGCGCGGACTTTTAGTCGCCGAAACTGATCAGCGATTTTCATAATGCGCTCAAAAGATGAATCTAATTTTGGCTCGATGGTTTTAACTTCGCCGTTATAAACTTCACCAGTGCCGCCATCTAAAGTAATGATATCACCTTTTTTTAGCACGTAGCCTTTGACACGCATGGTTTCAGTTTGGTAGTCGACTTCGACTTCTCCGCAACCAGCCACACAGCATTTTCCCATACCACGTGCTACAACAGCTGCATGCGAAGTCATCCCGCCCCGAGTAGTTAATATCCCCTGCGACGCAATCATCCCAGCAATATCTTCAGGCGAAGTTTCAATGCGCACTAAAATAACTTTGTGACCTTTTTCTTTCCACTCCACCGCTTCTTCGGATGAAAAAACAATCTGTCCAAAAACGCCACCAGGGGACGCCGGTAACCCTTTAGCTAATAAAGTCTTTTGCGCTTTCGGATCCAAAGTTGGATGCAGCAACTGATCGAGCGAAGCGGGATCAATTCGCAAAATGGCTTCTTCTTCAGAAATCATTTTCTCGTCCAGCATATCACAGGCGATTTTTAAAGCCGCAGGAGCTGTTCGTTTTCCATTGCGCGTTTGCAGCATCCATAAAACTCCGCGCTCAATGGTAAATTCAATATCTTGCATATCGCGGTAGTGGGTTTCTAATTTATTATAAATTTTCACAAGTTCGTTAAAAGGACCTGGCATCACTTCTTCTAAAGATTTTTGGCCTGGCACAACAAGGGCTGCTTCTTTTGTTAAATACTGAGGCGTACGAATCCCTGCCACGACATCTTCACCTTGGGCATTGACTAAATATTCGCCGTAGAATTTTTTTGCACCCGTGCTAGGATCACGCGTAAACGCTACGCCTGTCGCAGAATCATCTCCCATATTTCCAAAAACCATCGACTGAATATTTACAGCCGTTCCCCAAGCTGCAGGAATATCATGCAGCTCGCGGTAAGTGATTGATCGTGGGGTATTCCAAGATTTAAACACAGCGCTGACCGCGCCCCACAACTGCTCCATGGGATCTGGCGGGAAATTCTGCTGGGTCATTTGTTGGATTAGGACTTTAAATTTTTTAACCAGAGTTTGTAGGTCTTCAACTTTTAAATCCGTGTCTAGATGGTAACCTTTTTCATCTTTCAAGTCTTCCATGGTTACTTCTAACAAAGAAGAATTCATCCCCATCACAACATCAGAATACATTTGAATAAATCGTCTGTAAGAATCCCAAGCAAATCGGGGGTTCCCGCTGGCCTTTGCCAAGCCTTCAACAGTCTGATCATTGAGGCCCAAATTCAGGATGGTATCCATCATTCCTGGCATTGAAGCTCGCGCCCCCGACCGAACGCTAACGAGTAATGGATTAGCCGCATCACCAAATTTTTTACCGATTTTTTTCTCAACCCGTTTTAAGGACTCAAGAACATGGGGGCGAACCCAGTCCGGTAATTTTCCGCCGCATTCATTAAAGTGCGTACAGATTTCTGTTGAAATCGTAAAGCCTGGAGGAACTGGCAAACCTAAAGCCGTCATCTCAGCGAGGTTTGCGCCCTTTCCGCCCAGGATATTTTTCATCCCGGCGTTGCCTTCACTTTCACCAGCCGCGAAAAAATAAACAAATTTTTCGGGAACAGGAGTTTTCTGGCTCACATTTTTTTCTGTGGTCTGTTGGTTCACGGATGTCCCCCTGGAAAAAGTTTTTAAAACTGCTTTAATCGCCCGGCGATGTAAAAACCAAGGCCTGCTAACGGAACCCGCTCTTGTTTCATCGAATCACGATGCCTGATCGTGACGGCTTGATCATTTAAAGTATCAAAGTCCACCGTCACACAAAATGGCGTGCCGGTTTCGTCTTGCCGACGATACCTTTTTCCGATCGAGCCTGTTTCGTCATAATCCACATCAAGATCTAACGCTAATTCATCACGAAGTTTCATGGCAACACTGGATAGTTCTTGTTTTTTACTTAATGGTAAAATCGCTACTTTGATAGGCGCGATTTCAGGATGCAGACCTAAAACGATACGCACATCTTCTTGGCCTTTGTCGTCAACAGTCACTTCTTCACGGTAAGCATCACACATAAAGGCTAAAAATAATCGGTCACAACCCACAGCCGTTTCAATCACAAAGGGAATATATTTTTCTTTATTAGCTTCTTCAAAGTACTCTAATGATTTTCCAGAAAATTGCATATGCTGAGTCAAATCAAATGCCCCGCGATTGTGGATGCCTTCTAATTCACTAAAGCCCATGGGAAACTTATACTGCACATCGACCGCCGCTTTAGCATAATGAGCCAGCTCTGTCGGGCCATGCGGTTTAAATTCTAAATTTTCTTTTTTAATTCCGTAGCGCAAATAAAAATTCCACCGCGTTTCTTTCCAAGAATCAAAAAACTGATCATCGCTTCCAGGCTTTACGAAATACTGCATTTCCATCTGTTCAAACTCACGCGTTCTAAAAATAAAATTGCCTGGCGTGATCTCATTCCGAAAAGATTTTCCAATTTGTGCAATCCCGAAGGGAATTTTTTTTCGCGCACTTTGCTGACAGTTTAAGAAATTAACAAAAATTCCTTGCGCTGTTTCCGGCCGCAGATAAACCACTGATCCCGTATCTTCCACCGGACCCATATGGGTTTTAAACATCAGATTAAATTGCCGAGGCTCGGAAAGGTTTTTCGATCCACACTGAGGGCACTTTTGATGTTTTAAGTAGGATTCGGTATTATCCGAGCGAAACCGCGTCTTACACTCTTTACAGTCGACCAAGGGATCCGAAAATCCGTCGACGTGGCCCGAGGCTTTCCAAACTGTCGGATGCATTAAAATCGCCGCATCGATGCCAACAATGTCATTTCGACGGGTCATTGCCTGCCACCAGGCTTTTTTAACATTCAACTTCATGAGCGAGCCCAAGGGCCCATAATCCCAACAGCTACCGAGGCCGCCATAGACTTCACTGCTTTGGAAAACGAATCCCCGGCGTTTGCTAAGGCTGACTAAAGTGGCAAGATCAGACAGGGGGCGAACCGTCATGGAAACTCCTCAGATGAGCGTTCCTTTAGGGGTATCATCCACATCTCGGCGAGTCAGCGACTGACGCAGCTGATTAACTAGATTGAATGTTGTTCTAGCGACAAGGAGAGGCGCTGTCGCCTTTGGTCGGCTCGCACAGTGTTTGCCCAGGTCCACACTTAATTCGCAAGTGAAAATGGCTTTCATGATGGCTAGCAACCGCAATTCGATTCGAATACTGGACAATTTGTGGATCCTGCAGTTCATGCGTCTGTTTAAGGTGTTGGCAAAGGGCCCGCTTAACAGGTGCACTGACGTAAATTTGCTGAGCGATATTTTCTTTAAACAGCTCTTTAAATAATTCCCACTGCTTATCGATCAAAAAATCTTTTGATCCCAATAAAGGAACTCGCATGTGACCCACTTCATTATTTTTAGCAAAAACATATCCCAGATCTACATCAATACCATGCTGGTGAGTCCAGTGGGTTCGAATATTTGTGCCCTTATGAACTTGCACTCCGCCATTTTGATCAGAAAGGTCTGCTACATCCAGTTGAACGTTGCCGACATTATCTAAGACCCATTGTCCAATTCTTAAGACAGTGGCAACAAGCTCGGTTGTTCCCCAAAAATTCTTTTGCTCAGGATGCAAAATTCTTAAACCTGACTGGGGATTTAGCTGGCTCACTAAGGGAGCCAAGTTCACACCATGTTGTAATCTGCGCTGGATGACTTTATTTCGACCCATCACCTGAACAGCTTGATTTAAACCTGGTGGTAAAGAAGCTAAAACTTCCTGCACGGAAGGGGAAAGATTTTTAACTCCGCCCAAGGACTTTAAAAAAGCAGATGGGTTCATAACCGGCGGTAAAGTCGTGCCGTCTTTTTCACGTTTGTCGGCTAAAGTTTTATCTGCTTTTTCTTTTTCATCTTTTAATTCAGGAAACATCGCTATGATATCAACCGGCTTTAAGTCAGCCTCTGCTAAACTTCCTTGAGCCGCATTATCATTTGAGTCTTCTAGGACGCCCTCATCGGTGGCCCCAGTTTCTTCTTCAACTGTGATCGTAGGAGCTTTTGCTTGCGGCGGTGTTGGGTTTATAGGCTTCAAAATAACTGGTTTTTTCTCTGCAGACTTTTTGGCCACAGGATCAGCCTTACGAATCGGCTTTGTTTTTGTTTTCTTTTCTTTTTTAGGTTCATTCGCTTTTCGAATTCGACCCGTGTTTAACTGGGGACTGGGCTTTTGAGTTTGATCCACTTTGGGCGCGGATTTTTCTTGGCTTTTAAACCAAGTGGCCACATCAGACGGCTTCCCAAGAACGGCTGTTTTATTTTTCGGTGTCGACGAAGTGGCCTTTGGCTTCGGAGTCACTACTGGCTTCAAGGTTTTAGGAGCCGGTGCTGCCGTCGCAGACTTTGCAGGAGTTTTTGTTGGCTCTTGCCCTTGAACCGGCTCACTCTTTGGCGAAGCTTCTTTTTTTGGAGACGAAGTCTCTTTTGTTGGAGGTAAAGCTTCTTGTGTTGGAGGCTTTGCCTCGCTCGTCGGAAAGTCTTCGATCATATCAAGTTTTGGAGTGATGTTATTGACTCGCACAACATAAAATACTTTTTCTAATTCAACTTTATAAGCAAAGTCGACTAAAAAATCTTTACAGTCGTCTGTTACACAAGTGACTTTTGCGGCCAATAGACTTTTAAGCGGCGACTTCTCGTCAGTGATCTTCATATAAGTTGGTTTCTGCGGAAGCATTTTACCATGCATAGAAAAAGACATTGGCTTTTCTTCCGTTAAACCACCAATATTAAGGTCGCCCATAATGACTAGGTCGCGTGTTTTTTCATCAAACTGAAATTTAAACTGACTGACTTGCAACCGACCTTTGACTTCAGAATAAGCCGAGGGAACTTCATTGACTTGATCCGTATAAATAATGGGTTCTTTAGTCACCGTGCCAGTATCAAGACTGTAAGCATTGGCTGCTTTCGGATCCGTAGGATCTCCTACACTCCGAGTTTTAATATCGATTGGTTTCATCGGTTCAGCTTTGAATGTGGCAGCCTCAAAACCTTTGCCACAAGCAAGAAGACTTAAAGAAACCGCGGTCATGATTGTAAGTCGAACTATTCGTTTTTTCATCAATCTAGAGTATTGCAGGTTCCATTCCAGAATTGAGACACCTCGGGTGCGCTTTAAAACGACCCTAGGCCTGCGGAACCAAGACGAAACGACATTGCGCGCTCGCTGTCCAATCCTTAGACAATCCCGGCGCTCTTTCTGGAATTTGTGGGGATGGGGGGTTAATTAGATTTGAGGTCATACTTCCAACTCAAGGCAAACCTGTGATTCAAATAGCCCACTTTCTGCATGATTTTGAGCTTAAAATACTCCATGTTCTTGTAACCATAAGCCTGCCATTTTAAACCCTTGATCGCTCGATTAATGCCCTCGACAACGCCTGATGAAAAGCGGTGCTCGAAGTAATTCCAAAACCTATCGTCTTTTAAAATATTCCTTATCCATTTAAAAACTCCTCGTGCATGGATGTCCATCGACCACTGATAAATCTCAGCCAGCATCACGCGGGCATCAAGCATGGTCGGAGCCTCAAACATCTTATGGAAATGTTCTTTGATGATTTCAAGTTGAGCCATTTTTTTATTTAACTTTGTGACGTAAGCGATGTGATTCTGATCAGCTTTGGATCTGTTCTTAGATTTAGTTAAAAACTTACACTTGTATTTTCCGTTCATTAGATCCCCCATGTGTCCCTCCGGATCGATGTTATTTAATTCATCTTTTCTGTCTTCATTTAAAGCTTCGTTAAAATTCTGCACCAAGTGAAATCGATCAAGAACAACAACCGCATTAACACAAAATTCTTTCACGCTCGCGCTGTAACCCTCGTGTTGATCGGTCGCAACAACTTTAATTTTCTTACAGGCCTCACTTCCAATGATTTTAAAAAACTCATCCAAAGCCTCCTTGCGCCTAGAATCTGCCACCCAGATCACTTTGTGGGTTTTTATATCCACCACCACAGTTAAAAATAAATCTTCCCGTGTTTCGTTTTCTCCCTGCTGTACAGGGCTTCTGGCATAAACTTCGTCCACAGCAATATGAGTCACCTCTGGAATTTGATATCCTTGAAGGAGTCTTTTTAAAATATAATGATCAACAGCGTAGCAGCTCATCTTATCGACACTCTCAAGCTTTGAAACTTGAAGTACATTTGTGATCTCACTTAAGCGGTTAATCCACCACGAAAGCTCCATCGTCATGTGAGGACTTGTTGGACAAATCCATTCAATCAATTCACTTCGTACTTTTCTACACTTCCCGCAATGCCGCTTCTCTCGAAAAAAACAAATGCTCACGGTCCAACTAAAAACTCGCAAGTGCCTTGCCTCAACAGAATATCTGTCATGATAATGACCCAAGTTACTGCCGCAATGGTTGCAAAGGTGAACTTTGTCTTCGACCTTCTCCAAATGGATTTCCATATGCTGTGTTTTATGAAATTCTTTGATGTCGCGGACAACAAAACCTTGAAAAGATCGGAAAACGTACGGAATATAAATACTGCCCTTGGCGTCCATGCCTGAAGCTCCTTGGTTGAAATTTGCTT
>JAYTOY010000056.1:0-18601 GCA_043747555.1 Pseudobdellovibrionaceae bacterium | reverse complement strand
TTATCCTAGGGGTTTAAGTGGTTCGTTGTTACCCTACGAATTCCGTAGGAATTCGTAGGGGCCGCAAGGAGAAGATAGGATCATAGAAAAACTGATCTTTTTCGACGCGCGAGTTGAAGTAAGCACACTTAAGTAGGGCAGTTTACCAAATTAATGATTCGGTTGCTTTGAAGCAGCGATCATTAAATCGGCGATTTGGCGCGAAAATTTAACTGGGTCGGGAAGGGTTGAGCCTTCTGTCAGCAGCGCCTGCGAATAAAGAATTTCTCCCCACTGGCTTTGATCCTCAGCGGATAAGGTCAGCATTCGCTCAAAAACTTTGTGCTGGGGATTGATCTCTAGAATTCTTTTTGCATTTGGAACGCCGTCAGAACCCATTTGAGATAAAAGCTTTTGCATATGAGCAGATAGATCTTTTTCGTCGCTGACCAAGCAAACCGGGGTTTCAGTCAAGCGATCTGAAATAACTACGTCTTTCACTTCGTCCTTTAACTTCAGCTTTAAATTTTCTAATAAAGGCTTAAAGCGTTCTTCGACGGCTTTTTTCTCTTCCTGCAGTTTTTGTTTTTCTTCTGGAGTATCTAATTCCAATCCTGATTTTGTGATCGACTGCAATTTTTTACCTTTATATTCAGGCAAACTTTGGGTCAGCCATTCATCCACAGGATCAACTAGTAACAAGACTTCAAGACCCTTGACCTTTAATTTTTCCAAGTAAGGGCTGTTTGAGATCTGTGACAAATTATCGCCGGTCATAAAGTAAATCTCTTTTTGATTTTCTTTCATGCGGCCCACGTATTCTTCCAGGGTCGTCAATTTATCGGAAGCAGTTGTGTGAAATAACAAAAGATCCTGAATTTTTTCCTTATTAGGAAGATCATTGGGAACACCTTCTTTTAAGGTCGCCCCAAACTCAGTCCAGAAAGATTCATAGGCTTCGCGATTTTGTGCGATTTGATCTTTCAATAACGAAAGAATTTTGGTTGTCACATTTTTTTTGATTTGAGCAACTTGGCGATCTTGCTGCAGTATTTCCCGGGACACATTTAAAGAAAGATCAGAGCTGTCGATAAGTCCTTTCACGAAGCGCAAATAATTAGGCAAAAGCTCTTTGCAATCAGCCATAATAAATACGCGTTTCACATAAAGACTTAAGCCATACTCCATTTCGCGGTTGTTAAAATTCCAAGCTTTTTTGGCTGGAATAAATAACAAGGCATTGAATTCAAAGGTGCCCTCAGCTTTATAATGGGCATGTTTTAATACATCGTTCCAATCATGAGTCAGATGCTTATAAAATTCTTTATATTCATCAGCTGTCACTTCAGAAGGGCTGCGCAGCCACAGTGCTTTTTGAGTATTTAAAACTTCATCTTCTTTTTCGCCCATCATTTTAATAGGGGATGCAATAAAATCAGAATATTTTTTAACTAATGATTTTAAAACCCAAGGGTCCGTAAAATCTTGAACTTCTTCTTCAGCCGCAAAAGTTTTCAAATGCAAAGTGATACTGGTGCCAGTCCCTTGTGGGTGTGGAACTTCATCAATTGTGTAGGTCCCGTCACCACTTGATTGCCAAAGAATTCCTTCAGACGAACCCGCTTTCTGAGTGTGTAAGGTTACTTGATCCGCGACCATAAAAGCAGAATAGAATCCCACACCAAATTGACCGATCAGTTCGGGCCTCTTCTTAAGCTCGTCATTTAGCTGGGCGAACTTCTTTGTTCCAGATTTTGCGATAGTGCCGATGTATTCAATAACCTCTTCGCGAGACATACCAATGCCTGTGTCCAATATTTTTAAAGTCTTAGCTTCTTTGTCAGCGTCTAATCGAATGAACGCTTCATAGTTATCAGGGCGCAGGTCGGGCTGAGTTAGTGATTGGAATTTCAGTTTATCAATGGCATCGGAAGAATTCGAGATCAGTTCCCGCAAAAAGATTTCCTTATGCGAATACAAGGAATGGATCATTAAATCTAAAAGTTGTTTAATTTCAGCATTAAAGCTTTGCGTTTGTTTGGCCACGAGTAAACCTCCGAGTTTTCTAAATTGTAAGCTGTAAAACCTAGGGTTATGGGTTTAACGCAACCGGATCCTTTTGACACTCAAAATTTGGGCTTTTTTTGGCGCTCCGGTTTTTATTTACTGGACCTTAACAGCAAGGGAGACAACCCGTAGTTCGCCTTTATCAACAAACTGGATCCATAACCTATAAAACCCCACGGCAGGAAATGTGACGTGAAGCATGGCGGTCGTTGGCTTTGATCCCGCCATAGGATGAACATGTATCAGTGAATCGCCGTCTGAAGGGGTCGAGACAATGTGGGCCATAGCTCCCAAATAGGGGGAAATCTGTGGAGTCGTGCCATCTTCCCGGCTGAAAGTCATTCCAAGCATTGCCGTTTTGCCAGCCTTCAAAATTGTTTTCGAAAGTGTGATGGTTGAACCCATGTCGCTTCCTGTGCGCACGTCGGTGAGCCTTGGTTCGGGAGCCTGAGGTAAGCCGCCGACGACATTTAAGCGGCTCGGCGCTGAAAATTCAGAGCCGTCAGAGGCAAGCTCGCCTTGCGCCCATAGCCAGTAATTGCCGTTCATCTTAAAATTGACTTCAACTTCCCAGGTTGAATCCTTAGAGGACGTGTACTTCGGGTGAACATGTTGAAACTGGGTTAAAGACGGGTCATAAATAATAAAATGTAATTTCTTTTCGTGCGCAAGTTTCAAATCACTATCACCAAGCAAGCGCTTCTTTTTGTTTTCAACCATTTGAAAAATTAAAATACTTCGCCCTGCACTGACAGGGTCCTTTGAAGATATCTCCAAAGAGACCGGGCCCTCAGCCGCGCCATGTGCAAACGCAGCAGGTGAGGACAAGAATAACGCAGCCATTAAATATAGCCATTTTGTCATTTTTAAGACTTCCTTTTCAAAAGACGGATACTTCCTTTACAAGGATACCCCCGTATGGTATCAAGTCAAGACACGAATTGGAGACATCTTTGGCAAAAAAAAGGTTACCATCATCAAAAAAAAGTTCTAAAAAGACGGCAGGTGATCAAATGCATGCAGACCACACGACGCAACTGATCCGCCTAAAAAGAATTAAGGGTCAGATCGAGGGGCTTGAACGTATGATCTTAGACAAACGTTATTGCACGGATATCGTCATGCAAGCAAAAGCCGCAGGCTCAGCCTTAAAGTCTTTTGAGTCCGCGATCTTAGAATCTCATCTTCGCGGCTGTGTGCAGAATGTAATGAAATCAAAAGATGCCTTTGAAGCCGAGAAAAAAATTCAAGAAATATTAGAACTTTTAAAATAAGGATAAGGACAAAAATGAAAAATATCTTCTTAATTTTATTCCTAGGACTTCCGGCTTTTGCACACCATGGCGGTCCCGCACCATCTGACTATCAATTTTTTAGAGATCTTACTTTACGGATCCGTCCCGAAGCGACTTTTAAAGTGCCGATGCCTTCCGGCGCCGATATGATTTATAGTTACAAACTTGAATTCGGCGAACCGATTTACGACAAGCCCATGGTAGGAGACTCTCACTATCGCGGGGATAAAGACCCTCGGTTCTCACGAGATTTTTTTGATCGGATTCTTCTTAGGGAAGGTTCTTACGTCAATGTCGGCGGGGAGAAATTGCCTCTGACTTGTGTTTTTGTCAGCGGTTTAGATAATCGTGCCTCAGGAAATAACTCACCCTTATTTCCTGATTTCGTGATGACGGTGTATCTAGTAGCTAATGATTACAGCTGCACAGGTCCTTTGACTCCGGGGTGGCCAGACAATGGTGGAAAAAGCGAGAGCTGGGACACCTATGTCTTATTTGAAGTTCGCGATCCAACCATTATGCTGCCGGTTGAGGCTTTGATTCGATATCGCTGGAATGAATTTAAATCGGTCTTGGTGAAGTGATGAAATATCTAATGTTACTTTGTTTAATATTTAGCTATTCAACAAAAGGTCAGGCTGAAATTGTATGGTATCCGATGCCGCCCGAAGCCTATAAATTAGGTCAAGTTTACCCCGAAGCGCAACGATTGCTGTTTGCCTTCGATTATGGGCATGCTTTGGTTTATGAAAAGCTTCTAATCGATCGCGGCCAGATCACTGATCCTGAAAAGTTTGAAAAAGAATTGCTTGTCCAAATCATGAATATCTTAAAAAATCCACCCTCTACAAAGACGGATGAAGCGGATATTGCTCCTCAGTATGTTTTTACGTTTCCGAAAATTTTAAATTTGTTCGACTGGTCGCATATGCTGCATCAATTTATCCTGGATGTCCTTGCCACATCGATGGATCGCGGCCCCGCGATGACAAAGCGGGTGCAGGACCTCTATGGGCAATATCAGGTCAAGAAAATGATCGCCATTACGGATGTTTGTAAAACAATGTTATTTATGGATGGACATTATTTCTCAAAATCATTTAGACGGACATTCCCAAGTTTTAATTTGCTGATATGGAGTTATCATTGGTTTCAGATAAAGCTCTATGATGATCTGCTGCTGCCCACAAAAGCCCAGCGGGATGTTGCAGTCGCTAAAACTGTGGCTGATTTCAAAAAATTAATCTCGGATCTTCCTGATTCAGCTGATTTTGATATGATGCCTGAGACCGCCAAAGAAGCGCCTCGTTTTGCAAAAATGTTTCCTTCGATTCCTGCGGCTTTCGATAATAATCATATGCTGCACGATGTTGTCTCTGATCTTTTAACTTCAGAGAAAGTGGCCACTTCTAGCTTAAGAAGTGAAGGTACCAATATGGCAAATATGGCACTGGATCCAAATGCTTTTAAATCTAATAATTGTTTAAATCCCTAACAGACGGAGAATAAATGAAAAAAATCTATTTAATTTTAGTGATGTTAATAGCAGGAGCTTCGACCGCATGGGCGGAAGCAGTCACCATTTCTAAAGCTGCCGAACTGGCTTGTCATCGGATCGAACGCCTTGTGACCTTAAAAAAAATTGATGAAAGCTATCTAACAAATTTCGGGACTATGGCGGTGACGGCGCAGAAACAAAATCAACCAACGGACCCGGCCTTTAAAGTCATGGTTTCACTTTATCCTGGCGCCGATAGTAAAAGTGCACAACTTGAAATTTTGATGGATAATCAAGGAAAAACTTTAAGCTTTAATGTCGTTCAAGGGCCAGCTTCCATAAATGCCCCGAAATGGCAGGATAAAGATGCCGTTACCCTTGTAGAAAATTCTCTCCATTATGTCCTTGAGGGTTGGCAGATTTTAAACCCAGCAGTAAAACCTTTTTATACAGACTTAAAAAGTCTTCGACTTTCGCAAGTCACAGATGCCTCGGGACAGTTGGTTTCAAAAGTTGAGTTTTTATCTAACTCAGTGGCGACAACCTTAGAAGTGTATTTAAAAATGGACGGAAATTTTATTTCTGCTCAAATTAAATAGCGGAGGCCAGGTTGCAGAAAGCGGGTCTTTTTTTAATCCTCGGATTTTTAAGTTCATGCTCTTATTTTCAAGAGCCGCTGGAAATTCCTAAGGTAGGTCCGCTTTTACCACAACTTTTTGAAAAACCAGAGCTTCCGCCGAATTTCAAATTAGAAGCCAATTATGAGTCGATTAAAACAGGTTTTCTTGAGCAAAAATGCATTTACTGCCATCAACCAGGACATAAAGCATCGCGGGTGCCGCTTTTGACCAAAGAAGATCTTCTGAACTCGCCATTAGATATTGTGATTCCAGGTAATTCAGAGGAGAGTGGCTTGATTTTAGTTTTGGCGAAGGATGCTAGGAAACCGATGCCGCCAAAAAACTCTAATGCTCCAGATGTTACCGAGGAAGACATTGCTATTGTTAAACAGTGGATTGATAAAGGCGCACCTTAATGAAGTCTGTTAAAAGTTACCAAGCCGCACTGATAGCGGCTCTTTTCTTTGGCTGTATTGCGCCAGGTACAAAGTTTTTAAGTTCTGTCATTCCGCCGCAATCGATGGCAGGCCTACTTTATTTTGCGGCAGGCCTAGGTCTTTTTTTAATTTTAATTTTTAAAAAAGAGGTTGGAACTTCCTTAAAGCAGTTTCAAAGTAAAGACCGAAAGTGGCTACTAGCAGCGACTTTATTTGGCGGAATACTAGGGCCAGCCTTTTTAACCTACGGAATGTTGCGGATCAGCGGTTCGGCGGCTTCGCTTTTGTTAAACTTAGAATCAGTCCTAACATCACTGATAGCTTGGTTTATTTTTAAAGAACATTTTGGAAAAAAAATTGTTGGTGGGATGATTTTTATCGTCGCTGGCTGCGTGATTCTGTCCCTTAATTCGGGGGGATCCAGCGGGCAAGATACAATTTTAGGATTTGTTTTCATCTCTTTAGCCTGTTTGTTTTGGAGTCTTGATAATAATGCAACAAGGAATATTTCTCATTTAAATCCCCTTTTAACGGCGTCGATCAAAGGTTTGATCGCTGGATCGTCAAATTTATTTTTGGGATTTATTATCGGAGAAAAGCTTAATTTTAATATTCATTTATTAGAAGCTAGCGTTCTGGGATTTTTAGGAATTGGCATAAGCCTTGTGGCTTTTATTATTTCATTGGGAAAAATTGGTACGGCTCGAACGGGAGCACTTTTCTCGACAGCGCCATTTATTGGATCCTTGTTATCTATTTTGATTCTTGGTGAATCCTTATCTGTGCCATTTTTAATAGCGCTTGCATTCATGGCTTTCGGGGTTTGGTGTCACTTGAGTGAAGATCATGCCCATCAACATGAGCATATTGAGATGGGCCATAGCCACGAACATACTCATGATGACCATCATCAGCACGACCATGAATCTTTGGATTCGACAAAGTCACCCCATACTCACTTTCATGGCCATCAGGCTATGATCCATCAGCATCCGCATTTTCCTGACGATCATCATCAACATTCCCACGGATAATTTAAAAAGAGGTTTCCATTGAACTTAGCTAATTTAGTAAAAGTGAAAGATCCAGTTTGTGGAATGATGATCGATCCCACCACAGCTAAAGGTGGTCGATCTCCTCATCGTCACAAAGATTATTATTTCTGCAATCCAAAATGCAAAATTAAGTTTGATGAAAATCCCGAGCAGTATTTAAAAGCTCAAACACCATCCGAAAAACCGGGATCGACTTTAGCGATCTATACATGCCCCATGCATCCAGAAATTAAAAAACAGGGACCGGGGACTTGCCCCATTTGCGGCATGGCCTTGGAACCTCTGGAGGTCACCTTAGACGAGGGACCAAATCTAGAATTAATAGATATGACTAAAAGGTTTAAAGTTTCTTTGCTTTTCTCAGTTCCTCTTTTAATTTCGGCGATGCTTGAATTGATGTTTGTAGTTAATTGGATGCAAATGATTTTATGTTTGCCAGTTGTTATCTATTCGGGACGTCCGATTTTTGAAAGAGGCCTTCAGTCGCTAAAAAATAAAAATTTAAATATGTTTACGCTGATTGCTCTGGGAACTGGAGTCGCCTTCTTTTATAGTGTTGTAGCCACATTGTTTCCAAATCTTTTTCCAGCCGAACTTAGAAATTCCCATTCAGGCGAGGTCGGTGTTTATTTTGAGGCCGCAGCTGCGATTATTGCTTTAGTTCTGTTAGGCCAAGTGCTTGAGCTGCGGGCCCGAAGTCAAACTTCAGGGGCTATTAAAGCCCTTTTAGGTTTAGCTCCAAAAAAAGCTCTGCGAGTCAGAAATGGCATCGAAGAAGTGGTGGATCTAAAGGATGTCCAAGTCGGCGACTTTTTAAGAGTGAAACCGGGCGAAAAAATTCCCGTCGATGGTCTTGTGATGGCAGGGCAAAGTTCAATTGATGAAGCCATGGTCACGGGCGAACCTATTCCTGTTGAAAAAGAAGTGGGTTCAAAGGTCACCGGCGGCACAATCAATGGCACTGGAAGTTTTATTATGCAGGCCCAAAAAGTTGGGGCAGATACCTTACTTGCACAGATTGTTAAAATGGTTTCTGAAGCTCAAAGAAGTAAAGCTCCGATCCAAAAATTAGCTGACCTTGTGGCAAGTTATTTTGTTCCTGCCGTTGTGCTAGTTTCAATCGTTACGTTTTTTGTTTGGATTTTCTTTGGTCCAGATCCAAGGCTGACCTATGCGCTGGTGAATTCGATCGCGGTCCTTATCATCGCGTGCCCCTGCGCGCTGGGGCTTGCGACTCCAATGTCGATTATGGTTGGAACTGGCAAAGGCGCGCAGAATGGAATTTTAATAAAAAATGCGGAAGCTCTAGAGATTTTATCAAAAGTAAATACCTTGGTGGTTGATAAGACGGGGACTTTGACAGAAGGAAAGCCCAGTGTATCCCAAGTCATTTCGGCCTCGGCTGCAGAACCAGATATCTTAAAAATTGCGGCTAGTCTTGAATCTGTCAGCGAGCATCCACTGGCGGTCGCTATTGTAAGCGGTGCAAAGCAGAAGGGCATTGAATCTTTTTTTAAAGTCGAAAACTTTCAGTCCATCACTGGAAAAGGAATTCAAGGTTTTATAGACGGGAAAAATTATTTTATTGGAAATTCAAAATGGATGTCAGAAAAACAGATTTCTTTTGAATTATGGAAAACCCAGGTGGAGGCTTTAAGATCGCAAGGCCAAACCGTCATGTTTTTAGCAGATGATAAAACTTTAATGGGTTTGATTGCTGTTGTTGATCAAATTAAACCCAGTGCTCAAAAAGCGATTCAAGATCTACAAGCAAAATCTGTCGAAGTGATCATGCTCACCGGCGACAATCAGGTGACAGCCCAAGCCATTGCAAAACAACTGGGCATCCTTCAATTTATTGCAGATGTTTTGCCTGAAGGAAAAAAGCTTGCTGTTGAGAAACTTCAAAAAGAAGGTCGTATCGTTGCGATGGCCGGAGATGGTGTGAACGATGCGCCGGCACTGGCCCGCGCACATGTTGGAATTGCGATGGGTCATGGCACCGATGTGGCCATCGAAAGCGCAGGCATTACGCTGATTAAAGGAGATTTAAGTGGAATTGTAAAAGCGCGAAACCTAAGCCTTCAGACGATGAAAAATATTAAGCAGAATCTTTTCTTTGCCTTTATTTATAATTTGGTCGGTGTTCCTATCGCTGCTGGAATATTATTTCCATTTCTAGGAATTTTATTAAGCCCCATGTTTGCAAGTGCTGCGATGGCTCTTAGTTCCGTGTCTGTGATTGGGAATGCTCTTAGGCTTAAGGGACAAAGTTTAAAGGGCTGAATTAAACTCCAGTTGACCTCAGCTGATTTTTTCGGCAGCACTTAAAGAAGATTTATGAAGCTTCAGCATTACCTCTTGTTGTCCGTCCTTCTGCACCTAATTCCCGTTGTTAATTCAAGCTTTTGGGTAAAGGCCAGTGCCGTTGAAATTATCGAAGCCGCATTTATAAGTGGTGTGCACGGACAAAAAAATTCCGCCCAACAAAGTGTAAGCCTATTATCTGCTAAATCATCTGCTCGAAATTTAACTCCAACAATAAGCGCCCATTCTGAATCAATCCCTGCTCTAGGGATTGTATCCGAGTCTTCGGGAACCTCTGGCCCAAGCGTAAGTTCTACGACCATGCCGCCAAGAGTTTTAAAAGAAGTCTTGGCGCCCTATCCTAAGAATTCCGTTCCCGGCAATTTCATTGGGGTTAACCCAAATTTTATTTTTTAAATCTTCATGTTTGTAATCGACGCCTGTATCAATAACGGCCACAATGATTTCTTCTGACTTCAAATTTTTAAAATTTAAATAAGCTCGATCTAATGAAATTCCATATTGTGATGAATCCCGATTGAGCCAAAAGCTTCTGTAGCCCGGGTCATTGAATAATCGCGTGCCTGCGGCCTCTGCCGCAAAAACTAAGCTCAGTATGAAAGTTGTAGTTAGTTTCGGAAGCATCAGTAAATTATTGAGCAACCAGGTCGCCAACTTTCCACCCAACTCGTTCCCACAAGGAGTCCTTTTCAATCTTTGTTATCTTGAAAAGCATCTTTCCATTATGTTTTTCTTTTGTGGGAATCATAGTCACTTGTGTAAGTAATTTTCCTAGATTGCTCGTGTCATCTTTTGTAGCTTTAGAAAGTGATTCATTTAGGTCCTGAATTTTAGCAACAGAAAGCGAGCTGAAGGCAAGAATTAAAGAAAATAAGCAGCACGAAATAGATTTCATAGAACCCCCAACAGTATCAGAACAAAATATGAAATGCTGGTCAAAGTTTAAGTACTTCAACAACGCCATTCTTAGATGAGGCCTGCTTATCCTATCATTCTTGCTGCTTGAAAGACTTTAGCTGCGTATTAAATAAAGCCTTTTGCAGGTCGACGTTGTGGGAACGAACCTTTTCCATAAGCTGAAGTGTGGTTAGGTGATTTCCTCGGCAAGATAATATCGACTTATCAAAGCACTTTGTCCTGTCATAGCCCGTGTTTGAATTGCAATAAGCGGAAGTCTGGGCGATGCAGCTTGCCGTATTTGAATTTGAACCCGTACAGGCCTCAGTGGCTTTATCAAAACATTTTGTCCTGTCGTAACCGGTGTTTGAATTACAAAAAGATGTCACTTCCGAAACGCAACTAGGATATGCCCCAGGTGATGAACCCCCGGAACCACATGCGTAAGTTGCGCCGGTGCGGTTATCAGTCAATGTGTAACTGGCAAAGCTGAATCGTGCCGCACATAAAATTAAAAATACCAACAAAGCTGAAATTTTCATAAATATCCCCTTAGAAATCTGTTCCAGCAACACATGTGCCAAGGGATAGGCGGCGCTTTGCACCGGACACTGCATTAAAAGTTTATAAACTGCCCTACTTAAGTGTGCTTACTTCAACTCGCGCGTCGAAAAAGATCAGTTTTTCTATGATCCTATCTTCTCCTTGCGGCCCCTACGAACTCCTACGGAATTCGTAGGGTAACAACGAACCACTTAAACCCCTAGGATAACAAAATAATCTTGAGGCGTTGGTCTGCACTAAGCACACTCAAGTGGAGCAGTTTCAAAATTTTAGGTGGTTTGAAAAAGGGAAAACTCATGCAAAAGTTTTCCTCCTGTCGATTCAATATTCTTTATAGAATTAACATTTCCTTCGTCCACATAGCTGCTCTCTATGGTTTCTATGCCGTTCTTAGCCATATTAAGAATCACATGATGTCTTAAATACTTACTTAGTTTCTTCCCTTGGTGCTCAGGTAAAATTCCGATATGAATCAGGCGTGCTCGCGTGATGAGATGTTTTTTGGAAAAAAATGAAAATAAGTTGTGTGCGTCTGAATGCCCTTGGTTAAAAACTTGGTTATAATCAAGCATGGCCATACAAAACCCAATTGGGACTTTGTCCTTAAGTAAAAAGCTGCAGAACCCTTTTGTTTGAGCCATCCAACTAAGTTTAAAAATATCCCAGTTTTCATCATCGGTCAGCCAGGTCAAATTAAAATGATCGGCAAAGGCGTGCTTGGAGATTGAATTTACAATCCGCATTTCCTTGTGAAAGTGCAACTGCCTGAAGGGTCGAACTGAAAAACCCTGGGGCCAACTTGTCATTTCGTTTTCGATTTTTAAAATAAGTTCAGATGTCAGGATAGTTTCAAAGCTAAAATATTTCCGGTACAATGCTAAGTCTGAACTTTGCCAGAGAATTTGAAGGCCTTGATGAGTTCCTGCCGTGGCAAAGCCGATTTTTTTGAAGTCCAAGTTAGATTCTAAACGGTCCAAAGGAATCGCAAGTCCTAAATAGGGGTGGGCATTCATTGGCCCGATAATGGATTGCCCATCAAATTCTTTTCGCAAGGATTGCCAAAAAAATTTAGCTTCGCTTTCAGTTAAGTCGGGGATGCAGGCGACTAGCCCCATCGAGGGTTTGATTTGCGGGTCTGTTTTATGAAAAAACAATTGGGCACAAATTATGTTTTGCCCGCGTCTTTTAAGGCAAAGCGACCTTACGGTGAAGTTCTTTAAAACTAAAAAATCACCTTTCAATAGCTTCTTAAAGACATAATCTGCGTTTAAATAAGATTTATAATGAAGCTTTGTTTTGCCCCAAAGTTCAAAGTGCTCTCGGTTAAAATTTTTAGGGGAGAGCACTTCAAAACTTAGTTCGCCCATCTAAAGACCTTTGTAGGTGTCGAAGAAAATTTTAGATTTTATAATTTCCTTGGTTGCGTGAGCATAAAAATGAAGTGGGTTTTGATACTTTGATAAATATTTACGAAGTTCAGAAAAGGCTTCGACCAAGGCATTGACTTCCTCGTCAGAATGAAGACTGGTCACAGAAATCCTTAGAACACCTTCATCATGCGGAACCGCTGGGAAGACGACTGAATTGACATACATTCCAAGATCAAACATTCGTCGACCTGCCATCATGGTCAGTAGATCACTGCCCATGGGCACTGGAATGATCGGTGAAGGATCCATGGTCACTTTGTAGCCTAAAGCATTAAGCCTTGTGCGAATCTCAAGGGAATTGTTTTTTAATTTTAATCGTAAAGCCTGACCTTCTGGAGACTTTGAGATCTGCAAGACCTTTAAAGCGCCTGCAACGGCCGATGGTTGAATTGTTCCTGAAAAAATATAGGCCTTTGAGCTAAACCGAATTAAGTCAATGATGGCGGCTTGGCCACTGATAAATCCACCATAAGAACTAAATGCTTTTTGAAGACTGCCAGTGACTAAAATATTTCCCCATGGCACCTGATATTTCTCAACAACACCGCCACCGTTTTCGCCAAAAATACCAATTCCATGAGCATCGTCGATATACAAAACTGTATTTTGCTCTTTACAAAACAGGTCCCACTCCAATAGCGGCGGCGTATGCCCCTGCATGCTATAAACGCCATCGACCAGTAAAATATTATGCTGAAGTCTTGAATCAAGGATGGTTTGTCGGGCTTTAGTAACGTTTGAAATATCAACTGGAATAATTTTGGCACCCTTAGCTTGAGCTATAAGACTGGCTTGATACATCGACATATGAGCATGCCGGTCAATAAAAATGGCCGATTGTTTGTTGCTAAATAGGGCTGGAAGGACGCCCGCATGAATTTGCGAAATATTGTGTCCAATCAAAGTTTTTTCAGCGCCAACAAGTTCTGATAGTTTTTGTTCAAGTTCAAAGATATTACCATGCGAAGCAAAAACCCGTGAACAGCCCGCGTGAGTTCCCCATTCCTGGACAGCTTGTTGGCTGGCCTTAATCACTTCTGGGTGGAAATCAAATCCAAGATAATTAGCTGAGCCGAAGTTAACAACTTCTTTCCCGTTTAAAACAATTTTTCTTTTATCCACTTTAGTGGTGACAGCGTATTTTCCGTGAAAGGCTTCCAGCAAATTTCCTAGTTTTTTAAGCCGCTGGATTTCAGGCAGTTTCATTCGAGTACGAACTAAATGAGCGAGGGGCGAGTGGTCTGTCGAGTTTGGTTTTTTTAGCTGTGGTGTTTGCATGGTAGGGAAGTTACCCTTTTGCCTAAGGAATCGCAAATTTCCCTGTTTCGAGGAGTTTCTTTTTATGAAAACTTCATGACTGTCAAAAAGTATGACATTATGCTTTAGAGACATTATGCTTTAGAGGCGTGGTAAATTTATGAACAAAAGGACATTCTATGAAAAAATATTTTATTTTCGGAGCCCTCACATTGTTACTTGCATCAGTGACTAACGCTGCAACACTTGAAGAAATAACAAGTCTTGATTGCTCAAACAAGCAAGGATCTTTTTTGCAACTGGTTGTTTCGAAGGGGGTTATTCTTGGAAAGCTGGACAGCAAGGAATTCACCAGTCAGGGGATGGACGTTGTTGAAGTGCTCGAGGACTTTCCAGATGAAAAGTCAGACGGCCTTGGAGGATTGGTCGATGGAGAAATTGGCTTTGGGAGTGCCGTCGTCACATTTACAAAGAAGCAAAGAAATAATCTGAACAAAGCTGAAGACTCTAAACTTATCTTTGTCGACATGGATGGCAAAAAAGTATCTGAAAATGTTAAGTGTCAGCTTGAGTTTCAATAAATAAATTTTTACGACAGCACTTGCACGCCCGCTACGGATGTAGAAATGAAGTAAACTGTCATCTTCTGCAAGTAAGATCTAGTTAAGAGACTTATATTAACTAGATCCCATGATAGCGAACTAAACAAGCTTCAAGCGTTGCGCCGGGGCCCATTGCGATCAAAACACCCAGGTCTTGATCTTGGATGACGTTTTCTTTAAGTAAGCGTTCGTGACTGACTAGGAAGCTGCCCGATGAAATATTACCATAATCGCGCAGCACCGAGCGAGTGTGGCGAACATCGAAATCTGTGATTCCTAAGCTTTTTTTAGCGCCTTCAATCACCGCAGCGCCTCCGGTGTGAAGGGTCCAATGTTGAATATCATTTGTGCAAAGGCCATTTTTTTCTAGCAGCTTTTTGACGGGAAGATTTAAATGATCACCGACAACGAAGGGAATTTCTTTGCTTAATCCAAAGGACCATTTTTTTTGTTCTTGGTTCCAATCAAAACGCATCGCACCCCATTGATTAGGAATACTGTAAGATTCAAAACCTAAAATTTCTGAATTGAAGCCTCCGGTATTTCTAGCACCAGAAAACTGATGGCCTTCTATTAAGCTGGCATTAGCCAAAACGACAGCCGCGGCACCGTCGCCGAATAGACTATTGACGATTCCCGTGCGAATGCTTTCGTCTCTGACATAAATGGCTGAATTGATTTCACAGCAAAGTAGGATTCCCTTTTGACCCTCTTTGGCTAAGGCTTGTGCTGTTTTTAAGGCCGACATTCCAGCATTGCATCCCATTCCGACAACATCCAAACGATACAAATCTGGGCGCAAATTAAGGGCTCGGGCGATCGTCGAACTTAAACCAGGGACTCTAAATCCAGAGGAAGTGGCACAGACTAAGAAATCAATTTCTGATTTCCTAAATGGACTGTCTCCGAGGGCTTGTCTGGTGGCACGGACGCCGATGTCCAAGACGCCTTCATCGAACTTAGCATTTAACATCTCTTGGGTTTCATCAGCGATGGCAGCTTGTCCTGGAGGCGGCTCTGGCAAGTACAAATGTCGATTCAGAATGTGGCGAGCGGCTAAAAGCTTTTGCACTGTTCGGTTGTCAATGCCCAAAAGAGCTCCAACCTCCTGTTGTGAATATCTACGCTGGGGGAAGGCTGACCCCATGCCGCAGATCATCGCGCGCGAAGTGTTGTGCCTAGCCTGTTTTAATTGGTGTAATTCCATCTCTGGGTGCTGATACGTTGAATCTTCATGGCCTGTGTGCTCTTGTAACATAATGTCTCCTTGCTTGAGATAGTTATACCTTTAACAGGCGATCCGCAGAAGGCAGAAAATACCGAAACACCTGTTTCCATTATTTTATTTCTGGAGTAAGGTGGGCGGGGAACAAGGGGAGTTATCGATGGCAATGCAGAGCCTAGATCATTTAGGAAATCTTAAGCTCAAAGAGCTTGAAGTTTTCTACTTGGCAGCAAAAACAAAGTCGATCCGAGAAGTGGCCCGAAGATTAAAAACCACTCCGGGTCAGGTGTCTAAGTTAATTCAATCGGTCGAGCGAAAAATGAAAACGACTTTATTTAAGCGCTCTAACTTCGGTATTGTCCTTTCCGAGACGGGCTCTCAACTTGTGTTACTGGCGGAAGAAATTTTAGAAAGCGCTTATAAGATTGAATCCCTTCAACAAAAGCAGACAAGTCAAACCATTGGCGTCGCCGCGACCTCTTTCCTGACCAATCATCTTATTGCACCTGCAGCGGTGAAAGACCTTGGCGTTTCGCCCGCATCGACTTTTAGATTTTTAGATCTAGCTCCTGACCAAATGATCAGCGCGGGGCTTCGCGGTGCTTTTGAAATTGCTTTCCACTTAGGGCGTTTGGATTGGCCCCAAACGTGGTTGTCTCAAAAAATTGGCAAGATCGAGTGGGTGCTTTGCGTTCGAAATCACCATCCTTTGAAAAAGCAGATCCTGAAGTCTGATCTGACTCCCTACCAATTTATATCTCCGACCTATTGGACGGCGGAAGGGCTGATAAAGGGAAATGATTTTTTTCCAATTCCGATCTCGAAACGAAAAACCGGTCATGAGACTTCAGGCGCCGATACAGCCATACCCATTCTTCAAAACACAGATCAAATTGCATTTTTGCCAAGACTTCTAGTCGCTGCGCAAGTTGAAAGCGGAACGCTGCGGTTGTTACGGCCCAAAGACATTGAGCCTGTGTTCCGCGATTTGTACGTGAGTGTAAAAACAGATGCCGTCAAGCTTTCAGTTTTTGAAGGTATTAAAACCAACGTCAGTCACTTTCTTCAAAATTAAATTATCGGATTTTGTAACGACTCGTGAAAGCTGAGATCGGGCATCGTATTATTAGCAACTCTTAAATAAAAACATGACCTAGACTTCGTTTTAGGTTCAATTAAAAGGCATCAGGTATGGGGGATAGTTAAAAAAATAGTTCTCAAACGACAGTCTTTTTGATATTATTGGTTAAACCAACAAAGGATGATATGGATGTCAATGGTGCGATTGTAGAACTCGACAAGTTGGTTGCAAAGAAAGGACTTTGTTATGTTCTCTATACATGCGGAGGCGCGCAACTTATTTTTCTCGGTTACACAACGAGAAGAACTGAGGACGTTGACCTTATTCAAGATAAAATTGATGAACCTTTACGCCTTGCTTCACTTGAAGTGGCCAAAAAACTGAAAATTCAGGATGATTGGCTGAACAATAAAGTTTCCACGTTAAGTCAGCGTTTAGGAAAGGGCTGGAAAAAAAAGACCGTCATCCTATTTGACGGTAAAGCTATTAGCTTGATGGGCCTGAACCGACAAGATCTTATCAGCTCTAAACTTCACGCATCCATTGATCGAAAAGGTGAAGATTATAATGACCTTCTTTTCTTAAAACCAAGTATTGCTGAGATAGAAATCGCACGGAAATACGTTTTGAAACACAAAGGCGATGTCGAGACATCAGAGATTTTCATCACTGCGTGGGTGAAGGAGTTAAAAAATGACCTCGGTTACAACTGATTCTCTTTTAAAAGGTATTGGCTGCAATATGCTTGCAAAATCTCCGAAGACTCTTTTTCCCGAGGAGTGCCTTGTTGAGCTGTCAAAGCGGATCCTCACCGACCCGAAAACTCTGGTTTTAGCGATAGGCGCCATTGAACGACATGCTGATATTTTTCATCCGGAATTTCTTATAAAAGTTTTAAAAGCTGGACAAGGCGATGCAAATGTCATCGGCAGTCTTATGCTAAAAACTAAAGACAGACGATTTCTAAAGGCTATTCAATACTGCCATGAACTTAAATATAAATCAGCGAATCCCGCCAAGGTCTTAACTTTTGCAGCTAAGATTGGACAGACTTCTGCAGATTCTGAGTTTGCAGAGTTTGGTCTGAAAATTTCTGAAATGAATAAAGTGGATAAGAAAAAAATAACAAAAAAAGAGGTATGGGCTCAAAATAATATTTTTGTTCATAATCGAATTTTTTTCGGATGCAATTGGCGGGCAGATATTATTTCTGCCATTGAAATTGGTGGAAAGAATCCAACTGAAATTAAAAATAGGTTGAAGTGTTCCTACGAAACGGCCCATCGAGTTTTCAATGACTATGCGCTTATCAAAGGAATCGAGGAATCAGTGGCATAAAAGCTCCCAATGGTCAGGGATTGCCCGGTTTAGAAGTGCTTTTAATCAGAACAATCTTCCCAAGATTCAAACTCAAAGCAATAACCATGGGGATCTTTTAAATAAAACCTATAGGGCCCATCTCCAGGACCACCAGAAATATTCGACAAAGTGATGGTTTGGTTTGATTTGATCTTGAAAGTGCATGGTACCACTCATCAACTGCATATATGCTCTTTTTCCCATTCAAAGCGAAGCAGATCAAAGATAACATTGTTGGAAATTCACTGGTACACATTCGTGGAAATTCGACACTATGACCCGAAAACTAAAAACATCGTGCGCGATGGTGGTAAATCTAAAACTTATCATTACTACCGTTGTACGAATGGAAAAGGCGCTCACAAAAATTTTGATAATCTCCACGGCGAAAAAATCTGGGAGCAGTTCGGTGGCCTGATAGACAACATCAGCATTAGTGAGGAGTTTGCCCAAGATATTGCGGACGCACTCAATAAGACTGAAAACAAAGCGCACCGAGTAGCGGAGCTACAAATCGCCGAGTTCAAGGATAAAGAAAAAGAACTCCAAACTCGTGAAGATAAACTTTTAAACCTTTTATTAAATAACCAGATTGACCAGCAAGCCTATGAGCGTGGATTACAACTCATTCGCCAAAATCGTGATGACATAACGAACCAGCTGGAAGCGCTCCAAAAGAGGGTTTAACTGTGCGATATGAATTGAAAAAACCATTCGCCGTATTGTTGAAAATGAATGAAAAAGAAGAGTGGTGCCACGGGCCACATTTGAATTAATTCAGCCAGTTACACCGTTAATAGCCAAAAAGTAGCCAATCTACTTTTCGGCCCAACTACCTAGGTAGTATGTAAATAAACTACCTTACCCATAACTTCGTTGTCAGGCAAAATTTTAAGGCCTTCTGTTA
>JAYTOY010000055.1:0-4986 GCA_043747555.1 Pseudobdellovibrionaceae bacterium | reverse complement strand
CGCGTGAGATGTCCTCGTTCATGACATCAAGCAGTTCCTCAAACGGGGTTTTTGATTCAGTTTCCAAATCACTAACCCCCTCATAAACAGCCACAGCGTTAACGTTAACGCTCAGGACCCCTTTTAGTTTGGCAAGACTTTGCATTTTATACTTATGAACCATTGGCTTAGAAAGGCAGAGTTCAAGGGCAGTCTCTTGAATAGACTTTCCTTGATAAAAAATAAGATCAACGACTTGCCGCTGACGTTCTGATAGCAGATCCAAGGCCTGATTCATTTTTAATACAAGATTCGGATTCGCTGGAGTTTCGCAGTTAATATCAAAAATACTTTTTGTTTGTTCTGCCTGGAGCCTGCGGAGCTCACCTGGTTTTAAACTTTTCCCCTCTGGCTGAACCTCAAGGCTATCGGCGTATCGTTTCCAAGTTTTCAAATCCCAATTTTTTGAAATCTCCCGCAACTGTTCAGTCGGAAGCTCGCGCCCTCGGTGATCTAACCACGGCTTTGCTGAATTATTCTTTGTTCCCATTCTGTCCCCCTTAAAGGTTGTTCGCGATGATTCGCGACTGAGGGACATTGCGAAGCTGGCACCAACAGGGCCAAAACGCTAAGTTGCTAATTTCAAATATGAATTTCAAAAGTTAGAGGTGTCCAAGAAGTTGGACAAAACCCCCTCTAAAAAACAACTTCTTGGACAGCAAAAAATAGCTGAAATATATCAGCCGTTTACAGAGATTAATTTTGGGACAGAGCTGGCCAACAACTTGGACAGCCTGGACAGGGGAAGATTAGATTTCGGAGTTGCCGCCCGAGATCGCGGTTTAGATTAGGGCAGAGGGTAGAAATTCAAGCCCACAAAAAGAAACGCCCGGAATTACCGGGCGAAGGATGATAAAGCTATGTCGAGATTCAAGGGATTTAATTCAACGGCATTATCATAAGAAGGCCCTCTTCTAAATAAAATTATCTTTTTTAATTGGATTCAGCGGCCTTTTCAGCATTGCCGTTTCGCGATCCAGGCGACTTAGAAGAACTAGCATCTGCTGGTAGCGCCACTGTTCTCAAAAGTCCTTGTACCCTGCATATATCGGTACTGTGGTATATACTTTGCGAAGCTGCCTTAAGGCTAACTTTGCGTACAGATACAATTTCATATTCTCCATCCCAAAAAGGCTTGCCATTTTTAATTACTATAGACTTTAGATCTACTTTTGCCTTTTGTACTTTTGCTGTTTGAGAAAATAATCCACTATTATTAAGCCTGCCAGTTACGGCTTGCAAAATAATGCCGTTATCAGTTTCACTAACCTCGACTGGCAAAACAATCTGCTCTACATTATCTGCAAATCGAATTACAGGGACTTCAATAGATTCATAACGTTTTTTTGCAGGCTCACTACCACAGGAGTAATTTTTAAGTTCTTCAATTTTTGAATTATTTCTTGCACTCAATTCTTTTAATGATTGATAATTGAGCGACGTGCCGACAGGCACTGCGACATCATTTCGCCACTTCGTCCACATATCTTGAATTACTTTTAAACTGGCAAATTCTTTAACTTCACCATCGTCATTTAAATTTACAGTCTGATAGTCAGTAGACTTTTTTAGGTCCTTATTGAGCGATGCAATATACTTATCAAGATCTGCTGCTGTAGGATTTGCTATTACTTTAATGCCTTTCATGGCTTGCAAAAAACCTAAGTTATTTTGATTAGCTTGTGCGAAGCTAACAAATTCTTCAATCGAAGTTGAAACTGCCTTTCCATCTTGGCAGGTTTTTAAAATTCTCCACTGAGGCGGGCCTTCACCACAACGTTTTGTTAAGCCGTCAGGTAGATTTTCCGAAACAATGATAGCTTCACCATTTTTACACCGAGTTACAGGCGGTAAATTTAGATTATTAGAGCTACAATCCGCGTAAGAAAATAAAGGCAAAAGGATTAAACTGCAAATCGCCAGAAAGATTTTCATAAATTACTCCCTAATAATAGTCCTCTTCGGAATAAACAATTTTGAGCACAACTGTGCAATGGTCTAAGTCAGTGATTTAAACCAAATCTCCAAAACGCATCCAGCGCTATATTTGAGCTGGGGATTCTGGCCGGTCCAAGCGACATTCCGACTCCTGATTATTTCTGTCCAGGTTCCCATCGTTCATTAGGGCAAAGCCGACCAAATCCTTTGGAATAGTCAAAAACTGTCGCTCCCGAGCAGCAGCCAGCAGCTCAGGATTTAAGTAGTCGCTGGTCATAAACAGGTAGTCTTGGGCATTTGCTAACATTGCCAAGGCTTCAAGAGACCTGCGCCCTTCTTCTAAATGTAGATCGAAAATAATCAGAGCATCCGAACTAATTTGACCTTTTTTATACACTTGCTCAAAGCTTGCGAGCGATTCAAACGATCTTGGCTTTGTGTTCATTGAAAGAACAGATGATAAATCTAGGGGATGGTCATCCACAACAATCACATCGTGGGCTTCTTTTAAAATCGAAGGATGAACCCAGTGCTCCGCTTGAATCGTTGGCAAAGTAATTTCTATGACTGTTTTTCCAGGAACAGAGTCAACAAACAGTCGGCCTTTCCATTCTCTGATTTTTTGCTGTGAAAACGAAAGGCCTCGCCCTGAACCCTCGGCCTTTGTAGTGAATCCTTTTTTAAATAAATTCGTTAAAGCGTCTTCAGAAAAACCAGCGCCATTATCCGTAATTTTAATTGTTAGATAATCTTTACCGGACTCTTTGGTTTCAATAGATATGACTCCATCACTTGTCATAGCTTCAGAGGCGTTTACGATCAGATTTGTTAGTACTCGTTTTAGTTCTTCACGGGGAGCTATTACCAAATGCAGAAAATATTCGTTCATAACAAAATTGATTTGAGTTCTATTTTTAGACAAATGAAATCTTTGTTCCCTAACGACCTCGGTAATAACTACTTCAATCAGATCTTCTTGCGTCTGGGCTATGGATTCATTTTTTAACTCGCGCTCTGTAAGATCGCCAATCATGGTCTCAAGAGAACCAACAGCTCCCTTGAGCACATCGCGACCATTAGTTACCGTTGGCATCAGTTCGAGTGATGAGCGAACAACGCCCACGGTTTGTTTTAAATCATGTTTAATCTGATGAACTAGATCTTTGAAACGTCTGGCGTCTGAAAGCTGAACTTCTTTGACGGCTTTTTCTACAGCTTGGTTTTGAAGATCCTTTGATTGTCGCTCGATCCTATTTTCAAGGGAAGTCAGGCGGCGTTTAAAGCTTTTAAGCGCCGAAGGATTTAACTCATGCAGCCACTTCATCCAAAACGGAGTGCGTTCAATGTTTTTATCATCAACGCCAAGCGTGTTTGAAAGCATCTTGTTAATCTCATTTGCAAAATCAACTTGAAGACCTTTAACAAAAATAATCGTTAGAATCTTAATTAGCCAAAGAAGAATTATGCTTATCAAAAACACACCAAGCACATCCATTGTGAAAAATGTCGCCTTTGGAAAATAAATCGAAAGCTCAACGTTTTTAATTCCGTCGGGGTTACATCTAAAAATGACTGCATTCTTTGAAGTTAGTTTAGTTTCTGCGAATTTTGCACCTGAAGAGTTTAATTCAATCTCTGCCGTCAGATACCCTGCGGCCAGCACTGCCGAGTGGGCCACATCGACCACCTCGCGCGTTGCACCGACCTGAAGACGCGCTTCTGAAGCCCTGCAAATTTGTTCAGAAATAGTTTTCTTTTCAAACGATTCGTAAACTTGCCGCAACCCTTTGTAGGTTGTGGAAACAACTGCACTTGCTAGAAAAAGGATGATCAGAAAGCGCTTACTCATAGAATAGGATGCCTGTCTGGAATCGCTTCAAATATTCTAAAGCTTTCAAGGCCTTCTTTTAAAATATTTTCCCCCTCAGCAGTCAGAGATTTTTTAAAATACAAAGGTAATAAATCTTGTCCATGTACCACTGCTGCAAAAAATGGGAATTTCAGATCCAATGTTTTTTTCAAGTCAATGACTGCTAAGTTGGAATTAAAATTTTCGCCAAGAGAAATGATTTCCGAATCCGTCGAAAATTTTTCAACAAAATCGTTTTCAAGATAATACTCCAGCTCTTGAAAAATTAAACCTTGTTGAGGCTTAAAATTTTCTTGCGCTAACCTGACGCGGATATAGTCAAAGGATTCGTAAAATGTTTGCTCCCATTTTGGAGAGGTCTTGATGTTTTCTGTTTTATCACAAATATATCCAAAGCTTGCGCCTTTGAATTTTTCTGATCTAGCTATACCAATTCCAGCCGAATATCCGGCCAAAGTGTATTTTGAAAGCAGTGAGGTGAACTCAATTCCATCAACTGTTATGCTACTGATTTCATAAAATCCGCTCCAGCCATCTTTGATAAATGTCAAAAGGAGCAAGTGTCTTTCAAGAGCTTCCACTTTAGCCCGCTCAATCGAAGCCAAACTTGAAAAGCCAACGGCCCATCCATTTGAGTTTTGAAAAGACGGAGCAATTTGTTTTGGATGATGACTTGATTCAATTCTCAAATCCGAAAGAGTCTGTTTGATTTGCAAATTTAAAGACCCATTTTGTTTTAAAAATTCGCGGTAAGTATTTCTTTCGATAGCCTCGGCACAAGCTTTTACAGCGGCTATCGTTTCATCTTGGGATCTGCCAAAGCCACTCATACCCTCAGTACCCGAGATATTGGCACAAAACCGATAAATTCGTTTACCAGAAAAAATAAATTCATCGCTATGTACTTTCGCGTCGTTCTGACCAGCGAACCAAGAAAGCAAGTCATTTGCAAAAATCTGCTCTGGCAAATCGAGGCAAGATTCAAGCTGCTTTAAGGTCATCATTTGTACAAGCGCCATTCTTTAGTTCACGTTCTTCCGTAATCGCCACAGCTCGACTTCGCCATCTGTCAGCGATTGCGCGCCAAGCTCGATATTTGAGCGGTGATAAAGGTGCATTCTTGTGAAAAATAACGGCAC
>JAYTOY010000054.1:0-3089 GCA_043747555.1 Pseudobdellovibrionaceae bacterium | reverse complement strand
AAAATCTGGTCGTTGATCTGCACAATGGGAAAAATTCCTATACACCCATTGAATACAAAGACTTAACTAAAATCTGACGGGCTACACTGACGATGTACTAAAGGATGCTCTCGGAAAAAAGTAAAGAGGCCCTCTGAACGCAAGCTGCTAGCGATTGCAGCGATCGAGAAGTTCAGTCTTAAGCATCGGCGGGCCTGTCGGATATTTGGTTTAAATAGATTTTCGTGGTGGTATCAGCCAAAACCCGACAGCAACGTCGTGCTTCGAAAGCGCTTGCTTGAACTAGCTGCGCAGTATCCTGTTTACGGCGCCCCGATGCTTCACGACATGATTCGCAAAGAATGGCCCGAACCGATCAATCACAAGAGGACTGAACGCCTCTACAAGCTTGAAAATCTTTCTCTTAGAAAAAGATCTAGGCGAAAGAAGCTTCGGCATCTGCGCGTTGCTTTGCCTAAAGTTACTAGTCGCGACGAAGTTTGGTCAATGGATTTTATTTTCGATTGGTTAGCAACAAATCAAAAACTGAAATGCTTAACCATTGTCGATCAGTTTACGAAGGAAGCTCCAGATCTTTTTGTTGGTATTTCAGTGAAAGGAAAACATGTGGTCGAGATTTTAGAGGCCTTGAGATTGAGAGGGAGAAAACCAAAGACTATCTCGGTGGATAATGGTGCGGAATTTAGATCAAGAGATCTTCAAGGCTGGGCAACAAAGAATGGCGTGCATTTGCATTTTATTGAGCCAGGTAAACCAACCCAGAATGCTTTCATTGAATCTTTCAACTCAAGATTCAGAGAAGAATGTTTGAACAGAAATCTTTTTGAAAATCTAGACCACGCAAAGCTTTTCATTTCATCATGGAGGAGAGAATATGAAGAACGAAGACCCCACAGCTCACTCAAAGGAATGACTCCTAAAGAGTTTGTTGAAAGTCTGGCAGCTTAACTAAACTGGATTTCTACTGTTAAGGCTGGCTTGGTAAAAGGGGGACCCTCAATGGGACTAAATACGATTTATTTTAATTACAAAAAAGGAAATCCATTAAGTTTACCGTCAGACAAAGAATTTGTTGGTATCAAAGCACAAGACGCACAGAAAGTAATTCCTGAAGCCGTCAGTACCGATGAACAAGGCTTCCTGCATGTGACCAATGACTCGATCATTTGGACGGCCGTAAATGCGATCAAACACCTTTACAGAAAGTTTTTAGATCATGATGAGAAGCTTACTAAACAAGCTCGGGAAATCGCTTCACTGAAAAAAGAAAACGCGGAAATCAAAGCCTACCTTTGCAGCAAAGACAAAACCGCACCCATCTGCAAATAATTTTAAAACCAAACTCAATCTGACCATACTTTTTACATGTAAAGTAATTAACGTCTTAGGTCGATAGGGACAGGCGTGGGCTTGGCCTTAAATCTGCATTTCAAGAGGGTGGGATTAAAGTCAAGACCAGGGGGATTCAGTGGGGCCTAGGCATTTTATTTTGAAAAAAAATGTCAAACTATTGTCTATGACATTGTTTCTTTTTGGGATTGTGATGCCCTTTCAAAACTGCAGCCAAGCCTTTAAAGCTTTACCCGCTTCACAGTTAAATTTAGCTAATCTTGAGTCCGGCTCTATCGGTTCGTACGTTTCAGATGGGACAAAAACAACCTTTGCCTGCAGTCCTGGTAACGTTCGAACAAATTCAATTTTAAAATTAAGTAACCGAGAGTTTTCTACCACTTTATCAAACCTATTAAATGATTTTAGCGATAATCTTTCGAATCCCTTAAGTAACGATGTGGAATACAGGGCCCTCCTTCAATCTTTACCTAACGATGTGGCTTTAACAAAATTCGTGTTTGAAGAAAATTCGTTTCTTTTATCACCCGCGATGGTGACAAGTTTATTTAATGCGACTTACCGAGCTGCTGTTTTAGCGTCCAATGCAACAACAGGTCTTTCAAATTATCCGAACACCTCCAATTGCCTTGGCGCTGCAACGATCACGCAAGCCTGCCATTTATCTTTAGTCAAAGAACTTGCTGGCCGTGCGTTTAGAAGATCTTTACCAGCGACGGAATCAAGTTTGCTTGCAAGTTCGATTTGGAATTCAACTCTAACAAAGTCCGAACTTTTAATCGAGACCTTTGCAACGATCGCTGCCATGCCTGATTTTATTTACAAAGCCTATAACATGGGCCCTGATGATCCAACGATCGCAGGGGTCGTCAGTATTGCCGGCGTAGAACATGCAAATAAGCTTTCCTATTTTTTAACGGGCGCTCCTGCCAATGCGGCTTTACGAGCCATCGCATCTTCAGGGGGACTTGAAAATGCGGCCACCTTGAAAGCCGAAGTCGATCGTATGATGACATCAAGTGCTGGAAAAGCTAATTTGCAACGCCTTTTTCGCGAAGCTTATGGCTATGATGTGAATGGTGACCTTCAGTACAATGCGAATTTTTTAAATGGATTTTCCACCGCTAATTTAAGTCAAGCGATGGTTCAAGAAATGGATTACTTTTTCGTCGATGAAGTCATTTCAAAAAAATCTAAGTTTCAAGATCTGATGACTTCAAAAAATTCATTAGTTTCTAATGCAGCTCTGGGACAAATTTATGGAGTTGCTGCCAACGCGAGTGTCGGAACAACATTGCCGTCAGATCGTCCGGGCTTTTTAACAAGAGCTGCTTTCTTAACTAAAAAATCTAGCTTCTATGCATCGCCTGTGAAAAGGGGGCACTTTGTGATGGACCGAGTGCTTTGTGATCCAATGGGTGATCCTCCAGCCAATGCGCCAACAACTGTTAATGAAACGCAAGATCCTGCCCAGCTTGTCTCGACCAGAAGTCGATATGAAAGTCTGACTCAGCGGCAAGGGACTTCCTGTGCAACTTGCCATAACCAAATGAATCCTTATGGTTTTGCCTTAGAGGGTTTTGATTCCTTGGGTCGAAAGCGCCAAGTTGAAAGTATTTTTAATACTTCAACGGGTCAGCTTTTAGGCACTGTTCCTGTTGATACCAAAGCGGCTGTTAGCTTAAATATTTCAGGCGGTTTAACCAATGTGCTGGATATGAATGATATGGCAGCGAGGC
>JAYTOY010000053.1:0-35532 GCA_043747555.1 Pseudobdellovibrionaceae bacterium | reverse complement strand
TTTAAAAACTACCGTGAGTTCGAATCTCACCTTCTCCGCCATTCTTTCGCCTCTCACTGAAATATTCGGAAAAATTCTCAAAGCAAATTTCACGGCATTTTAAAAAATGGCCAAGGGATTTTTTTCTCGGCCATTTGCTTTTATTTTTTACTGATTTTCTAAAAACAACACAAGGTAGTAATTAATAAATCATTCTGCCATCACCTAAAAGTGATGCATGACAATCAACTCCTTTGTTAAGGCAATTCTTAACAATAATAGTTATAAATTCCTGATCCCAACCATTTACCCAATCAGCATGACCTGAATAACCACCTGGTAAACCCGCCGCATAGTGATCACTAGATAATCTCCATTTACTCATATCCACGCCTGGCGCAACTTTAAAATTAAAGTTGACTGATATGTTTGGTAAAGAAATTGGGTGAGTCGTAGGACATTTGTTGGCTGTGGTTAAAAGTCTGTTCGTATGTGCCATATGACTTTTGTGATCTGCAGAATCTAAATTTTTACCATCCCAGCACTGTGGAAAATTAATTTTCATCTGCATAGTTTCTCCAGCATTACAAATTGGAATGCTCTTCTTCCACCCATAGAATGGGGTACGACTCAAGCAAGTGTAATTAGCTTGACCTTCAGCCTCTGAAGTCGCCTTACCATTGCCAGCTATCATCCTTAAACCTTTTGGTGGAACGTTTATTAGTCCACTTGGTGTGCGCCCAGTTTTATAATAAAAAATAGCAAGTTCCGGTAATACTGGAGTATTTGTTACAGTATTAATCATAGACGGCATCCAGTATGAGCTGCGGTTCACTAAACCACCCTTACATGTACTGTTACCAACAGAACTCATATCATTTACATTGCTAGCAAAATTAGTTGAAGTGTTACCGTAGAAAGTGTGGTGATGGGCTGCGCCTTGCTGATTTGGAAACACTATTGGGTCATCAGTGCTCATATGACTAGGCTTACACACAATTCTAAATGCACCACCAGTTGCCGGTGGTAATTCTGTTGTAGCCTTAACACGAATTGTATTGTATCCAATCGCTGGCGTCATGTTCGGGTAAATTTGCTCTTCGGCATAGGCGACGCCTGCGAAAAGTAATGCGGCGATAGTTAGTTTTGTCATTCTGCCCCCTTGTTAAGATTAATGATGCTCATTAATCTTACATTTACTTTATCATGTAGAGTGAGCATATTCTCCCACTTAATTTATGGTTCATTATTATTTTCTGGTCGAAACGCTAGGTTAGATTTGAAAAAAAATTCTTAATATGAGATTTTTTAAACTTAGGTAACGTCAAATTTTAAATCTGCAAAAGGAATTTCCTGGGCCAGGGTGTGCACGCAGCTAGAGCCCATAAAAATCAAACACCCGATTCGCAATATGGAACTCTTCTTCTAAATCTAACGGATCTTCGGGCATATAGTGCGGCTCTTCTTTTGATTTTATGTGCATGGCTTTTAATTTTTTTCCAGCATCTTGCCAGTACCGCTCTTGCCATCCAGGATTTGTAATTCGAAAGAACAGTTCACTTAGGTCAAGGCCACGGGTGACTGCCATTTTATTCATTTTCTTTTGGCCAGGAAAAATATAATCGACCGCTTTTAATATATCTTCAGGATTGACCATCTCTAGCAACAGATACGTCGTCGTGAGTACGGCTAACAAATACTTTCGGTACTCGGGTTTTGGTTTCTTGGACCACTGATCGATTCCACCAGAACGATAGATCACTTTCATTCGCTCAAAAATCGGAGAAACTTTTTTACCTAACTCATCCCCCAGCGCAAGATCCAAGGTGACAACAAGGCTTTCTGCAAAGTTTAAGTAACGGCACAGATCTCGTTCTTCTGACGGTGCTGGCGGAAGCAATCGCCAGATCACACGATGATTTTGTTCATGAAACATAGAAATTTCGTTAAACCTTGAAAGGGCTTCTATTTCTGCCTGGGGATCGGTGACATCATGAGAGTTATCTTTAAACCATCTGAGCTCGGTGAAAGACGGTGAAAATTCGATCTCATCTTTAAAAAGATCTTGAGCACTTAAGGAGCGCATTGTGGAGCAAACTTTTGCGGAATAAATTCCCCCCAAAGACAGATAAAGCTTTCGGCTTTGGCGATACAATTGACTTGCACTGAGTAACTGATGGTCGAAGGGATATTCACTAAGGACATGCTTTTCATGTTTTTTAAAATTTGGTAAAGCGCAAAGCTGTCGAAGATCTTCTATAAAAAACTCGACATCCGTTTGGGGTCTGCTTTGGGGTGATTTTTTTGCCATGGTCCTAGCTACTCTCATGAATGTGTAAGTTATTCACTGAGGTTCTAATACCTCCCCAGTAAAATGGCAAATAATTGAATCCTGACAGATTTTTTCAGGAAACGGTGCTACACCGTGCCTCAATTGAAGGTTAATTTTAAATCATTCAACAAACTCGGGAGTTTGATTATGAAATCGATTTTATGCGGACTTTTTGTATCATTAATGGCAATCACAGCATCGGCGAACACAATTGCCAGTGTTTTTAAAGCCGGCAGCCCCCTGCCAGTGCCTCTTCAAGAAAAAATTATCTACGAATTAAAAATGAAATGTCCTCAGGCGATTTCAATGTATGGACTTCAAGAAATTAAAACTAAAGTGACCGAAGTAGATCCCTCAGAGCGCGACGCTGAATCAGCGACACAGTATGAAACATTATTTGTTTCTAAATATTTGCCTGATGGAATGCACCCTGGTTATCAAAATATCAAAGTTTTAAGCTCTACTTTTAATGATCATATGGGCAGAAAAATTGCGACTATTCTTGAAATTATAACTCAATCAGGTTGTGAATAATATAAATCGGTCCGAGGTTTTACGGTGAGAAGTTTGGTTTTCATATTACCGTTATTATTGCTGAGTGCCTGTTCTTTTTTTGTGGCACCTCAAGACCCGGGCGGAGCTTCGACCTCTGGTGTTCCGCAATTAAAACTAGCATCCAATTTTGCGTCGATAAAAAGTAATATTATCGTTCCTAATTGCATTCGTTGTCACAGCGTAGACTCTAAGAATGATGGGAATAAGATTTTATTCTCGACTGAAGATCAACTGTTAACGGCTGAAAATGACGAGGGCAAAATAATTATTCCCGGAAATTCTCGGGAAAGTATTTTCCTAAAAGTGATGAGCTCAGATATCCAAGTTCGCGGCGATTTAGATATTATGCCGCCGGAAAAAGATGTTCGTGCAGGGCGAAGCCGACCCGTGACTGAAGAGCAAATTAAAGTTGTCGCGGCTTGGATTGACAGCTTAGCCGATGATGGTCCGCAACCTCCAGATGTTCGGCCAACTCGGCCAGCAGAGCCTCCAGTAGCGGGCCCCTCGCCGGAGCCAAGTCCTGAGCCTCCTGGGCTGCCAGGCGACTTGTGGGGCCGCGTGCAAAAACAAGTGATCAATCCTAAATGCATTACTTGCCACAAAGTTGGAGGCAAGGCTGACGAATTAATTTTAAGCAGCCAATCTGATGTCCGTAATGGCTTGGTTGACAATCAGCCCCTTGTTATTCCAGGCCGCCCTTTTGAAAGCCCGCTTTTTCAAGTGCTAAGTTCAGACCCTGCCGTTCGCGCTGGGCTTAAAAAAATGCCAACACTAAAAGCGGTTAATACTGGTAAAGTTAAAGACGTGACCGCTGATGATTTAGATTTGGTTCGTGCTTGGATTTTAAGTCTGGCTCCTTCAAGTTCACAGCCTCCTGAAAGTAGCCCATTTCCAAATCCACCAACACCCGAAGAGCCTTTACTCGATGAAACTCCCGAAATCGCTCGGGGTCGATATATGTTCAACTTAAGTGGATGTGTTCATTGTCATACTACGGATGCTGCAAAACCCTTAGCCGGTGGTTATAAATTAAAAACAGATTTTGGAACTTTTTTTGCTCCCAATATTTCTCCGGATAAAAAAACCGGCATCGGAAATTGGAGCAAGGGCCAATTTTTAAATGCCATGAGAAATGGAATTTCACCAAGTGGGCAGTATTACTATCCCGCTTTCCCCTACACCAGTTATTCAAAAATGACGGACGAAGATATCTTTGCCATTCGCGCCTACATGATGAGGTTTAAGCCCATCGTTCAGGCAAACAAGGCCCATCAAGTTGGCTTTCCTTACAATAAAAGGAAAGTTCTTTTCTTTTGGCGCCTTCTTAACTTTGCAAAAGTTCCTAACTTAAATGAAGAAACGTTCAAAACGGCCAAAGGTGTTTTTAAGCCTCTTCCCAATCATGATGAAGTTTGGAATCGTGGAGCTTATTTGGTTGAAGGTGCATTTCACTGTGCACAATGCCATTCGCCAAGAAATAATTTAGGCGGATTTTTAAAAAATAAGTGGATGTCTGGCGCTCTGATGCCTGGGGGGAAAGAATTTGCTCCCAATTTAACTTCAGATCATTCAACAGGTTTAGGCTCTTGGAATTTGGCCACGTGGACCCAGTTTTTTCAAGAAGGCGTGACAGCGGACGGAGATGTTGTCGGTGGCGACATGGGTAAGATTGTAAAAGTGGGAACATCGAAACTAACAGAAAAAGATTTAGAAGCTGTCACCGCTTACTTACAGAGTTTATCCCCCGTAACAAATAAAACTCCGCCTTGAAATTAAATTTACATAAAAATTTTTGAACAGAATAACTTCGGATTCCATACCGTCGGATAATTTAAAATTTTTTGAAGCCATATTCGATTCGAGGTCAGGGGCTTTGTGAATGGTGCTTTTAAGTCGTTTGGGCCAACTCCCTCTGGTTTAAGGAGACTCTCAAAATCGACTCCGTCAAAATTAGAATTGTAAGAGTCTATGATCCAGTTCTTCCCTTCGTGCGAAAGCACAGTAAAGCCATGGTCCTCAGATTGAATTCTGCCATCTGTTTGCTGACCTGCCCTTGCATAGACATAATTGTTAGCAATCTTTGCAGCTTTCAGTGCTAAGTGCAAAAGCATGCCATTTTCACGACAGACACCCCCGCCATATTCAATATAGGCTGAAAGTGGAATATCTTCTGATCTATTTCGATAACTTTTCATAAGCGCTAAATATTTTCGGTTGGTATAGCTTTTACTTTTTAAAGTACGTTCGCCAACAAGTTTTTTAACTTGATTAACCTTTTGCCAAAAGGGCAAAGACTGAAGACCAATTTCCTTGGCTAAATTTAAAACCTCTTTTAATGCAGGATCATCGAAGTTAATAATATAGTCTGGCTGCAGACCACCGAATTCCGACGAACCTTGCACATAGGCGCCATTTTCTATGTTGATCACTCCTCCCTGGAGCCGATTGAAATCACCAGAATTTTTTGGCGCACCCAAAAGAAGTGCTGGAAAATATAATAGCGCTAAAAGTAAAAAGATCTTTCTCAGGCAACAACTCCTTTTTGTCTCAATTTGAGACAACTTTTATTGAATGCCCGCTAGGGCCGACACTGATCAATTTTTGTCAGCGCAAGCTCTTATAAAAAGCATAGTGAGGCAAAAACTATTCTCTCGAACTAGTATTTGCAAAAAACGGGGCTGCCCTTTAAGTTCCGTTTAAAGCAGATAGGATCGTTTCAATTTCTTCATCCGTGTTAAAAGCATGGCTGGATAGGCGCAAGCCGGGGCCTCGCCGCGCGAAGTTGCAAGGAATCTGCAGAAGTTCATTAGCGCTGTTTTCTTTAGGAATAAAATTAACTATTGAGGATTTGTGATGAAAAACAGTAAAGCCTTTTTGTTGGACGCCCTTTGCAAGTTTTTCAGATAACCTTAAAATTTCCGCTTCGATCGTTAGCACTCCAGTGGATAAAATTAAATCCACCGATGCGCCCAAGGCTGTGATTTCTAAAACTTGCTTTGATCCCGCTTCAAATTTAAGGGCATCTTTTTTGGGCTCGCAAAATAAATCCGCAGGATCATCACAAGTCCCATAAGTTGAAGAGCCAATATTGTGGGGTCGAATTTTACCGATGTGCTTTTGATCTAAAGCCAGGAAACCGACACCGACTGGACTTGTCAGCCACTTATGACTTCCTCCAGCCACCGCATCGACGCCCCATTTTTTCATATTGAATGGGTGCATGCCAAGACCTTGCATAATATCAACAAAAAGAAAAATATTTTTACCTTGAATCTTTTGACTTAATTTTTCGATATCCGTTCGGGCGCCACTTAAAAACTGAACCCACGAAATGGCAATGACCTTTGTCTGCGGCGTGATTCGCTCAATAAGCTTTTCAAAAGGCGTGCTAAAATCTTCTTCTGATTGAACTTGAATGAGCTTGGCTTCGGCTCTTAAGCAAGCTTCTTGCCAGGGATATAAATTCGAGTTGTATTCTTGATCCCACGTTAAAACTTCGTCACCTTTTTGCAATGGAAATTGGAAACATAACTGACTAATGGCACTGGCCGTGCTTTGGAAAAAGGCGATTTCCGTAGCTTCGCAGCCGATCAATTGGGATAGGGAAGTTCTAGAATGAAGAACGTCTTGCATATAATCATGGTCTGAATCAAATCCTTCTTTAAAGAATCGGTCTGCCCAATAACAGATTTTATTTTTAGCCGGTAAAGAGATCTGCGCTAGGCCAGCATTGTTAAATTGCAGGCTTTTACCGAACTTATGAAAATTATCTTTATAGACCTTTAGTTTATCCATAAATACCGACTTCCCTTATGAAAATCTTTCTGTCAATGTACGGAGAAACACATGACAACACTCCTACGGAATTCTGACAATAATTTATTTCACTGGACTGGCCAGCCCCCAGTTTATGGCAGCTGCCCTGGAATGAAAGCCGACGGCACGATAGAGTCTTTACCTCTTCTTAACCTGCAATCTACAAGAAAACAAATTCTTGATTACTTTGAGAATTCTTGGACTTTGACTGAAGTTCTTTTCAGCGGGCTTTCCTCGGAAGAGGCTTTTTACTGCAGGCCTTATCATCATCTTCGTCATCCCTTAATGTTTTATTTTGCCCATCCAGCCGTACTGTATGTTAATAAATTTCGCGTGGCCGGACTTTTTGATGAGCCCGTTAATTCTAATTTTGAAGCCTTGTTTGAGGTGGGTGTCGATGAAATGCGTTGGGATGATCTGCATGAAGGCCAAAAAAGCGTTTGGCCTTCGTTAAATGAGGTTCTTGCGTATCGAAAAAAAGTTTACTTAAAAATTCGTCAACTGATAGAGACCCATCCTTTACTTGAATTAAACCATCAGCCAATTTCGCAAAGTAGCCCCTTGTGGGCCTTAGTGATGGGTTTTGAACATGAACGAATTCATCTTGAAACTTCTAGTGTTTTAATTCGTGAGCTTCCTTTAGAATTTGTGCGTAGACCTCGTGAATGGCCTGAAGCTCCAAGCTCAAAAGCAAAATTTGCGCCCTTGAATGCGATGCTGTCTGTACCAAGTGGCACCGTGAACCTAGGTAAGCCTGCCGATTGGCCTTCTTACGGATGGGATAATGAGTACGGTCATGAAAATCGCGTGCACGGTGAATTTTTAGCCAGTCAGTTTTTAATCAGTAATGGAGAATTTATTGAATTTGTTAAAGCTGGCGGTTATTTAATCGAAAGTCATTGGACTAAAGAAGGCTGGGCCTGGCGCAGTTTTAGAAATACTAAATGCCCTTCCTTTTGGATTCCCATTGGTCCGGCAGGTCTTCATGAGTATCAGTTACGAACTATTTTTGAAGTTTTTGACCTGCCTTTAGATTTTCCAGTCTGTGTTAATTTTCATGAAGCCAAAGCGTACTGTGCCTGGCGAACAGAAAAAGAAAAAACTAAGACTGGCTATCGCTTACTGACTGAAGCCGAACATCATGCCCTTAGGGATTCTAAGTCAAAAACTCCCTCCCGCGGAATTCTTAGGGATTCTGTGATGAATGAAAAAAATCCTGAAAAACTTTTTAATGCAAATCTGTCAAATGGCGGAGAATGTGCGGTCGATGCCCACCCTGCCAATGACAAAGGATTCCACGATACATTTGGAAATGTTTGGCAATGGAGTGAGGATACTTTTCATCCACTTCCTGGCAGCAAGCCGCATCCTTATTATGATGACTTCAGTGTTCCCTGCTATGACGGAAACCACCAGATGATTTTTGGCGGTTCGTTTGCAAGCACAGGGGACCTTGCTAGTATTTGGGCGCGTTTTCACTTTAGGGCCCATTTTTTTCAACACGCTGGTTTTCGTCTAGTGCGTAGCGAAGAAACAAATGCCAAAGGCCCCGCGAATTATGAAACGAAAGAAATGCTTGATAAGTATTTACTAATGCATTGGGGAACCGAAAAAGAAATTTGGGAAGAAAGTCCCTCGACTCAATCAATGCGTCCAAGGGTTGTTCATCTTCCACTAAAATGTGCTGAACTTGTTTTTAAGTACTCGTCGAATTTTGACCGAGCTCTTGATTTAGGCTGTGCGGTCGGACGTTCAAGTTTTGAAATGGCAAAAAACTTTAAAGAAGTTCTAGGTATTGATTACAGTCGTGAATTTATCGAATGCGCTCAAAAACTGAAAGATTCAAAAAAATTATCCTACTGGCGGAAAGATTCTGGCTCCGAGGGCGTGAGCCTTGAAGCTATTATCGAAGCCCAGATTGATGTCAGTCGATTGAATTTTGAGCAAGGAGACGCTTGTTCATTACCGGCCACAGTAAATAATTTCGACGCGGTTCTTTTGGCCAATGTCCTTTGTCGTCTGCCCGAGCCCATCATTTGCTTAGAACGAATGCAAAACCTTCAAGCTTTAGTAAAACCCGGTGGCGTTTTAGTGATGACAACGCCATTCAGTTGGCTTGAAGAGTACACTCCGAAATCAAGCTGGCTGAGTGGTATTGAAGACGTCAAAAGGGTTTTAACCGACTTCGTTCTTGTTCACCAAGTAGAACTGCCTTTTTTAATTCGCGAGCACAGGCGAAAATTTGAATATATTGTCACCCATGCCAGCGTTTGGAAGAGAAAAAACTAAGCTTTAAGTTTAATTTAAAGCTCTATCGAATATCAGCCATCACAATGGTGTAATCATCATCTTGCGGCAGGGCTCCACGTAATTTATCAATTTTTGTGATGAAATCAACCATTGCTTCTTTTGGTTTCATCGACTGCGCCTCAACTAAAAGTTGTTTAATGCGACGATCACCTAAGATTCTACCATTAGGTAAATTAGTTTCTGAAATCCCATCACTGCAAATCACGATACGGTCTCCTTGATTTAAGGAGAACTCTTCCTGACCTGTTTTGGTCAAACCGCTGACTCCCATCGGAGAACCAATGGCTGATGAATATTTTGCAGCTCCATCTTTATCAAGAATAATGACGTGGGGTCCACCAGCGCTCCAAAGAGTCATTTTTTTTCCAGACTCATCGATCAAAATCATAATTCCAGTCATCAGATAATCGCCATCAGCAAATTCATGCAGTTGGCGACTTAATGAATCGATCAATTCAGGAACTCCTAGCATATCGTTATTTTTTCTTAACGAAAGATAGTGAGCAGCGATGGATGCCGTGATCATTGCAGGCCCTGCACCGTGCCCAGTGACATCGCCAAGGAAAACCAAAGTTGATCCATCTTTTCTGGTATCATACCACCACCAGTCCCCTCCGCACTGAGCGGCTGGACGGCAAAGTCCAAAGAGACTTATTGCTTTGGTTTCTTTCATTGGGTTCTTCGGAAAAAATAAATTCTGGACGGACGAGCCAACTTCTAAATCGTTTTCCATTATCTTTTTTGCCAGCTCAATTTGAGTCAGCTTCGCAGTTTCAAAAGCAATCGCAATATGATTTGAAATGCTTGTCAAAATTCCAGTGTCGCTTTTTGAAAATACACCTTTAGCTAATTTGCTATCGATATACACAATTCCCTTGAAGTCCTCCCTCAGCGTCATCGGTACTGCCATAATACTTTTAAGATTGTAGGCAACGGCACTCTGGGATCCCATTGCCTGCCCTTCATCACTTCCTGTAACGACAAGTGGCTCCTTCGTATCTAAAACTTTATTAACAATAGTACTGCTGTAACCTTCAAGTGACGCTAGGTCTGTTTTCGAGTCGTTTCGTCCACCCGTAAATTCTAATTTCCCGGTGGTCTCATTCCATAAAAATACGTAAGCCCGTTCTGCACCCATAACTCGAATAATTTCATCAAGAGCAATCTTTACCTGCTCCTGGGGATCAAGGACTGTTGATGACGCTAATGAGACCTGTAATAAGCTATTTAAGTATCTTTTAAGTTCTAAAGACTCGACACCAAATTTTGTTGAATCCATGTGTACACTTGAAGCCCGGCCGGTACTTCCTGCACGCTCGGGGCCCTTGACTCCAAATTCATCTTCCAGCCACTTCAAGCGATTGATCCACAAACCTGCACTTGCTAAATTGTGGGCTTGTTGCGCCATCACTGATGAATCTCCAGCTCGCTCGGAAACTCTAAAGAGTCTCGCCTTTATTCTAAAGATCTCGTAAAGAGCCATGTCATTGTCGGCCCCTTGTGCAATTTTTTCTGCTTTATTTAATTTAGAAAGAGCGCCTTTAAATTGTCCTTCAAAGATCATTAACGACGCCTGAATCGCTAAAACATGGGGTTGGTAAAAAACTGCTCCCTGAGTGGCCTTTTTTAATTCAGCAAGTGAAGATCTTAATACTTCTTTTGCTTTTACTACATTTTTTCCCTTGTTTTTTAACTCAGTGATCACCTGGTTCAGGCGAATATAGCAAAGAGAAATATAAGCATTTTTCATACAAAAGAAAGAAAACATGGGATTGGGAGCGATCACTTTAATGCGCTTCAAAGTTTCCTCTAATTCGTGACCGAAATCTTCTTGTTCGAGGTAAGCTGCTACCAACGCGGCATTCACATCCCCGCCTAAAACTGGGTTAGGGTCCCTTCCCTGGAGAAAGGTTTTCAACGTATTGATGTAAGACGTGCCCTCGCGCACTCGTCCTTTGATAGCTAATAAAGCTCCGTAAAAAGCGGGCGAATAATAAGGATAAACTGCGCTTGAATTTTTAGCGCTCTTCGATTGCATTAATAAGGCTTCTGCTCCAATGATGGCTTCATCAATTTTTCCGCGCATCTGTAAAACCCAAGCCACTGAAAAAGCCATGTCAAAAAAGTGCCTAGGAATGATCCATTTTCCGTAATTATTTAGAGCCTCCCGAGAGTATTTTTCAAATCCATTGAGGTCACCAATTATGGAGTGAGCTAAGCCCCACAAATAAGTTACTGTCCCCATAAGTGTTTTGTTGTTTAGTTTTTGAGCCATGGCCATGGCGCGAGCAAAGTAAGCATTTCCGCCTGGCATTTTGAATCCCTTCAGGAACAGGGACTGCATACCTAAACTAACCGTCTTTTCCGGCCCATCCTCCAAAAACGTCGAATGAAATACTGCTCTCATCGAAGTTACCGGAAGGAGGATTGGGTGTTTAAAAACGGCAATTTCACTGGCGGCATTTAAGATGTCTACTAAGAGACGTTTTTTGGGATTAGAATTAGTTTTTAATCTGAAAATATTTTTCAAGTAGCCTAATACACCGAGTGCTGGCCAATAACCTAATGTGGAAACAATTTTTCCAAAAGTTCCTGCGGGAAGTGGTCGACCAATTTCAGCTAGCGCATCGTTCACCGAATTCCATGCATCGGAAACTTCCCACCCGGCCAGCTTGGCTTGTGCTATTAAACATTTAATTTTGGCTCTTTGCATTTGCTCTGCCGTTTTTTGCAAAGCCTGTTCAAAAAAACCGATGGAGTCCTTTAATCTAAAGGTCAGCATGCACACATGACCTATTAAGTTATAAAACTCAGCGTCAGCAACAATCTTGTAATCTATTGCCACTTCCTGGGCTCGATTTAAAAATTGATAGGCTTCTTCATTCGCATAATTTCTAAAGGCGACTTGGCCAGCCTGGTAGTTCGAGGCGTAGATAATTTCATGATGGGCCGCAGACGAACCCATGTAAGAATGATGTGCTAAAGAGTAGACAGTTTGCTCATCCACGAATCCTTTTAGATTTTGATTTTTAATTTTTATATTTAAAACTTGGGCCACTTTTTGATGAATTTCCTTTTTCTTTCCTTCGCCAATGTCAGTGAGCAAAGCCTCTCGCACGCGGTCGTGGACAAATTGTGAAAGGCCAATCTCATTTTTTTCTATCAAATTACTCTGACTAGCCTCGCCCACCGCCATTTCGATCTGAGACCGGCTTTTGGGACAAACTTCAGCCAGAAAATCGACGCTGAATTGTCCTCCTATAACCGCCGCCCAGGTAAGAACATCTTTTGTTTCGTCTTTGACTGAGTTTAGTCGAGTCAAAACAAGAGCAATCAGATCTGCTCCTAGAGATAATCCATCCATTCTTTTTTGATTTAAAGTCCATTCATTCCACTGCGGACTTAGAACGCCAGCGTCGAGCATCGCTTGTAAATATTCGATACACATAAATGGATTACCATGACAGCGTGAAGTTAAAATTTCGGTAATTTTATTTTCCACTTTTTCTGAGCGTAGATATTGCTGAATTAAATTCTTAATCGCCGGGCCTTCAAGGGCTTTTAAGTTAATTTGAGCAGAGCACTTCCTAACGCTATCAAGCTCACTCATTAACGCGTGGACCTTTTGTGCGCTTTCCTCATCATTTCTGCCGGTAATAATTAAAAGAATACGGTTGTCGATAGTTGATAGATTCAACTTTTTAAGTACTTGATGGGTTCCTTCATCCATCCATTGCGAATCATCAATCAACAATATGGCAGCTCCATACCTTTTGGCTAGTTTTACTAAAAATTCCGTAATGGCGTGTTGAAAAATCTCTTGGGAATAAACGCCAGTGTCGCTCAAAGAAACATCCGATAAAATCCGGGTCACCTGCGGCGAGAAGTGACGCAAAACCGCCACATACTCCCCCATGCTTTCCACTAATTTTTCTTTGGCTTGGACAAGTGTTAAATTCTCTAAACTGATCATTTGCCGAATGTAGACATCTACCAAATCTTTCAAAAGTTTAAATGGTAAAGCTTCACCACGCTCTGCTTTAGCACCTAAAATCAATGGCCCGTTGCCGTCTTTAGTTTTAGGTAAAAGATGAATAAATTCTCGGATCAGGCGGCTTTTACCAATTCCAGGTTCGCCTTCAAGAAAAACAACTCCACCTTTTCCCGCAATGACATCTTCCCAAGATCGAGACAACTGTCGAAGTTCAGGCTCGCGCCCAACAAAAAAACCAGCTTGGGCATTTTTCAAAAACCCGTCTTTCGCACCTAAGGCAGCAACCTGACCAGTTTCGAAAATCCCATTAATTTTACTTAAGTCCTCCAGGTCTGCGAGCAGGCCTTCACACGTTTGGTACCGATCATCTGGATCTTTTTTTAGAAGCTTTGCAATAACAGCAGAGATTCCCAGAGAAACCTTGGGATTAATATCGTAAACTTTTGCGGGCTCTTTGCTTAAATGCTGATGGGCCAACTCGCCGACATCAACAGCGTCGAAAGGCAAGTGACCAGTCAAACATTCAAATAAAATAATTCCTAATGAATAAAGATCAGACCTCTGATCAACAGGCCTTTTTAAGACCCCTAGTTGTTCGGGTGAGCTATAGTTAAAGGTACCAACAATTTCTTTCTGTTCCGTGCTTGAATCAGACTGATGTTCGGCAGCGAATCCAAAGTCGATCAGCTTTACTTGTTCTTGCAAGTTGATCAAAATATTATCTGGTTTGATATCACGGTGAGCAAGGCCCAAAACATGGGCTTCGCGCAATGCACCTGTTAATATTTTTGTAATTTTTAGAGTCTTTTCTTCTGACAAGGCTCCATGACTGAGGACTTTCGTAAGCGGGTCGCCGTCGAAATATTCCATGACCAAACAAATTCGATCTTCATATTCTTTAACTGCAAAGAGTTGGACCATTCCAGGATGGCGCATGCGCGCCAAAGTCGAGGCTTCCTTTATAAAACGTTTGTTAAAATATTGTCCAGATCCGGGCTGAGTCATGGATTTCTGAACTTTAATAGCGTACAGTTCATTTTTGTTAAGATCTTTAGGTCTAGCCCTATAAACAATACTTGATGTTCCTTGCCCGATTTCTTTTTCAATTTCTATATTTAAATCTTGAGCTAAGTCGCTTAATTTATTATCGTTTGCCATACACTTGCTACACCTCTTGTGGTGAGTCTGGCACAATTATGGTAAATTCATAGTATAGTTCAGCGGAAACAAACTAGATCTAACCTAAGGTCTGACACTGGTTTATCAGCGCTTATCTTCCCGCCGCTTGCTTAATCGCCTTCACAATTTCCAAAGGCAACGGCATCGGTACAATATCCTTCCCTGACTGGCTCCAGATTAAATCATGGTAAGAAAAAGAAGATTTTTGCAGACTACCATCGTCTAGTTTTTTAAAATATTCGAACACTAAGCGAATCCCATTCTTCGTCATTTGCCGAACCGCCATCGTAACCACGACGGTGTCGAACGGCATCGTCTCGCGCAAGTAGTTTATGTCGCAATTGATGCAGACAGGTATACCACTATGCGGTGAATGCTTGAGCTCAGGAAGAAGCTTTGTTAAAAAGTCATTCAAGACTTCACCCTGCCAGACAAAATAATTCGAAAAATACACGTTTCCAACAAGATTTGAATCTTTTTGGCTTGTTTGAAATTGTTTTTCGTGAATTTTTAAAAAACCGAACGACAAGTCAGGAGTGAAAATATTTTCACCTAAAAGCGTCGCTTGATCTTTATTAATTTCAACCTCTTCAGTGTGCGAATGCGATGGTCGAAAAACTTTCAGAACTGGCTCCGGGAAAGGGGCAACTTCTACGACTCCGTGATCGATCAACTTGACCCATGTAGTACGCATTTTTCCAACAGAAAACAACTTACGATTTCCACTGTGGTCAGTTGTGTGCCAAACAAACCTTTGATCAATCGAGCTGTCCTTGCGGCCAGCAACAGGTAAAAGCCAGTACTCACAATCTACAATTTCACCATGTTGAGGCATTTTATTAAGCATCATTACTTCGATATTGTTCGTGACCCATCCAAATCCTTCGTTTAAAAGATACGCTTCTACACCAGGATTTGTTGCCCGCAAAGAGATCTCCCGCATCTTGCCCATCCACTCAACAATTACCTGAAAGTCGACGGACTTTCCGAAGCTGCGGCACTCTTTAAAAAGCACGGGCCAACGTGCTTGCGCCCGCTTAGCGGAGCTAGACATAGAATAAATGTCAGCATCTTTTGTCACGCTAACAACTTGTCCCTTCGGCGTCTGGTATCGCATTTGTTCGGCGGCTTGCAATATTGGGTCTGTCGCAATGACACTCGGATTTTCTTTTTGAAGCATAAAAGCTTCAGCGCGGGGCCGATCCGCTTCATCTTTAATCACTCGAATATGCATTTTAGTTAACGCTTCAACCACAGTTCCATTTTGTAAACTTGAACTTATCTCTGCCACAAATTCTCGTAGCTCTGGTTTATAAACGGTGCTGGCTTCGGCAAAATACTGGCGCGACGGACGATGCAATTCAATATTCCACTTCTCGCAGAAAATTGGTAACGAATCTGTATGAATGGCTGTCACTTGGGCCGCTTGCAAAAGGGAATCGCGCATAAACGGATCTCCAAGCATAAAGGGCGCGCGAACTTTTTCTGAAAATGCTTTTGCAAGATAAACTACCTCAGAATCGTCGCTTGCCGAGAACGCAAATTCACTCGAGGTCATTTTATAAATCTCTTGAAATTTCTTAAATGTAGGCCCTTGAAAAAGGGTTTTGTTTATTCTTTCAAGATCCACATCAAGGGCTTCAAACTTTTGGTTTGTCTTTGCATTTCTCAAGTGATCAATCTCCTAATAATGATTTAGGCTGCTCTTTTGTAAGAATTAACTTGTTCAATGTGCTTTGCAATTTCTGGAAGTTTGACTTCGAACCCGACGCCAAAAGATTTTACAGTATTAACCATTGTCGGGTGCCGCAAACCTGCATCAATGATTAAACCTCTCGCAGACTGCATAATATTGCTCATTAAGGTTGCTTCGTGGATGGGGTTTATTTTAACGCCTGAAATTCTTTTAAAATTTTCAAATGCCGCAAAGTTACATGCGATCTGCTCTTTGTAAATTAGATGGAGCAGCTCGACATATTCTTTAAGGGCCAAATTCAGTTGTGTTTCAGGAGTAGTTTTGACAAGCCGTTGAATTTCCAAAGAGTCAACTTTGACATGCTGGGATTCTTCTAACCAGTGTGCCTTTAAAATTTCAACAAATTTTGGCTCTAGGTCGACACCCGACTTAAATAGGAACGTGTAGTGAAAGTGAGTCATTACTTCGGTGTGCAAAGTTAGTAGCCAGATTGCGAGAGGACTTTTTTCCATTACCTTGCGCGCAAACTCTGCTCCATTATTCGGAGTTTCAAGACGCTGATTTAAATTTTTACTAAGTGTCGTGTTAAATCGATCGAACAATTGTTGATGCTTCACCTCTTCATCAAGAAATCGACTCATAGCTCGCAGTCGTTCTTTCTCTAAATCCACCGGCATCGGAAACTGTTTCATGACCAAGTCGACAATATAGCGTTCAATAATTTCAATAATATACGTGTAGGCAATTGCATTTGTTTGGCTCAGCAAATTTAACTCGGCCTTGGTAAAGTTACCATGTTCTTTAACTTCAGCCTTCAGTGGAATAGGTATAAATTGCTTAGTTAAGTCTAAGCTATAGTTCTCAGGCAGAATCTCGTCTAATACCCAAGCCGTCTTTTCTGAACTTTTTATCACTAATGAATAAGAATCACTCATGATCAAGCTCTCCGTTTCTTGTTAAAGGTGAGGATGGCTGAAAAATGATCTCTCTTAAATTTTGTAACCTCTGTTCTAATTGAACATTTCAATCTTAGTTCATCTGACAACTCATCATCTAAAACGTAAGCATGAACTTCGATATCTGTCCCCTTCGCTTCATGTACGGTGATCGGTACTTCTAACTTTATGTTTTCAAATTGAATATTATCAGGATTATGAATTCCAGTGACATAGGCCGCGGCCTGCGCCATTGCCTCTAATCCAAACACAGTTGGAAAGAGATAATTGCCGTTATAGCAATGGTCAGCTACGTATTTATCGTCCTCCAAGGTCAGGTGAGACTGACAAAGAGCTTCAACCTTATCTAGAGCCATAATTGTAGTTTCCAAATACCGATTGCTTACTGGCTTTCCACCCCGAGGCTCTGGAATTCGACTCCCCTCCCAAATTCCAGAAGTTACAATCACTTCATCTGCGGCAGTTTCATTTTCAGCCAAGTCCATAAAGAACTTAACACCTTCATCTTTTGGAATAGGTTTGACTCCAGTCGCCGCAAACCGATCTTCTGTTTTAAGTTGTGCCGCCATTCCCACCTCGGCCCACATTCCGTAAGCGATACACGTTGCATGACACCCTGGATGAGCTTGTGAAAACTTTCTTATAATATTGTGGCAGACTTCGTTAGAATATCCGTACCAAGCGTTTCCTGGGACATTATCAATTCCTAAAATAGAGGTCAGTGCAATCACCATTTTAAGATTTTTTGGTTCAATATTTTTTAACAAATTATAGATTCCTAGGACCTTAGGGGAAATTTCATCCAAAGCATTTTGTCCAGAAACTGTAAGGAAAAGCCGCGGAGTATTTTTGCCAGCACCATGAACAACTCCTGAAATCGGCCCTAGTTCTTTTTGAATTTGGGACAAACTTTCGCGAACTTTTCCTTCGTCTGCAACGTCACATTGGTAGTATTTAAATTCGATATTTTCACGAGCAAAGCGTGCTAAGTTGCCGTCCGTTGGTGGCAATGGGGACGAGCCTAACAGTGCAAGTTTTACCTTGTGTTTTTTTGCAAAGGCGATTGCGCATTCTGCCGTAATGCCCTTAGCTCCACCGGTCACCACGACAACATCCGATTTAGACCATAAGATATTTTTGGACTTCATTTGGCGTTTCGATTGAACTTCAATTTCGTAAACGTGCCGCCGAGATTCATTATCAAAACCCACGACATCAAATTTTAAATTCGTTTTAAGTTCTTCCAAAATCTCATACGCCATCATGCGTGGATCCGGATTTAATCCAAGGCTAATCACACGAATTTTATAGTCGCTTCGCTCTTTATCTAAAGCCGATGCAATGGCATGAGAGGTCGTGACTTCAGTCAAAGGAGATTGAAAGCCTTTTTCAAAATGGCCGTCTCCAAATTGAATAAAGCTCAAAAATTTATTCCTGACCAACGCAGAGTTGGTAAGGATGATTTTGCGTAAGGCCTCGATCCGATCGACAGAGCGTAGTAAATTGGGTCCAAAAGCATCTCCGGTATTATAAGGTTGGAAAAAAAATATATGTGAGAAATTGAGTGGTTCTTTTTCTTTAGGTTTTAAAATATCGGCGAAAGATCGTGCCTCAACATAAGCTCCAGCCTGCGACAGACTTTGCATAAGATTTGAAACCAATAACTGGGTGGCATCATCAGCCAAGACTAAAACCCGTGCTTGATTCAAATCGTCAGAGCTTCGGACCGTTAAAGAGGTTGCGATTTTTCGGTCCTGTCGAGCAAACTTTACATTAAACCCACGGATCCAACGATCATAATATTGAAGATTATTTTTCTTTTTTTCAACAGTCTTCTCGCTCTTATTCTTTTCAAGAATTTTAAAAACTCGAACCAGCTCTTTAACAGGATAATCCTGAACTACGCTAACATCTAAATTAGGCTTTATTCCTGTTTGGGTGCAGACTTCGCCGATCAATTTTTCAACAGCCGTCCGACTAAGCCCTAAATCACTCTGCAATTTTAGATCATCTCTTATTTCCGCCTGAGGAATATGAGTGATCTTCTCAATATTTTTTAGAATGACTTGGTGAATATCTAGAACAATCGGGGCCTTTGGCTCTGCTGATGGCTGTCTGATTTCAATCACGTTGGATGGCTCAGCTTGACCTTCGCCGCCCATTGCATGGATTAACTCCTGCAATGTTCCAGTTGAAACCTTTGCCATATCAATTTCTTTTTGAACATCGAACTCGGCCATCAAAGTTGCAATGATCTCGCCCGCTTTTATAGAATCTAAGTTAAGATCTTCGATGATTTTCATGTCCATTCGAAGCATTTCGGGACTAAATCCGGTGCGATCACAGATCAACTGAATGGTCGATTTCTTTATTTTCTCGGACACAATTTTAGGTGCCTGAGGTGGTTGCACATAAGACACGCTCGGCGCCCTGGCTAACGGCGGACCAAAATCCATTCCCGAAGCTGCCGCATGAGCATATGAAACAGTTTGCACCGAAGGAGTTCCGGCAATCGCAGTGACGAGAGCTTGCAAAGTCCCAGTAGACAACTTTGCCATATCAATTTCGTTTTGCACATCAAACTCTGCCATTAGAGTAGCAATGATCTCGCCAGCTTTGATCGAATCCAAGTTAAGGTCTTCGATCAGCTTCATATCTAAACGAATCATTTCTGGCACAAAACCAGTCCGATCACAGATAAGACTAATGACCGCCTTTTCTACCTTTATAGATTTCTGCTCGCCTTGTCGCGCCGGAAAAAGTTCGATGGGCTGGTTGGTTTCTTGAAGCACAATCGCTTCATTTACAACAGCTGCAGAAGTGCCGCCACCGCCCATTGCCGAAATTAAATCTTGCAATGTACCGGTAGAGAGCTTTGCCATATCAATTTCACCCTGGACATCAAATTCTGCCATGAGGGTAGCTATGATTTCGCCTGCTTTTATCGAATCAAGGTTTAAATCTTCAATCATTTTCATTTCTAAATGAATCATTTCTGGTACAAATCCAGTTCGATCACAGATCAAACCAATAACCACATTTTTCATTTTTTCATGACTTTGGCTTTTTTGAGCATTCATAGGCATTTCTCTTGGTGTGAGGTCCGCCTTCTCAAGGGTGATTTCTGGCATTGCCGGTGGAAGAGGAGATGACTTTTCAATCTTCCAAATGAAAGGTTGCGGTATAGATTTTTCTTTAATCGAACGGTGAAGCCCCAATTCAGGCACATGGAATTCATTTTCAACTGGATTTCCTATAAACTTTTTGAAGGCAAAGGGATAAAACTCTTTTACAAATCGATCTTTGAAAATCTCACTCCAGATTAGCGGAACTCCATTTACAAAAAGGCCTCCGAGCATCACTTTATAGTCAATGGAACTTAGCCCCTTTTTATGTACGCTAAAAACATGGGAATTATCTTGCCCTTCAAAATTTTGCCCGTGAAGTTTAGTTAATATATCTCCGGGACCGACTTCAAGAATAAGGTCACTAGATCGAGCTAGCGTTTGAATTGAACCGACGAAGTCAACCTGCTGTATTATTTGTTTAGATAAGTAGTCTTTTAAATTGATTTCAGATTGCACGACTTGGGCATCGACTCCAGTAACCACTTTCTTCTGGATGGCTCTAGATCCGGGCTTATTAAAAAAATAGTCCTTTATTTTAACTGATGCTGACTCGACAAGTTTCGAATGAAACGCATTAGAAACTTTCAGCGGTGTTACGGCAACATGATGCTTAGACGCCACCTTAAGGACAGATGCTATTGCGTCTTTTGCACCCGAAACAACGATTTGTTTTGGGCTGTTAATGTTGGCTATCGTAATATAGCCTTCAACCTCTTTGATGATCGCTTCCGCTTTTTGTCGGTCGCAAGCAAGACTTGCCATTCCGCCTGCACTTTCGAATGACGCTGCCATCAGCTGACCACGCAGAGCAGAAATTTCAATTAGTTCTTTGAAAGTTATCGCGTCTGCATAGTAGAAAGAACTGAGCTCTCCTAAACTATGTCCTAAAACAACTTCCGCTTTAATATTGATTCTTTTTAAATGCTCTAACCAAAGAGCTGTTGCAAGACAAATTGCCGGCTGGGCAAAGTTTGTTTCTGACAAACCTTTTTCCCAATTCAAAACTTCATCTGAATTTTCTGCCTTAAAGTAGTCCTTAAAGAGTGTGCTTTTAAGATCCAGATTAAACTGTTGTGAAAGGATTTGGGATGCTTCTTCTAACATTTCTTGGGCCCAATCATAACGCTCAACTAAAGCACGACCCATATTTAAAAATTGGCTGCCTTGGCCAGGGAACATAAATGCAATTTTTTGCTGATTTTTTTTACAGCCTATAAGGACAGATCTATCTTGATTGGAAAGAAACTTTTTTTCCATTTCGAATTGTGGGTTATTTTGCAACAGCACTAATGCTTGAGCTAATTTCTCAGAAAGATCGCCTGGATTACTAGCGACCACAGATAATCGGCAAACTTCAGATTCGCTAATTTTTTTAGATAAGCTTGCTGCCATGTCGATCATTTCTGCAAAGCTCATCGTGCTCGCTTCGATCGATACTTGCTGTATTTTTTGTATAAGTTCATTACGGTTGTTTGCAGAAATAGGAAATATTTCTGTATCTTCAGACGAACATAAGAGCTTTGATTCCTGCAAAGAAGTATGAATGGGCTGCGACTCGCGTGTACCAGATTCAATGGTCACGTGACAATTGATTCCACCAAAGCCCATGGCAGAAATTCCGGCTTTCATAATATTTTGATGGGACCGAATTTCACCTCGAATAACAGGAAATAAATTTTTTCCCATTGTGTTAAAAATGGGGTTGGGCTCGATACATCCAGCCGTTGGCGGGAGTATTCGACGGTCGACAGCTATGACAGATTTAATAAATGCACCGATTCCCGCTGCGGCCTTCATATGACCCATGATAGATTTCAATGAGGTCATCCCAACAGCTCTTTCCGTCGAATTAATTCCAAATGCCTGCATTGTTAAAGCGATGCCTTCGATTTCAGTTTTATCACCAACCACAGTGCCTGTTCCATGACCTTCAATAAAACTAAGTTTGTCCGGAGTGTAGCCAGCCATTCGGTAAGCTTTTTGCAGAGCATTGCTTTGACCATTTTTATCTGGGGCAGTAATGCCACCTTTTCCATCAGATGAAATTCCCCATCCATTCACGACAGCATAAATTTTGTTATTATCTCGAATAGCATCTTCTAGTCTTTTTAAGACAACAAATCCGGCCCCTTCACCAGGAATAAATCCTTGTGCCTTTTTATCGTACACATGCATCGTATTTGTCGTCAGAGCACCAGTTTTTGCAAATCCAATTAATTCGAAAGTGTCTAGGCTAACGTCGACTCCGCCGGCTAACGCCATGTCGACTTTTCCAGAGACTAGTGCATCGGCTGCCGTTGCGATTGCAATGAGCGAAGAGGAGCAAGCGCCATCTACAGTATATCCACCACCCTTAAAGTTTAGATAGTTACAAATTCGCCCTGGAATCGTATTTGAAAGTGCTCCAGCTAATGTATCTTCATTGATCGATGGAAAAACTGACTTATAAACTTTTTGCATAACCTCGGACAACTTCTCCAGCTGTTCATCAGTGATGCCGGCAAGTTCTCCAGATTGCTCAAGCGCGCGGCGGATAAAGGGCCATCGCAAGCGCATAGAAACTGCTCGCGACTGCTCTCCCGTTAAACTGTTACCAACAATCACAGAAGTGTTTGAGTTAGAGAGGGACTTAATATCATACCCAGCGTCTTCCAATGCCTTGATACTTGTATCTAAAGAAAGCCAATGAACAATGTCGTTAGATTCAAATGTGATTTTAGGGATTAATTTCTTAGCCCATTCAAATTCATAACCTTCAACGTATGAAGCGTACTTTCCATAGCACATGTCTTCAGCTTTTTTATCTGGATTAAAGTAGTCTTTAACTGGAAGCCGCGAATCTACGTGTCTGCGGAATTGCTGTCGACGGGACAAAATAACTTCCCAGAACTCTTCTTTAGTTTTGGCGCCCGGAAAAGTACAGCCAATACCAATCACAGCAATTTTATTTTTATTCTCAGATGACATATCAATCCTTTAAGAAAGTACCTTGATTTGTATCGGTTTTTTGGCGCCCAATTAAAGGTCGAGTGAGGTATATTTGCATTTTGCCATAAAACACCACTTGTCTAGACTAGACTTTTTATTTTCTCAAAATGAGAAAAGCCGTCAGCTTCAATAGATTTTAGTTTAATAAAATCAGATTTTGTTGTTGTCTCAGGATGAGGCGAATTAAAATTCAGTAGCTAAGTTTGTTTTCTTTTTGGGTCCAAAGTTTAAATGCCACAAGCGCTTCTTTACGAAAAATTTGTTTTATAGGCACAAGGCTCACACGATGTATAAATTAACGCTTCACTTAAATCATGGGACTTCAGTTTCTTACAAGCATCACGTATAGCCATAACTTCTGCATGAGCTGTGGGATCATTCTTAGACGTTACTTGGTTCCACCCGCGCCCAATAATCCGGCCTTTCTTAACAACAACAGCTCCGAAAGGTCCACCGTCGCCTTTGATCATATGCCCCCGCGACAAACGAATAGCTTCACGCATGAATTGACTGTGTTTCATCTTTCTTTGACCTCAAGATTTTATGTCAGTAATATTTAACAGATCATGAGATGGAAATCATTGCTTCTTTTTTTATGTCCCCTCATCGCTTTTTCGGCTCCGAAAAAGGATCTTCACTTTTCGTATGTGGTCTCGACCAACGATATTGCATTTTATCTAAATCAACCGGTCTTAATGAAAATGTCAGTTTGTGAAAAAAATGAGCAGTTATGCACAGAGATTGAAAAAAGCAGCCCTTTTACCTTGACGAAAGCAGTTCAAGGTCTTCATTTCGTATTGTCGACCACCTTAAAAGCTAAAACCTTCAACACCCTTATTACGAAACGAAGGATTTTTTGGGAAGATGCTAAGATTAAATTCGAAATCATCTATGCACGCTCAGATATTTTTAATAAATTTATTCAAGGAATTTATTCTTACAAAAATTTGGTGACTCCACTGCCAGGCGATTTGATTCTTAAAGATTTTGTCAGTTCAGACACAGGTATCGTAGAAGTCAGCCATCTTGTAATTAACTAAAAAGAAAAGCAGGTTTTGAATGCGCGTTTTATTTATTTTTATCGCTTTTTTGATTCATTCATTAGCTTTTGGATCTCCGTTAAAAAAACCCATACAAAAACCAAAATTAATCGTGGTCATAGTCATTGATCAACTTCGGGCAGACTTTCTAAGTCGCTTCGAGACAAGATTTCAAAAGCCCTCTTCAAAAAGTTCTGGTGGCTTTAAGTACCTGATGTCTGAAGGCGCCTATTTTCCAATCGCTGAATACGATGTTCTTCAGAATATTACCTGCCCGGGACACGCCATGATTTTAACGGGCGCCCATCCTAATATGAACGGGATCGTTCTTAACGACTGGTACGATAAAGTCGCTCGCAAAAATGTTTATTGTGCGGCCGATGAAAAAGACAAGATTTCGCCAAGAAATTTAAAGACCTCAACGGTCGGCGACGAATTAAAAAATGCAGGCTACAAATCCAAAGTGATTGGCATCGCCTTAAAAGATCGTGCAGCCGTGATGCTGGGCGGACATCGTGCTGATCATGCGCTTTGGTTTGATGATAAAACTCATCAATGGGTGACAAGCACCTATTATAGCGCTGACAAATCCGTTCCTGCTTGGGTCGGTCAAGAAAATGAGCGCCTTCAAAAAGAGATCGGCAAAGACTATGTTTGGCAATCTAAAGACAAAACAACAGGTCTGACGGAGGGAAGCGACGGTCCTTTTTTAAAAACAGCAAAAATTGGTGATCCAAAAATACTGGCTCTGCCTTATGGTGTCGATTTAACAATGAACCTGGCCACAGAGGCCGTGAAATCTTTAAAGCTAGGTAAAGATAGTGATCCTGATATTTTAGCTATCAGCCTTTCCAGTCACGATATGCTGGGACATGCCTTTGGACCCAACTCCCGCGAGATGGAAGAGCTGACAGTTTCAGAAGATCGAAGCCTTGCAAAGTTTTTTAGCTTTTTAAAAAGCCAAGGTCTTCTAAAAGATACGATGATCGTACTGACGGCGGATCATGGAATTGCACCAACGACAGAATATGCAACAAGCGCAAAACTAGAGGCCGGAAAATTTAATACTGAGGAAATTTTCAAGAAAATTAATTCCCATCTTGATAAAAAATATGGGCGCCCAAAAAACAACCAATGGATTGCAAGTTTTATTGCTTTAAATTTTTATTTGGACCGAGCTACTCTTTCCGAAAAGAAATTAGATCTTTCAGAAGTTGAAACCGAAATTAAAAAGGTCCTTCTTGAAGAACCGGGTGTTTGGTTTGTTGCCACTTCATCAGATTACCGAAAGGGCGAGCTTCCCGTTGGCGAGATTGGCCAACAATTATCAAAGCAGTACATTATCGAACAAAGTGGTGATTTGATTATAATTCCACGGCCTTTTTATATGGAGTCCGGCGATAAAGCCACGACCCATGTCAGCGGATTCTCATATGATCGAACCGTGCCACTAGCCATTGCAGGTCCTGGCGTTCAAAAGGGAATTTATCCCAAACGAGCACAGATACTAGATATTGCTCCCACACTTTCTTTTATGTTGGGCCTTGTTCCACCAGCCACCAGCCATGGCCAAATTCTAGATATTTTTTAAGGAGTTTTTATGAAGGACCTCCTACCTTTCGAACTTAGAAAAGATATCTTAGTTCAAGATAGCTACGTGATAAGTCTTTGAAGCGGCCAAAAAAGGTACTGGGTATGCCAGAATAAATCTCCCCACCGACGATGCCACGAAGATTATCTGAAAAAGAATAGGTCATTTTGGGGCTTAAGATATGGTTTTGATCTTTGGCCCAAATCAAAAGGCTTAGCTCACTTTCTAAAGTTTCGTTGAATGCCTTGTGACTGACACGAAAGCTTGCTCCGTGCATCTCTGGATTGAATTGATTTGCAAGAATATTTTCTTGAATCGCCAAGGCCTGTAGGATCGGATCAGTAATCCCACTAACATCTTGAAAATTATAGATATGTTTATAAATATATTGGACATTAATATAAAAACTCCCAAAGGTACGGTCCGCCCCGACAACGCAAAAGACCTGACTATTTTTGACTAAAGGATTTATCCCCTGGAGGTCAGAGGTTTTGGTGTAGGCACATTCTCCCCTTGTCCCAACAGGACCTAATGTTTTTGCAAAATCAACACCGTAAACCTCGATGGGTGAATACAAAAACCCAAGCTGAATTCCATTTTGATCAGCGACCAGCAATGAAAGATCAGGATTCTTATCAATGACGTGAGAATAAGAAATTGATCCCTCCAAATCCCCATCAATGTAATCAAATTTCAGGCCATACTGATTTTTTACTTTTTCTGGGGGTAAGTTTTCAGTTGTCACTCCTGGTGGCAGTGGGGGAACTGGAAAACTGGGGCGTCGCCATTCCGGCTGCCAAAGCGAAAGAACTCGGAAGCTTTGAAAGTTAAGAGCGGTTAGTATTGTCAATAAACCAGTTTTTTGGTCTTCGCTATCTGTCACAAGGAGATTTAAATTTCGCAAAGTCCACATATCGGTCGGATTCACTTTATCGGCGCGTCCCCAAGGGACAATTTGTCGGCCAAAGCGAAGATCAAAAGGTCCAATGCTTCGATCAATATAAAATTCTCGCAAGTCCCCAATAGAATATTGATCACGGGTGAAGTTTTGGCCTTGAACGTTTCCGTCAATGTAGATCTTAAATCCAAGCACATTAGCAGGTCTTAGATTCATCCAAAGGCCTGATATCAAATAACCTTGTTTATTTTCAAACGAGTTGTCTTTTGAAAATTCTGCCAACCGAATCGAGCCGCTCCAGCCTAGTAATTCTTTCCAAGTTGGCTTTGCCTTTTCAGGTGGAACTTTGGGGCGCGGACCCGCACGCGACGGCAAATAAAAGATAAGACAAAAGAGGACTAAAAGCTCCTTAAAGTTTTTCCAGAAATCGTGTCGTAAACACATTCGGATCAACTCCTATATTCGCTTTATAGTTTTTAAACTCCATAGTGGTTTTATGATTTGTGTGCAAATCGACAATCTCAGAAAGCATGAACTGCCACTTGTTGTTTTTTTGATCCACTTTTTCAATATTTCGGTATAAGAATCTTTTGTAAAGTTGTTTGGATAAATCATAAACTTCACTTTTGGTGGCAATGAAGCTTTCCTTATCAATCCAAGAGACACGTCTTGAATACCCTATATTATCTGCAACAGCGGAATTGTTCGGTAAAGACTCAATGGCATAACAGTTTTTGCCGTCGATGACTTCGTCTTTTAGCAATTTGTGTTTCCAATCCTCAACTCGATCTTGAATGATATCACCAAAAGAAAGATCCGTCCCCATAAAGGAATCTTTTTTATTGCTGGCCGCGATTTTTCTTACTTTTTTTAAGGCTGGAAGATAAATCCAAATATCATCGTCACCGTCTTTTTCAACCAGCAAAGTCTTGGTGCCCTTGACGTCTGACGGGCTGTTAAAAATGATGACTCTCATATTATGACCTTTTGAATCAGACAGCTTAGTTATCGTGGTTGTCTCCCGAACTCGTTCTTGCGAATTGGCGGCCTTCATTCGTAAAGTGATTTCTGATTTTGAATCAACAGGTTTTGAAACAAGAAAGTTTCTCTTCATAATATCAACAGCAGATAGTGTTTGCGCTGAACTCTTAAAAGAATACAAGCTGATCAAACTGATCGCCAAAATCAAAGCGGCTGTCTTTCCTTCTTTCTTAGCAGAAGAAAAAATATATTTGGGGCGCAGCGAAAAAATCAAGGCGGGGAACAAAGTTAAAGATGTCATCGCGCTGACCAACATTGCTAAAGAAATCAATGAACCCATCCACAAGTGAACAAGAAAGCCCCATGATAAAATTAATACTCCGAAGCCACCAGCGACGGCACTGGCCACAAAAAGAGTTGCTTTTCCAGCTGACTGAAATCCTTTCTTGAGGGCCTCATCTTCGCTTTGGTCTTTGGCTAACTCCTCTTTCAGTCGAAAGCTCATGTAGATTCCGTAATCGGCCCCAATCCCAACCGCCATAGCCGAGACGAGGGCCGTTGCGATTTGTAAAGGCACGCTTAAAAAGCCCATCATGCCAAAATTAACAATCACGGCTAAACCGACCGGTATAATAATCAAAAATCCTGCTACAAATGATCTGAAGACAAGAGTTGAGAGAAGAAAAACCGCTCCAATGATTTGCACAATATTAAGGATTTTTTCTCGGATCATCACTTCGTTCAGGGCAACGCCGCCCATCGCACCCCCGCCAATAGAAACCTCAACTCCAGGCGGAAATATCGTCTTTGCATAATCTCGGGCGCGGAGAGCCACATCATTTAAATAAGCTGAACTGTCATTATGAGAAAAAACTTGGACGATGGCTTGTTTATAATCACCATCCACTAAGGAGTCAAAATCAGTAGTTTCTCCGGAGTTAGAATAAAGAAGAAAGTATTGGGAGATGAGATCCTTAGAATCAGGCACCTTATTGAAAGCGATATTGTTTTCATTCATCGACTGGTTCATTTTTTTCACGAAATCAACGATCGATATTGTTTTATTAATATCTTTTTCTTGAAGGAAGAAATTTTGCATTTTCTCCATGGCAACAAGAGTCGCAGGATTTTTAATCGAATCCAATTCGCCGCCATCCACTAAAACATAAAGGGTGTCGGTACCGCCCATTTTTGCATTCAGTTTTGCATCGTCTTTTTTAGCATCGATTTGCCCGTAGAAATACCTTTTTTGTGAGTTTTCAACTTTTACAAGCTGAGCTCCAACAATAAAAATCAGAACCACCACTGCAAAAACATAATAGATTTTTTTACGTTGAAATCGGCAAAGATTAAAAAGAAAATCAACCATGCGTCCCCAGATCGTATCCTGACCTTCACGAAGAATTTCTCTATCCCCCGGCGGTGGTAATAAAGAACGAACGGCCGGGATAAAGGTGAGCTCTAGGAACAATGCGCTTAAAACTCCGATGCCAGTAAAAATTCCGAAAATTCTAATGCTCTTCACTTCAAAAACCATCAGTGAAAAAAAGCTAAGAGCGGCAACTGTGCAGGCCACAACCATAACTGGCCCAATTTTAGTTAAAGATTGAATAACTGCTAAATTATTCCTCTCTTTTGCGGACAATTCAGGCTGGTTCATTTTCAAAAGAGCCGATTCTTCGTAGTATCTTTTCAGAATTTGCACGGCGTGGCCCGCAGCGATGGCTAAAATTAAAATAGGGGTTGCGGCATTAAACGCATCCATGGATTGACCCAAGATTGCCAGTGATCCAATGGCCCAACCCACTGCAATCAGCGCTGTCACAAGGGGAAGAACCAAAGCTTGCAGGGTACGAAACGCTTCATAATGTATTAATCCAATGATTAACACGGCAATGGGGAACAAGAAACCCATGCGTTCTGAGTATTTCTCCAATAGAGATAAGAAGATGGGTAGCCCACTGACATTGATTTCAACCGTCTCATCGATTTCAGGTTGAATGGCCGCGCGAACGCCGTCTTCGACCTCTTTCATTCCATTTTTTGTCATTTTAAATTCGGCCAAAATTTGAGCTGTTTTTAAATCTTTTGAAACTACAAGATTTTCATAAATTGGGTTTTCTATGATATCTTTTTTAAAGCGTTCAATGTCTTCTGGAGTCGACGGGGGATTTTTCATCATTTGATGAACTTCCATGCCCTCTTTGGTTCCCGTGATGCTTTTTACTTTACGAGCGCTCAAACTCAAAACATTGGAATTCACGATTCCCGGGGTGTTTTGCAAACGCTCTGTAATGTTTTTCACTTTTGCCAAAAGATTATTATCAAAAATAGTCCCTTGGCGGGAAGTCACACCAATAGCTACGGTGTACTTTATTCCGAAAACTCGCTCAATCAAGTTATCAACTTTAACGTACATATGGTTTTGCGGAAGAAGCTCGTTAACATCTATAACTACTTTTAATTTTGTCGTATTAAACACCAACACTAAAGTGACCAGGGCAGAAAAGCCGATGACTTTTTTATTGTTTTTAACCACCCATTCAATAAATTTTCGCATCTAAGATCCTTTGAAATATGTCGAATTTTTTAAATTGCTAATCTCCAAATGGTCTCAGATTTATGACCCTTGATCAAACGAAGTCGCCGCGCCGACTTAGGTCCGGAATTGGGAGCTTTTGATGTAATAGACTCAACTAAACATGACTCGACAATTTACAATCTAATAGCAGGGAAAACAAGTAAGTCTCGGAAGGGTTCGTCTTTAAACCACGTTCGACGGCTTGTAGAATCAATTGATTCAGAGTGGGCACAATCGAATATCGTGGGTGGCCTTTCGTCAGGCGAGGGGTGCATCAAAGTTTTTACTAAACACAGACTTGTGATCCAAATTCTCGAGTTGGAAAAAAGTAAGTCATTGCTAGAGTCTAGATATTTTTGAGGAGTTTTTATGAAAGCGTTATGTTTGATCTTTTGTCTCGTTGGAATTTCTTTTCATTCTTACGGTCAAGAAGCCGATTCCAAAGAAGCTATCTCCAAGGCTCAAAAGAATTTAAAAGATCCGGTCGCTCGGAAAAAAATGCTAGATACGAAATCTGCAAAGGACGCTGATGCGGCAGCCAGTGCTTTGGCAGGTGATTCAACAAATTTAGATGAAATGTATGGGATCAGTGCTGAACTAATAGGTCTGATTGGAGAAAAGGCACAAGGCGATCCGAAAAAGATGCAAGAGTACCTAGAGCGCGCTCAAAAAGATCCGGAAGCTTTCTTAAAAAGCTTACCGCCAGCCCAGCAAGAAAAAATCCACCAATTATCTAAGAAAATCGAGAAAAATAGTATCAAGAAAGTCGCGCCTTGAAACATTAGGCTCGCGGCACAGCATGCGATAGCGCTTTGTTTCTTTGCTGCACACAAGACTTCACATTATTTGTAATGGCGATGTCCATATTCCAGGTACCGAAGAGAACATCACAAGAAGCGTAAAAACGTTCGTGAATTAAAGGTTTACTGAATTTCCAGGAATTTTCTGAAGCTAAGCGTCCCTGCTGATGAATTCGATCAATCACAGCTTTGGTTCGATTTCTTTCGTGAAGTTCAACAATCAATAAATTTGGATCTGGATTGTTAAAAACATTTTCTTGAAGATCTTGATCGGTGCTCGGATTGTACAAGACTGAAAAATCTGGGTCAATTTTTCGAATCACTGGATAAAACTGCGGATAGGCTTGAAGGTAAGTGTAATTCCTTACGCCTCCGTCGACTAAAGTTTTAATCAATAAACCAAAGCTTTGGTCCAAATTATCTTGTGGTCCCACTTTTAGCTCAATATTCATGATTACATTTTCACGTTCGTTCTTAGCTCGATTTTGATTCTCATGGTCGATCAAAAATATAACTTCATCTAAAGTAGGAATGGTTTCTTTAGTGCTTTTATAAAAGCAATTTTTTCGAAGGTCGTCGAAATTAAAATCTCTAACTGTGCCGGTGCATTTAGTTTTACCGTCTAAAGTACCATCGTGATAAACCATGATTCGCAGATCTTTAGTGAGTTGAACATCCATCTCTAAAATGTCGACACCCAACTTTATGGAATTTTTATATTGCTCGATCGTATTGTCAGAGTGTTGGGTGTATCCGCCTCCGCGATGACCTCCGACAAGGTATCTTTGAGCTAAGCGATCCTTCAAAGGTGAGGCTGACGCTAGCACACCCATAATTTGAATTCCTAGGTGAACCCAATTGGCAAATTTCATAGACTGCCCTTCGTTAAAATTAACTGTAGCTTCAAGAAATGAACATGCTAACCGTTGTGGTTGCAACAGTCGGGCCAGTCTTGCCGCCACCATATTTTATTATATTTCGAAAGAAGCGTTTATTTGTCATTTTTTGGGCAAAAAAAGGGGTGAGGAAAAAACTCCTCACCCCTTTTTAATTTATTTCTATTCAATTTATCGCAGTAACCTTGATCTTTAATTAATCGTGAATACGGCCCCTTCAACCATAATATAATTTAAAGTGGCCTGAATGCGTGTTGAGTATCCTCCTGAAGTCGCTTTCGCAGTGATTGATCCGCAAGCTGAGCCTGCAGGGATCGTCATTGTGGCAGGAAGTGGTAAGCCGTTTCCTTCTCTAGTTTTTAGGCTAACTACTGAGTTGCCTGCAACCGGAGTCTTTAAGCAAACGGTTAAGGTGAAAGACGTTCCAACATTAATGGAAGTTGTAAAACTTTGAGCAACCGAACTGATCCAACCCTGAGTTGCGCTACTGCTACACTTGATATTTTGTGTGTATTCATAAGTTAAGAGTCCGCTAGAGTTTGTAAATTCACCGACTCGACTTGCGGCACTGAGGCCTACCAACTCGCCACTAGGATTGACGGCGCGACATTGTCGAGACACAAGACTACTGATGTTAGAATTCATATTACTGCGAGCCAAATAGTCATTTTGTGCAGCCGTGGTGCTTCCAGTCCCAGTTCGAGATGAACTTCCAAAACCCTTCATTGTGTAAGAACCATCAGCAGACATTGGACTTAACGGAGCAAAAACTGCAGTTATTATAGATCGGATCGTTGCCTTATTAAAGGTGGCGTAAAAGCTAACAGGTACTGGATAAGTTGTATTTCCAACGATGACAGAGAGCGTCCCTTGTGTAGCTCCTGCAGGAATCGTGAAGCTAGACGGTAAACTTAAAATACTGCTCCCGCCGCTAGAAATTGCAACAGCGCAACCGCTAGAAGGGCAAGGTTCAGAAACTTTAAAGGTTACCGAGAGTGTCGATCCAGAATAAACGTAATCGCCAACGTTTGTTGTCATGGAAACTAAATAAGGACCGACGATAGCCGCGCTCACTCGAGGGTAGGAAAATTTATTAATTCCTCCCATGCTGGCTTGGACAGTCAGGCTAATGTCAGCACCGGAAATATTGTTGCCGGAATTAACATTCGTGCTGGCAGACAAGGCTCCTTCGGGGATCACGATAAAATTAGGAACAGGCAAGATTGCATTTGAAGAAGATAAGCTGACCGAACAACCTCCGGCAGGACAGGCTTCAGTGACTTTTGCTGTAAGAGATGCTGACGAATTAGACGGGATCAAATTAGGACTGATAGAAACACTAAGTAACGACGGAGTGGCTAGAGCTTGGTTTGAAAAACCTGTTATCAGAAGACTTAAGACCAAGAACAAGATCGACGTCATCGTACCAAATTTCCCCTGTGCGCTCATTTTATACCCCTTCAGTGAATGCGTTGTTTGTTTAAACTTTCGCTTCATTCTGTTTAAATCTTTATCAGTTTAAACTCACGAAACTCTTTTTACGATTTTTAAGGGTGGATGTCTCGAGACAATGTTTAACCTGTACTTTCCAAAGGTTATAAAGAATTTGTACAATAAATTAAGGAATATCTTTATTTTTGACACCCTTAACTGCCCCATCTTGAGACAGTTTCAGTCACATAATCACAACCTATATAATATAGTGATCCAATTGCTAATTATCAGAATATAAGGCTATTCCTAATCGGCACATTTCAGATTGGATATCTGCGCTGCAATCTTTTTTATAACCTCACACATACCTGGTCCCGCCCTTAAAAGACTTCTGTAAAGATCGGCATCCAAAGGGCCGTAATCGGGGAGATCAATTTGTTTTACTTCCGGCGAGAAGTTAGGCGATATTCCCATAATAGAACAATTATTGTTGTTCATCATATTGGCACAATTCTCAAATATAATATCCGGCTTCTTTTTATTGAATGCCAACAAGTTGATATATTTTTTCTGGTGCAAATAAATCAAACTACTAACGACTATCAAAAGTACAATCGTTAATATTATAAAAAATGTGGCTTCCGTCGATGAATATCCACTTTGTATCAACTTCTTTTCGTCGAGTGGCCAACTACGGAACTAGCAGACTTTTATTATAGACTTTGACATCGATTTTTTTCTTTTCTTGAGCCAACCAATCTGAAAAGTTTACTTTCGGAAAGGTGACAACCTGCAAATCAAAATCTGTATCCGATTTCTTAGCCACATAAAATAGGGCAAGCCACGCGTCTTCACGACTGATGGGTGAACCTAAAATCTGACCAACGGCCATTTTATCAATAATTGAATCGACCCATTTTTGGGCTTCTTCAATTTTTTGCGCATCCATATTTTCAAACTGCGGACGCAGACGATTAAAAACTTCTAAATTTCTTTCGCCTTGAATGCCCGCTTGATTTTGTTGATTGATCACTTTGCCATTTTTATCTTTAGCTTTTACAGATAAAGAATCCATTCTAATTGGCGCATTATTTGGTGAAGATTCTTCAGAGTTTGGGACTTCCCAGATTAAGCCCTTTTTTAGTGACACTGTTAAATTTTGATACTTAACCTTTTTAGAATTTGCATATTCAGAAAATTTTGTTTTTGAATCGTAACCTGAAATAAAATCCATCGCCTGTTTTAAACTTTCGACGTGAATCTTTTCATCACTGACAAAAAAATCATAGTAAATCACTTTGTCTACAAACGTAGGCTTAACAAAGACCCTCCGGTAGGCCTCCATATCATTTTTAAAAATGGCTTTGATTTTGCTTAATTTTTCTGGATCTTTAGTGGCTTTATTAATACGTTCTTCTTCTGTCAAAACCTGAGTGGGCTGAACGGTATAGCCATTATTTTTTAAAATCTGTTCATTGTAAGCACTTTTCATTAATTGAAATAATCCCAATGATCTTTTTTCATCAGGTGAATCAAGCAAAATAATCTGATCACGAAACTCTGCATCTTGCTTGTATAGAGAAATATCACCAACCTTAGCTAGAGGTCTTTGAAAAAAATAAACTGCCACAAAAATTAAGATTAAAATGACAGCGGCCATCACTAAGTTTTTTTTGTTTTTAAGGAGATTTGTTTTCATCAGACTGAGAGTAATTTTGAATTTTTTTATTGTCTAGGGCTCTGTGTCCCTAGACTCGACCTTGGCTAAGGTAAATAAAGGCCACCAGTGTTTGTTGCAGCACCTGTACTTCCACCCCAGACAACCATCTTACTTCCAGTCCACACAGCTGTGTGATACTGACGGGCTACCGGCGCAGCCGTCGTTGTCGTTGCTGTCCAAGTATTTGCTGTTGGGTCGTACTGACCACCTGTGTTTGTTGCAGCACCTGTACTTCCACCCCAGACAACCATCTTACTTCCGGTCCATACCGCTGTGTGATACTGACGGGCTGTAGGGGCTCCTGTCGTTGTTATTGCTGTCCATGTATCTGCTGTTGGATCGTACTGACCACCAGTGTTTGTGACTGCAGCCGTACCTCCACCCCACACAACCATCTTACTTCCAGTCCACACAGCTGTGTGATACTGACGGGCTACCGGCGCAGCTGTCGGCGTCGTTGCTGTCCATGTATCTGCTGTTGGATCGTACTGACCTCCGGTATTTGTGACTGATCCAGTATTTCCACCCCACACAACCATCTTTGTTCCGCTCCATACTGCTGTGTGATATTGACGTGCTGCCGGCGCAGCCGTCGTCGTCGTTGCTGTCCATGTATCTGCTGTTGGATCGTACTGACCACCAGTGTTTGTGACTGCAG
>JAYTOY010000052.1:0-118716 GCA_043747555.1 Pseudobdellovibrionaceae bacterium | reverse complement strand
AAACGGGTAATGAATCGCTTCTTCGCCATGTTTCCGCCGAGAAAAATCAGGAATCATCGCCATTGGACCCGGACGATAGAGGGCATTGATGGCCGTAATATCAGCAAAAGAACTTGGCTTAATGCTACGAATAGCCTGAGTGATGCCGTCACCCTCGAACTGGAATATACCGGACGTATCTCCACGAGTCATGATCGTATAAATGCCAGGATCTTTTAATGATATGTCACTGGTCAGAATTTTTTTATGCCGATTTTTTTCAATCAATCGCAAGGCATGATTAATATGTGTCAGTGTTTTAAGACCCAAGAAGTCGAATTTAATCAAACCAATTTTTTCAGCATGCTTCATATCATACTGAACTACGTTTTCGCCATCGGCACCTTTGTACAAGGGCGCAAGCTTGACAAGCTCTCCATCCGCAATGATCACACCGGCTGCGTGAATGCCCGCATGACGAACCATGCCTTCAACCCTTTGGGCCAAATCCATCAGTGTCGCCACTTGGGGATTTGTCTCCATCATTTCGACAAGCCTTGGTTCCATTTCCATGGATTCTTTTAAGGTGACGCCAAGTTTGTCTGGAATTAATTTTGACACGGCATCGACTTCGGGAAAGGTCATACCTAGAACACGCCCGACATCTTTAATCGCAGCTCTGGTTTGTAATTTTCCGTAAGTGATAATTTGCGAAACCGATTTTTGGCCGTACTTTTCTGTGACATATTGAATGACGGCTTGCCGACGGTCCTGACAAAAGTCGATATCAAAATCGGGCATGGAGACCCGCTCAGGATTTAAAAATCGCTCAAATAAAAGTTTTGAAGGAAAGGGATCCAGATCAGTAATATTTAAACAATAAGCGACTAACGACCCTGCTCCCGAGCCACGACCGGGCCCAACCGGAATATCATTGGTCTTAGCCCAGTTGATAAAATCAGATACGATTAAAAAGTATCCATTAAATCCCATGCGGTCGATGACACCCAATTCGTAATTCAATCTTTCCGTGTAAAGAATTTTCTGATCGTCCGAAACTTTCTCATCTCGGGCTTCTGACTCTTGATAACGAATTTCAAGACCCTCAAACGATTGCCTGCGAATTTCTTCAAATAAACTAACACCATCTTTGGTCGGATAGGAGGGCAAATGATAGATCGCCTTGCCATTATCATCCTTTAATTTAAACTTAAACTGGCAGCGCTCAGCGATTTCTAAAGTGTTTTGAATGGCTTCCGGCACATCGATAAAAAGTTTCTTCATCTCGGCCGGAGATTTTAAATAAAACTCACTAGTCCCTAATTTAAAGCGATGATCATCAGACAAAGTTTTATTGGACCCAATACAAACTAAAACTTCCTGGGCAATTTGATCGTCCGGAGTTAAGTAATGAACATCATTAGCTGCAACCAGGGGTGTTGAAGTGATTTTTGAGGCCTCTATTAAAAATGGATTCACCTGATCCCAGGCTGCCACGCCCGTGCGATTCATTTCTAAATACAGCCGATCGCCAAAAATTAATTTTAATTTTCTAATTTTTTCAAGCGCAGCTTCTGGACCCTCTCTAAGAAAACAGTCCGAGATCTCTCCGCGCAAGCCACCTGTTAAACAAATGACATCTTGATTATATTTTTCCAAAACCTCGTAATCAATTCGAGGTTTCCAATAAAATCCTTCTTGGTAAGAAATCGAGCTTAGCTGACAAAGATTTTGGTAGCCCGTCAGCGAAGTCGCAAGCAACACCAGCCGCTTCGGGCCGGACTGGACTTGATCACGATCCTGCTTTTTGTCGAGACGGGAAGCCGGTGCCATGTACGTGTCAATCCCAAGAATCGGTTTAACCCCAGCATCCAAAGCCGCAAAATAAAACTCAATGGCGCCAAACATATTTCCATTATCAGTTAATGCAATGGCTGGCATTTCAAAGGTGGCCGCCTTTTTAACTAATGGTTTTAAGCGACAGGCGGCTTCCAGTAACGAATATTCCGAATGAACATGCAAATGAACAAAAGACATATCACTCCCACTCAATCGTAGCTGGAGGCTTACTGGTCACGTCATAAACAACGCGGTTAATTCCACGCACCTTGTTGGTGATGCGATTTGAAACTTCACGCAAAAATTGGAATTCAAAGGGGTACCAGTCAGCTGTCATTCCATCTTGCGAGGTCACAGCCCTTAGCGCTAAAACATTTTCATAGGTGCGACCGTCGCCTTGCACACCCACTGTTTGCACCGGCAAAAGCACACAAAAGGCCTGCCAAATTTTATCATATAAACCAAATTCTTTTAACGCCGAGACATAGACATCATCGGCCTCGCGCAGAACCTGCAGTTTTGTTTCATCAACATCACTAAGGATTCGGATCGCAAGCCCAGGACCAGGGAACGGATGCCGCCACAGCATCTCATGCGGTAAACCCAGTTCGCGACCGATCTTACGAACTTCATCTTTAAACAGCTCGCGCACAGGCTCTAATAATTTCAATTTCATTTTATCGGGAAGACCACCGACGTTATGGTGGGATTTAATTGTTACACTGGCCCCCATCACAGAAACACTTTCAATCACATCAGGATACAAAGTCCCTTGCGCCAGCCACTGCACTTGTCCTTGCATTTGGCCGTGGACCATTTTTTCTAAAGAAGCTTCAAAGACTTCGATAAAGACTCGGCCGATGGCTTTTCTTTTTTTCTCAGGATCACTGACGCCTTTTAAAGCGGAAAGAAATTCCCTTTGGGCATTCACACCTAAAACATTCAAACCAATTTTTTTATAATTCTCTAAAACGGTCTGGAATTCATCTTTTCGAAGCAGGCCATTATCAACAAATAAACACTGCACGCGCTCAGGCCCCAAAGTTTTTGTCAGCAAAGTGGCAACCACCGTTGAATCCACGCCGCCACTTAAGGCACACAGCACATGATCGGTCGGTCCAACTTTTTTTAAGATATCCTGCTTCAATCTATCGGTGATCTGTGGAGCTTGCCAATCTTCAGGCGCACTGCACATACTGGCAAATTCTTTTAAGATCTCTTGGCCATGCTCGGTGTGGGCCACTTCAGGATGAAATTGCACGGCTAAGATTCGATCACCGCGAAGGGCTGCTGGGTGCGAATCGCTGGTTGCAATCACCTTTGTCCCTGGCGGAGCTCTTTTAACGACATCGCCGTGACTCATCCAAACTTTTTGTTTTAAAGGAATTTTTCCTAAAGGTTCAGACCATGTCACGGTGTTGTGGCCGTACTCCCGCGATGGGGATTTTTCAACTTCACCACCCAAATCATAGGCCATCAATTGCATGCCATAACAAATACCCAAAAGGGGCGCCAAGGCTTCAAGTTCGCGGATATTTCTGCGCGGTGATCCCACTTCGTAAACTGAATTCGGTCCGCCACTGAGAATAATTCCATACGGATTTTTTTTCTTAATTTCGACGATATCAAAAGTATAAGGAACGATTTCAGAATAAAACCCAAGCTCGCGCAAACGCCTTGCAATCAATTGCGTCACTTGCGAGCCAAAATCTAAAATCAGAAATCCTCTCTGTGGCATTCCTACTCCATCCGGTAATTGGGTGCTTCTTTTGTGATACTAACATCATGCACGTGACTTTCACGAAGACCTTGCGGACTGATCTGCACAAATTTGGCTTTGGCTTGCAGTTCTTCAACCGTTTTTGCTCCGACATAACCCATGCCCGATTTTAATCCACCCACCAATTGATGGATGATTCCGCTGGCATTGCCTTTGTAAGGAACTTTGCCCTCGATGCCTTCAGGCACAAGCTTATCTTCCTCAGAAACATCGGCTTGGCCATAGCGGTCTTTAGAGCCTTTGCTCATAGCACCCAATGAACCCATGCCACGATAAACTTTGTAAGTTCGTCCTTGGTACAAAATCGTTTCACCCGGAGACTCCTCAGCCCCGGCTAGTAAATTTCCAATCATCACAACGTTTGCACCCAGGGCCAGCGCTTTTGTAATATCGCCAGAAAATTTAATGCCCCCATCTGCGATAATTGTTTTTCCTTTTTTTCGAGCGACTTCTGAACATTCGATCACAGCCGAAATTTGTGGCATCCCAACACCTGCCACAACACGAGTGGTGCAAATGCTGCCAGGGCCAACGCCAATTTTCACGACATCTGCACCGGCAGCAATTAAAGCCTCAGTGCCGTCAGCCGTCACAACATTTCCAGCAACGATAATCGTATCTTTAAATTTTGCGCGCAGATCTTTAACGATGGTTAAAACATTTTTAGAATGTCCATGAGCTGTATCTATGCAAAGAACATCGACTTGGGCAGCTACTAAAGCTTCAGCTCGCTCGCGAGCTTCGCCGCTAACTCCAATCGCTGCACCTGCTATTAAACGCCCGCGTCCGTCTTTGGTGGATTGGGGGAAGGCTTGCGCCTTTTCAATATCTTTGATTGTAATTAAACCCTTTAATTTTTTGTTTTTATCGACAACAGGTAATTTTTCGATGCGATGTTTTTGTAAAATCTTTTTTGCTTGTTCGAGTGTCGTACCCTCTTCAGCAGTCACCAAATGTTCAGTCGTCATTAAATTTCTAATGGGCTGCTGGATATTGGTTTCAAAACGTAAATCCCGATTTGTTAAAATTCCAACAAGAACACCATCCACCGTGATCGGCACACCACTGATAGAATATCTGGCCATCACTTCCAAAGCTTCAGCTACCAGTCGGTCGGGACCTAAAGTAATCGGGTCCTGGATCATTCCACTTTCGTACTTTTTTACTTTTTCGACTTCAAAGGCTTGCTTTTCAATATCCATATTTTTATGAATAATTCCTAAGCCCCCATGTTGAGCCATGATCCGACCAATTTTGTGTTCGGTCACCGTGTCCATCGCCGCTGAAACAATCGGGGTATTTAAAAAAATATCGCGGGCAAAAAAACTTCGCGGAGTGACATCAGAAGGAATAATTTCGGAGTATTGCGGAAGCAGAAGAATATCATCAAAGGTCAGCGCATAAGGAATGTTTTTGATTAATTCCATTCGAGATCTCCTTGGCAGTAAAGCTTCTCAAATTTTTATTACTTTTACATCTAAAGTGCCATCCAAAAGGACATGGAGCTCTCTGGTTATAACGCGCGTTATAAGGGGCTTTCTTCATACCAAGTTTTATATAAAAGATAATTGTCGGCCGATTGGGAAAGGCCCTTGATTTCGCCTTCGGTTAAGGGCCGTTTCACCTTTGCTGGGCGCCCCACAATCAGACTTCGAGGCGGGAAGGTCGATCCTTCGGTGACCAAACTTCCAGCTCCCACAAGGGATTGCTCGCCAACCATCGCTCCATCCATCACGATACTCCCCATGCCAATCAAAGATTCGCGGCCAATATGGCAACCATGCAAGATCACCGAATGCCCCAAGGTCACACGGTCCTCTAGTGTGCAGCCGAATTTTCCGAAGGTGCCATGAAGAACGCAATTATCCTGAATATTAGATTCGCGCCCAATTCGAATCGGCATCACATCGCCGCGAATGACTGAGTTAAACCAAACTGACGTGCCGGCCTCAAGAATAACATCGCCGATCACCATCGCGGTGGGGGCGATATAGGAATTGTTTGCAATAGTGGGCATAAATCCACGGACCGAAATTATATTTTCCATCAGTTCAAGTACGAGTGATTTTTAATCACCAAATGTTTATTTTTACCCAAGGTCTGAGACATCCCTTGAAGCTCGGCTGTCATCACCTTGCTTTTTTTGATAAAGTCCAAGGTTGCGTAAACTGGAACCGCCTGATGCAGACAAAATGACATCGCTTCATCAGCCCGAACTTTCAAGCTATTCAGCGATGGATGTCCCCGAAAGTAAAGTCGCACGTATTGATGAGCCCCTTTGATCTGCACAAAAACACATTGCAAAAGCTCAATCTGTAAACTTTTTAACATCATTTCACTTAGGCGATGCGGCGTTGTCGGCGGCAGGGAGTGATTCGCCTGACTTAAAGCCATTCCCGCCTCCAAAGGATTAATAGCCACCGGCAAAGTGTGAATGCTTTTTTCATCTTTGAGTAACAAGAAAGGCCTGCCACCGTCTGGAGTCACTGATAAACCAAAAGGAAACAGTCGAATCAGATCCGACTGATGAAAACAAATTTCTTCTGTTTGGGTCAGATGAAATTCAGTTTTCATTGCAATGAAATCTCCCCACGTAAAACGGCGGGGGAAGCCTTGGTGATTCGAACCGGAACCATTTGTCCCACTTGCACCGCTTCGCCATCAAAGAAAACTAATTTATTCTGCGAAGATCTTCCTGACGCATTTTTTCTTTTTTCATAATAGTGATCAACTAAGACTTCTAAAGTTTGTCCGACATAACGGCTGACCATTTCAAAAGCCATTTTATTGTGCAAATCAAAAAGTCTTTGCAGGCGCTCCGACTTGACCGGTTCATCAACTTGGTCTTCAAATCGCGCGGCTTTCGTAAAAGGCCTTGGAGAATATTTAAAAGCAAAAATTGTTTCAGGCCGCACTTCTTGCACTAAACTTAAAGTGTCTTGAAACTGTTCTTCCGTTTCACCGGGAAATCCAACAATGATATCGGTCGATAAAACAACATTCGGAATCGCTTTTTTAATCATCGCAATTTTTTCTAAGTACTGCTCACGGGTGTAGCCGCGATTCATGCGTTCAAGCACTTCAGAATTTCCACTTTGAAAAGGCAAATGAATATATTCGCAAACTTGAGGCTGATGGGCAAACATCGTGTCGACCAGCTTTTGATTAAAATCTTTTGGATGAGATGTCGTAAATCGGACGCGGGAAATTTCAGATTGGGTCGCCATCACTTTTAATAAATCGGCCAAATCAGCGCCGCATTCACTGGTGTAGGAATTGACGTTCTGACCTAACAAAGTAATTTCTTTAACACCCTTTTTAATCAAGGCCTGAACATCGTTCATAATATGCGCTAAAGGTCGGCTTTTTTCACGGCCGCGAGTATAAGGCACGACACAAAAGCTGCAAAAATTATCGCAGCCTTTGGTGATATTCACGAATGTCGACACTCCGGGATTACGCACTAAAGTTTCGACATGGTAAAGACTGCGATGTTCAATTTTTGTGTTAACAACACGAGCGTCTTTTTGTTCGACCTCCGCAATGATTTGCGGCAATTGATCGATCGTATCTGTGCCAAACACAAAATCAATCATCGGCTGATTTTTAATTAGCTTTTCTTTTTCCTGCTGACCCACACAGCCACCCACGCCAATCAATAAATCAGGATTTGCTTCCTTCATTTTGCGGTAGGTGCCCACTTCAGAATAAACTTTATGAACTGGTTTTTCGCGAATGCTACAGGCATTGATGATAATCACTGAGGCTTCAAGCGGCGAATCCACAGGCGTGTAATCGGCCATTTCCAGTAAGCTATACATGCGATCTGTATCGTTGACGTTCATCTGACAACCATAAGTTGAAATATAAACGCCCCGTCCGCGACCTGTGGAAGCTGGTTTGGGTGTCACAACTGGCTGTGAATTAATCTCTGCATCTAAAGCCAAAAAACAGCCTCGTTTTCATTGGGTTTTGGAAAAGTTTTCACGTTGTGTCAAAGTCGCCCCTGAGGTATAGAGGAAGCCACTTTCGAAGTCAAACTTAAGCCCAAAGGATTTTATGTCGCCCCGACGAGCTAGCTCTAAAAAGTGGACCACCTTTCCGCCTGAATTTATCGACCAAGTCACCGGTGTTTTTAAAGAAACTTTTGCCAAATCCTTAAATGATTCAACTTTGGTCGTCGATGGCAGGATCTACCCGGAAGAGCTCGTGCTGCGCGTCGGTGTTCGGGAAAAAGGACGTCTAAAACAATCAAATTTTGAGGTTTCGACGGACTATGAAGCCGACGTACCTGAGTCCTTGGACCGAATCCACTGCTTGGTCGATGTCGCAGCTTCCATGATGCTTGAATTTTTTGAATCTGAAGGTGAAGCCGAGTTCCCGTTTGTATGGAAAGAGTATCCGTATAAAGGCAAACCGATTTACTTGCAGATCAATGCTGAAAATACAGATTTAGAAGCTCAAGCGAACGTATTTCTGGGACTCTCCGGTGAAGAGTTGTTAAATGAAGAAACCACTTCAGAAGATGCCCTTGACCGGGCCGAACAAGATCAACTTCACTAGTTTGACCTCTTTGTATTTGACAGTAGCCATCGTCCAAAAAATACTTCAGGAATGAAAGTAAAGTCCTTTGAAGAAAAAGACCAGGAAGCCATAGCCGCTCGAAAGATGTTCGTTTCGACAAATTTTGTAGGAACATTGTGGGGGGCTTCTTTAACTCTCGTATTTCTAATTCAAGAACAACGAATTCCTCAAGTTCTTTCGGTCCTGTTTGTAGTCAGTCAGATTTTAAGTCTTATCATGCGATCCTGGACCAAAAGCACCCGAGCTGGTGTCCTCTGCCAAAGCTTTGCTTTTTATTTTTATTTAGTCGGCCTTATGTCCGTCACAGGCGGAATCCGAAGCCCTGCATTGATTTGGTTGCCACTTATTATCTATTATATTTATCCTTTGCTTGGAAAAAAATGGACTTTTTTTTGGGTCGGCCTGTGGACATTAACAAATTTTATTTTTTGGCAATTTGATTCCTCTGGCCGGCTTCCAGAAAATATTCTATCGATTGAGGCTGAACGCAATTACACTTTTTTATCCGTCATATTTATGTTGCCGCTGGGTTTTTGGTTGTCTTCAATTTATCGCAGAACTTTCGAACATTTGCGCGAAACCAGTCACAAACAAAGGCTTGAATGTTCTCATCTATTGCATGTGATTTCGCATGACATACGCTCACCTCTTCAAATTATACAGTCCTATACTCACCTTTTAAAAGATTCCACCGACGAAAAGAAATTAACTTTTCTTGCGCCCATCGAAAAGTCAGTGCAGCGGATTGCCGCTTTGCTAGGTCAGGTTCGCAATTACGAAAATTTACTTTATTCAAAAGAAGAACTCGCTCTAGAGCCGGTCGACTTACAATCCGTGGTCGAAGAAGCCCTCGAGTCGCAGCAGTTGCATTTTTCAGATAAGGGCATTCAAGTCACAGTTTCTGCCGCACCAGACTTTGATGGTTTAAGGGCTAGGGTTTTAGCTCACAGAGGCGCCCTTTCCGAGCACATCCTTTGTAATATTATGAGCAACGCTTTTAAGTTTACTGAGTCTCGGGGAAGTATCAAAATTTTTGTGAAAAAAGAAAATAACTCCGTGATCTTAACCATCCGAGATAACGGTATTGGAATTCCTAACGATCTGATGCAAAATATCTTTGAATTCTCTAAGAAAACTTCAAGACCAGGGACCGCAGGCGAAAAGGGCTCAGGCTTTGGACTCCCCATTGCAAAACTATTTTTGGATCAGATGAATATCTCCATCGAAGTGCAAAGCTGGACGGAAAGTAGTCCCCTTAATTCTCAAGGGACTGAATTTAAATTGATCTTCGATATTGCTTAGCAAATGCACTAACGCCTTAAGATTATTTTGTTATTTTACGGGTTTAAGTGGTTCGTTGTTACCCGCAAGGAGAAGGTAGGATCATAGAAAATTTGATCTTTTTCGACGCGCGAGTCAATCCGAGCTCAATCAAATGGGGCAATTTTTAAAACTCTTCGTCATCAACAGCCGCGGACTCACCGATTCCGCGAACTTCATCGATATAGGTCTGAGAATCCTCTTCAAACTCATTATCAAGACCTGCTTCATCGATTTCCAGTTCTTGAATGGCGCCAACGAAATCTTTTTCAGTGCGAAGATCGCGTAAAATCATTTCTAAGAATTTGTCAGGATAACGTCCGGTCAAATCTTCAACGTAACGCTCTAGCTTGCCACCAATAAGAATTTCTTTGCGGATCTGGATGCGCTTCCAAAATAGAAGGTAGTGATAACGGCAGTAGACATCAACCGTCGAAGATTGATCACAATCCCGGGCTCGACAGTAGCGGTTGCCTTCCGCATCTGTTAGGTAAACTTCTTCTGAAACTTTTGGAATTTCGTCGTCATCTAAAAGATCAGAGTCATCAGTGTCGTCATCCTCAGATTCAACGGCCTTTAAATCGTCCTCATATTCAGCGATTTCACTGCCATCAAAATCTTCAGCTTCAAAATCATCCTCGAGCTCAATCTCAGGACGCTCGGTCTTTGCGACTTTTTTACCTGGCTTTTCTTTTTTAATAGCTTTTTTAGGAGACTCTGCTGCTTTAAGAGTGGGTTTTGGCGCAGGCTTTACTTTTGCTTCTACTTTTGCAGGCGCTTTCCCAGGTCCTTTTGTGACGGCTCTTGGAGACGCCTTCACAACCGGCTTTTTCTCTAACTTTTTCGCATCCTTAGCTTTAGGAGTAGATTTTGATGCGGCGCTTTTAACTTTTGCAGGCTTGGCTTTTGTTTTCGACATACATCATCGATTCTCTGATTTCAGCAAACCTGTCAACTCATTTTATAATGATACTGGCCTCTTGAGAACGCACAGTGACGGCCGCTTTTTGGGAATCGCCTCGCAATCGACCTCGGAATGATTTCTCTGTAGCCGCCCGACTGATCTTAAGCCCCTCGGGAATTAAGATCTCACCTTCATTTGTGACCAAGTTCAAAGCCGCGCCAGATGCGGCTGGCAACTGAATTTGCACCCGTCCACTCTGCGAACGCAGATGGGTTTCGGAATCAGCTAATAAAGCAATATTCAGCGGACCTTCCTGAGTCGAACCATCAACCCGACCTTGAAACTGTTGAATCGTGATCGATCCCTTGCCATTTTCTAACTGCAGCGTGCCACCGCTCTGAAGAATTTTTGTCGGAGAATTCTGAGTGTTTAAGCTTAATAATCCCCGAAATTTTTCAACATTCACATTTGAATTGAAGGCCGACAGGTCAAGGTCAGCTTGCATGTTTTTAATCGATGTCGACCCTTGATATTGATCAATTTTGGTTCGACCGGTTTGATTATGAACGCTGACCTCACCCTGATGTAAAAAAATCTCTAGAGGTGCCGACGAGTCAGAGCTTAAAACTTTTCCTTTCACTAAAACAATGCGGGCCTCTTTTGCTATCCGAGCGATCTGCACTTGCCCTTCGCGCAAATAAATTTCAATGGCTACGGGCGAACCCGAAATCTCGATCGTTGGGTGATGACTTTTCTTATTTGTTAGCTGTGCACCCCAGTCCGCTTTTGTCGTCCACTCGTTCAGGTGGACCTCTAACATCGATCCTTTTTTTTCAGCAATATAAAGTCCGGGTGTTAAGACATCGTCGACGCCGTTGATTTTGATGCTTTTGGCTTGCGGTTGTGACGTAACAATGACATCGGCATCTAAACCTCTGATCACCAGACGTTGCACGCCGTCAGAGGGAACTTCAACAATGCCTGCCTGCAACTTTACACTTAATAAAAAAAACACGATAAAAAGGGGGCAATATAAATTTCGTCTCAAGATACACTCCATCCTCTATTGACTCTTGACCGAAAATATAAAAAATTGAAGCCCTAATGTTGATAGTTAACGCAGATCGATGAAAGGCTTTTTATGGAAAAAGTTGTGATTACAAGTTTTGCCAGAACACCAGTGGGATCTTTTCAAGGAAGCCTCTCAACGACACCAGCTCCGCGCTTAGGAGCCCTAGCTATCGCAGAAGCTTTGAAGCGCTCACAAATTGGCCCCGATGAAGTCAGTGAATGTATCATGGGTGAAGTTTTAACAGCTGGAGTTGGCCAAGCCCCGGCTAGGCAAGCCGCATTGTTTGCAGGTCTAAAGAATTCTACACCTTGCCTTACGATCAACAAAGTTTGCGGCTCTGGATTAAAAGCCATCATGCTAGCTGCTGATTCGATCCAACTAGGTCACAGCCAGATCGTCGTGGCTGGTGGCCAAGAAAATATGTCTTTGGCTCCGCACCTCTTAGAAAATTCTCGCACAGGTTTTCGGATGGGAAATGCCCAATTTGTCGATTCAATGATTAAGGATGGTTTATGGGATCCTTACAATAATTTTCATATGGGGATGGCCGCTGAAATTTGTGTCAAAGAAAATAGCTTTACCCGAGAGCAGCAAGATGAATTTGCCATTAAATCTTACGAAAAAGCTCAAAAGGCAATGGAAGCGGGTCACTTCAAAAATGAAATTGTGGCCGTCACCATCCAGGGAAAAAAAGGACCGACCATTATTGATAAGGACGAAGAACCCTTTAATACAAAATTCGATAAAATTCCTGGATTACGTCCAGCTTTTGATAAAGCAGGAACAATCACGGCCGCCAACGCCTCTAAATTAAATGATGGCGGAGCTGCGCATGTTTTGATGTCTGAATCAGTTGCAAAAAACCGTGGCCTAAAACCACTGGCGCGAATTATCGCTCAAGCCACTTTTGCCCAAGAACCGAAATATTTTACGACGGCTCCAGTGGGCGCGATTAAAAAAGTTCTTGCGCAAGCCAATCTTAAAACAAGCGACATCAATCTTTGGGAAATTAACGAAGCCTTTGCGGCCGTCACGATGGTTGCCATCAAAGAATTAGAAATTCCTTTTGATCGAGTGAACGTTCATGGTGGTGCGGTCGCCATCGGTCATCCTATCGGCGCCAGTGGCGCGCGAATTTTCGCAACCCTCATCAACGCCCTTCAAATTAGGGGTCAAAAATATGGTTTGGCCACTCTTTGCATTGGTGGTGGCGAAGCGGTCGCCGTTATTGTTGAAAGGCTTTAGGAATGTCTAAAAAAGTTTTTAAAGACGCTGCCGCTGCCCTGTTTGATATGAAAGATAATGTCACTTTGGTCGTCGGTGGGTTCGGACTTTGTGGCATCCCAGAAAACTGCATTGAAGCTTTAAAAAATTCAGGCGCCAAAGGACTGACTTGTGTTTCCAACAATGCAGGGGTTGATGATTTTGGTTTAGGAATTCTTTTGCACACTCGGCAAATTAAAAAAATGGTGTCGTCCTACGTTGGTGAAAATGCCACGTTTGAAAAACAATATATGTCTGGTGAATTAGAAGTTGAGCTTGTTCCGCAAGGAACTTTAGCTGAACGAATTCGTGCCGGTGGGGCCGGAATACCGGGTTTTTTTACTCCCACAGGGGTTGGTACCTTAGTCGCTGATGGCAAAGAGATTCGCCAATTTGAAGGCCGCGATTATGTTCTTGAACGCGGTATTGTCGGAGATTTTGCGCTTGTCAAAGCTTGGAAGGGTGACAAATTCGGAAACTTAATTTTTCGAAAGACAGCTCGTAATTTTAATCCTATGGCGGCCACCGCTGGGAAAATTACGATCGCGGAAGTTGAAGAATTAGTAGAAATCGGAGACCTAGAGCCCGACCAAATTCACACTCCCGGAATTTATGTGCAAAGAATTTTTAAAGGCACAAACTATCAAAAGCGCATTGAACAGCGAACCACGAGGAAGGGCTAATTGATATGCCATTAACCCGAGACCAAATTGCCCAACGAATTGCTCAGGAAGTTGAAGATGGCTTTGTCGTCAACCTTGGCATTGGAATTCCAACCTTGGTGGCCAATTATATTCCTTTATCAAAAAGCGTTATGTTGCAGAGTGAAAATGGCTTATTAGGAATTGGCCCGTTTCCGATGGAAGCACAGATTGATGCTGATCTGATCAACGCAGGAAAACAAACTGTGACCGAAGCTTTAGGGGCCAGTTATTTTAGTTCTGCTGATAGCTTTGCAATGATTCGCGGCGGTCATGTGGATCTTACTGTTTTAGGCGCGATGGAAGTGGATCAGCAAGGCAGTATCGCCAATTGGATGGTGCCCGGAAAAATGGTTAAAGGCATGGGCGGCGCGATGGATTTAGTGGCCAGTGCTAAGCGTGTAATCGTAGCCATGCAACACACTGATAAAGATGGAAATTCAAAACTGAGAAAAGCTTGTACCCTTCCGCTGACGGGAGTTCGATGCATTACAAAAGTGGTCTCAGATTTAGGTGTTCTGGAAATCACACGGCGGGGATTTTTACTGAAAGAATTCGCGCCTGACCTAAGTCCCGAGGATCTTAAGAGTGCGACCGAAGGTTATTTAGAAATTGCCCCCGACGTAAGGCCTATGAAGTTCTTATAAACCTAGCGTCTGTTGATCCCATGCTTAGAACTTGAGATGATTATGGCAGGGGTTGATTTGTCCACGACAAAAAAGATTAGCAGAGATAATTATTTGTTTCGTGAAGGTGATGAACCTGATGCGATGTATATTATTAAATCTGGACAATTTGCTATCACAAAAACTAAAGGGTCCTCAGAAGTTGTTTTGGCTGAAATCGGAACAGGTTCGATGGTCGGCGAAATGGCCATCTTCGATCGTAAACCACGCAGTGCCAATGTCAAAGCTTTGAAAGATTCAGAAGTCATCATGCTTCCCTACGAAGCTCTTAGTCAGCAGATGGATATCTTACCTGTTTGGGTCAAAGCCATTCTTCGCACTATGAATGAAAACCTGAGGGACGCTAATAAAAAAATTAAGATGTTAGAAGTCACTTCCAAAGATGACGATCGATATCCCCCTCATGTCGTTAATAAATTAATTTCGATTCTTAATTTGGTGGGTATTAAGTATGGCTCGCCCGAAGGCACGGGTCTATCCCTCCCCGTGAATCGACTGCGCAACTACACGATTCAAATTTTTCAAGAAGCCACAAACAAAATGGACAGCATGCAAAATGCCTTGAAAGAAGTCGGTTATTTCAATATCGAGGATTTAGGTGAGGGCCGAAAAAAAATTATTAATTTAAAGCCTGATTTCTTATTTGATTTTGTCGATTGGTATAACGATTGGCTCTATAAACAAGATAAAGATAAAATCACTTTCAGCGAAGACGATATTAAAGTCCTTAATGGACTTCTGCATTTTGCCAGAAAAGTAGAGCCCGTGAAGGGCTTTAGAAAAGTGAACGTCAATGATGTCCAAAATGAATCTATGAAGGAAATGGGATACCTCATTAAAAGTGAAGAATTAAGTCCACTGATCGAGAAAAAAATTATTTCAGAAAAAATTATGGAAGAGTCCGGAGTCTTCGTTAATGTCTCACTAGAGGATCTTGAAAAACCTGCGACTTATTGGAAGCTGATTTGGGATCTGAAAAAACATCTGAGATAAAAGACCTTTTCCGCCAAGGTGTTGTGGCGGTTATTGCGGCAGCAACAGGCTCTGCCGAAGAAGGTCAAATTCTACTCTTTGAAAGAAAGGACCACCCTAATTCATGGCAATTTCCCCAGGGCGGTATCGAAGGCAAGGAAACTCCTGAACAAGCTTTGCTCAGGGAATTAATGGAAGAGATCGGCACCAATCAAGTGCAGGTTTTAATGAAAGCACCCCAGACGACTTTTTATCGCTGGCGAAAAAAAGAGTCTCGATTTGTGGGACAAGAGCATCATTGGTTCTTATGTCAGTTTAAATCGGGCGCAGAACCTCTGCTTCACAGGGCAGATCATTCTTTTCAAAGTTATAAATGGATGTGGCCTGCCGATGTTGTTCCGCAAACTGTCGAATGGAAGAGGCAATCTATTTCGCTAGGATTGCAGTATCTTAATCTTGTTGGCTCTGGTCAGAGTTAAAGAGACTGCTCTACGTAAGTGAGATTAGTGCAGGCTAACGCCTCAAGAATATTTTGATGTTTAAAGGGTTTAAGTGGTTCGTTGTTACCTTACGAATTCCTACGGAATTCGTAAGGCCGCAAGGAGAGGATCATCCTCTAGAAACACTGATCTTGTTCGACGCGCGAGTTAATCCAATCCCACTTAAGTAGGGCTGTTTTAAAACTATTATTCGATATTGGGATCTTCTTGGCAGCGAAGTGGCAAAGTTAAGTCATCACCTTTTGCCGTATTTTCAGCGCCTACTGTGTGCACAAAAAGGGAATTTGTTTTTGATCCCGAAGCGATTGGTTGACCCAAGGTAACGATAATTCTGTCCCCTGTGCGGGCAAGACCGTACTGAACCAGCAGATGATCCACTTGAGTTAAAATATCGTCCATCGATTGATACGGACGAATACTGAGGGTCTGAATACCCCACACCAGTTCCATTTTATTTAACACTTCAAGCTTAGACGTGACTGCGATAATTTTTGCTTTAGGCCTAAATCCTGAAATAATATTGGCTGTTTTTCCAGACGTTGTTAGGCAAACAATTGCTGTGGCATTTAATTTTAAAGCACTTAAGCTGGCGCTGGCACCAATGGTTGCAGGAACACTTAGAAATTCATTTTCTAATGAAAGCTTATAATACTCCTCTTCATTTCGTTCCACTTCAGTGATGATTTCATGCATCGTTCGAATACATTTGAACGGATATTTCCCACTGGCTGATTCGGCTGATAACATTAATGCATCTGTTCCATCTAAAACAGCGTTAGCGACGTCAGTGATTTCCGCCCTGGTTGGCCGAGGATTTTCAACCATGGAGTCTAACATTTGCGTTGCGGTGATGACGGGCTTACCCATTTTATTACACAAAGTGATAATCTTTTTTTGAAATCCTGGCAATCGACTTTGCCCGACTTCGACGGCAAGATCTCCTCGGGCTACCATGACAGCATCGCTCAATCGAACTATTTCTTCTAAGTTCTCTAAGGCTTCAAGCATTTCAATCTTTGCAACAATTTTTGCGGGGGATTTACGGCTGTCGATAATTTCACGGAGCTTTCTAATATCGCGACCGTGCCGAACAAAACTTAAGGCAATGTAATCAACACCGTGCTCGATACCAAAATCCAGATCCGCTAAATCTTTTTCTGTCATAGCTTCAACAGGTAGCAGAACGCCTGGCAGATTCATTCCTTTGCGATTTTTTAAAATACCGCCATAAAGAACTTGCGCTTCAACCAACTGACCTTGAACTTTTAAAACGACAAGCTCTAATAAGCCATCATCTAATAAAATCTTTGTGCCAGCTTTACAAACACTGGGAAGCTCTTTGAAATCACTGGGAATAAAACCAGTGCGCCCCATGACGTTTTCGGTTGTGATTTGGACAATTTCTCCAGATTTTAGTTCAATGGAGCCTGTTTCAAATTTTCCAACACGGATTTTGGGACCCTGCAGATCTTGCAAGATAGTGACCGGCGCTTGCAGATCTTTAGAAAGTTTCCGGATCAGATGAATCACCGACAGGTGCGTTTCGTGTTCGCCATGACTGAAATTCAGCCTTGCGACATTCATTCCTGCCTTAATGGCTTTTTCCAGAGCTTTTTCACTTTGAGTCGAAGGACCAATCGTCGCGACAATCTTTGCGCGCCTGTCTGCAAGCATAATTTAGGCTTTCCGGCTGTAATTACTCAAGCGTTGGGCCAAAGATTTCATGTCCTCTTCATGCCGTTTTTGCGTGAGCTCTTTTTCCTGTTGATGCTGTTCCTCGATCGTCGCAATTTTTGCTTCGTACTTTTGCTCGATCGATTCTTTCTCAACTTTATGCCCTTTTTCACGGTCGACGGCAAAGTTTTTGTAGTTTGTTTCAATGCGGCGAAGATCACGACGGTGGTCATCACGCATCTTCCCTAAATTCTCTTTGTAATCTGCCTGCAAATTATCTAGTTTAGCTTGATAATTGGTTCCCATGTTATGAACACGCTTATTGATCGCCTCAGTTTGCTTGACCCGCTCTTCCGTCACTCGATCTTTTTGATCTGCTACACGCCCTGCATAGCTTTCTTTCAGGATATCGACGGAATCTTCATAATGTTTTTCAAGCTGTACAGTATTGTCTTGCGTGGCCCTTTGCAGCTTATCAACGCGACTTTCCGCGGATGTCGCCACATGATCCAACTGGTTCTGCTGCTGCAGCTCTAGGTTTTTTCGTTCTTCTCGATTTCGTGAGTTGATCATATTCATTTGACTGCGGTAATTTAAATTTGCATCGCGAGCGGCTCGGTCATTTTTATTTGTGCTTGCGCTGACCCGGCGATGGACTAAGTCGTTCATGTGGTCAATATAGTCAGCCCGTTCATCTTCCATCCCAGACATGCGATCTTCATAGGACTGAACGATATGTTTTTTTTCAAGCTGACCCAGTTTTTTTTGCGAAGCCACATCGTGGGTTAATCTTTCTTTTAAAAGCTGGATCTGTCCTTCACGCGATCGCACTTGATCGTTCAATCGATCATTGACCTGGCCTTTAAAATTATCAGTGGCCACATCTGTGGCCTCTTCTTTTTTCCTAAGCGCTTCTTGGTAGTGATCTTGAATTGATTCTCGCTCGCCCTGTAATTCTGAAGAACGGCTGATTAATTTCTCGCCATCCATCTCGTTATGGTTACTGACAGTATTATAATATTTTTCCTGCCAATCTCTGTCTTGATTTTCTTTTTGTCTTTTTAAACCTGTAATTTCGCCTTTGTAGGTTTTTTTGACTTCATTCATCTCACGATTTTTTTCGACAATCGTATTTGTTTTATCTTTTAGCAGAAGTTCTTTTTCAGTTTCATGGGCATTTTTAAGTTTAACAGAATTATTATCTATTGCTTCTGTCATTTTCTGTCGAGTTCGCTGCGAGAGATTATCAAATTGCACATCGCGGCGAGCAATTTCTTCTGTTTGTTTGTCTAACATATTTTCGCGCTGACTGCTGGAGATTTCTTTCTCTTTTGAAATTTCCCCTTTAAAGGTATCTGTCAGGGATTTTCTTTCCAAAGCCGACTGTTGATTTTTTTTACGCATGGTCTCAGTGTACAAACTTTTTAATTCTTCGACATTTTTACGATGACTGATATCTCGGGAAGTTAGGCTCTCACTGCTTCGGCGCTGAAGATTATCAACTTGGTTTTGAAAGTTTTCAGTCAGCTTTTTTATTTCATTGCTATGGCGAATTTCAGCATTTTTAATTTCATTATTTTTTCGGCGAACTGTTTCAGACTCTCGGGTTTCATATTCATCCCGCGTCTTGGTTTGCTGTTCATCAATACGAGCTCGATCAGATGCAGAGACGCTCATATTTCTCCTCCTAAGAAAGTTCTAAGTCAGCCTTAAGAGTAACATATTCAAGGTGTTAAATCGGCCGTTTCAAGAGGAGAATGATTAAAAATAGGACCTTATTCCAAAATGACTCTAACGTTAGTCTAGCGGGATCGCTAGACCAGGAGGCTCCAGAATTATCGCCAAAATGCTTTTTCTTTATAAAGCTCACGCATCTGTTTTTTTTGTATGGTGGCCGCAACTTCGCGCTGCTGGATTTTTAATTGACGCTTTGTCGCCAAATCCTCATGGTGACGGGTCATGTTTAAGTATAACTGCGAGGACCTTTCACTTAAAGAGCCCCAAGTCCATTTGACTTGCACAACTTCTTTTTTAAACTCTTCTTTTGTCCCCGGAAATAAATAACTCCAGACTCGGATATGCTCTTCGACGGGAATCATTTCAGGGATACCAATGGTCGACCGCCCTTTTTCATCAACTCCGCCCAACCAAATCTGAAAGCCAATGGGAACTTCAATATTTCGCCCATCCCGCAAATGCAGTGAAAGTTCGGCGTTGATATTTCGAATCCAAATCTTATCCTTATCCCCTAAAACCCAAAAAGGTCCGCTGGCCGCTTTAACGTCTCCAAAAATTGTTGCCACCTGCATTTTTTCATAATTCTGCGCCCAAAGTGTTCCATGAATAAATTCTAAATGGGATCTTGAATGGCGAAGAACTAAACTGCTTGGCCCCAAATGAAATTCATCTTCGCCCAATAAAAAATGGAAGGCGCTGGATTTTGTTTGAATGGCACAAGCACTCGGTTTCTTAAGACAGCCTGCGGGACGTTCCAAAAAATCGCTGGAGGCTCGCACCCTGACATCAAGGGCAAAGAAAAATGCAAAAACAAATAAATGCTTGGGGCTCATCACTGAATTTCCAAACTTTTCAGAAGAACCAAGGCTTGTTGTTTCAAAGCTTTTTGCGAAAAATGATTGGCGACAGTGCGATAAATTTCCTGAGCTTCTTCGATCTGGTTATTGTGCTCGCTGATTTGCCCCAGTCGCAGCAGAATAAATCCAGTCAGCTCGTGATCAGGGTATTGCAAAACCATTTCATCGATCACTTCAGTGCATTTTTTAAAATCGTGTTGCAAGTATAAACTTTCGGCTAAGAAAAATCGAGCTTGGATTTGATGGGCTGACGACGGAAATTGATTTTTCAATTTTTCGAATTCTTTGCCAGCCACTTCATATTTTCCTGATGAAAAATATTTTTTTCCACGCTCTAAAAGAACGGCTGAAAAATCCAAATGTTCAATGCTGGCAGGAGCCCGTAGGCTTAATCCCAAATCACGAAAAGTGTCCGAGTTAGTTAATTTATCTTTTGGAAGAACGCTGGCTACGGTTTGCTCCAGATCCTTCATTTGATGCTGTAACAAGGTCACTTTAAATTCTGAATCATCCAGCTTCTCTTTAAGAATTTTTGCTTCTCTTTTAAGCTCCCAACCTGAATTAAAATACCCCGCAAATTCTGCGTAGGACCACAAAATCCCCGTTGTCAGGGTCAGGCAAAAGATAATAAAAATTTGATTCCAAGAGCGCATGCCAACAGATCGGTTTATATTGATAAAAATTGAGTCAATTAAAGCTTTGCGATCTTATTTTGAGACAGTTTTTTTAAACTTAAGACTTTAGGCTGGAATCCTTGGAAGAATCACCGGTCTTGGGACTAGCGATCTTAATGGCGTCGATGTCGATGACTCGAGCTTCACGCTCAACATTTCGACCGAAATTTTGATCGATGGGTCGCCCCAATGAAAAACTTCCGTCCATTATTTTTTTGGCAAACCAATTCTTTCCGAAAAAAACGATCAAGAGCCGGGTCGGAGGAAAAAGCAACAAAACCGCAATCAAGCGACAGATAAGGCTGGGCACAAGAAGCAATAGACTTCCAAAAAAACCCGCCATCAGTTTAAACAATGGCTGATCTGGCGCTCGGCCGGAAGCCATCTGTGTTCTAAAAACCGCCCAGTTCATTTGATTCTCAAAAATCACTAATGGTAAACCAAAAACCGTCGGAACGAAATAAATCAAGAGCGTCATCCAAAAGCCAAAAAGCTCGGTAACCCAAGCGCCTAAAAGGATTTCTGACATAAAAAAAACAATGATAAAAATCTTCACATGGACTCAGGCGCTTCGATATTTAAAATCTGTAAGCCCTTTGCTAAAACTTTTTCAGTGGCGGCGACAAGGCAGATTCTTGAATTTTGCAAGGTAGGCTCTTCCCCTAAAATTCGACAGTGATGATAAAATTGACTGAAGTGAGCACATAATTCCAAAAGATATTGTGCTAAAATATTTGGCTTGAATTGCCGAAACCCTGCTTCCAAAACCTCTGGAAATCTTAAAAGTGAAAAAATTAATTTCTGTTCTTCCGTTGTTGCCATAAGGACTGAGGGCTTCACGGGGATCTCGCCTTGGTGTTTTCGCAAAATACTTTTACACCGTACCGACGTATACTGTACGTAAGGACCACTGTCCCCTTCTGTGCTCACAATACGATCCCAGTCAAACTCAACATCTTTAATTCGGTCGGTCATTAGATCATTGAAGAAAACAGCGCCCACCGCCACTTTTTGGATCACATTTTTTTTGTCTTCTAGGTCTGGATTTTTAGTTTCAACCATTTGCCCGACAAGTTCGATCGCTTGATTCAAAACATCTTCCATCAGAACGACTTTGCCTGAACGCGAAGACATTTTTCCGTCTTTAAATCGATAGCGACCAAAGACGATATGGTGGCATTTTTCGGCCCAAGCATAACCCAGCTTTTTAAGGACACCAAAAACTTGCTTAAAATGAAGAATCTGCTCCACACCAACGACATACAAAACAAGATCTGCTTTTTGAACTTCACGCCGGTAAATCGCTGCCGCTAAATCTCGGGTGGCATAAATGGAAGCTCCATCGCTTTTTTTAATCAAACAGGGTGGCATATTTTCATTTTCTTCGAAGAAAACGACCTGCGCTCCGTCGCTTTCTTTTAATAACTGCGCCTTTTCCAAGCGCTGAATCACATCACCCATTTTATCGTTGTAAAAAGATTCTCCCAGGACGACATCGTGCTGAATATTCATAATTTTATACAGCCGATTAAAATCGGCCATGGAATAATCGATCATCATTTTCCAAAGGCCTGTAATTTGTGCATCGCCTTGTTCAAGCCGCTTAAAAATCGCAGCCCCTGCTTCTTCTAGCTGAGGATTTTTTTCGGCTTCTTCGTGGAATCGTACGTAAAGTTTTAATAATGAGTCGATCGGGCTGACTGTATAATCATACTGGTCACCCCATTCCATATAAGCCCAACACAGTTTTCCGAACTGAGTCCCCCAGTCACCGATATGATTAACGCCAATCACCTTGAAGTTTTGGGTTTCAGCTAAATTTCGAATGGCCTGACCGACGATGGTGGCCCGCATATGTCCAATATGCATTGGCTTTGCGACATTGGGTGATGAAAAATCAATCACAACGGTTTGCCCCTGCCCGCTGTGGCTTCGATAATAGTCAGATTTTTGCAAAGAACTAAATAAAAGCTCGCTCAGATATTGAGGCGTCAAAGTAAAGTTAAGAAAGCCACCGGTGGGCTTAGCTTGCAAAATGAAGTCAAGCGACTTTTTAGAAAAATTATGAGCTAATTCCTGACACCATTCGATAGGATTTTTTTTTAGTTTTTTAGCCAATCCAAAAAGTGGCAAAGCCAAGTGACCGTGATCATAAAGCTTTGGAATCTCAAGGAGGTTATAAATTTCAGGGGCATCAATCTGACATTCGATAGAAAGGAGCTGAGCCAAGTCCAACTTTGCTTTTGAAATCATTCCAGAAGGTTAACATAATTCTGCATCATTTCAATATCAAAGCAAGCGGGAATGCCTTGACGAGAACCCCTAAAAAATCTTAAGTTTTGCTCCCAACAGGAGTGCCTACGACATGAATAAATCGCAATTGGTTGACCAACTTGCATCGAAAACTCGTCTGACTAAGAGTCAATCTGAAAATGTTCTTGATGCCGCCCTTGAAATTATTCAAAAAACGGTTTCAAAAGGCGAGGAGGTTAAACTTGTTGGCTTTGGAACTTTTTCCAGATTGGCACGTAAGTCGCGCACAGGTCGCAACCCAAAAACAGGCCAAGCCGTCGCCATTCCTGGCGGCAAAATTCCACGTTTTAGACCAGGAAAAGATTTTAAAGATCAGGTGAAGTGAATTCTTGGCGGTCGACGACGCGCGACCAACCAGAAAGTCCTTTTTTCCATACTAAGTCATCACCCTGAAGGCGTCCTTCAGCTAAAAACTTAACGATTTGAACCCCAGCCATGGGCCCCTCTTGCTGATAGTTTTGCCCTTGATCGGCTGGATCTTTAGGTCGCCGTAAAACAATCCATACCGGCTCAATTAAACTATCTGTTCCAACGGCTTCAAAGGCTGGGAACCCTAATTGACGGACTTCATCCCAATCCTGAGCGGGCTTCCACTGAGCACTGCCTTCTTGAAAAATTAAATCATGGGGACTGATGTGCCCAGTCCTTATTTTTTCACGAATTTCCAAAAGTTCAAAAGGGCCCAAGGGCTTTAAGGCTGCACTGATATACCACATCTAAATTTTCTCCTCTTTACTCTGAAATGAAATTGGAATTCCTTCCAAAAACTGAACAAATTTAAAGTATTCAGGAGGAAAACTTTCAGAACTCATCGACGTCGATAGTAATTCCCGGATCTTCACTGCTGACAATTTATTACGCAGGTAGGCTTCAAAAATTTTTTCACCCATCAAGCCGCCTAAAAGTTCGGCCGCGATAATATAACTTCTTTTGCGCCGGACTTTAAATTTTTTCTGAGGCATTCGACGTCCGCTAGCTGCTCCCAATTCATAAATTTTGTGTGAAAGTGCCACCTGCAAAGGTTCACGTTCAAGCTTGCCCTTTGGACTTGTGAGGCGAGCCTTGATGTCCATAAGGGTGTCCGTCTTCCTTTTGGGATTTATGATTTTACTGCCGAAATAGCTCCAACCATTCACCCAAATCCAGTGAATCAAATATTCTGGCATCTCTAAAAGATTCATCTGGAGGCTTGAAGACTTAAATAATAAGTATTCCATGGCAAGACCCACGGCCTGATTGACTGATGCCCTGGGCAAATAGCCGCTCCGAGTGGCGGGCAAATAAAAAACGCTTTCCTCATCGATCAGGCGCGCCACCCATTCAGCTTCGGGCGGACTGCAGGTCTTCTGAATATTTTCCCAAAAACTCGAGTCCGCAGCGGTGTAAACACTTAAGTCTGAAAGTGATACTTTAATCCCTAGCTCTTTACTTAAAACTTTTGCATAGGTCAGAACATGATCCGTGTAATCAACACGTTCATCTAAATTTTGATCGTACGTCTTTTCTAAGAACATCAAATAATTTTGCCATTTAACCCAGGGAGGCACATTCAGAATGCAAAAAGAATTTTTATCCAGGCGAACTAGCTCTGCGGCATTCTTTCCAGATCGACGAAGCTCTTGAAAATAAATTTTTTCAGAATTTTGTAAAATTAATAAGTGCTTTTCTTTTGGTAGTACGACTTTCTTTAGCAGATGTTCGGGGGCCATATGAAGATCGCCGAAAATAACAAACACTTGCAGGCCAGGATGCTTTTTATGCAAGGCTTGAATCTTTCGACTGGCAAATAGATCCCTCTCCGCCAATTTTTTTTTGGCCCGAGTATTGACGCCATAAACCAAGACCTTTTTTTGTCGTGCCCAGGTAAAGATCGGCCGGTAATTTTCCCAGGGAAATCCCCAGTTTTCCTGCCAGCGAACTAAGCGCAAAAAATCAGCTTCCGAAAGTGTGCCCGCCATATACCGATCTAAATATTTTTGATACTTGGCTTCAATGCACTCCAAGGCCAACAAAGGCGGCCTTGCCATTTTTATTTTTTTTAAAATTCGGAGGTGGGTTTTTTGCGATTGTTGAAGAGCATGGAAGTCTGCTAAAAATACAATATCTGATTCATTTAAACGGCGAAACAATTCATCAGCGGAAGTGACAGTCCAATTTTTAACAAACTGCTTTTCAAAAGTTTCGCGGTAAGCCACCAAGTCGCGCGGTTCACGCCCAACCCTCTGGCTGACCCGAGCCAATACGTGCTGGTACAGATCAAATCGAATTTGGAACCATTTCTCAGCCTGTTTCACATGTTTTTCCTTAATTCATTTTTCCACAAATTAATTTGATTTCAATCTCCATCCTATGATCTGATCAAAATATGGAAAAAAATCGGCAATATTCTTGGCTTCTGGCTCTTTTATCAACTGCGGCTGCTGTTGGAGTGCACGGCTACCTTAGTTTTAAATTTTACGCCCTTCGTTTTGGAGCTCTTGGCCATAACAGTGTTTGTAACTTTAATGAACTGTGGAATTGCGATGCCGTCAGCGCTTCTTCTTATGCACAGTTTTTAGGAATTCCGATGGCGGTTTGGGGCCTTGCGACTAATTTTGTCTTAGTCCTAATGCTCATCAGTTCCCGCTCGGGCTGGATTGAAAATGAAGAGCGTGGTCAGCGCTACTCTTTCTGGTTAGCATCTCTTGTTTTCTTAGCCTCTCTTGTTATGGGTTTTATTTCTGCAACCCTTCTGAAAAGCCTATGTCTTTTCTGTATTATTTCTTATGGCCTTTCACTGGTTACTTTTCTTGGGACTTACTTCTGGGCAAGGCCCGGGCTTTTTAAAAACTTATCCTCTGATTTCATGGCCCTTTTTTCTGACCATCGCGGCGTCTTAGGTACTTTGATAGCAATTCCTGCCGGCGCTTTTTTCTTAAATTTTATTTTCCTAGATAATTTTCAGGGCGACAAAATGGCGATCATTTCGGTCGAAAAGATCGCCCAGTGGCAAGCGGCGCGGCTGCAAACATTTAACCTCAACCAAGGCTTGGTTGATTTCAAAGGCTCTGGAACTCCAAAAATGGAGATCGTAGAGTTTGCTGACTTTAGATGTTCTCACTGCAAAGAAGCCTATTTTTCTATGGATGCGTTTGCAGCTTCTCATTCTGACGTAAAACTTGTTTTTAAATATTACCCACTGGATGGCACCTGTAATCCAGATTCATCTATGACCGGGAAAGGCGATGGAATTTCATGCGAAGCCGCATTTGTTGTTCATTGCTCGGAAAAGCTTTTCAAAAAAGGTTGGCAGGCTCACCATGTCTTATTTGATAACCAAGAAAAACTTCAGTCCTACAGCTCAAAAGACGAAGTCAGCGATTTAGTCTGTCAAGAGACGAAGTCCGATTGTGCTCAGTTAAAAACTTGTGCTGGTCAGTTAGAAACGCGCAACGAAGTTCAAGCCATGGCCAGTGAGGGAATCAGGGCTGGTGTCTCTGGAACGCCAAGTATTTATGTTAACAATCGGCAGTTGGGTTACGGGCAATTTCTTCCGGTTTTGGAAAAAGCTTACGAAAGCCTAAAGTCCAATTAAGTTAAAAAGCCAGTTTGTGCCGGTGGTGATACTTTCATCAAAAACGACTAATCCTGTTTGTGCAAGTCCGCGAATGATTTCCAGTAAAAAAGCTAAAAATATAATTCCAATGCCTGCCAACCAAAGGGCTCGAACAACATAGATTGTCGAGCGAGTATCGCTGATTCTTAAATCAGCCTCGACTTTCTCAATTCGCATAAGGATATACTGAAGTTCCTTAAAGTGTTCTTTGAACTTTTCTCGAAGCTCCTGCTGTTTGGCTCTGGTTAAGCTGCTGATTCCCGGAAAGTTTCTCTTCGCTTTGATTGCAAAAATTAAATCCACCGAATGATGAGCGTAGCGGGTCACTCTTTCCTGAAAATCAGGGTAAGGGGACGGCCTAGAAAGAAGGTCTTTGACCTCTTTGATCGCCTTATCATACTGCTCATCTAAGACCCAAGTCAGAATATTGTAGCGAAGACTATCTGCTCGTCCCAAATCGGTCGCATCCGCTTTTAAATTAAAAAGCTGGGTATCTTCGGGCTTTGAACTTTTTGAATCTAATTTCAGTGCTGTATCTGCCACAGGTATTTTATCGGCCCTTTTTTAAAAAACCAAAGCTAGTTGATAGTCTAGATTCAAGCCTTTGGTTTGACCCCTGACCCTGGTCTTGTCATTCTAGCTACAGGGACTTCTAAGTTCATGGAGGAACAGATGGAAGTGAACGAACTCGATTTCTTACCAGACTTAAATCAAAGCCGAAGCACGTTACCGGACCAGTTGCCGTTTCCGGTGCAGCGCGATCGCGTGCCGTCAGAACTTCTCCGCTCTTCCACCATTGAAAGCTTAATCTCTCAAAACGAAGACTTAATGGCGCGGCTTAAAGTAACACTTCGACGTCTTTCTATGCTTGAAGGCGAAAATCAGAAATTAACTGCTGAGTCCTTAAATCAAAAACAAAATGCAAATCAAGCCACCGATCGCTTACTTGTGATGAAAGAAAAAGACAATGTATGGAAAGCAAAAATTGATGATTTAGAAAATGCTAAGCAAACTATTCAAGAAAAGTATTTAAATCTTCATCACCTTTATCAATCGACAAAAAATCAAGCAGATCGTCTGACTAAATATCACGAGCGAATTAGAGTTCACGTAAAACCCTTTGTGCAAGATTTAAAAAAATACTCTAAATCCTTAGAACTTCGCCAAGAGGAACTGAAAAGCTCACTTGATAAAAAAGAAGGCCAGCTCTCAGCTTTTCGCCAGCAGGTGATGGAGCTAACTAAAAATTCAAAATTCCAAATCGAAGAATTGGAAAAAAAGAACTGGCAAGTCACCGAGCATTTTGAAATTATGAATCAGCAGCTTGTCCTTGAATCAGATCAAGTCAAAGCACTTAATACTTCCCTCTTAGACAAAGTAGGCCGCTTACAAATTTTCAAAGAGCGAGCTGATCAATTGGAAAACGAGAACATTGAACTTCGCAGACATCTTGAAGCGGCCCAAGAAAGACATCAGCAAAACCTTCAAGAAATTCAAAGCCAGTTTCAGACACAGACGTCAGAAGTGGCACGCCTTAAGATTGAGCATCAAGACGCGAAAGATCGGTTAATGGAAGAATTTGAACAGCGGAAAAATTTGGAAAAACAGGTCTTTGACCTGCGACATCAGCTAGATAGTTTAAGATTTATGTGGAGTGCAAAAAATGATGAAACCGAAAAGCTTCGCATGGCTCAGGGAGCCCTTGAAAAACTGAACGTAGATTTAAGTTCTAAACTTCATGAAATCCGAAGTACCGAAGATTCAATACCAGCTCAGACGGCTGGAATCTTTGATGAAGTCTCTGCAGCCTCTGGAATCTGAGGCTCAAAGCTTTTTACCGCCACTTGTGTATTCTCATAAATAGCCATAGCGTCTTGCTGAATGGTCCACAGCCGCTGAAAATCCACCGTCATTCCGGCAATTCTTAAGCCAAATTTATTTTTTGAGTTAATTTCTTTGAGGGCTTGGAAGAAATTTTGAATTCCCGTCGAACCAACAAAATTTAATGGCTGCAGATTAAAGACGACCTTTTTATCTAAAAGATTTTTAAAACAGGCCTCCTGAAAGGGCTTGGTTTTATCGATATCCAGGCGGCCATTGATAGTGATAACCATAACTTCGCCGCATTGATCGAGCTTAGCATCCATGAAAACCCCTTTTTTTTGGCTTTAGATCTGACCCTTAACTCTTCGGTTTTTTGTCAAATAACTCAACAGGTCTAACAGCTAGAATAAGCATGATTCGGCTGCTGACTTATCTCGACAAAGGGCTATTGCTATCACTACAATTATTTTATTGTGAATCCAATCCCTGCGCGGCTTAACTTTATTTTGTGGCCCTTCTTTTTTCTGATGGCACTAACTATAGGCCTTGTCCAACAGGTTCAAGCCCAAGAAATGTCGGCTAAAATTCAAGGCATCCTTATCAGCGCGGGGTCAGGAGTGAGGGATTCAGAAAATGAAATCCTAGAGCTTGAAGGTGGCGTCCAGCTGATCTATCACGATCAAAGTATCGCCTGCGATTCGGCTCGAATTAATCTGCGTTCAAAAAAAATCGAAGCAAAGGGTCAGGTTAAGATCACAACGCCGACGACCACTATTGGCGGTGACCACATTATTTTGGATTATGAAAACAACACAGGTCTTATCTATAACGGCTATGTCAAATCAGGCAATGTGCTTTTTGAGGGAGAAGTTTTACAAAAGGTCAGCGAAAATGAATACTTTGTTGTCGATGCTGATTACACCACTTGCACAAATTGCCCTTCTTCGTGGAAATTTTCAGGAAGTTCGATTCGGGCTGAACTGGGTGGCTACGCCTACATTAAAAATACAGTGATCCGAGCGGGAATTGTTCCCATCCTGTGGCTTCCCTATCTGATCGTCCCCTTAAAAAGTGATCGCCAATCTGGCCTCTTAACGCCAGAGTTTGAACATACAGATGCCGGTGGACTTGCGATCGCACAAAGTGGCTTCTGGGCCATTAGCCGTAGCACCGATGCAACCTTAACTCTAAAAAATTACGAAAAGCGAGGTCTCAAGGGCTTGGTTGAATACCGATATGCGCTGGATGAAAATAGCGGTGGCCAACTCAACTATTCAATCATTAACGATCAAGCCTTTAAAAACGAAGAACGCTTTAATACGTTTCGAAATCGCAACTCGCGTTTTGTCGCCATCAACCGGTGGTCCATGCGCTATAACCACTATCAAGAATTACCCCAGGGATTTGTTCATCGCTTACAGCTTAATGATGCCAGCGATCTGCAATACTCCCGAGATTTTTTTAAAGAGACTCTTAACCATGGCGATGCGGCTATGGAAAACCGCATGTCGCTCACTAAAAATACAAAGGATCAGCATTATAGCTTCGACAGCTCATACTATAAAAATATGCTTCATGCTGATCCCTTAGAAAGTAATGACGATGCCGTTCATCGACTGCCAGAAATAAGATTCTCACAAGTCTCCCGGTCAGTGGGGAATAGTGATTTTCTCTATACAGTTGACTTAGATTATGTCAACTTCGCAAGGTCCTCTTCTGCCTATGATGACCTCATAAAATCTCAGGTTGATAAATCAATGATTCGTTTTCCCCGCAGTAATAATTCGTCACCGAAATGGGAAAATAAAGAAGGTCACGAATTAGTGCGCGACGGATTTTATAACAAAGACACAGATCTTATTCGGACCGGCCAACGACTTGATTTTAATCCTGCGATCTATCGCTCTTTTAATTTAGGAACCACTCTAGAGATCACCCCAAAAATTGGTTACCGCGAGACTCATTATTTATTTCCCAATCTTCCGACACTTCCCGGCGAAAGTGTCGATCCTAACAACGTGCGAAGATACGTCCAAGCCGAGGTCAATGCCCGAACAACCTTAAGCCAAGTGTATGGCGCAAATAATGATTTGCATGGCAGCCTGTGGAAGCATGAAATTCAGCCTGAGTTAAAATACACCCGACTTCCCTGGATTGATCACCAAACACATCCATTTTTTGGTTTTCAAAAGCAAGTTGAAGCCCCTTACTTTACGCAAAATACAATTAGCGATGAAGACACTGGCAGCGATTCCTCTTTGCAGTTTGATTACAATGATCGAATCTATGATCGAAATCTTGTCACTTATTCGGTCACAAACCGCCTCGTGCAAAAACGCTGGATCAATAATGAACCGCAGTATCGACAGGTCGGACTCCTGAGGCTTTCGCAATCCTTTGATGCCTTCCAAGCAGAACGCGAAGAAAAAGATTCTGTTATTGCCGGCAAAAAACAACCTTGGTCTGATATCTCAGCGCTTTTAGATGTTCGGTTAGATAACTTTGAAACATTATCAACCGCTAGTTATTTTCCTTATCAAAAAGTCACAAAGACAAATACTCGAATTAGATTGATCGACGACAAAGGGCGCTTTGCCCAAGTTGGTTTAATTTTAAAGTATAACATTGTCCCTGGTGAGGAAGTTGATACAACCACAAGAACTCAAGACTACAGTTTTTCAACGGGACTTATTACAACCCATATGAACTTTGTCGGTAAGATTAGTTTTGATGGCGCAAAGACCGATGTTCAAAATGACTTTTTCAAGGGCGCTAATGACCGCATAAGATCTTACTCTTATATTGCGCAATTTAAACCGCCGGGCGACTGTTTAGCTCTCAGATTTATTTTTGAGCAAGTGACTGGCGGAAGTAATAGCACAAGCTTGGTGTTGGATTTTTCATTTGATGGAAAAGGCACGATTCCTTTGGCCTCTCGTGACCTTGATGAAATCGGAAACTGATCGGCTTAAAAACTATAAACATTCGAGCTTACAGAAACCCCATCCACTTTATTTTGAGCAAAAGTGGGCACAACCATTGTGGCCGAACTAAACTCAATATCCTGGCGCATTTGATTCTTTGGTGGCGGCGCTGCCAAGTAGGCTCCGTAAGCGATACCGGCATACAATCCCAAAGAAGCACCGCGGGGAATATTAGCGTAATGCTCACTAGGTTTATTTTCCGCGGCTAAACTGGCTAAGCCGACGCCAGCACCAATCAGCGCACCAAAGCCGCAAGCTTTTACAAACCGATTAAAATCACCCGCCTGACCAGATTGACTCAGAATAAGAAGAGGAAGAATAAGAAGGGATTTAAGTTTCATTCTTTAAGTTTAGCTCTTCTCCGGCTTCGTTAAAAATAAAGATTTCACCATTCGTTAAAACATAGGCGAAAGCCAAGGCAGCATCGCGATTCCACAGACTTTCAAGCCATATTCGAGCCCGCAAAAGCCGCATTTTTTGCGCTTTCGAAATTCGAACAAGACTAAAATCCAGCTGCCCAAGGGACTTTACTTCAATCAAATAAGTTTTACGATTTTTTGTAAAAACTAAATCAACTTCGGCAAAAGGTGTTTTTAAGCGCTTTGAAAAAAGGCTAAAACCAATTTCTAAAAAGTATTTTTCTACAGCACTTTCACAATCGCGGCCTCGAACTTGGGCCCGAGTCTGCGACGGGATCGCTGAAGAACTCTTTAACGCCTGCGAATGTGCGCCTGTGCCAGACACAGGGTTTATTTTTTTTGATAAGCGCTTTGTGCGCGGGCGTGCCATAGCCTTTGTGTTTTTCGAATCCATAAACTGGAAACTCCAGATGAAGGGTTTTCATCAGTTGATCCCGAGTCACTTTAGCTAAGATCGATGCGGCAGAAATTGGTTTACACCTAAGATCGCCTTTGATTAAAGCAGTTTGTTTAAATTCCGGAAGTCCCGGAAGCTCAAACTTGCCATCCACCAAAAGATGTCCCCGTTTTAAATTCAAATTCTGGATCGCTCGTACCATCGCAAGCTGTGAAGCCCGGAAAATATTCAACTGATCGATCTCTTCAACCGTTGCAAAACCAATAGCGGTCTGATGGGATTCACAGATCTCAAGGGCCAGTTCTTCGCGACGTGCTTCGGATATCAGTTTAGAATCTGTATAGGCCGAGACATCTGTCTTAAGATTTAAAATAACAGCGGCCGCATAAACTGGCCCGGCTAAACAACCGCGGCCCACTTCATCAACACCAATAACTGGTGCGGGTTCAAATTCCCGCCAATCCAGTTCAGGCCATTCATTCTTTTTTTTTGATTTTTTCAAGAGCTTAAAGAAAGCCGCTTAGGCTTTTTTAGTCTCAGTTTTTTCTGTGTCGGTTTCAGTTGCAACATCGGCTGATCGCACTTGCGCTAACTCAGATTCGATTTTTGCAGATTTACCTTCAAGGCCACGTAAGTAATAAAGTTTCGCACGACGAACTTTACCGTGTGTGACAACTTCAACGCGATCAATGGCAGGTGATGTGAATGGAAAAATTCTTTCAACGCCAACACCAGCAGAGATTTTTCGAACCGTAAAAGAGCGAGTCGCGCCTTTACCTTGAAGTTTCGTCACAGTGCCTTTGTAAAGCTGAACACGTTCTTTCTCGCCCTCTTTTACTTTCACGTACACGTTCACAGTGTCGCCGGGACGGAAAGGTTGAACTAATTTTGAAGTCGTACGAGCTGTTACGCGACTGATCAGGTTTGTTTCTTTGCCAGGAGTCGCAGCTTTTTTAGTTTTTTTTGTGGTTTTAGCCATTTTAATACCCTTTACAACTTCAAGAGAGTTCACACGTGTTATAAGTAAGAAGGTTGTCTACCATGGCCCCATAAGTCGGTCAAGACAGATACTGACCGCGGACCTGACAGAAAGGTGCCGGTAATCCTCTGGCGGAGCCCCACGAATGCTTTCCAAAAGCCCGTCACAACCTCTCATAAAATCGTCAGTCATCCCAAAACCCGTCCCAAATAGCAAAAAAACCGGCTTTTTCTGCTCATGCAGAACCGCTCTCAGCTCTTTGAACGAATAGGTCTTAACACCGTCCAATGGCCGAGCATGGGTGGCAATAATCAAAGGCTTTTCAACGCTCCACTCCAACAGAGCCGCAGTCAAAGTCTCAGCCGACCTGACCCGTCCCAAGGCCGTTTTGCGCTTGGGATTGTATTTGGAACCCTGCCCTACCCGCCAGTGATCTAAAATCCGCTCAACAAACATCAGCTGCTCGCGGATGGGATGAATCAGATAATATTTTTCCACACCAAAAACCTGCGCGGCCCTGGCAATATCATGAACATCAAAGTTTGTGATATTCGTCGCTACGATATCCTTTTTTCCATCCAACATGGGATAATGTAAAAGTCCAATGGCTAGTGTGGGAACAAAAGTGTCGCTCACGATAGGACCGGGGTCCAAGAGTCTTCGAAATAATCTTTAAGACCGCAAAGCTTGCGGTCCATGGCTGACATTTTTTGATCAAACTCTTTTATTTTTTTAAGCTCAAGGAAAGTGGACTTCTGGGCTGCCGCCATGAAAAGGTCAGGCCGCTTCTCTTTGGTCACAATCCAGGACATTTTATTTTGCCATTCTAGAATCATCTGGTGGTTACCGCTCAGTAAGACTTCAGGAACCTCTTGTCCTCGCCATTCCCTGGGCCGAGTAAAAGCCGGCGCCTCTAGCAAGCCTTCCGTAAAACTATCTTTCAACGCTGATTCCGCATGCCCTAAGACACCAGAAATTTGCCGGCTCAAAGCTTCCATTAAAACCAAGGCTGGAAGTTCTCCACCATTTAAAACGTAATCACCAATGGAAATTTCTTCGTCAATTTCTGAATTGATGAGGCGCTGATCGACACCCGCATATCTTGCCGATAATAAGATCAAACTCTTATGTTTCAGTAACTCGTGTATTTTATTTTCAGTCAGTCGCTGACCCTGAGGCGATAGGAATATCGTCGCAGCCCCAGGATTTTCCTGGCGCGCTTTCACCAGACTTTTCTGAAGGACATCCGCCTGTAAAAGCATTCCGTCACTGCCGCCAAAGGGGCGGTCATCCACTGTCTTATGAACGTCGCTGGCAAATTCGCGGGGATTGATAGTGCTCACTTCAAAAAGTTTTTTATCCAGGGCTTGCCCCATCAATCCAAACTTAAGCGTTTGCTGAATCATGTCTGGAAATAGTGTGATGATTGTAAACTTCATAGGTTTTCCAAATCAAAAAGACCTTCGGGCAGATCCATCACAATATATTTTTTTTCGAAATTAATTTCTTTTATAAAAGGCCCCACGAAAGGAATATCCGCTTTTGATTTTTCGCCCTGAACTACTAATAAATCCTGACTGCCATTGGTTGAAAAACCGACGATCTGTCCAAGAATAATTCCTTGCGGATCATGAATAAAAAAATCAGCGATTTCAGAAAGATAAATGGTTTCACCAGGCTTTGAAACAAACATCGAGGCTTGAATTAAAAGTGAAAAGCCATGGAATTTTTCAGCCTCAGTGCGATCCAAAATTCCATCTATGGCTAAAATAAATCCTTTTTTAAAAGGTTTTGCTTTAAATTTTTTAAATAACTTTACTTCTTCGGTGTCTGGATTTTTTACTTGAAGCTCTTTTAATTTTGGCAGCCATGAAATATCCCCTGAAAAAATTAAGACGTAAAATTCTCCGCGCAAGCCATGCGCTTCTTTAATTTTACCGACTAATTTAAATTCAGGAATTTCTGTAGATTTCATAGACAGGGTTTATACACCACAACCAGCAGAAATAAAAAAGGACCCGTTACTGGATCCTTGTTAAATCTTAATTTTGTAGAAAATTTACTCTACGATGTCCAAGTGGTAACGTTTGTTCAGCTTGGTTCCAGCAGCACGAATGATTGTTCTCATCGCGGCGGCTGTCTTACCTTGTTTTCCAATCACTTTACCAAGATCTTCTTTATCCACTTTTAGGGCTAACAAAGTTGTTTGTTGCCCGGGGATTTCGTCGACTTCCACTTTTTCAGGGTTATCAACTAGAGCTTTAGCCATAAATTCAACGAGGTCTTTTAGGCTTTCCATTTTACCCACATCCTTTTGAAGTCAGTTCAAACGAAGCTACAAACTAATTGGGAAAATTACTTTGGAGCTTGAGCCAATTTAGCCACGTGCTTTACACGGCCTGTTGGTTGCGCGCCGACTTTAACCCAATGATTATAACGATCCATATCCAAGACAACTTTAGCATGTTGACCAGCGGCCAGTGGATTGTAATATCCTAAAACTTCTAAGTGTTTACCAGTCACATAGCGGCGAGAGTCTGCCACTGTGATACGGTATCTAGGTTCATGTTTTGATCCAGCTCGGCTTAAGCGAATAACTACCATTTAATAACCTCTTTCCAACGCGAATAAGACCTTGTGTCTACTCAATATAACAGAAATGATCAAGCCTTAAAATGGCATCCGCGGACGCCCGCCTTTGCCCATTCCCATTTTCATCATCCCACTCATCATCTTCTGAGCTTCTTCAAACTGGCGCACCAGGCGGTTAATATCCTGAACTTGGGTTCCGCTGCCCTTTGCAATCCGCTCACGCCGCGAAGCGTTTAAAACCTTGTGGTGCTGCCGCTCATGGACAGTCATGGACCGAATGATGGCTTCGATTTTTTTAATTTCGTTATCAGGTGGAGCCATATTTTTAAGCTGCTTCGAGATATCGCCCATGCCGGGTAAAAATTTCAGAATGCTTTCGATGCCGCCCATTTTTTTTAGCTGCTGAATCTGGGCTAAAAAGTCCTCCAAAGTGAATTTATTTTTCATCACTTTGCGGGCTGATTCCATGGCGTCTTTTTCGTTGATCACGTCTTGCGCTTTTTCAACTAAACTTAAGACGTCACCCATATCAAGAATACGTTTCGCCAAACGATCTGGGTGGAAAACTTCTAAGGCTGCGACCTTTTCGCCGATTCCCAAAAATTTAATCGGAATACCTGTTACTTCGCGAATTGAAAGAGCCGCTCCGCCGCGGGCATCACCGTCTACTTTTGTGAGGACTAAGCCCGTTAATGCCAAACGCTGATGGAAGCCTTCCGCCACATTCACGGACTGCTGACCAAGCATAGCATCTGCGACAAGTAAGACTTCTTGCGGAGGCCATATCTTCTTAAGATCTTGCAGTTCATTCATTAAGATATCGTCGATTTGTAAGCGTCCAGCTGTATCAATAATTAGAACTTCGACCATATTGTCTGTGGCCCAAGTTTTGGCTTTTTCTAGAATTTCTTGCGGCTTCATTCCTGCTTCTGACGGGAAAACGGGGAAATTATTTTGTTTGGCTAAGGTTTGCAGCTGATCGATGGCCGCAGGACGATAAATATCCGCGGGCACCAGCCCTGGCTTTTTTCCTAATTTTTGCCGAATATACAGCGCAAGCTTGGCCGCTGTTGTCGTTTTACCGACACCTTGTAAGCCGACTAAAAAAATCACGGAGGGTTTTTCACGAACATTAATATCGACAGCTTCCCCACCAAGGGTTGCCATCAATTCATCATGGACAATTTTAACAAACATCTGACCTGGATTTACATTGGATAAAACGTCCGCACCCAGGGCTTTCGCTTTGATTCTGTCGATAAAATTTTTAACAACTTTAAAATTAACGTCCGCTTCAAGCAAGCTTAGGCGAATTTCTTTCACCGCGTCTTCAATATTAGATTCACTGATGCGATTTTGACCGCGAATTTTTTTTAAAGTGCCTAGGATTTTTTCAGACAATTGATCAAACATTTACCACCTCTGGAAAGAGCCCTTACGCAGAGCCCACTGAGACATAAAATAGAAAAATACTAATCCAAGCAATGAGATTCCTACCGATTGGGTCAGCTCGACATCACTGACACCTAAAAGGCCATAGCGCAATCCATTGATTAAATAAAGCAGTGGGTTCAACCTAGAAACACCCTGCCAAAAAGGGCTCAAATTCTCGACAGAAATAAAAACGCCACCTAAGTAAGTCAACGGAAGCAAAATAAAGGCTGAAAAGGCTGACAGCTGATCAAAAGTTCGCGCCCAAAAAGCCACACAGATGCCAAGTTGCCCAAACAATAAGCCGCCGACGATCATAAAATAAATCAGAATCAGCGGATGTTGAATCGCTAAAATTTCATGTTTTTGAAAATAATAAAAGATGGAACCGCAAGTAAAAGTAACCGTGGCAACAATCGAACCTCTGAACAAAGATCCCAGACTGTAAGCCCAAATAATCTGATTATTAGTTACTGGAGCCACACGAATATCTTCAAGATCCCCTGAGAATTTCGAAGTCACAACCGACGACGATGAATTTTGAAACGCATTATTCATTAAGCCCATCATCATTAATCCAGGAATTAAAAATGCTAGATACGGCACACCCTGGGTTTGAACTTGGCCACCTAATGAGACTCCAAAAACCAGCAAGTATAAAAACGAACTGATGAATGGTGTCACAACAGTTTGCACAAGCACTTTCATAAATCGTTTTATTTCACGCTGAAATAAGGTCCAAAAAGCAATCATAGGTGACGTTCCTGACCTTTAAGGACTTTTCTAAACGCTTCCTCGAGGCTGCCCTCTTCAATGCGAAGGTCTTTAATTTCTGAGGATTGAATTTTCATTTCCTCTAAGATTTCGCCTAAGGCAAGACTTGTTGGAACCACTAAATTGTAATCACATCCCGAGCTGCTGACCAGAAACTGCGACTTGAGGTCACGGGGCTGCTTCAGAACGAGCAAGATCTTTTTTTGTGTGAAGTTTTTTATGACCTCTTTTGTAGGTCCTAAAAACTCAAGCTTTCCTAGGTTAATAATGCCCACCCGATCACAAAGAACTTCGGCTTCTTCCAAATAATGGGTCGTTAGCAGAATAGATATTCCTTGCTGACGAAGTTCCCGGACAAAATTCCACAGCGTTTCACGAAGTTCGATATCAACGCCAGCTGTGGGTTCGTCGAGAAGTAATAACTGAGGCTCATGCACCAAAGCTTTGGCAATCATCAATCGACGCTTCATACCACCTGATAGCTGCTTTACTTTTTTATGACGGTGCGGATAAAGCGCTAGTTTATGCAAAAGGTAGTCAATGCGCTCTTTATTTTTTCTTTTTCCGTAATAGCCTGATTGAAAGTTTAAAATTTCTTCGACATCAAAAAATCCAGAATTAATCACCTCTTGATGAACAACCCCGACTTGTTTTTTTGTGATCAATGAATCAGTGACCACATTATGGCCGAAGACTTGAACTTGACCCTGGCTTGGTTTTTCCAACGTTGTAATAATTGAAATAATTGACGTCTTACCAGCTCCGTTCGGGCCCAGAAGTCCAAAAATTTCTCCCTTATCAACTGAAAAACTGACGTTATTCACAGCAGCTACTGCGCCGTAATTTTTAACTAATTGATTGATAGTTAGGGCTTTTGAATCACTCATGAGGCACCAATTTATCTTTTATTGGTAAAAATGCATCCTCTGACTGTCTGACTGACCCATTTTCTGCAGCGAGTAAGGCTTAACGGGCCCGCGAAATGGAGCTTTGAAATTCCACATCAGGATTTTCTTTTTTAGCCCAATTTAAATCCCACTCTTGGTTGAGTAAAATCACAGGCTGATCAATTGCATCGCGGTAAATCGTAAAGTCACCTTTTAATTGATCAACACCTTTGCCATCGGCGGACCTTGGCCAGCGAGCCACCGAGTAAGGTAGCCTTGTCAAACGCACTTCAAGATTGTACTCATCCAGTAACCTTCGAGCCAAAACTTCAAACTGAAGCTCGCCGACGGCACCAATGATGGGATCTTGGGCTCCGACAATAGGATCAATAAATAATTGAATGGCGCCTTCTTCACCTAAATGTTTAAGCGCTAACTGAAGCTTACTTCGCTTCATAGCGTCGCCAACACTTAATCTTGTGAAAAGCTCGGGCGCAAATTTAGGAATATCTTCAAATTGCACTTTTCCAATGCTGGACACAGCATCACCAATGGCAAAATTGCCGGTGTCATTCACGCCGATAATATCTCCGGCGTAGGCTTCATCCACGGTTTCTCGGTCAGCGGCCACAAATTGATTTGAATAGGCAAGCCTTAGCTCGCGATCTAACCTTGCGTGATGAATTTTCATGCCGCGATCAAATTTCCCTGAGCAGATTCTTAAAAATGCAACACGGTCCCGGTGTCTGCGATCCATATTGGCTTGAATTTTAAAAACAAAACCAGAAAAATTCTGATCCGTGGGCTCGACTTCTTTTCCATCTTTTGTTCGTCTTGATTGCGGACCCGGTGCGTACTGACAGAAAAATTTTAAGAAAGTATCAACGCCGAAATTTTGCTTAGCAGAACCAAATGTCACAGGCGATAATTCACCGGCCAGAAAAGCACCCACATCAAACGGCGGCAGTGCACTTTCGATCAGCTCAAGCTCGCCCCGAACTTGTTCGGCACTTTCACGGTCCAAGGCTTCAAATAAAGTGGGATCACTGGGACCCATAAATGGTTTTACAATCACTTCATCGCCTTCGCGGCGCTGATCATACAGATAAATTTCTTTCGTGATCCGGTTATAAATTCCCTTAAATCTTTGCCCGATCCCTAAGGGCCAAGTGACGGGATAGCACTGCATATTTAAAGTTTTTTCGACTTCATCAATTAAAGCCAAAGGGTCTTTACCTTCGCGGTCGAGTTTATTCACAAAAGTAAACATGGGAATTTTTCGAAGGCGACAGACTTCATAAAGTTTTCGCGTTCGCTCTTCCACACCCTTAGCAACGTCAATTAACATACAGGCTGAATCAACAGCCATTAAAACGCGGTAGGTATCTTCCGAAAAATCTTTATGCCCTGGCGTATCTAGCAAGTTGACGCGCAAGCCTTCGTAATCAAAAGTCATGACGGAGGAAGTGATCGAAATCCCTTTTTCCCGTTCCATGGCCATCCAATCAGAAGTCACAGCTTTGGTTCCCCGCTTGCCCTTCACCTCACCAGCTTCATGGATCACGCCACCGTGATACAAAAGCTTTTCCGTCAACGTGGTTTTACCTGCATCCGGATGGGAAATAATGGCAAAAGTTCGCCGTCGCTGAACTTCTTTTTGATCGAGGGGACTTAAATTCATAAATGATGTTTTAGACAGCTGGGGCCTTCCCGGCAACCCTTTTTAGGGGGCCGGGGGATTTTTTGGGAATCTGTGGGTTCTCGAGGTTTTAGGGGCTCACGAAATGACCTCGGTAGGAACACTGCAAAGGTTTAATTTCAATTTTCAAACCAGTGTCACGTGTTGATAACCATTACAGGCAGATCAACCTAAGGATTTAAGTTCAATAAAAAAACCTGAGTTATGCATTTGCACCGAAGCGGCGTACGCCTTATGTATGAACTCCGTAGCGGAGCCAATCTCAAGTGTTAAGTTAGAAGACGAGCCCAACTTATTGTTGGACTTGGCAGCAGCGTCGAACTCGTAAATTTTGATCAAGAATAGCTGCGTTATTTAATTAACTTTTTTAAACAATTGTAAAATACTTCTTGCGGTTGGTTTTTGCATCTCACAAGCAAATCCTGTTTAAAGAAAATAAAGTTTTTGATCCCGGCGACGTTTGTTCAAAACAATCTTAAGGCAGGCGATTTAGGAGTCTTATACATGCTATATTTAGAATACCTATGATTGCAAACTGCCCGTGAGAAAACCTAAAATTTGCCTTCAAAATTCCATGATATGGTCCTTTTAGTTTTTTAAAAAGGAGCTATTAATGCAAACAAATTCACCTCAAGATGATAACTATAATCTAAAATATATTTCTAACGATGATCTGCTTTTTAGAACTGAAAATCTTGTTCAAACGGAACGTAAGATTATACATCTGGTATTATCGCATATTTTAGAAATCATGAGTCGTCGTCTTTACACTGATCTTGGCTTTGATAGTATGTATACCATGATGACTAAAAAATATGGTTACTCAGAAGCTTCTGCAATCCGAAAAATAGATGCCGCGAAACTTTTAAGATCAGTGCCAGAAGTGGCTGATAGACTTAAATCAGGAGCGCTTAATTTATCTCAAGCTTGCCTCTTACAAAAATGCTTTGAATCAGATACCAAGAATGGTGAAATAACTTCAGGTGCAAAGACTCAAGAAATTCTAGAAAAACTTGAGTCATGTAATGGCTTTGAAACAAGACAGGTGCTTGCTCAAGAATTTGATATGCCCATTAAAAATCAAGACATTGTTAGACCGCAAAAAGATAAATCAGTTCGATTAGAGACTACTTTTACTAAAGAGCAATTCGAAGAACTTAAACAAGCTAAAAGCTTTCTATCGCATATTGTTCACAATGGATCATGGGCTGAAGTTATCACAGAACTTGCTTCAAAATTAATTCAATCCAAAATGGGGAAACATAGTAAATCACCTGGCCCGTCAAAATCTGCAGATTGCTTTTCTGAACCAAGGGAAACAGCACAATCCAAATCTTTTAAAAATGACGGCTCTAAATCCGTTCCCAATAAGATTCTAAATTTAAATCTAAGTGAGGCAAGTTTTTTTGTACCAGAGGAATCAAAAACGGGCTCCGCTACGGAGTTTAACAATCTACAAACTTCAGAGATGTTCGCAGAGGATATGTTGCTAAGGAATCGATCCTCGGTCAGAGACAACCGAAACCGCACACCAATTTCTATTCATCTAAAAAGGCAGCTCTTTGCTAAAGCGCAAGGTTGTTGCCAGTACATAACAGCAAATGGCCTCCGCTGCGGATCTCGTTTTCAAGTTCAAATTGATCACATCACGCCGGTCACCTGGGGCGGCTCGAATGAACCAGAAAATCTACGGCTGCTTTGTCGGACTCATAACCTTTTTATGGCTCGCCAGATGCGGTTGCACTAGCAATATTGGCTTTCTTAAAATGACTTTAACTAAGCTGATCCAGTCTCGGGGCTGCCCAAGCTCTGTCCCAGCCTGAATTTCTTTCATCCTAGGCTCTGCGGTTATGGACCACATAAGATCTGTGGTGGCACTCGCCTTGCTTTATCTAAGCCTTATGTTGCACAAGGTGATTCTTACTTACACTTTTATTATGACCCAATTTTTGCTGGTTTCTTCGTCTGAAGTGGCCGTTTTTGATCGGGAAAACTTACCTGTACCGCCTAGAACTGAAGCAGAAATCTTTCTGGACTCAGAGCAAAGAATTTCAGAAAACTTCCAGATTCCGCCAGCCTTAATTCCGCGCGTGGCCTTCTGGTTTGATGTCTATTCTAAATATGGCTCCCACCAACAAATCATTCACCATATTGATTACCCTTGGTGGATTATTGAAGTGATTGATACGGCCGATATTTTATCGGGCCCTGCCAATGCGCAGTGGTTAAATGTTGAAAAAGCAAAAAAAATGACCAAAGCAAAGATCGCTGCGACTCGAATCTCATTTCAGCGTTTGGCTCAGAAAGTTCGAAAGTCTAAGGAATTAACCGACAGCGAACAAGTGATGCTTAAGAAAATCGATCTATTGCCAGGGGGCATTCAAGCAAATCTAAATCAGGTGGCAAAACGTCTTCGCCTGCAGACAGGTCAAAAAGATTTCTACCTTGAGGGCTTAAGAAAATCGACTCGGTACTTAACTTATATGGAAAAGATTTTTACAGATCGAGGTCTGCCAAAAGAATTAACTCGTCTGCCATTGGTTGAAAGCAGTTTTAATGAAGACGCCGGAAGCAAAGTGGGAGCCTTAGGAATCTGGCAACTGATGCCCGCTGTCAGTAAAAAATTTATTTCTGTCACCGATGAAATTGATGAGCGAAAATCCCCATTTAAAGCAACGACCGTTGCCGCAAAAATGTTTCAGGAAAATTTCAGGCTGTTATCGGGTTGTTGGCCTTTAGTGGTCACGGCTTACAATCATGGACCAGGTAGCCTGCGTAAAGCCGTCAAAGACCTTGGAACAGATGATATCGGTGTGATCATTACCAAATACCGAGGCGGCAGTTTTGGCTTTGCCTCAGAAAACTTCTACAGCGAATTTTTAGCGGCTTTGATTGTCGAACAATATTCTAAAGAAGTATTAGGCGACTTAGCCGACCTCAATTTAAAACTTGAGTCCGCTTCTGTAGAGCCTTTGAATTTACCGCGAAATGCAAAGATTGGTCAGATCTTGGCCTTAAGCCAACTGAGTGCTGAGGAATTCATCAGCTACAATCCAGATCTTAAAAAAGCCTTACGCTTAAACCGCGTTCTACCAAAGGGATTCACTTTATTTTTACCAAGCCTGCAGCTGACTTTGGTTCAAGAAGGTCTTGAAAGGCAACTTCGCGTCGCTCAGAAATAAATTTTCCAAAAGAAGGCTTGCCAGCTTGACCCCGAGCTTGGTTCTACTTAAAAGAGTCTTCTATCGTCTATCAGGTTTGGAGCCAGAAGCAGACAGGAGAAAAAAATGTCCGTCCAATATTACGTCTCTAGTTTTTATAAATTCCTCCCTCTAGAAAATTTAGAAAAAATCAAATTAGATCTCGAAGAAAAGGCCCAAGCCTTAAACCTTAAGGGGTTGTGGATTTTAGGCCCCGAAGGTCTTAATTCAACTTTATCCTCTTTAAGCGCCGAAAGCCTTCTTGAAATGAAAGGCTGGATCCAAAGTTATTTTCAAATTAACGAGATGACCTTTAAGGACTCCGTATCAGATTGTCTACTGTTTCGCCGCTTTATCGTAAAAATCAGACCTGAAATCGTGACTTTAAAAACTCCCCATCATTTTCCAAGCCAAAGCCAGAACCACCACTTAACTCCGTCCGAATGGAATCGGATTTTAAAAGAAGAAAAAGATTTTGTCTTAGTAGATACCAGAAACTGGTACGAAACCAGAGTCGGAACTTTTAAAGGTGCGATCAATCCGAAAACAGACGTCTTTACAGAGTTTCCAAAATTTGTGTCTGAAAATAATTTTCCAAAAGAAAAAAAGATGCTGATCTTTTGCACGGGTGGGATTCGCTGCGAAAAAGGCATCCTAGAATTGCAATCTCAGGGATATAAAAATGTTTATCAATTAGAAGGTGGAATTTTAAAATATATCCAAGAATATCCTGAAGATCAGTTTGAAGGGGAATGTTTCGTTTTTGATCGGCGCGTCGCTTTGGACCAACAATTAAAACCGACGTTAAAATATCAGTTGTGCCCACACTGTGGTCAACCCGGAGATTTAAAAATAACTTGTATAAGATGTGATGTTAATTCAACCGTCTGCAAAGAATGTCATGCATTTGAAATCAAAAAAGACACTTGCTCAAAACATTGTGCCAATCAATGGGAACTATATCCTGGAAAAAAAGGCAGACACCAAATTAGAAATTTGGATCTGCCCTAGCTAAAATTTTAAAGAATAACTTCCATAAGCCCGTAGATCACAGCTGTTAATATAAATCCGCAAGTGATAACACCCTTAACAGTTGTTAAGGGTCCAAGCTTACCCTTCATACCATTAATTTGTAAGGCTGCCGCCAACACAACAAGGACCGCATAATAAATGCCTCTTTGGCTGACGTCGATTTGCACCGGCAAGTGCGAAGCTGCTCCCATAAAAAACAGCATTGGAATTGAAAACATTGTATTTGTTCGTGACGCCAAAAGTGCCGCCGCTGCTTTTGCAGGCAAATCAGGCAACGCTGCCCCACCGGCAGCCACCTGTTGAGCCGATTGGATGATCGCCTTTTGACGTGGCCAGATTAGAAACCAAACATTGGCCCACATCAAAATTCCGAAAAGCACGCCCGTCATAATTTTAATGCCCCAGTCACTGCTCATGACAAAGCCTATTTTACTAGCAAGACCCAACATCAGTAAACCTGTGACGAAAGTCCACATAGCACCCCAACGAAACCAATACATCCCGACGGGCAAAAGTTTCTGCTGAACTTGAGATTTGGTCGGAGCATCGGTCGCCGCCATAAATGCGCCTTGAGTAAAGTTAAAATAGTAAAGGTGACCAATCCACATGACGCCAAAAAAGAAATGAAGCCACTTGATAACATAGTAAATACCGGGCCCCGTAAAAATCGCTAATTCCATATGAATCTCCCACAATTAGTTAAATACAATCTTCTATCGCTTTAAGAGAAACTTAAACGACAAGGTCCGTCAATCAATGATCCAGTTTCTGAAATCGAGCGTTAAATCATGGCCCTTAGCATGATCTTTGGGCGTGACCTTTTTGGAGCAGATCTTGCTTCACAAATAGAATGAGCCTTCAAAGGAGAAGATATGCCCCTTCAAACTATTCCGATACTTTCCAAAATAAGACAATCTATTGCTCTGCGGTCAGAATTCATGACGAAACGAAATTATTTAAAAACAACTCACCGCCTTCAAAAGATCGGCTTTGATCCCGTACAAGTAGACAAACGGCTTCTTCGCGTCGAATCCGAATGGAGCATCGACCGAGCTTTGATGGCCCATGCAGCTCTTGTTTTTTTAGGCGGCCTGGCTTTGGCAAAGACAGTGCACAAAAAATATTATCTTATGCCCGCCGCCGTGGGCGGTTTTTTAATGCAATATGCATTGACTGGATGGAGTCCTCCATTTGAAATATTTCGAACTTTTGGTTTTCGAACTGCTCAGGAAATTGACGCGGAAAGAAATGCGCTGAAAGCTTTGCGTGGAGATTATAACTATACTTTCTCGGCTTACTCACCGTTAGATGCTTTTCATGCGGCCTTAAAATAACTTTCTACCTGGTTAATTTATTTGGCAAATTGTCACTGAAGTTTTTTATTGAAAATAAAAACGGTTTAGCAAATTCTATTTTAAAAAAATTAAATTTGCGAACCGACTTTCATTTTTCTACTTAAACCCTTGCAATAACGTCCAATTAACTGAACTGATTTTTATTTTTTGAAAGTGACAAAGTGACACCGAAGACTTTGGCCGAGTCTTTGCTTTAGTGATCCTCAACGAAGTTAAAACCACTTCGGAAGTGGCACTTCTAAACTTAAGGGGGATATCAATGGGAACTCGGTTATTGGCAGTTATGTTTGGCTTTTTAATGGTGGCACAAGCTCACGCCACAGGGCTACGTTTAGGCACCCCTGAATACGGCGGGACAGGTTGTCCAGCTGGAACGGCAAGTGCGGTCTTGTCACCGAATGAAGATACTGTCTCAATTCTATTTGATAATTACGTCGCTGAGGCCGGCGGTCAAACGGGTCGTAGGTATGATCGAAAATCTTGTGCCCTTGGGATTCCGGTGCACGTGCCACAGGGCTATAGCGTGGCGGTCTTCGCAGTGGATTATCGCGGGGCCAATATTATCCCTGCTGGCGGGATGAATCGGTTTAATGCCGAATATTTTTGGGCTGGAGTGAGAGGCCCAACAATTTCTCGAACATTCACAGGTCCATCTAACCGGGACTTTACTTTGACTGATAATTTAGTCGCGTCCACTTTAGTGTGGGCCCCTTGCGGACAAAGCGTCACCTTGAGGATCAATTCTTCAATGATGACTCAGTCTAATCGCTACAACGAGCAAGCCATGGGAATCGTCGATTCAGCCGATGTATCTTCAGGACTTATTTATCATATCCAGTGGAGACGCTGTAACTAAAGTGTCAACGAAAGCTGGGGTGAGTTGTTCACCCCAGCTTGTCATTAAGCAGACCCATCTGAGAACTTATTCAAAGGATTTTTGCCTCAAACAATGATAATTTTATTTTTCCTGGGATTATCAGCGACTTCACAGTTGGCCCCGACGTTGCAATTGCACGTGGCGATCTAGGAGGTCACAATGGATTCAACAAATACTTATGGAACAACCCCGACATACGGTTCTACAAATAATTCATCTTCAAAACCAAAAGCAACTGAAGGCGAGATCACTAAGCGGGTTGAAAACGTCACCGCGAAAATTCCCTCAATCGGTTATCTTTCCTTAGCTTTGGGAAGTATGGCTTTATCTGCATCAATCGCCGCATTTACAGAGCGGAAGGCATTAGCAAATTTCGTAGGCCTTTGGGTGCCAAGCTTTATGCTGATAGGCATTTACAATAAACTGGTGAAATTAGAAGGAAATGATCATACCAGCAAGCCTGAAGCGTCCTTTCACTGATAACAAACTTATTTTCAAACCCATTTTGGGCTTGCCTTGCATCACCTAACCTGCAAAACCTTTTGGAATACGGGGAAAGTTTATTCCCCGTATTTTCAATGAGGGTTTATGCAGTTACTTATCGTCTCAGGACTACTGACTTACGTAATCACTCTTTATTTTTTAAAAAATCCACTTAAACACAGCAAGCAATTTATGTGGAAAAGGTTCTTAAGCTGGTTTCCTCTAGGAATGACTTATTCCTTTATGTACATGGCTCGCTATAATCTGGATTCTTTAGCAACCGCAGAAGTGATCACCAAAGCTGAAAAAAGTCAGATTTCTGGATGGGGCTTTTTTATCTATGCGCTTTCACTTTTTCTTTCTGGTCCTCTAATCGATAAACTCGGCGGAAAAAAAGGAATGATTTTAGGCAGCCTTGGCGCTGCAATTTTTAATATTTTAATGGGCTGGGCCCTTTACGTTTACATGCACGATAAAAATTCGTTGAATATTGTGCTGGCGCTCACTCTTCTTTATTCCTGCAATATGTTTTTTCAAAGCTTTGGTGCCATTTCGACAATCAAAGTAAAATCTTATTGGTTTCATGTTCGTGAACGTGGAACCTTCGGTGCTATTTTTGGAACTTTAATTTCCCTTGGGGTTTATTTCTCGTTTGATTGGACTGAAGCCATTATAAAAGCTGTGCGAGTGAGCCCGCCATCGGCCCGATCAACGGACCCTTCAGCCTTCAAGGACGTGATGCAAAATTTATTTGCACTGCAGGATGCGCAAATTTCTGCATTTTGGTTGGCCTTTTACATTCCGGCTGGATTTCTCCTAATCTGGTGTTTGATTGATGTTGTTTTGATTAAAGACTCACCCGATGAAGCTGGCTTCGAAAGATTTGAAACTCATGATGCGTCCCATGGTCTTCATGATTCCACTGTCAGTGGTTGGCTGCAGATTTTAAAATCTGTTTTTTCAAATCGTATTATTCTTATGATCGGCGCAATTGAATTTACCTCTGGGATTTTAAGAGATGGAGTGATGAAGTGGTATCGCCTTTACGCCAAAGACACCGGGCTGGGTGTTGATACTATTATTGCAAATTGGGGACTGTGGGCTGCCGCAACAGGGATTTTGGGTGCATTTATTGCGGGATCTGTTTCTGACAAATATTTCCAATCCCGCAGAGCGCCTGTTGCAGGTCTCTTACAAGGCGTGATGTTCGTAGCTATTGTGTTTATGTTTTTCTCTATCTCAAGCCATCCGTATATCACAGGAATCAGCGCTTTAGTGATTATGATGGCCGTGATCGGCGTTCACTCGATCATGTCAGGCACAGCCACAGCGGATTTTGGAGGCCGCAGAGAAGCTGCAACAGCCACTGGTGTCGCTGATGGATTTTCTAAATTAGGATCTTCATTTCAAGAATTCGCTTTAGGCGGATTACTCACTAAAGAAACTTGGATTTACTGGCCAAGCTTTTTACTACCCTTCACTTTGCTTGGACTTTTCTTTGCCATCAGACTTTGGAAGACGCTTCCTGAAGCCACTAGAAAGTATTTAGCAGAAGTCGAAAAAGTAAAAACTGTGATGGATAAAAACTAATTAAGTTAGATAGAAAACTTTTTTCTTAAGCGAGTCAGAGCCTCAGCCGATGCTCTGACTTTAAAAGTGGTTCCTTTTTCATTATAGGACTCACTTAAAACCCGCATCTGTCCTCTGATTTCTCCAATCGCACCTTTATTTGTGTACGGGATATAAAGATTTTCATCCTTCATATCGCTTTCAAAATTATCAATCAGTCGCTGCCGTAAACCACTTAAGTCTTCAGGGCTTCGAGTTGAAAATAAAATCGCCTCTGGATATTCGATTTTTAGAGCTTGAATTTGATCGGGCGTCAGTCGATCTCTTTTATTTAAAATTAAAAAACTAGGAACTTCTGTCGCTCCGACTTCACTTAAAACCTGCCTTGTTACTTCTAACTGCGAGCGAAAGGTGGTGTCCGAAGCATCAACAACAAACAGTAGTAAAGAAGCATTTAAAGCTTCATCTAAAGTTGATCTAAAGGAAGCCACTAGATCGTGCGGAAGTTTTTTAATAAATCCGACCGTATCGGATAAAAGAATTTTAGGCATTGTTTCTGGTGCCAAGGGCCGAACAGTTGTATCAAGCGTCGCAAATAATTTATCAGCAACTAAAACGTCACTGCCGGTCATGGCTCGCATTAAAGACGATTTCCCAGCATTGGTGTATCCAACTAAGGCCACAGAAATTTCTTGATCGCGTTTGGCTCTTCTAATTAGGTGTTCATTTTGAATGGAATTAAGTTCTGTCTTTAATTCTTTAATTCGATCTCGGATATGCCGCTTATCAAGTTCTAAATTTGTTTCACCGGAACCTTTACCGCCCCCACCCTGCTGATCGTTTCCTGCACCGGTTTCACGAAGTCTTGGGGCGACATAAGTGAGCCTTGCAATTTCAACTTGCAGGCGCGCTGATTTTGTCCGCGCATGTCGGCTGAATATTTCAATAATCACACCTGTGCGATCTAAAACTTTGACGCCTGTGGCACTTTCTACATTTCGCAATTGCGATGGGGACAAATCACAATCAAAAATGATAATATCCGCTTTTTCTTTAGGAGCGGCCAGTGCGTCTGAATCTTCTGGGTTTACAAAGTCATCTTCAGCAGGTTCTTGGTTGCTAGCAAATTTAAGTGCGGCTTTAGACTTTTTATGTTGCACCATTGATGCAACAACACCCGTTCCACCCGTCCACTCAGCTAAAACTTTAAGGCGCCCATCTCCCAAAACATTGGCGCCGCGATCGGAATTTCGCCTTTGCGAAAGTTCACCGACGACCTCATAACCTAAAGTGGTCGCTAATCTGCCCAGCTCTTGCAAAGAGGCTTTATGGTCTTCAGTTGAAATTTGTGGAAGTTGAACACCAACCAAAAGGGCTTTCATCATAGGTCCCGAGGCTGCCACTGTTGCTGGGAACAGGCAAGCAGTGATACTGGAATCGGGCCATCTGTGAGGCCTGACCTACATTGAATCGTAAATTTTCTTAATAATTTCAGGAATTTTTAAAGTCGAAATGGGCGCTACAAAAATCGTATCGTCACCTGCAATCGTGCCTAAAATACCGACAGGTCGGATTTGATCTAAATGCCTGGCCACCAAGTTTGCAGAGCCCGCGGCCGTGTGAATGACAATGATTGAATCGTTATGAGTAATATCAATCAGCAGATGCTTCAAACTTGAAACAAAAATGGGTGCACTGGCTGATAGATCTTGCGACAACCGGTAGACAGTACTGCCTGTTGGATCGACTGTTTTAACAGCGCCTAAACGCCGTAAGTCTCTTGAAATTGTGCTTTGAGTGATATCAAACTTTTGCCGTCGCAATTCGTCAGCTAGCTCTTCCTGCGTAGAAATTTTTCCGTCCGCTAGAAGTTTTCGCAACACCGTGATTCGCTGACGAGCATCAGTGACGGCCATTAAAAAGTCCGATCATTAAAGCTTTCTGAGCGTGCAGGCGATTTTCGGCTTGCTCGAAAAGTGCAGAATTTGGTAATTCAACAACGTCAGCGGTGATTTCTTCGCCTTTGATCATGGGCAAGCAGTGCAGAACAATCGCCTGAGCTTGAGCTTTGGATAATAAATTTTTATTCACTTGATAGCCTTCAAAATCTTTCCTGCGAACTTCATTTTCTTTCTCAAAACCCATGCTCGTCCAGACATCTGTGTAGATGGCATCAACACCAGTCACCGCTTCCGCGGGGCTTGCGAATTTTTTAATCTGAGCGCCGCCTGTTTTAGCCCGAGCTTGCGCTCTCTTTAGAATTTCTTTATCTGGCTGATAACCTTCGGGACAGGCATAGTGCACATCAACACCCACAAAAGGCGCCATTAAAAGTAAAGAATGAAGGACGTTATTTCCGTCACCAATATAAGATAATTTTAAACCTTGAAGCTTACCAAATCTTTGCAGCAAGGTTTGTAGATCAGCTAAGGCCTGGCATGGATGATGGGAATCCGACAATCCATTGATCACGGGTATTTTAGATTTTGAAACCATACGTTCTAAGGTTTCGTGTTTAAAAGTCCTTAGCATCACGCCGTGAACCATGCCTTGAAGCACGCGGATTTCATCTTCGGGGTCTTCGTTTTTTTTCTGTTGGCTTGAAAGTTCAATCGACGTTCCACCTAATTCTTGAATGCCGACCGTAAAGCTTAACCGAGTTCTTAAAGAAGGCTTTTCAAAAATAAGCGCAATTGATTTTTGATTCAGAACATTCTGCTTTTCTTGACCCCGCGTTTTTTTTAAAAACTCGGCCATCTTCAAAAGTTCTAACACTTCTGCCTTGGATAATTCTTCACCTGTTAAAAAATGCTGGGCCTTAAACTGCAACATAGGATACGGCCTCGGCCTTATTAAAAGGAACATACTGATAAACGTCGTCCTCTTCAGCCATACACCAAGTTCCTACGTAATCACTCCAAAGACCGTTCAAAGAATCCCGTGCGTTCATCACGCGAACGGCTTTTACGCCTTTTTGGAGGGCATGCAGGATAGTTAATGTTTTTGTGTACATGCCGCCGGTGACAACTTCGTCTTCGACCATGTTTTCCAAAGTGTGCTGGCTCATTTGGCTGACCAATTGTTTTTGCGTATTCCAAATGCCATTTTGATCCGTTAAAAACACCAAGTACTCGGCCTTTAAAGCCGTCGCTAAGTGAGTCGCTGCCCAATCTGCATTGATATTATAAGCTTCACCGTTTTCACCCACACCAATCGGTGCAATGACAGGAATCGGAGAATTTGGTTGCGCAAGTAATCCTTCGATCCACTTGACCGCCACTTCTTGGATAGATCCGACTTGGCCTAATTCTTCAGAAGCTTGCTTACACAATAAAGTTTTTCCATCAGCGCCAGAAAATCCAACCGCTGGAAGTCCTTGAGAACCTAAGTGACGGATCAGCTTACGGTTGATATCACCACATAAAACGCCTTCAATTACATCCATCATATCCGGAGTTGTAACTCGCTGGCCTTTAATAAAATTCCATTCGATGCCTCGACGAGTCAGCTCTGCATTGATCGCAGGACCGCCACCATGGACAAGAATGACTTGATAGCCATATTTACGATATTGCTTTAAAGCTTCGGTCACGACGTGAAGAACTTTTTCGTCCTGTAAAGAAGCGCCACCCAATTTGATTAATACACGTGATGATTTCATGAGTACTCCGTATTGATCTCTACATATTTTTTTGAAAGATCACAGCCCCAAGCCGTTGCAGTTTCAACGCCGGACTTCAGATCAATCAAGATATGAATTTTTGGTTGTTTTAAAAGTCCTCGAACGTGTTCACGATTGAACTCGATCGGGGCGCCATTTTCAAAAAGTAATTCCCCTTGGATTCGTAAATCCATTTTATTTAAAGACGCCGCGGGAACTTTTTCAGCTCCAAGACGGGCTAAAATTCTTCCCCAGTTAGGATCTTCGCCGTGCATGGCGGTCTTTATCAGCGGACTTAAAGTAACGCCTCGGGCGGCTTGACGAGCCAATTCCATATTTGGAGCATTGACTAATTCTACTTCTAAAAGTTTGCTAGCCCCTTCACCATCTGCGGCAATAGATTGTGCCAGCACCTTAGACACATTTAAAAGTTCTGCTTTAAAAGCTTTAAAATCAGCGTCAGTTTTTAGCTCAACATTTGTTGCACCACTGGCCATCATAAAAACACAATCGTTTGTCGATGAATCTCCGTCGACGCTGATCATATTAAATGTCATGTCTGTCGTTTCTTTTAAAAGCGACTGGCACAAAGTCGGAGTTAATTTTAGATCTGTTAATAAATAACCGAGCATTGTGGCCATATTCGGATGAATCATCCCAGAACCTTTGCAGATGCCAGTGATGCGAACTTCACCTTGCGATAATTTCACAGTTGTCATTACGGTTTTTGGAACCAGGTCAGTGGTCAAAATTGCTAAAGCAAAATTTTCAGCAACGTCTGTTGCACGTTCAACCAATTCAGGAATGGAAGCTGTGATTTTTTCGATGGCTAAATGCTGACCGATCACACCGGTGCTTGCGGTTAAAACTTGATTGGCTTGAATTCCTAATTCTTTTGCGATGGCCGCTGCCATCATGTCATTATTTTTTGTGCCTAAAGCTCCGGTCGCAGCATTCGCCTGTCCGGAATTTGTCACGATCGCTCTGACTTTGTCAGAAGGAAGAATTGTTTGGCAGTGTAAAACAGGAGCCGCTTTTAATTCATTTAACGTAAATACGCCGGCCGCGACACAGTCTTTTTCTGAATAAATCAAACCGATATCAGGACGATAACGTCGAACGCCACAGTTCACACCGCTGGCTAAAAAACCTAAAGGAAGTACTGTTCTGTGCAGTCCAGGGCCTAAAGTCATTTTTTCTATCTCTCCACACTTGTTGGGGTTACCAGAGCATACTGCAAAGGCAAATCTAAAAAACGGTTTAAGTTTTCTACAGCTTGGCTTGCAGCCCCCTTCAAAAGATTGTCGATCACAGAAAAAACGTAAAGCTTTTGGCCGACCAGTTGATATGAAATATGAGTGTAGGGAGTCCCCACAACTTTTGTTAGACTCGCAAGCTTTGGAAGTTCACGTCCAAAGCGAACAAGTTCATAATTTACGTACTCTTCAGCAAACGCCTTTTCAATAACATTGATGTCTGTCGTTTTAGCTGTGGCATAGATTCCAGCAATGATTCCTCTTTTAACTGGCAAGAGATGCGTTGAAAAATGAGGATCAATGGTCACATTAGAAAACATCTCTATGGCTTCTTGAACTTCCGGCAGATGTTGATGCTGACCGACTTTATAGGGAAGGCAGTTTTCGCTGGCTTCAGAAAATAACAGGTTTTCGGAAGCTTTTCGTCCTGCGCCCGTGGTTCCCGATTTTGCATCAATCACAATATTGTTAGTTTCAATAAGGTTTCTTTTTAATAATGGGATTAACGCCATACTGATCGCAGATGCGTAACATCCTGGATTAGCAATCAATTGATTCTGTTTTTTTAAGGGACCTGCAAATGGCATCAAACCATAATTTGCCGAAGCTAAATACGCGGCCTCTGTATGATTAAAGTTATACCATTTATTGTAATCATTATTTTTCAATCGAAAAGCGCCGCTGAGATCAATGACTGTTTTGCCAGCAGCTAAAATAGGTGGAGCTAATTTCAAAGAGACTTCTGCAGGCGTTGCTAAGAAAACAACATCTGTTAAGTGCGCCATTAATTGATCATCAGGAAGACAAATCACTTTCTCCGCGCCTGAGTCTAATAAGTCGTCTGTCAGAGAAAATTGTTTAGTTGCAAAACAATGGGTCAAAGAAACTGCCGGATGCCTTAAAAGGAGGCGGCTCAACTCCAACCCAGAGTATCCCCTAGCTCCCACGATGGAAGTGGTGATTTTACTTGCTGTGTTATTTGCCGTCTTTTTATGCATCATTCATGCATAATTAGGCCTATTAAAGCTTATGTCAATTTTAAATTGCATTATTTTGAGTTCTTGTGCATAAATATCCAACAATATGCATCGAAAAAGGTGGCTTGGTTCAAGCCGGCCTGAAAATGGTCTCTGAACGAAAGGTTTTCTGCAATGAAAGACACTCAAAAAAAAGTTCTTCTTGTCTATAGCGGCGGTCTAGATACTTCCGTGTGTATTCCCCTGATGCGCGAAGAATATGGTTACAAAGATGTCGTCACAGTCACTGTCGATGTGGGTCAAGACCCTGCCGACATTCAACAAGCGGCTGAAAAAGCAAAAATTTTAAAAACTGAGCATTACACAGCTGATGCTAAAGAAGAATTTACTGAAAAATATTGCTGGCCTGCCGTTCAAGCTAACGGCGACTACCAAGGTTACCCAATGTCGACGTCGATCGCACGTCCCTTAATTGCAGCTGTTGCGGTTGAGTACGCTAAAAAACTTGGCATCACTTGTTTTGCCCACGGTTGCACAGGTAAAGGCAACGATCAGTACCGTATCGAGTATGGAATTCGTAGCATGATGCCCGAAGCTGTGATTCACGCCCCTGTTCGCGAGCGAAACATGACTAGAACTTGGGAGATTGAATACGCCAAAGAAAAAAATATTCCGATTCAGCAGTCTTTAAATAAAATCTGGTCCATCGATGAGAATCTTTGGGGCAGATCTATTGAAGGTGGCAGACTAGAAGAGCCTGATTTTGCTCCACCTGAAGAGATTTTCCAGTGGACAAAATCCATTGAAAATTCAGACGCCAAAGCTACAACCGTAAAAATCGCTTTCAAAAATGGTGTGCCCGTCACAATCAACGGCGAAAAAGCAACGCCTGCTCAATTAGTTTTAAAAATGAACACGATGGCTGGAAATCATGGCGTTGGACGTATCGATATTATGGAAGATCGCATGATGGGCCTTAAAGTCCGTGAAAATTACGAGTGCCCTGGATCGACTGTGTTTTTAAAGGCTCATAAGGCTTTAGAGAATTTGGTTCTGACCCGCGATGAGATTCGCTTTAAAGCTATGGTGGATCAGGAATGGAGCCGCCTTGCTTACGAAGGGTTATGGCTGGATCCCTTGAAGCAAGATTTGGAATGCTTTATTCAGTCGACGCAAAAACGCGTGACAGGCGAAGTGACTTTGAAGCTTTTCAAAGGCCAAGTCACAGTCTTGGGACGAAGTTCAAAATGGGCTTTATACTCTGAAGATTTAGCTTCCTTTGATACAACCACTTTTGATCAGCGCGAAAGCACTGGAGCTGTTAAAAACTTTGGTCTTCAAGGGCGTATGTTTCACTCGCTCTTAGAAAAATATCAAAAGGAACAATAATGAAGTTATGGGGCGGACGGTTTTCTAAACAGACCTCAAAAGAAGTCGAAAAATTTTCGTCCTCTATAAATATTGATGCAAAAATGTGGGCGGTGGATTTAAAAACTTCCGCTGCCCATGCTAAGATGCTTGCGACTCAGAAAATTATTCCCGGTCCTGATGCTGTTAAAATCATTCAAGGGCTTCATGAAATCGGTGAAGAGATTTCTACTGGTCGTTGGTCTTTTAATCCTGAAGCCGAGGACATCCACGGCGAAATTGAAAAACGTCTTTTTGAAAAGATTGGTGAAGCTGCTAAAAAAGTTCATACGGCTCGCAGTCGCAATGATCAAGTGGCGACCGACACCCGCCTCTTTTTAAAAGAACATGTCGATGCTCTGACAGGCGACCTTCTTGCCTTACAGAAAGAACTTTTGAATCAGGCGAAAAATCACAAGGAAACGATTCTTCCGGGCATGACTCATATGCAACATGCGCAGCCCGTAAGTCTTGCACATCATTTGCTGGCCTATTTTTGGATGTTTCAGCGTGATAAAGAACGTCTGACGGAAAGTGGTCCCCGAATATTATCAATGCCTTTGGGATCCGCGGCTCTGGCTGGAACCGGTTTTCCTATTGATCGCCAAGCCGTTCGTAAAGAACTCAACTTTTTTAAGGTGACTGAAAATAGCTTGGACGCCGTTTCTGACCGGGATTTTGTGATTGAATTCTTGTCCGACGCTTCAATTATTATGATGCACTTATCAAGGTTCTGCGAAGAACTTATTTTATGGAGTACGCCAGAATTTAATTTCGTTGAACTGGGTGATGAAGTGACAACGGGATCATCTATTATGCCACAGAAAAAAAATCCTGATGTCGCTGAATTAATTCGCGGCCGTGTGGGTCGTGTTTACGGCGCCCTGATGGGTGCGCTCACCATGATGAAATCCCTGCCTTTAAGTTACAACCGCGATATGCAGGAAGATAAAGTTCATCTTTTTGAAGGGCTTGAGACTGTTACTTCTTGCGTTCGATTGATGCTGCTGACTTTACAAAAGGCAAATTGGAAACCCGCCTCGATGAGCGCATCTTTAAAAGCTGATTTTTCAAACGCCACTGACCTTGCTGACGATTTAGTTGAAAAAGGCATGAGCTTTCGCGAAGCGCACGAAGTTGTTGGCCATGTTGTGCAAAAATGCATTTCGATGAAAAAGGGCTTAGAGGATATGACCTTGGAAGAACTTAAAAGTTCCCATCAGCTTTTCGATCAAAAAACTTTAGGAAAATTAAATCATTTGTCCGTTATGAAAGCGCGAAACTCTGAAGGTGGCACCAGCCCCTTAGCTGTTGAAGCACAAATTCAAAAAGCCCTTTTGGTCATTTAACGTCTATGGAAGAAATTGAAAAGTTTTTTAAATGTCCCTACTGTTTAGAAAAGATATCGATGCTTTTAGATATTTCTGTCGATGAAGCACAGTCTTATATAGAAGACTGTGAAGTCTGTTGTCAGCCCATTCAAGTCACTTTTGAAAGCACTCAAGGGAAGCTGAAAGGCTTTCACGCTGACAAAGCTTCTGGCTAAAATTTGCTCCCCAGACCTTAGGCTATTTTGCTCGCTGCTTGCGGCCCGATGGCTTATCTTGCCTCTGGAAAAAGCCGAATTATTCCTGTGTTTTACTGAAAAAAAATTCGGGGGATTTTGTGCGAAATTTATTTTTTATTTCATCATTTTTAGCCTTAGCCGCTGCGTCCGCTTTAACTTTTCTTTGGACACCCTTCAGCGTTCTTTTTCTTTTTGTCTTACCGCTTGTTGTCTTAGGCTTGCATGATGCTTTTCAAACTAAAAAAGCCATTCTTAGGAACTTTCCGCTGCTGGGCCACTTCAGATATTTATTTGAACTTATTCGTCCAGAGATTCAGCAATATTTTATCGAGTCCGAAACAGATGGCGCCCCCGTGCCCCGCGAAACTCGCTCAGTGGTTTATCAACGGGCGAAGCAACAAACCGATACTCTGCCCTTTGGGACTCAAAGAAATGTTTATGCTGAAGGTTATGAATGGATCGCCCACTCTTTAGCCCCTCAACATTTGAAAATAGAGGACCTGCGGATTTCAATTGGCGGTGCGCTTTGCAAAAAGCCCTATTCAGCTAGCGTCTTAAATATTTCTGCCATGAGCTACGGCGCTTTAAGTAAAAATGCCGTGCAAGCTTTAAATGGCGGCGCAAAACTGGGTGGTTTTTATCACAATACGGGCGAGGGCGGTGTCAGCCCCTATCACTTACAATCAGGTGGTGATTTAATTTGGCAAATCGGTACAGGCTATTTTGGTTGCAGAACGGCTGATGGAAATTTTTCTGCCAAAGACTTTCAAGAAATGGCACAAAAGGAAAACATTAAAATGATTGAAATTAAACTCTCGCAAGGAGCTAAGCCTTCACATGGTGGAATCTTACCGGCAGCAAAAATTACGCCCGAGATTATGGACATTCGAAAAGTGGAAGCTGGTAAGGATGTGATTTCCCCACCAGCTCATAAAGCCTTTTCAACTCCTATGGGTTTGTTAAATTTCATTCAACAACTTCGTGACCTTTCAGGCGGAAAGCCCGTGGGATTTAAATTATGTATTGGTCAGCCGGCAGAATTTATGGCGATTTGCAAAGCCATGATCGAGACCGGCCTCAGGCCTGATTTTATAACGGTTGATGGCGGCGAAGGCGGCACAGGAGCAGCCCCCTTAGAGTTTTCAAATCATGTCGGTGCTCCCTTAGAAGAAGGACTGACCGCTGTTAATAATATTTTGCGCGGCTTTGATTTAAGAAAAGATATCCGACTGATTGCCTCGGGCAAAGTTTTTACGGGCTTTCAGATTTTTTCAAGACTGGCCCTGGGTGCGGACCTTTGCAATACCGCTCGTGGAATGATGCTGGCTTTAGGCTGCATTCAAGCTAGACAGTGCAACACGAACCATTGTCCAACGGGCGTTGCCACTTCAGATCCAAAATTAGTTGGCGGGCTTGTTCCCTCGGATAAAAAAGTCCGAGTTTATAATTACCACAAACACACCATCATTGCTTTTTCGGAACTCGTTGGCGCTGCTGGCTTAAAGACCTTGAAAGAAATCCAGGGTCATCATGTGCACAGGCGTGTTTCTGGAACACAGGTGAAAACCTATTCGGAGCTTTTTCCGCAGGTTGAAACGGCGGCTTTTCTGAAAGGTGATATTCCATTAAGCTATCAACAAGATTTTAATCGCGCCTCCTCGGCCTCATTTCAGACTCCTCTTAGTTTTCAACAAGCGGCTTAGGCGGGGAACTTTTGGCAGGTATGGATCAATATATTATCAAGGAAACTTGGCTTTCTAAAAAGCCCGCACCTTTAAGCGCTTTTATCAGCGCCCTCTTTACATTTTTATTAGCTTTGATCAGCTTAATTTATTGGCGAGATTTACTTCATGCGCAACGCTGGATGACCGCATCAAATCAAGCTGTTTTTGAACATCACGAGGTTTGGCGAGCCTGGACATGTTTATTTATTCACGCTGATGAAAAGCATCTATTTTCAAATTCATTTTTATTTTTTATTTTAGGAACTTTTTTAGGAGGGCACTTTGGCATTCTTATTTTTCCAGTCTTAGCCTTGTTTATGGGCGGATTGGTCAATCTCATTGTCCTGGCACAAATGCCGCTCGAAGTGCAGCTACTGGGGGCCTCTGGAATTGTTTATTGGATGGGTGGAGCATGGCTGATTTTATATTTCCTGCTTGAACGCAAACGAACTCTTTTTCAGCGCGCTTTAAGAGCTATCGGCGTGGGTCTTCTGCTATTTATTCCGGCTGAAGCCTTTGATCCCAGCATCAGTTACCTCAGTCATTCGCTCGGGTTTTTCACCGGCGTTTTCTCTGGATTGATCTTTTATTTGACTCAGCGAAAAATGTTCTTAGCGGCAGAGGTCAAAGAGGTTTTTATAGATGAACCTGAAGAACCTTTGCCAGACCTTCCTTGATTTGATAGGATTTTGCATATGCCATCTTTTGATATCGTTTCAGAATTAAATATGCAGGAAGTCGACAATGCCGTTAACCAGGCTCGTAAAGAACTGGTGGGCCGTTTTGATTTTCGCGGCAGTAAAGCTGAAATTCAGTGGGATAAAAAAGCGATCACAGTCATTGCAGAAGATGATTACAAAATGGGCGCTATCAAAGATATTTTACTTAAAAAGCTTCATCATCGCGGCGTTGATATTCAAGCGATGAAGTTTGAAAAGCCAGAACCAATGGGTGGGATGCTTTGGAAACAGGCGGTCTCATTGATTCAAGGAATTGAAAAAGAAGCGGCTAAAAAATTAGTTAAAATTATTAAAGATTCGCAGATTAAAGTCCAGGCAGCGATCAATGACGATCTTGTTCGTGTCAGCTCGAAAAGTCTTGATTCATTGCAAGAGTGCATGGCTGTTGTTCGCAAGGCCGATATCGGTGTGCCCTTGCAATTTACAAATATGCGCCCCTAACTTTTGATGTTTTCGTAATAATTTTTGTAGTGGAATTGAACTAAACTCCCCCTTGATCCCTCTATCGTCCTCGCGTACACATTAGATATGCGATTTTATATTTTTCTTTTGATGCCCTTTTTTTTCTTTTTTGATGCGCACGCCTGGGATAAAAAGATTTGCCCAAATATTGTTCTTAAAGAAGGAAAAATTAAGCTTAACTCCAATGAAAAGGTGCTTATCTGCGGCAGCGATAAGGACTATGAATCCTGGAAAAACATTCCGCTCACCCAATCTGAGTTTCATTTGAAATCTATTCTTCAAAATTTGGGATACCAAAATCCGCGCTTTGAGCGTGAGGGATTAATTTTACATGTCTGGTCAGGCCCCCAAGACAAAATTAAATCATTGGTCGTTAACGGTGCCGATCGGGTTTTGCGGCCCGAAAAGAAAAGAAAGATTGTTGGATTTCCCTTAACACCAGAAAAGTTAAATGAGGTCGACTCTTGGTCTAATTTCGGGGTCCGAAGTCTTGGCTATGCGTGCCCCGCGCTGAAGGTTGAAGCGCATGCTTGGGATGGAACTGTTCTAGAAGTGGTAGAACTTAATGGAAAGAAAAATTTTAACGACGTCGATTACGGCGATTTGGATGGGCTCAGTAGCGATATTATGGACCGCTATCAACCTTTTTCAAAGAACGACAACTACGATATTCGAAAGCCTCAGCTGATGGCGTCCCGAATGATGGCCGACGGTCTTTTTCAAAGCGTTTTCTTTGTCACTGACTGCCAAGGCAATTTTGCAGATTTGCAGTTAAAGGCCGCTGTCGGTAAAGCCAAGATTATTCGTTTTGGAATTGGTGCTTCGACTGAAGAACTTCCTTTTACCGACATCACTTTTAAAAATGCTCGGCTAGACAATAAAGCGTCTTCTTTTACGGCAGCCCTGCACGCCTCCCCAAGGCTTGTCAGTTTAACATTGGGATCTGAACTTTATTGGTTTCCTGGGTGGCAGCGAAGTTTTTTGGGCCCTCGGTTTCGATTGGCTCAGCAAACAGAAAATTCTTTTCAAACTAAGACTGCCAAAGTGGGCATTGATCTAGGACGATATTGGGATGAATGGAACACTCGATTTTCAGCTAAATGGGGTCCGACCATAAATTATGTTAATACTGTGCGGGGCGTGGGCCCAGACAACGCGACTTACACAACCATCGAAGGATCTATGGTCTTAATGGAGCATTTATATGAAACTTCCCTCCGCGACCAATTTGAAGGCTGGACAGCCAGTGTCTTTTATCGCGGACAAAAAAAGGGTATTGGATCAAATATCGATGCCAATCGATACGAAGTAAATTTTAAGCAGCTTTGGAATTTAGGCGGATTTGCGCCACCGCTCTTTGTCTTGGGAACGCGCATCGAAGGAACAACTGTTGATGCCGATGAACTTGAAGCCGGTCAATCGCAGAATTTACTCCCCGTTGAAGAAAGAATTTATTTAGGTGGTGATCAAAATTTGCGAGGCTTTCCAAGGTTAAGTATTAACAACGAAGGTCTGGGTTTTTTATCGGCGCTTTATTTAGGGTTTGAACTTAGATTAATTGAAGAGCTTCCCTATCACCTGCAGCCCTTTCTGCTTTTGGATTTAGCTCGCACCGGCGGACGACGGTACACTTTGGATTCGCCCAATTTTAGCTCGTATGGAGCGGGTCTTCGCTGGGCTTCGCCGTTTGGCACACTTCGTTTTTCAGCGGCGCATGGGCAAGTGGATAAAGTTAACACCACTGCCACGACCTACCCCGAGCAATGGATTTATTTTTTAAGTTTCGGCCAGGAGTTTTAATGCTGAAAATTATTAAAAGAATTTTACTAACGATCCTTACTATTGAACTCATCTTGGTTTTGCTGATAGGTGGAATCCTTGTCTGGAGTTTTAAACATCCCAAGGAAGCGTGGCATCTTGTTGAAACTCGCGTGCTGCCAGCCGACCTTAAAGTCACCTGGCAAAAAATGGATTTTACCGGCGCCAAAGAAAAGGGCTTTAATTTTTTCTTTGATTGGGAAGTGCACGGACTTTTAATTACAAGGCAAAATCCAGCCTGGCGAATTCCGATAGATGAACTGCATGTAAAGGCTTCGACTCAAATATCCAAGTCGGAAAAAAAGTTGATTCTTCATGATCTTAAGGTTTTATCGACGTCACCCTTAACGATCTTACCAAATCCCAATCCAGAAGAGACAAAGCCAAAAAATATTTTTCAATTTTTTCAAAGTGCCATTGAAAAAATTGAATTTGTTCATCGCTATCTAGTTTTTGAAAAAATTCAAATTAATATCAAAGAATTTCAACTTCAATCGAAGTACGAAACACCCTTTATTTTTTCATTTCAACTTCAACCCCAGTCTGTGAAATCACTTCCAGAAAGCTTTATCTACCAAGTTAGTTTTAGTTCATCTAGGCAAGCTCCGATGACACTCCAAACATCAGGCACTTTAGATTTACAAAGTTTGCAGTCTGAAAAATCTTTCTTTACAAGCAAGCTTCATTTTGAGGGCTTTGCCGTTAAGACGACGCAAGACCTTTCATTACAAAATTTAGATCACACAACAACCCTAAAAACGGCTGGCCCGGTCAGTTTTGATAAAGGTGATCTTCATTTAAGAATAAAACCTGAGGCAACGCTTTTGATCAACAACTCAAGAGCAATGACGAATTTAAAAGCCGATGTCACTGGTATTCCAGGCCCCATGGTTAGCATTAATCAACTTCAATTTCATCTAGATACACCTTTAGAAGAAAATATCTTGTGGAGCGAAAAGCCGTCTGATTTTACACTTACAGGCCCCGTGTCGATCTTTTTTGTGGATCAAAATATGCGAAAACCACTCGAGGACTCTTGCCAATGTAAGATACCTGAAATTTTAAAAGCAGACTTTAAGGGGCAAATTTGGCTAGCCTCTCTTTTTCAAAAACCTGAAAGCCAAAAACCTTTACTAGAAACCCACCTGACGATTGAGGCCATCGATAATAAGTTAATTTCTTTGGATCTTGCGGCTGATTTAAAAATTGAAAAAAAACAGGATGAGTACATTTATTCGCCAAGCCTAGACTGCAAAGCCTCTATCAACAGTTTCCAAGGCTTTCGAAAATTTTTGGATGCAAAAAACATTTTAATTCCTGCCCCCTTAAATATTTTGGATGGCCGCTTGGTGCTGCTAGCTCATGGGCCTGTCACATCTTCGGCTAAGGATTTTACATTGCCCCTATCGGTCACGGCTGATTTAACTTCGCCAAACCAAGACGTGAAATTAAAAACCCAGACCGATATCAGGGTGGCTTCTGATTTTAAAGAAATCTTTGTCGATGTTTTGGCTAGCATTGATTCGCTCCAACTGGAACTTCCACCCTTAGATCCAATGAAGGGAAAACCACGGGTCACCGTCGATCGTCGAATTCTTAGAACGCCGCCAGTCGCAGCAAAAAAACAACCAAAGGTTAAGGTTTATTTTACTTTGGAAGTTGAAACTGCAAAGCCCGGAGCCATCCGGCTTTTGTCGCCCTACTTCCGACCCAATTTGCCGCTAACAATCGCAATTTATCAAAACCAAAAGCATAAGAATTCTGGTTTTTTGCAAGCCGAACCTTTTCAAATTGAATATCTACGTCGCAAAGTTTATGTTGAAAAAATGCATATCGATTTCCCTCCTTCAGAAAAGGAAGTGATCCCGGTCGATGCCAGATTTCGTATTAATCAAACCCAGTACACAATCACTATTGACGTTACAGGACCTATCAATAAGCCAAATATTATAATGAACAGCGATCCTTATCTGTCAGAGGATGAAATCATCTCTGTGCTATTGTATGATAGGACGAGTGACCAGCTGACAGCTGGCGATGCTGAAACTGCCGGTGGCGTCCAAGCCGCTGTTGCCGATCGGGCCATTGGACTTTTTGGATTGTGGGCTTTTGCTGCGACACCGATTAAAAGTTTTTCCTATAATCCTGTGACTAAAGTTTACACCGCGACAGTGGCACTGACGGACGATGTCACTGCCGGCATTGGAACCAATTGGGAAGAATCCACCCGCCTTGAACTGCGCAAGCGAGTTTCAAAGAGCTGGATGCTGACCGCTGCTTGGTCCCCTGCCACACAGGAAGAGCAACAAACCACCAAGCTAGTACTTCAGTGGGAAAAACGTTTTTAGCCCTTGTTTTTGCGCAAATCATGAAATAAAGTTTTCGCATGCATACACTTTTTCATTGGATTCTTTCAGCGCTGGCCGTTCTATTAACTTCAAAGATAATCTCTGGCTTTCAAGTCAGTGGATTTTTTTCGGCGATGTGGGCCGCGGCTTTGATTGGCCTAGCAAATATCGTGATTTGGCCAATTTTAATGTTTCTGACATTGCCGATTAATATTTTAACCTTGGGTCTATTTACTTTTGTGGTGAACGGCGCAGTACTTAAACTTTGTGCAGCCATTCTGCCGGGTTTTAAAATTGATGGATGGCTTGCCGCCATTTTAGGAGCCATTGTTTTATCTTTGGTGAACATGGCTTTTCAATATTTAATTCCCGGTGGTCCGGTTCAAGGAACCAACGTTTAAATTTTAGGGTTAGATCTTAGGTTTAAATTTTAAAACAGAGGGCCGAATATTCTTAGGATCCCCTCGATGGATTCACGCACCCAGCTTGATCTATGGATTTCATAAATAGCCGCCTTTTCATATCGTTCGGCATACCAGTTGGTCAGCACATGCACATCAGACCCTGAGTATAGGAAAATACTCAGTTCGTAGTTGTAAAGTAAACTTCTTAGGTCAAAATTCGCCGAACCCACCACCGCCACATGATCATCAATAATCATAAGTTTGGCGTGAGTCATTTTTTTTGTTAATGAAATCTTTGCACCCGCCTCGTGCAGTTCTCGCAAGAAGCTTCCTCGGCAAAGATCCGCAAATAAATGATTGGACCGTTTGGGAATTAGAATTTTAACATCCACGCCCCGCTGGCAAGCCAAGGTCAGGGCTTTTAACAGGGACCCGTCCGGAACAAAATACGGAGTGGTCAGCCAAATTTTTTCTTTCGCCTCAAAGCATGAAGTTAAAAGACCATCGTACAAGGGATCGCCGCTGATATCGGGACCGCTCGCGACGATTTGGACGATATGCTGATCCTTTGGAACAGCTTCGGGGTCCCTGGAATTTGATTTAAGGACTTGGGAGTTGTCTTTTATTTTTGTTTTCGAAAACATATTCCAGTCAGAATTAAAAATTTCGATTAGTGGCTCGATAGCAAGCCCTTCAAGCCGTAAAGAAAGATCTGACCATCGCTGTGGATCTGGAATGGGACCCATATATTCATCGGCATAATTCACTCCTCCAAAAATGGCGACCTGGTTATCAAAGATCGCAAGCTTTCGGTGGTTGCGCAGATTAGTTCTGCCTTGCGCCGGATTATGAATTAAGGGCAGAAAAAATGTTACTTCCCCGCCGGCCTTTGTTAATTCTTTAAATGATGGCCTGATTAAAAAAGAAGATCCCCAGGCATCGATTAAAACACGCACTTGAATTCCGGCTTTTGCTCGCTCGATCAGTTTATTAAGAATCAACAGGCCGACGGGGTCTTTAGAAAAAACATAAACTTCGATATCGATCGATTTTTTTGCGTGTTCTATTTCAGAAATTAAGATTTTGTAACTGTCTTCTCCGTTGGTCAGAATTTTAATATCGGAATTACTTAGGGGCGGATAAATTCCTGACGAAGATAAGACTTTACCGAAGGGTTCAACTCCTGCAGGCAGTCCTGACTTTTCTCTTCGCAGCCACTTTTTCTTTTTCACTCGATTTTTTATTTTGCGCGTGCCGAAGGTTAGGTATAGCGGGATGCCAACATAGGGGATCAGGATGATGGCGAAGATCCATGCTAGCGTGCTGCCTGGTGGGCGGCGCGAGCGGAGGAGGCTTAGGACTAGGGACAGCATGACTAGCAAGATTAGGCTTGAGAGGAGGTGGCTTACGAGGAGATTGCTGACGAAATCGTGAAGGATAGCCATGGTGTCTTATGAAATCTCAAGATAGTGGGGCGAAGTCACGCGATATGAACTGACTCAGTTATCAAAAACTAACAAATACTTAACTCGATAAAAACACCTTCTTTGCCTACAGCCTGTATTGAACGCCTGTAAATTTTATTAAAAAAAGATGCTCAAAAAAATTATGGACTGATAACAGCATTACGTCGGCCTACTTGTCTGTGCATAAGTCTTGCAAAGCAATTAGATAAACTCTTGAAATGGTGTCAGAATACCACCAGTTCTAATCGATTAAGGAGCTTAGGTGAAAAATTCAACAATCTTGATTTCAGGTGCAATCTTAGCTGCTGCCCAGGGCGCCGTAGCCGCTGACAGAATAGTGTCCATTCAAGACCTTGATTCCCTTGGTTTTCAGCCCGAAACTATTGTTGGACTTTTTGATAGCAAGGTTGGAATAACTCTAAATCCAAATGAATTTCTGAAAGTAGAAGCAGATGAAGAAGGTAAAAATTTCAGGTTCGAAACTTTGGATCACCATAGTGTTATTGTTTCTATTAATTACGCTAGCGGTGGTTTTAATAAAAAATCAATGCCTACAGCAGATTTCAGAAAAAATGACTAATGTCCCAAAAATTTTGAATTATATTATATACAGCCCAAGATCGCCTGTAACCCTTGATCTGTATGAGGCAGAAAGGTATGAACCGGCAATTATTGTTCAATCCTTGGTAGGAAATCTTGTTTACTACTCAAACCAAGGGCGATATGAGCCGCGTCTCGCAAAACAATGGGAACGAACCAGTCCGGAAACGTGGGAGTTTAAGCTTCATGATAATCTCCTATGTGAAAATGGTGAAAAAATAAATGCGGAAAGTTTTAGGGAAAGCCTATTTCGAACAATTCGGTATTTAGCAAAATCTGGCGATGTTCCAATATTAAGTGATCTTGATGGCTACGAACAATTTTTATCTGGAAAAAGAGAGATTTCAGGGATCACCTTCCTAAATAACACAATCATGTTTAAATTTAATAAACCTGTCAGGGATGGATTAGTTCAAATCCTTTCGTTTGCACCGTTCGGCTATATCTGTAAAGAAAATTTAAAAGAAGATGGATCATGGAAGGATGAAGCCAAGTTCATTTCCTCTGGCCCTTATAAAATTACAAAAGTTGATATAGGGACTGAGTACATTATCGAAAAAAGGCGGGAATGGATTCTAGATTTTTCCAAAAATGCGCCAGATAAAGTTAGATTTTTACATAAAATTCCAGGGGCTGTAAGCAAAGACGAAGAATGGATTTTTGATTCATTTACCAATAATGTTGATGCACCAGAAAATCTGACGAAGTATCCCCTTGTTCCCGAATACATTAATCCAATTATCTTTGGAAATTTACAGCATGGCTACTTTTCAAATTTAAATAATCGACGTTATATAAAAGATTTGATTGCAAAACATCGGTTAGACTTGCCGGAGACGTGGGGACCACACACCAGAAGTTCGCGCTTCTATCCCAGCCAAAACAATTTTGCAAAATCAAATCCGACAAGTGTCCCTGCGCCTACAGTGCCCGATTACATTTTGGTCATCGAAGGGACTGAGCCAATTGAAGACACAACACCGCGAAGCTACTCCTGGAGGGTTCTAAAGGTTGTGTTGAATAATGCTGGTATAAAATATAAGTTTGCGGGCAACGATAGTACTTCAAAAGATGTTAATAATCCAAATTACGACATACGAATTCGTGGATCCTCAATTGGCGGCGGTGTTGAAGCATGGGGACTCCGCGTTCTTTTTTGTTCTGATTTAGGACCTAACTTTCCTGACCCAAGCGGGAGGATCTGTAAGGCAATTGTTGATTATGAGAGTGACAGATTATCTGACATCGAGTTTTCTAATCAATTCTTGGAAACAGTTGATTCAGACTGTGCAATAGTCCCAATAAGTCACTATGGTATTCAACTTTATCTATCATCAGGAATTATGCGTGAATCGTTAAGTCCATCTTTAGCAATATTACGATTCGATAAAATGGACATTCGCTAGATGCTAGATAAGATCGACACAATCTTGAAAGAAACTGGAAATTATATTCAAGAAGCGCAGGTTTTTGGCGAAAGTGGCGAAATTTACTGGCACTCAAGCATACTTGATAAAAATAATCACTCCTTATCAGCAGGTTTTGCAAACAGTCGTTTAGATGCAAGAAAAATTGCAATAGCTGAGTTTCTTGAACGAAAAACATGTGAAGAGCTTTCCAAAAACCCAAAGGGTTACACTGATTGGGGATTTGATAAAATACCCACGGCTTGCGGTTTTGCTGCTGGATTCAATAAAAACAATGTTATTGCTCGTTCCATCGCGGAGTCGGCTGAACGATGGGTCATGAGTAAATGGATTGATGAACATTACCTAATTGAAAAAATAAGCGCCAATGAAGTACATTCGGGATTGGACCCAATTTCAAAGTTCTTTTTTAAACAATTTGATGAAGTTCTATTTTTTTCCAAAGTTGTTTTAGTAAACCTTGGAACTTCTTTTATTTCGATAAATGTCGCTCAAACGATGGGGATTAAAAATGGTGGCATTTTCCCTGGATCCTCAGCCCAAAATACTGGTGGTTCAATTTGGCAGCACGCGCTTCTTGAGAGTTTCAGGCATTTGCTCGTAATTCGAAATAACGAAGCACTTCCAGGCCTTTTCCCGGATAATCGCGTCCGGTATTTCGCACAACATGCTGACATCGCTCTAGCCCAAATTGATCGAGCAACAAAAATAGAGTGGCCGATTCCAAGTGTTGCATTACATAAATCTGAATCGTTTGATAACGGCGATTACTTTTTGGCACGAACGATTCTCGATGGATGGAAGTCTTGGCACGATGGACCTATAGATAGGTTTTTATACTAAATATGGTTAACTCAAAAATAGTTTCGCCAACTAAAGAAAAATCTATTTCAATAATTAAATTTTTTTTCTTCACAAGCATCATGGCGACTTTTCTAATTTTTAGATTAATTTCGCTCCAAGACAATTCAAATTCACAAAAATCGATTAAAGGGATCCTTCGTAGTGAATCGTTGAATGGAAACTCCTATGCACTTTCAAAGGCACTGTCAGATCTTGAAATACTAGGAATTGCGTCATGTATTACACTGATTGAAAAAACAGAATCTAGTCGTGTTTATTATGATACATCAGGCAATGACCCTTGTTTTCGAAATCGGTTTAGCCGAATTTTGTTTGAGGCAAAAACAGAGATCGTTTCCATCAATGGTTTAAAATATGATCTTACTTTCCAATTACCTTTCTCGTGGTCATTTATATTTCTAGAGATTTTGTCATACATTTTAATCGGATTATCTTTTTATTTATTCCTTCAAAATCGAAAGAGAGAGATTTTAAACCATACTCTAAAACTAACTGCAGTCGAACTTGAAAAAGACATGGTCCTTGAATTAACAAGTCAAGCCAAGCACGACATCACATCCCCCTTGACTGCATTACGTACGATTGTGATTGCATTAAACAATATTGACCCAGAGATTAAGGAGTTTTTAAATCGTGCTGTCTTGCGAACTGAAGAAATCTTTAAGCTTCTCAGCCAATCCGATGATTTTAAGAAAACACCGATCTCAAGTTTTGAGATCAATACATGTCTTGATGAAATAATAGTAGAAAAACATATCCTCTGGAAACAGCAAAACCTGATTTATACTGAAAGCAAAAAAGATGATAAAATAAATGTTTTAGGAAACAACTCTGAAATGAAAAGGATCTTTTCAAATATCTTACAAAATTCATTTGAAGCATCCGATCCAAATCGTGAAAATAAGATCGATGTAGTATTAAAAAACCGCAAGAACGAATTAGAAATATTAATAACTGACCGCGGAGTCGGAATGTCTGACGAAACATTGAAACGAATCTGTGAAAAAGGATATTCGTTCGGGAAACAAGATCATCAGTCCTCGGGAAGTGGTTTAGGCACATACCATGCTAGAAATGCGCTGCTTTCTTGGGGCGGAAACCTCATGTATAAAAGTGTTTATGGGACAGGAACTACAACAACCATTGTTTTAAAAATAGGTTAATATTGATCCTAATCCTTTGGAGTATCATGGGCGGCATTTTCGCAATTAAGCAGTGGTCCCTACCAAGTTCGCCGTCTAAATTTAAAAAGGTCCTTTCGACCTAATCTCAAAATGATAAGAAGCGCAAATTGTCGGCCCTACCTAGGAGATCTACGTTTCAATCTTAGATTACTTTCCTCTTAGTCGTTAAAATGCCAGGAGAGTATACTGTTCCTTAGGCTTTTTGGGGCTGGAAATTGCTTTATATAAGGTCAGAAGCAACAAGGAGCGCAACATGTCCCAAAATACGACAGCACAAAACCTCTTGAAAATCGTTAAGGCAGTGATCGTGATACAACTAATCGTGGTTAGCGCACGGGCCGCTGGAACCTGTTCATTTGATAAGTCTGACATTACTGAGGATATGAAAAAGATAAATCAAAAATTAGCATTAAAATATGGCTCGTCTGGATTTCGAAAAGCCAACTTTACACAGACTGATGTTGAAAAAATGTATGACGAACAAGAATTAAAAGTTGATCGCGCTGATTCATTTTTGAACCAAGTTGATTCAGTTGGTGTGGTTACAAACGGCTCTGCAGCAGCCCCTGCTTCATACGGCACTGCCGTTTTAGTTTCGCCTTGTCATGTCTTAATTAATGCGCACTCAATCGTGAATCAAAAAACTAAAGATGGTCAGGCTTCAATCTTGATCTCATTAGGACAAACTACTTGTGACGCTAAAGATGCCTTTGCCCACCAAGACATTAAAGGCCAAGTTGTTGCTAGCGGCGACGCTAACAACCAATCTTCTGATTATGCAATTGTTCGAATCCCGAAGGTATCAGACATAAAACCAGCGTTAATTTCTACTGAATATATTCTTAAATCTAATTCTTTAATGACCGTCGGATTTCCATATAAAGCAACTTTCGCGCAGAAAACTGGTTTTCGATACCCAACAGCAAATTTTTCCAGAGCGACAGGTGTTGGTGCCGACGGAACCTTCAGCGTGTTAAACACCTCTGACAGCTCCGGCGGCTCGGGTTCAGGTGTATTTCTAATGGACAATGATAATGGGCGCCCCCAGGTTGTTCTTGCTGGCATTCATCGCGGACAACAAGGAGTTGGACTACAGACAGCTGCCATTCTGGAGCACCTTAAAACAAACAACCTTAAAATATATAAAGAATTAGCTGCCTCAATCCAATCAAAAACGTGTAACTAAAACTAAAGTCGAGAACACTGGACCTTCACTGCCTTTTGTAGACTGATAACTTAAGTATTATTAAAAATCCTCTATACTGAAGTTATGTTTTTTAAACCAATTAACAATGCGTTAATCCTATTAGGGATATTCACATCAGCCCTCGGCTACACCGCCGACTCTACAAATGTTTTTTCGGGTAGCTTGGGTAAAAATGGCCGACAAAAAATATGGAGTATTACCTCTCCGCAGTTTTCCGAAGTTCGTTATGACTCAGATGGCGATGGTAAAATTAATCAATGGTTATTAACAAAAGGTAATTTAAAAGTCGATATCCGTTTCGACCAAGAAAAAATTCAAACCATAAAATTTATCCGAAGGAATTTATCTCAATACACTGAGGCTAATTACGAATTGCGGGAAAATGCTCTTTCCCTCGTAAACATTCGGAATATGGAACGCTCAGAGGTAAATATGGTTAGAAGCTTTGGATCCCCGGATCCAATTTGTTCTTCAAATCTTTTAAATGATCCTCTTCCAGAAAAACAAATCGCTAATATAAATGGCCATCTTTTAAATTCCGATCAGGAACTTAGATGGGCTGCCGCAATCGATAAAACTTGCAAGCCAGCAGAAGCCCCAGTTCGCAAGGCACTAAAAACAGCTTTCACTCTGGACCGTTTAGAAGGTACCCAATCAAACGTGTTTTTAGCATGTTTAGCTAATAATTCAGAAACTGTACGTTTAGTAAGTAACTTCACAGATATGCTTCAAAATGGCCCCTCGCCTAACAGCTTTTTGAAAATCACCTGTTCAGCTAATCATGATAGCGATTGCGGCAAAGCCTCTTATTCAAATGTTTCATCTGAAGTTAATCTATCGATATCCACACCTGGATGTTCAACCGATATGGCGAAGGTATATCGCCAACAGCTTTTTCATGAGGCACTTCACTCAATAGACCCAACTTTACAGGAGGAATCGATTGTAAATGTCGTAGATTTTTGCGAGAATCCTAAGCCTGGAAAAGTTTTAAAATCTTTGAAAATAGATCGCAACACAAGCCCAACTAACGTTATAATTCCGACAGAACAAAAACAGACTGGCATTGCTAAAGCTGCCCAATCCCAACTCACCAATATCCCAAAATCCCTTGCTGAAGGCTCGCTTGCAATCCCCGCTCCCGAGCCACAAACCCCAGGAATGGTCGCACTCAACAACAGCTTTCAAGAAACTCGTGGCCCTGCCTCCGCTTCTGTCACAATTCCGCTCCAGCAAAGCCTCGCGATGAGCGCTCCATTTTTCAAAGCGGCGGCAAAAGTTTTTAGCAATTATAAACTTGAGCCCATGCAAGGCTCAGCTCCGATCTCGACTCAACTTGCAACGCAAAAAGCTCCTCGCGTGAACACGGCGACCGTGGTCGCCGGAAGTTCAGGGCCTGTAAGAAATCTTTCTGCTAATGCTCAAGGATCACCGAGGGAAGTTGAGTCGACAGTGGCCGCTGCAGAAAACGCGGAACCCACTCCCTCGCCCGCACCTACTGCAAACCAAGCACCTACGGGCGCGCGAAGTTCCGAAGTTGGGTCCGGCGGAGCGCGGGGAATCGCAAGTGCTCCTTCGACAAACAATTCTACCTCCGTAGCGGTTAAGCCTCGCGTTAGTAACGATGCCTCTATCGATCAAGAGCGTGCGAAGGTCGCGCAGAATTTGGTGAAGATGTCGATCTCCCAAGCTCGGGAATATATTAAATCTAATGAAGGTAATCTGGAGCGACTTAAGATATTAATTCTTAGTCAGAAGAATCAGCGTTGGGGCTACAAAGACCCCTCGCGGGCGGCCGTCCTGATTCAAGAAGTGAATGGTCAGTTGCGTATCGAGAGTCAGTGATGAGGAAAAAATCGGTTTTGCTTTTGATTCTTGGGCTGTTTTGGGTTTCTTATGTTATTTTTTCTTTTGTTTTTAATGGCTCGACCATGCTTCGGGAATATGGTGGGGATGTTCTTCGTCGCCAGCAATTGATTTTGCATCAACTGGATCATGCTTCCCATTATTTGCTTTCGGAGAATGCTAAGGCCCTGCTTCCCCGTCTGCAAAAGGCTCGCGAACTGGGGCAGTTTGATTTTTTTATTCTTAAAAATAAAGATCAGGTTCTTGGTTTTTATAATCTTAATAATCAGCTTGAGCCCATCAATTGGGATTATCAGGTCACCGATCAATTCACTGATACCGACGAAGTTTCTTTTAAAACTATTGCGATTTATGATTATAAGCTGACCATTGGAGTTAATAAAAATCCTTACACCTATGTTTTGCACGAATTTTGGCAGCTTCGCTATTTGCTAATTCAGGATTTTGCTTTTGTTAGTTTGATTGTTCTTTTAATTGCCTTTCTGGTTTTAAAAGATATTTTAGATATTTCCAAAATCCTTCAAGGCGCTGATCGAAAATCAATTCACAAGGTTCGAGCCTTCTCTAAAGAGGCCGAGACTTTTCTATTAGCGGCGACGGGTTTTGATAAAACCAATAAAGCCTTAAAAACTGATAATCTGATGCTTGCAAGCACGCTGGCTCCGGCGATTAAAGCAGAGATCTTGACTGGCAAACCAACGCCCTATGCGGTTCCTTGCACCGTCGCGCGAATTGATTTGAATGGCTACACTCAGATGTTCTTACATAAAGATACACAGAGCTTGCTGCATATCTTAAATGAATACTTTAAAAATTCACGGGATGTGATCGAACGTTATGGCGGAACCGCTTATCAATATATCGGTGATGAAGTGGTTTGTATTTTTAAATCCGAGGACCCAACTCACTCGGCGAAGATGGCTTTGTCTGCGATCCGCACGCTTTTTCAGGCGGCGGAAAATATTATGTCACCCACGCTTTCCCAAGGCTTGCGATTAAAGGCCAGTCTTTCAACCGGAAGCCTGCTGTTTATAAAATTAGATGGAGGCTATTCCTTTAGCGGTTTGCCCCTGATTGAAACTGTGCGAATGCTTGGACAAGTCAGTGAAAAAACAGAAAGCCGCTTGATCGTTTTTGACGAATCCATTGTCGATATTATTTCTTTGTGTCAGCCCTTAGCCACTAAAACCACTGTCTTTAAGGGTTTTGATAAAGAATCCCACCTAATGGAAGTGAAAGAATTTAAAAATATTACGGATGCCTTAACGACTTTGCCATTGAATGAAGTGGCCTTGTATTTTAGAGGCAACCAGGATCTTGTCGGGATCTTACAGGAGCTGAAACAAAAACTTAAGATGCGTGACGGGGATGGCTTTCACACTCTGTGCGCGCCGCTAGAAGATTTTTATATGTCCGAGCCTTCTTCAGAAGTTTTAGCAGCCTATAAAGAACTGTTAAATGAAACTTTCAGGGAAAATTTGCATCAAGTGGAAGAATCGCGATTTTTAGCAACAACTGTTTCACTAAGCATTCACCTGCTCCTTAAAGAACAACTCGACAGCGACCTTAAGGAAGCCCTTGATCGCTGCGAACAGGCCACGGATCCGCGTGTGGCTGCGAACTCACTCCAGGCTAAATCAAAATTTGAACTTCCTGGTATCGAGCTTGAGAAAAAATTTACAAGCCCCACACCCCGCTTAGCTGCGCAGGCCCTGCTTTTATCCGGACAATCACTGATGACAAAACAAATTGCTAAAAACTTAAAGACCTTTTTGACCTCGACAAATCCTAACCAGGTCATGTCAGGATTATATGTGATTAAAGAACTCTTTGACCACCATCGCAAACAGGATCCAGTTTTTGTCAGAACCAATCCCCATTTGCAAGAGTTAGCAAAATTATTACCTCCATTAATCGACCACCCTGATAAGCAGGTGCGGCATCACGCTGTCATGTCGTTAAAAACAGTTTCAGGCGAAGATCATGTCTAAGATTGAACATGAAAAAATTAATCTTATGCCATTGAACATAGACCAAATTCGCTTGAGCGGACAGATCGTTAGCTCCCAACAGAAAAAATCGTTCACCTTAACTTCACAACAGCTCAGTTACCTTGAACTGATGGAAAAACAAAATTCAATTTCGGAAATATCAAATACTTTTCTGAAACAAGGAAAGCTTGTTTCTTTTAGCCAAATAAAAGAGCTTATCACTTTCTTAACCCAAGAAGGCATAATCCAGAATCAAACTTTTATAAATTACCTCAATCAAAAAAGAACTTCGGATTCTAGTCCCGGTTTTTTTGAAAATCTTTTTAAACAAGAAAAACAAACCTCAGACGTCAGTGACCGAGTTCGCCAAGTTCCGTTTTTTCGGTCATTACCCCTGGAAGTGATCGAACTTTTTCTAACCCATCACCGCGTTGTCCACTGCCCGCCTGACATTAAGGTCTGCCAAGCTGGACAATTCCAAAGAAGTCTATTATGCGTTCTTGAGGGATCCTTAGCCGTTTTTAAGAAAAATGATCATGGAGAAATGCAACATACGGCCGATATTTCTGCGGGAAGTGTTTTTGGCGAAACCGGGTTTTTTTTGAATCAAGCAAGATCAGCAGATGTTGTGACGACCTCTGAGAGCCTGATTGTTAAGTTTAAATATGTACCAGAAGCCTTTGATCCTTTGATTCAAAAAGAAAAGGCGCAAAGCTTACAAAAACGCATCTGGTTGATTCATGCGCTGCTGGCCTCGGATTTATTTCGGGGTCTACCCGATGACTGCTTTGATTCGCTCATCTATGCGGGGAATCTATCCCCATTAAAGGCAGGCACCGTTGTTTTTACTGAAGGCGACCGAGCCGAGAGTTTTTTTATTATCGTCCAAGGACAGATTCAGGTCTTACAAAATCAAAAGACCATCCGCAGCCTTAATCAGGGGGATTGCTTTGGCGAAATTGCGCTGCTGCTGACGGGGGGGCTTCGAACCGCTTCGGTTGTTTGCGAATCGGATGCATTACTTTTAGAAATCAGCGCTCAAAAATTTTATCATTTACTGAGCAACAATTTATTTCTTGCCTGCGAGTTTGAAAAGATCTCTTTAAAAAGGTTGCAAGCTGATCAGTTGCGCCGTCGCTAGTCCGTCATGTTGCTAATTTGAGGTAGTTCGCCACATCAACTCGTGGCACGTCGCTTGCTTATTATGCAGCTGGTGAGTCAATTATTTTTCGAAAGAGGATTTTATGAACAACACCGATTATAGCTTTTCTGAATCCCCCTTATCATCAGGAGCCATCCTTCGTGAAGTTGGACGCAGCGTAAAAGATCTTCTCCATAGCGAAGTGAACCTGGTCACTTTAGAATTAAAAGAATCAGGCGAAAAAGCCACGCGAGATTTAATTCGAGCCATCACCTTTGGCTCACTTCTAGCGTTAAGTACAATTCCATTCTTAGCATTTCTTGTCATTGGCTTGGGACAACTTCTTAACGATCGCTATTGGCTAAGCTCCTTGATTGTTGCGATTGTCTGCGCCGCTATTGGGGGCCCCTTGGCCATAAAGTTTTTTAAAAAAATCTCGGAAGAGGATTTAAAATTTCCTCACACCCGAAGCACCCTTGCGCAGGGTGCTGAAAGTGTAAAACAGAAGTTTGAAAATATCCGCGAGGCCGCCAAAGGAGAAAAATATGACAAAATCGAACTCCACTGATCTCAGCGAAGCTATCAAAGAAGCCCAAAATCAAACAACTGAAACGTTGGCGCGTTTTGAAAGAGCCATGGATCATTTAGCTGATAAAGTTGATCTGGCCAGTGGCAAGATTCATCACTACCGGGATGTGATCCAAGCACCAAAAAAGTTTTACCGACGAGCCTCAGGTAAAATAGATCGAGCTTTTGATAAAACAATGAAACCCGTAAAGGAAAACCCAAGCCCCTTTGTCGTGGGTGCATTGGGATTAATCGCAGTCTATGCGATCTTAAAATCCGCTCAACTTAAGTCTACTGCTAACTGACAAATTTTAAGTGCAATTTAGACTTAACTAGTTTCTAATAAAGTTATGGGTCGCCTTCGATCTTTTATTATTATCTGGCTGCTTGTAGGTTTTTCCTGCGCAAGTTTTCAGAAACCAAACCTTCCCCCAACATTTGTTTTAAAAGAAATTGCTGTTGCCGATGCGACCTTAAGTGACTCAGTTTTAGTGTTTAGACTTGAGATTCAAAATCCAAACTTAAAAGCACTTGTCTCAAACTTTATTGATTATCAAATAAAAATCAAAGACCAGCAATATTCCGGGCATTTAGACCATTTACCTAAAGCTAAACCAAAGACAAATGTTGAAGTCGAAATTCCATTACGGGTGATATTGTCGGATATTTTTGATTCCATCACACTAGCGCTGTACGAAAAAGAAACGACTTATGAACTGAATGCCACTTTAGATGTCGGTGGGTTAAAAATACCCCTTAAGCAAGTCGGGCGTGTTGCTATTCTGCCCCCATAAGTATTATTTGGTGAAACTGGATTCAGCTAAGGTGACTTCAGTTGAGGAAAGACCCATCCATATTTGATACTCATACTGTTCACGAGCTTCAAAAACTTCAATTTGATGGTCTAAATAATTTTGATTACAAATTAACTGACTATTTGAATAAAGACTAATGGTCACTAAAGATCTTTCAAACAACACTTTTTCAGATCCATCTTCACGGCAAAATGAACCCTTGAAAACAATGCTCTTAGTGAGCTCGCTACCAGCTGCAACTAGATCTTTACTTTCTTCGACGGCAACCGGTGCTGAATTAACCATCTGAGAAATTGCTAAAGTCCATAAAAACACAATAAATAAAAAAGATTTCACGTGCACGTTCTCCGATTGGCTTCCTTTAAGAATAAATCTTTCTTTACCAATGAAAAGGCCAGAAGTTCGTAAGCTTATATTTTTTAGTAGCGCGCCCTTAGCCCTGCCGATTATTGTATAGGAACTCCAAAGAGGTTCTTTCATGATATCAAATATTTTTGTAGTTCTGTTCTTAATCCTGACAAACCACCCAGCGGTTGCAGCAGAATCATGGGGACTGCTGCTGAATAAAGAAGGCACAGGGCAAGGGCGCGTTTGCGTGGTCTATGACGAAAGAAATGACTGCCAGGTTGATGACGTCGGCACAGAAACTAATATCGAATTGAACGAATACATTAACCTGCGCGCCACGCCTGAGGCGGGCTCCCACTTTGTACAATGGGTTGGTGATTGTCGCGGCCGCAGCCAGACTTGTCGAATGCTCAGTCAAAAACCAGCTAACGAAAAACCATTAACAGCCACAGCTATCTTTGCGCTTGGTCCAGCTCCTACAGTCAAATCAGTGCCGCCGGCAAAAATCACAAAAACTATAATTTCTCCTAAAAAAAATCGGCAGAAACAAAAAGGCAAAATTACTAAAAAAGCTAAAAAGAAAAAAGTCCCATCGTCTGCTCCTTCAGCCAATCATTAAAATATCAAAAGGCCGGATAGACCAAGATCCCTTTAATCCAGCCTTCTTAACGTCCTGGGACAAATTCCAGATTCAAGTCTAATAATTTATTCTCGACTTGTTACTTTCCTAGCATCTTTTATCGTAAGATCAGATAAATAACTAGGAGTTTGTTTTATGATCCAACAACTTAAGCCTGTTTACATGATGTCGCCGATCGCCCGCACTGAAAAATTTATTAACGAAGTCCTTCATCTTCGCTGCAAGGAAAATGAAGCTAACGCTTATTTTGATATTGAGATCTTTCAAATTCTTCAAAAAGAAGGCCTGCTTCACATGACTCTCCCTAGCATTCATGGAGGGTCTAGTCTGGCCGTCCAAGATATGACTGAAATTTTAAAGAGGATCGGTGGAGTTTCGGGAGGTATCGCCACCAGTATGATCGGTAATATTTTAGGAGCTTCAGCTGTTCTCAATTTTGGATCACGAAGTCTGATAAAACAAGTGACAGAAGACTGCTTAAAAAACTTTTTATTATGGTCTTTTGCCATGACAGAGAAAAATATTGGGTCGGATATTAAGTGCATTCAAACGAAGGCCCTCAAATCAAACGATGGCTATATATTATCCGGCGAAAAAAATTATATAACAAATGCCAATGTCTCTAAATATATCAGTGTTTTCGCACAGACCTATGATCAAAAAGGAAACCATCTTGGAATCAGCTGTTTTATGGTCGAAAGTCAGCAGCCCGGATTCCGCAGGGGTGACCCTTTGCAAAAATTTGTCTTTCGAGAATCTAACACGGGAACCCTCTATTTTGATCAACTTATTATTCCCAAAGAAAACTTGCTTGGAGAAGAGGGGCAAGGAATAAAAATACTTCAAACTAGCATCAGCCAAAGTAAAACTTTATTTGCAGCCGTGGGTGTTGGTTTAGCCGAACGCGCCCTGCACTTAACAGAAAATTATGTACAAGCCACATCCCGCTTTGGCAAAACTTTAATGGAGCAAAAAGTCATCCCTCACCTTCTTGTTCGCCTTCATGCAGAAACCCAAGCAGCATGGCTTCTGACGCAAAAAGCAGCCAAAACGTGGGATGAGTCTAAAATTGCTATCGCTGAGTCTAGCATCGCGAAATTAATGGCCGGCGTTTGTGCGACTCGAGTCACTGGAGAATGCATTGAACTTTTTGGTGCGAGCGGACTGATGATGGAAAGCGAAATGCATCGTCTGTATAACGAGGCAAAAGGTGTAGAAATTATTGAAGGCACATCACGAGTGCAAGAAATCATCGTGATGAATCAAATGTATCGATTGCCAAAGCTTAAAACAGCTCCAGAAGGATTCAGAGGTATTTGATGAACCCAAGCGATATTAATTTTAAGATCTTTTTTCCACAGAATGTCCAGGATCACGATCTGGCTGATTTCAATGATGTCTATCAGCTGTGGTATAAAATTTGGGTTGAAACAAGAAAAGAAGTTGATCCTGATCTGCATACGCCCAGCGATAGTTTTAGCAGGCAGGATGAAATTCTTGTCATCTATATGAAAGATCAACCCATTGGTATGCAGTGCCACCGGTATGTCGACACCCACCAGAGCTGGGTGGTCAGTGATTCCTATTTTATGCCAAAACTTTGGCCTGACGAAGCTAAGAAAAGTTTTTTAAAGCTAGGTCGTTATCAAATCTTAGGAAGCCATATCTTCATTGATCCCCAGTTCCGAAAGAGTGCCAGTGGTCTTAGCACAAAGAACATCCTTTGCTCAGTGGCCCTCACACACACCTTTGGCTCTTCCGCCGATGCTCTTATTGGCATGATGAGAAAGGATCGTGGTCTATCAGGCTTATTTTATAAAATGGGTGCTATTTGCGTCCAACCTGATGTTTTTTGGTATCAGATCCCAGTTGATATCACCGCATTTTTAATAAAGCAGAAGCCGCTGATCGTGGAACCCGAGTATCAAATTTATATAGATCAGGCTCGCAAAAACTGTTTTTATTTCGAAAAAGATATTGTTATTCAAAATTTTAGAAAAGGAGAACTAAATGAATTTAGTAGAAATGCATCACAAAAACATAAAGCAGCTTAGTCAAGCGATCGACCAAGTTGATTGGGAAAACAAATACGTTTACGGAAACTGGCTGGCTCAAACCTTTTATTATATTTGCCATTCAACCCGCTTACTAGCCCTTGCCGGCAGCTACTTTTATCTTGATGACCAGAAATTACATGAACGTTTTCTGACCCATGCTGGCGAAGAAATGAACCACGAATTAATCGCTTTAGGGGATCTAAAAAAATTAGGTTTTACTCTGGCAGATTTTCCAGAACTGCCATCGACCCGAAGCTTTTATCAAACCAGCTACTACGCCATCGAGAGAATGACCCCTTGGGCCTTTTATGGATACATTCTAGCTTTAGAGGGTTTGGCGGTCGCAAAGGCTAATGAATTATTTCACCGCGTTGGAAAATGCCATGGAAAAAATACGGGCTCTTTTTTGAAAGTACATGCGGCCGACGATCAGGATCACGTTAAACAAGCTTTAATGATGCTTGAGCAAGTTCCCGAAGGGCATAGAAAGCCCGTCATCGAACATTTTGAAACCAGTGTTTTTCTTTATTGTAGCCTGCTAAATCAAGTAAATATTATTCCTAAGGCGAGCTAAATAAAATGCATTTCAGTTGCTGCTTCTGCATTAATATTTCTAGCCTTCCCCGTGGTTAATAATCCCACGGGTTCTTTGGTGTCACAGTCCAAAGTAGCCACTGCATACTCCATCTGAAATAACATTTTATTTTTTAGTTCTGGCATCCGCTCTACAATAAAATAGGCTGGAATATCATAAGAATGAAATTTTTTACGTTGAACTAAAAGACTATCAACCATTTCGTAAAGGTATTTGCGGACAAAGGTCGGCCGATCATAAAGGTCATCCCAACTGTACACTAATAAATCTGCTAGGGAATAGGATGTGTGCTCAAAAAGACTCCAGCTTCTGTAAATCTGAATACTATCAGAGTTATAAACTTCAAATATATCGCCCTCAGTGATACGATTTAAAATGCTGTCATCGGACAGTTCTAAATTAAAAGCCTTTAAAGCCCGCTTTAGAAATTTGATTTCCTGTTCGACCGTCACTTCCCATACATCTGTTGGCTGGGGTTCATTCTCAACTTGAGTTAATAATTCCCTTGAAATTAACAATTGGCGAAATATTTTTTTCTGCGTTTCATGATCAAATGATAAAAATTGGCTGACCAAGGCGTTTTCAGATTTTATTTCCCGCGGAGTCAGACTGAATTTATTCAAACAATTTGAAAAACTTGAATTCAATAAGGCGAGGTGTCTTCGAAAGACAACGGGAGAAAGACGGCCCTTGTCGTCAAGCTCAAGGGAGGGGATCATCGAGCACGACTCCGTACATTTCTATATTCTCGCCGCATATTTTCTTCTGTCGTCTGAATGGAAACCTTCAATATGCTTTCAAACAAATCGTCAGGACGTATCCTATACAAACCTGCCAAAGCCCTCAGATTTTTCAATGGAGGACAAGAAATCCCTCGCTCCCAATTCGAAATAAACTGCGCCGTTGAATAGCCCAATTTATCAGACACCTCAGCTTGAGTGAGCTGAGCCTCTATCCGGGCGTTCCTTAAAAATTCTGCAAAATCTTTTATTTGTTTCATTGATAGGCCTCTCTGGTTTGTAAATAAAAACTTATTTTTCAACTTTTGGGCTGGAGAAGCAAGGCTTTTTTTGTCCACGGGCTGCTGGGCAAATTTTGTTTCATTTGCTGCAGATAGCTGAGAGCCCTTTTTTTTGTTTTCTCGGAAAGCACGGCTCTTTCACTAGCACTGCTGACGGTCAGCTGATCCCTTTTAAGAATCAAATTTAGCTTTGTATCGTTAAGCAGGCTTTTATCGGAGATAATCCACGCCAACTCCAGTTGATAGTTAATCATTTCATAAAGCGCTTCGCCAAAGACCTCAACCGCCGGTCCCCACTGTAGAATCACATTATACTTTAAAAATGCCGATGAATAATCCATTTTGAGAATCATTTCGCGGGCATCATCTAAGATCTTTTGCCCATAAGCTTGGCGGGACTCATTCACCATTCCTTCGACTTCATTTTTATAAATAGAACTAGGATATTGATCAAGGAAGGAACGATATCTTAAGTTTAAAAGTAAGGGTGTCTCTTCATTCTGCTCAAGACTTGCGCCTAAGCTGTAAGCTACAAAATCACTTTGTTTGGAGGTGTTGCCAGAAAGTTGCTGAATTTGTCCATGGACGGCTCGCAAAACAAGGAGGTGGATATATTCTGAGTCGTTACTTTGGCGATTGGCTTCTAGATATTCATTCCCCTTGTTCATCGCCATGATGTAATCTTGAGCGTTTAGAAAAGTTTGAATAAAAGCACGGTTGGCCTCTTTGTAATAAGGACTTTGTGGGTGATTGATGATCAGGCTGTGGTAAAATCCGGCGGCCTTACATTTATTATAATCGCTGGCCGCGGCCTGAGCTTGAGCCCATAAGTGGTTTGCTGAAGCCTGCCTATCAACAGGCATTTCTTCAGGACATATTTGCACATTGGCATCTTGAATCATTCCAAAGCTTAGCAACAGGTCTTGCAGCGCAGAAGGCCTAGCCCAAGCGGCCGAAGTCATAAATAAACATATCAAAAATATTTTTGCTAAAAAACCCATTTTCATTTCCTCCGTCGACCTTTCAGCAGACTGTGTTTTATTTTAACTTCGGCTTCAATGTGAGCACGAATTGCAATCATTGTTTCGTCATTAAAATTCTCAGACAAACCTTTTCGCCAGCGAATTTCAGGGCTAAGAACAAAATGCGATCCGATCGGAAGATTGTAGGCCATCGTCAGATCGGTCGCTTGATCCCGAATCGTTTCGGCCTGTAACACAATTGTTCCGGGGCCCCATTCCTGAGACGCCCCTGCTTGCAAACCCAAAGTCTGATCTTTCACAAATCCTTCGGCCCAGATTTTTTGGGAGCCATCTTTATTTTGAAAAACAAAGCCAAGGCTTCCCCGCTTTTCAAGCTGTTTTGTTTCTGGATTTTCATTTATTAAAGTTGAAATCTGCGCCGACATCTTCTGTGAAAAATTCTTTTTCAATTGAACACTGACACCTTTTTTAGGAGAGATTTTTAAATCTCCTTCGCCGGATTCAAAAACTGAAATAGCTGCAGAATCAACAATTTTAAAAAAATCTTTTGGCAGTTGAACCGTTATACCAATCATTTCGGCTTGCCTTGAAAGTTCATAAAGTAAAGTGTCTTCATAAAATGGAATTTCACTATAACCTTGGCCAAAAGCCATTTTGTGTTTACCAACATATCTGAAAACTTGCGCTCGTCTGCCGGGTCTCCTTTATTTAAAAGCGCTGTGAAATCATTCAAAAGAAAAATTTTAATCCCTTCCTGCAAAAGAATTTCAAAACTAACTTCTGCTTCAGCCACTCTTAATTTATTTTCGTATTGATCCGCTGAAGACATAGCATCAAAATTAATCTCAGACTGTATATTCAACCAAGGGACGGCGTTATCCGCGTGCGCGTTTTGGTTGAAGAGGGCCATGGACATAATTATGCCAGTCATAGCCCTTCTTTTCATATCGTCTTAATCTTTCTTTTGACCTGTTGATAACTTGTGCTTGGACTCGATATGAGTAAATATTCGCGCGCGAACGCCGATCACAGTTTCATCGGGACGAGTTCCCGATAAATCTTTTCGTCGACGGATTTCTGGGCTTATTATCAACGCCGTTCCGACTGGCAAATTGTAAGCCACCGCTAACTCGTGGGCTTGCTCCTGTAAGTATTGATATTCTAAAACAATCGAACCAGGTCCGACTTTGTAAGAGGTGCCCAGCTGGGTTCCGATCGTTGTCTCTTTATATTTTGGATTTCCATCCACGACAATCGCTTCAAACCAAACTTTTTGTTTTCCATCTTCAGAATTAAAGACCAGTCCGATGCTTCCGCGCTTTTCTTTCACATTAGTATTAGGAAGCTCTTTGATTAAACCAGACACCTGAGCACTTAAACGATCCGAAACTTTTTTACTAAGACGGAAACTGGCGCCTTTTTCTTTAGCAATCTCTAAATCGTTAGACCCTGCTTCAAAAATTGAAATAGCCACCGAATCGACGATATTAAAAAAGTTATGCGGAAGTTCCATTGTTAAACCGATCACTTCACCCTGTTTTGCAATCCCGTAGATCAAGGCATCTTTAAACATTGGAAGCTCACGGTATTTTTGACCAAATGCCATCGAGTGCTGTCCAAAAGTAATGATCGCACGTGGAAGCCCTGAAACTTTATCGGTTTCGATCTGGATGTAAGCTTCTTCAATCATTCTTTGGAATTCAAAATCTTTTTGTCTTAAGTTTTTATCAAGTCTTTGCTCAAACTCAGTTTTAATGACGGCTTTGATTCCTTCGCGGATTAAAAGTTGAAATTTAATTTCGGCATCTTGCACACGCAAATGATTTTCATAATCTTCCAAAGACGACGCCCTAACGTCGAAATTAACTTGGCCGTCCAAAGTCCAAACCGGCGGAGCTTCCGCTTTTGCTAAAGATCCTGATAACAAAGTCGCTAAAACAGCCGATGCCACAAACTTAGATTTCATGAAATACTCCATATAAAGGGTTAAGAGGTCAGGATGAACTTATCCATAAAATATGCCAAACAGCGAGTCCTGGCAGAGGACCCTAACCTGCTTAAATCTCTTGATATTTTTAAAGTGGAATGAGGCTGTTAAAAACTATAGGTGATTAAAGAATAGCCCTCAGGGCGCCCAATAAGGACTGATTTCCTGGAAAAAGGTGATTGATTTTATAGACTTATAATAGGGCTTTTCATCCTTTTGAAATCCTTAACACCCTGACAAAAAAAGGCCTAGGCCATTAGTTCGGAGTTTGCTCTAAGGACTTATCACGCAGGAGCTTATCGGCGCGAATATGGGCCGGAATACCAACACCCTTCCATTTTAAAGTCTGATAATTCCCGGTGCGGACCTTTTCAGATGAAATAGCGATATCCACCATGCCGTTAAACCCTGCTTTCTGAGTTAAAAAGGCCAAGCGCATAACGACATCTTGGTAATCTAAACAATTCTCGACCCGAATCGGATCTTCTAGGCGCTTAATCAGTCTGGTTTCTTTTCCCTGGTTTTTAAAAAATACTAAAATTTCTTTAGCACTTTCTAATTCTTGATTGTAATCAGCCAAGGGCCCTGCGACTTTTTCGTGATAGCAGGCCTCGCAGTAAACCGTATGACTGAGCTCGGGCGGAATCGCTGTCATATAAGACAAAGTTTCTTCGTCTAAAAACTTCGCACAGTATTTACAGATCGTGTTGTGACAGATTCCACAGCTTAAGGCGGCTTTCGATTTCTGGCAGTTTGAACAAACGGAATTTCCCATGGCAAGGTTCTTAACACATCGGCACGCCTTTCGCTATAGACACTTTGTAGCGGGTTGTTTACGGGGGATATTCGATGTTACGGGTAAGAATTATAAGTCTGTCGATGCTATGGGCGGTGTGCAGTCCAATAAAGGGGCAAGCCGAGATCATTGAAGGGAATTTCCAATCCGGCGGCCACCAATTCCAATTTGAAGGAATTTCCAGTTTCCCATACCCATTATTAAAGATGGGCACAGAACCGCTTTTGCTGATCACCCACTCGTCGACATATTGGGATCGGAATCACATCACCTGGGCAGGGATTGAAGAGCTGGTGCGCTACTTTCGTGCTCGTAGCCTGCCCCTGAAATATCTAGCGGCCATTGAAGAGCGGTCGTTTCATAACGACACGGCACTTAAGCTTGCCAATCTTTATTTCCCGCCCGGCATCACCGCAGATGATATCTATCCTTACCAAGGGGACTCGCACAGAATCATTACTTCAGGACAGCATGTGGTCATTGCGGGTGGCAACTTCACAATCTGTGCTTGCAATACAGCTCGGGCCATTATTGCTTTGTCTGAAGCTTTAGAGCCTTTACAGATTCACTATGCGATGGCTGCCATATATGAAGGCCAAATGGGGATCCAACTGACTTTAAAGAAAATCTCGGAACATCTGGATAACGCGAGCTTTTTAAGATACCTCCAGGCCCAATATTTTAACGACGACACACTCCCTTGTAAGGAACCAAGCCTTTATTCATTGGATCGCAAGTTCAGCTATGAAATTTATCGTTCAGGTCAGTGGGTGGGCCGCCACGGCCAAGGCTTGACATCAGTTGTACTGCACTTTGAAGACGGCCAGGAAACATTGCGACAACTAAGCCTTAAAAAGGGGCATTAATCTTTGGAAACTGACAAAAGTTCGTGCTAGCTTCCACAGAGGGCGCTATTAAAGGGCCCATTTCCGAGGGGGAAAAATGAAATCTATGTTGGTCACTTTTTTATTTGCTTTAATTTCGTTGAGCGCCGTTCAAGCTTCTGCTGATGATTCTGTCGCAACAGTTCGCTGGACAGAAAATAATCAAACCATCAGCATCAATGCTGAAGATGTTAAAAAGTCCACAACTCCCCTTTTTGGTTACGTCTTGGATCTAACAACAAAAAAAGATATTTGCTATACGGGAACAGATATGGGCGCCATGGGTTTAATTTATTCTGGTCTTAATCACCACGGCACTGAAATTTGTGATTCGTATTTTATTGTGGCGGCAGATGGCACCCTTTATTTGGGCCCTTGCCAGCAGCCCAGTGTTCGCGAAGACTTTTACAGTGCTACGATTCCACTTTGCCCTAAATAGTGCCTTCAAATCTAAAAGGAGTCTTTATGCGAACACTGTTTTTAATTTCTGCCCTGACGTTGATGCCTCTTTTAACATGGGCCGATTTTACTCCTAAGGTCGCAGCAAAAGCCTTACTTTGTGAGTTAGTGGATCTATCTCGTAGTAGAACCCTGGAGCGCAGGCAAGTCGTGATCAATCCAAAATCCTCACGAGCCATTCTGATGCTCATGGGTGGCAATAGCGATGTCACAGGCACTGTGCGGGATTTTCCTGGTTCTGATTCTTTATCTCGCAGGTTAGAAATCACTCTTCAAGGGACGCATGGCTTTGGTGGCCACAGTCACAGTCGTGTTTCATACCGATTGGATCAAGCCGTTAATAACCAATCTTTGGGGGAAGCCCAGCTTTCTGGAGAATTTATTGAACTTTTGCTTCGCTGCTTTTTAAGAAATGCGCCAGCTGTGATTTAACCGATGTCTTTTGAAGGTAAAATTTCTCACTTTTTAAACCTGGGGCTGAATCCAGATTCAGTTCCCAAAGTTAAAACTTACTTAGATTTAGTTTGGTCGGCCAATCAAGAGTTAAATATCGTCAGTCGACAAATGGCCTTTGAAGATTTAATTGATAATCATCTTATTGATTGCTTGCTGCCCCTTAAATATTTTCCTAAAGATTGTGAAGTTGTTGCTGATTTTGGCTCGGGAGGCGGATTCCCGGGAGTTATCTATGCTTTGCAGTTTCCTAAAATTAAATTTCATTTATATGAGAAGAGCCCCAAAAAGCAGGCTTTTTTAAAACGCTGCAAAGCTTTAGCTCCTAATTTAGAATTTTATGGTGATATCCCAAAAGATTTGAGTGCAACTGATCTTGTAATGGCTAGGGCTTTTAAACCACTGGATGTCATCTTAGACGTGAGCTCAAAATATTATGAAGCCGGCGGAAAGTATTTTCTGATGAAGGCCCGATTAGAAAAAATCAATGAAGAAATTTTACTGGCTAAAAAACAATTTAAAAACCTTGAAGTCACAGTTAAAGCCTTGTCGTCACCGGTTTTAGACGTTGAACGACATCTACTTTTAATTAGCTGATTTATTTTTTTAGCTTATTTTTTTAATAGCCATTCCGAAATAAAGCCTTCGTATTTTTTTCGAACAGCTTTTGGCATTCTGGAATAATTTCCAATTACTTTTCGGCAATTTTTAGATCCGCATCGACATTTCATTTTCCAGTGCTTGTTTTTTTCAGTCATTTCATAATCCCAAGTGATCTGTTCGCCCTTGCCAATCGCACGCATAGCCACCACTTTAAAATATTTCTTAATGCCACAGTTAGGCTCGCAGGAGTGATTGATCAGCCTGGCGATGCCTTGAGAGTCTCGCCAATCGGTTTTCCCGTACTGAATCGCATGACTGTAGAGGTCGTCAGTCCAGTCCTCGAAATGATTATTGAGCCGTTTTCCATCAAAAGCCGCAATGACCTCACCTTTTTTGATGTCCTGACCAGCAAAAACGGCTTTTCCATACTTTTTAGTGTTTCGAACCAAAGCTTTGGGATTATCCATAGTGTCTCCAATTGATACTTATCTAGCATCAAACAAATGCCGATAGGAAATCAATGAAATCATTTTTATTCGTTATCTCATTATTATTTATTTTTAGTTGTGCGACGAAGCCGGTCTTATCACCGCCGGAAAAAGCGCCTGCACCGGCCGTTCAGATCCCGACCGCCGCACTTTTAGTAGCGCCCATTGATATGGCGGGGCTCCAGAAGTATTTAGGTTTAAGCCGCGCTTCTGAAACCTTGGGATACCAGGAAAAAAAATTCCAAACTTGTCAGGCGGGCAATGGCTTTTCAAATCAGCAAAATTGCGAAACAAAGCATTTTGTCGTGATTCATTTTCAACTGATGTGCCGTGACTCAGAGGGAACGATTTCAACAATTTTAACAGCCGCTGATTTGCAGCCGGTTTCACACCGCCCTATCCTGTGGACGCTAAAAAATATTTCAAAAACAATTGAAACTGATGAGCGCGGCTACGGACAAATATCTATGATCTCGGCGGCCTCACAAAGTCAGCAACGCTTAAAACTAAGTTTAGGAAATGACTTTCTGTACACTCGTGCTGGCGAAATCACCCGTATTGCAACGCCACCTTCATGGTGCTCAACGAATGAAGCCCGCAGATAATAATTTATTTCAACCTAATTATTTCAACAGATAAATAAAGTCTTCTCGCGACAGGGCATGCGATCCTTCCATTTGCGAGCCTTCGACTTCTTCGTCAACGCCAAAAAGACGATCAAAAGATCCTTGTTTTTTAATTTTTAAATCAGCAATTCTCTCTTCCAAGGAACCTTCGATCAGTAAATTATAAACCTTAACATCTTTGGTTTGACCCATGCGATGGGCTCGATCGGTCGCTTGGTTTTCAACGGCGGGGTTCCACCAAGGTTCAAGATGATAAACGACCGAGGCTTTCGTTAGATTCAAACCTACGCCGCCGGTCTTTAACGTCATCAGCATAACCGCAGGCCCAGCGTATTCTTGAAAGGAAGATATCAATCCAACTCGGTCTTTGGCACTGACATTTCCTTGCAAGACAAAAGCTGGGACCTTTAATTTTTCAAGTTCGCCTTTGATGCGACCTAGTGTCGATAAAAATTGAGTAAAGACGATCACACTTTCATTGTTTTCAAGATGCTCCTGTAACGAACTAATAAAATGCTCAACTTTTGCGGGCCGCTCATCATAAATTACACCCGGAACAGCCGCAGGATCTGAACAAATTTGCCGAAGCCGCATGAGGGCTGCAAACATGGCAATCTGGGCTTTACGCTCGCCTTGTTCCTGGATCAGATCTTCAACTTGTCTTGAAAAGGTCATGGCCATTTTCTTATAAATTTCCTTTTGCTTTTCGTTAAAAGGCAAAAGAACTTTGTGAATTGTTTTTACTGGCAATGATAGCTGCACCTGTTCTTTGGTGCGACGAAGCAGCAAGGGTTTCGATATTAAACGCAGCTCGCGCAAAGACTCAGTTCTAACTTCGCGGTTAAAATACTGCTTTCGAAATAGATCGATATTACCCAGGCATCCCGGCACCACTAAATCGCAAAGGGCAAAAAATTCTAAGTAATTATTTTCCATCGGCGTCCCCGTCACACAGACTTTAAAGTCAGCCGTTAATTGGCGGGCGGAGACAGATCTTAACGACGTAATATTCTTTAAATTTTGAGCTTCATCGAAAACAAGGATATTCCATTCCTGACTTTGAAAAAATTCAGGATTTTCATTCACTAAACCGTAGGTCGTGATCAGCACGAGGGGCTCATCACTTTCTAAAGTTTTTTTAATTTCACTTTTTTCTGCAGAATGGAAAACTCGCATCGGAAGATCAGGCGCGAATTTCTTTTTTTCATCCATCCAATTGTAGACAAGGGATGTCGGAACAACGATCAGACATTTTTTTAACTTATTCTTCAGCTGAAGGCTTATCATAAAAGATAAAACTTGAAAGGTTTTACCAAGCCCCATTTCATCGGCCAGAATGGCTCCTAAACGCAGCTCATACAGATCATGCAACCACTGCGCACCCTCTTTTTGGTGAGTTAATAGCTTCGACTGCATACTTTCTGAGAGTTGAATCTTTTCTACGCCTAAGCCATTTTCGTAGTAATCAAAAATACGCTTCCACTCGCCATGTCCTTGGACTTCTATTCCCTGACTTCGTAGCATTAATAGTTCAAGCGCCTGAGACTTGGGAAGACGGTAAACTTTTTCACCAAAAGTATTATGTTTCGATGTTTGCTTAATGCCCCTGATACGGTCCCAAAATTTTTGCAATGACTTTAGAGAAGGTAATTGTTTTTTATCGATACGATACATCTGACCGCGGTACTCAATAAAGCCAGCTTGCCCTTGGCCGAAATTAAATTTGACCTCTTCACTGGCGATGCGTGTGCCATTAAAGAAAATTTGCGGATGAAGATCAAACCAGTGCGTGTCTTCTTTTTGCTCGGTATCCCCGACAGAAAGAATAAATTCAAAAGGATTATCCAAGGCCAGAAAAGGTGTCCCGTTAAATTCAATTTCAAAGCCTTGATCACACAATTCAAATAAAAGCGAAATCATGTACTTGTTATAAATCCCGACATCGACCCAAAGAGCGGCCTCAGAATCTAACATGGCATCTTGTTTTATAAGCTTGGGTTCGGTCCACAGACGCAAGGCTTCTTTAAAGGAATCACCAACAGGAGCTTGCGCGCGAGTTAAAAATTTTCCTTGGCTCGATTCCATAAAATGCAAGATTAAGAAACGGATTAAGGGATAAACTTGGTGCTTGGTGTTTTTTATTTCAGTCACTTGATCAAGATGAAATATTAAATTTCGATCTTGGATCAAGGCCTGAAATAAGACATCCACAAAATTAGTAAAATAACCCTTTACACGGGTTGATATCAGTTCGTCAAAATCGGTTCCAGGCTTACCTAGTAAGCCTGGAATGGAGCTTTTCAAATACTTAACGAATTTTTCAAACTGGGCGTCAGCACTGGCGAGCCCTTGATCCTCAATAAATTCAATCGATTCACCAGAGCTTAAGGGTTTATTTAAAACCCAATTTATGGTTTCAAGCAGGCAAAATAAAGTCAGACCCTGATGGCGTAAAAATAAAAGGTCATTAGTGCGGTATTGATTTTGTTTTGAGGCCACTTCAATACGATCTAATTTAAAAAAAGTATCCAACCCACCATAGAAAGGCGCTAAAGCCGGGAACAAAGAAGCTGGAAAATTAAGATGCTCTAATTTCAGAGAATCGATGCCAAACGACACGGCCATTTGCAGTGAACCATCGGATTCGCGCACTCGCAGGCGAGGTTTAAATTCAGACTGCATCACTTTGGTGTGTTGAACGAAGATAACTTTCTCTGAACCCAATGCTTGCTCAAGTTTTGCTAAAACTCGATTAATGTCTTTGGCGCCCAGTTCAGTTGAAACGAATCTAGATTGCCAATGGATGGGGGTCGCTTGATGATGCGAAAGAGAACTCACCGCTTGTTCTTCCATCGCATCAACTGCGACTTGAGGAGATAGCGAACTTTCTAGTTCTGATAAAGCTCCGACCGCGTGAAGACGTAACGTGTTTTGTGGGTCCGCTGTTTCTAGGCCCTGCCAAACGCGAATTCGCGCAGCCTGGGGCAACCCAGGGGCTGCCATGACAGTGGCTGCCAAAGGCCGAGCCTTTACAAACTCAAGATCTTTAAGATGAAAGCCTTCTTCAAGCAGAGAATTTTTAGCCCAAATCACTTCGAGGTCGCCCACTTGCCTTTGGCGCTGTAAGGCCCACGCCAACATTTCTAAAATAATAATCCACGCTTTTTTAAAATCATCATTCTTTTTTTGGTGCTCAAATATTTTTAGTGGTTTCATTAATTCTTCGCCGACTTTTTCTTCGACTTTGGACCAACCACAGCTTGGATCCTGCAAATAAAACTGCGGATTTAAAAATAATGGCAACCCCGGCTTTCGAAAAATTCCTAGGAGAGACAACCTTTCGCCACTGTCGTAATGGAACTCGATGGATTGAACAAGTTGTCTTAAAAATGCCGGCGGAGTTCGTAGAAAGGGAAGGTCATGCCCAGAAAAAAGTGTCCAAAATAAGTCCCTTGAAAAAGAATGGCTTCGAGTTCGCACGTCTTGAATTTCATCCGGGGCCGGCGCTAATACTTGTAAGGGATGCGATAAATTTAAAGCCACCTTTGCCTCGTCAGTCCCATTAAACTGAAAATCGATCAATTCAGCGACGGGCATAAATACGATCCGAGTCAATCCCCCCAAAGAAATCATCATGGGATTTTGCGAGGCTAACCAGTGCGTTTTAATTAAAGGCTTTAATTTCATAGGTAAGACAACCCCTTAGGCAAACGACACCTTAGCAAAATAACGAGCCGGCATCTAGGAGAATAAGAATTTATAACCCAAGCGATTAGTATTGTACGGGCTTTGAAAGACTGCTAAGGTGCTGGTCCTGTAAAAAGATCTGACACTTTCTAGGACATAAAAAAACTATCAAGAAAATCCCAGACTAGACGAAATAAGAGTATGAGTTCGTCGCCAGACTTTGAAAATTTCGGCTCTTATGTCTTTTTAAAAAAACTAGCCACCGGTGGTATGGCTGAAGTTTTCTTGGCAAGGCCCGCTCACCAGGCGGGTAACGGCCGCATTCAGGTGATCAAAAGGCTCCTTCCGAACGTCGCCAATAATTCTATGTTTTTAAATATGTTTCAAACTGAGATTCAAGTCATTCTTGGATTTAATCACCCTCACGTCGTACAACTTCACGATTTTGGTGAAGCGCAAAGTCGCTCGTATATTGCGATGGAATATCTTGAAGGCAAAAATCTAAAAGAAGTGGTTTCAAAATTTATTGAACGCAATCAATGGATGCCCGTTCCGATGGCTTTGGGTCTTATTGCTCAAGCGGCTTCAGGACTTAGTTACGCCCATAGTTTTGTTAACAAAGTCACTGGCGAAGCTGTGAATGCCATTCACCGCGATATTTCACCGCATAATTTAATTCTTACTTATGATGGAAATCTGAAAGTCATCGACTTTGGAATTGCAAAAGCCACCAGTTGTCGCGGCTATGAACCTACGAAAGTGGGCACCATCAAAGGAAAAATTTCTTATCTTTCTCCAGAACAAGTCAACGGCGCCCCCATCGATGCTAGGTCCGATGTCTTCAGCTTGGGAATTGTTGCCTGGGAACTTTTAACTTTACAGCGACCCTTTACAAAACAAAACGATACTGAAGTCAGCACTATTGGCAGAATCAATAACTGCAATGAGTTTATAGTTCCGCCCTCGTACTTTAACTCTGAAATTCCCGCTGAAGTCGACGAAGTCATTTTAAAAGCTCTGCAAAAAAACCCAGACGAACGTTACAGTTCAGCGGCGGAATTTCAAAGCGCTATTCGCAAAGTCATGATCAATTACTTTCCACACTATTCGTACTCCGATACTTCCGAAATCATGGGCTCCCTTTTCGAAACTGAAATCGACGAGGAAAGAGCTGAGCTAATGGAACTGAATCAAAAAGCTCAGAATATGATTTTATCTTCAACGGATTCCAAAACTTTGGTGCTTGAAGAAGCCGGCGTTGTCACGGGGGTGTTTAATGGAATTCGCTCTGCAATGCCAGAACCAGCCTACATTGACCAAAGGCTTGTTAAAATTGAAACGATGCTGAAAGCAAAGGCCAATCGATGGCACTTTGTAATGATCGCCTTTTATATTGCCTCTATATTTATCTTTAAACTTGATCCGCAGTTATCATTTCTAAATTTTTTAAATCGCTCCCCACAAGCTGATGGGGGCCACCTTGTCAGCGCTAGCCAAGCACTCAACCCTAAGGTCATAAAAAAAGATCTGGCAAAATCCAGATCTTTTTTGCAGAAAAAATAATTTACTTGGTCTTATAAACAAGGGCTAAAGCTGATTCTTGATAAAAGGCATTAAGAATTGCAGAACCTTAAGGGTGATTTTTTTTCGTTTATTAACTCCGACAAACTGTTTATCAGAATTATATTCGACCCCGTCTTTGGCTACCAAAGTCGACTTCTCACGAAAAATTTCAATACTTGCCGTTAATTCATCGACGATGATATTTCGACTGTCGGTCATTTTAATTGCGACCTCGCGGTTGATGTGTGCTGACCTGGGATCCAAATTAAACGTTCCAACTAAGGCAATTCTATTATCGATGACCGCGGTTTTCGCATGAACCGTATTGGGACCATTGTATTCATAAATTTCAAGACCCATACGGATCATCTCTTTCCGCAGGGAACGGTACCCAGCTTGTGCGAAAAGATTATCTGTCGATTGCAATGAGTTTGTAACAATGCGTACTCGCACGCCCCGCTTTATGATTTCTTTAAAGACCGCCATCAGCGCGGGCGTTGGAATCAGATAGGGAGATACGATATTAGCATCCGTTTGCGCATTTTTTAATATCTCAAGCAATCGAACTGACAAAGTATCATTAGCCTGGCTATTTAAAACTTTTGGATCGTGAGAGATAAATTCTGCCTGAATAGAGTTTTCTCTTTCAGAAAACCAGTCCCGTCCGTCTTCATTTCTAACAATGTCATCATCCTGTTGAGCTTTAATTTCAGCTAATACTTGCGCCAAGGTTGCCTTATAGTTAGCAATCTTTTTCATAGCATCTTCGCGAATAAACTGACAATGCTGTTGATCCCCTTGCCCAACGCAACCATCCTGCGCAATCTTTGCTTCGGAATATTGATTCAGCGAGATTTTAAAAACTAAGTCGCTTTCCCAAACTTGCATAAAATTCTTATGGGCTTGCTTGGCCACGTCACCCTGAGCAATAACATCTAGATCTTCAAAATTACGCTTTTTGTTAAGGCCGAAATATTCACTGCCAACATTTCGCCCCCCAGAGATCACACGGTCAGAATCAGCGACTAATATTTTTGCGTGATCGCGATGAGTTGCTCTTAAGAGATTAAGACCAAGCGGATTATAAGTTCGTACTTCAAAATTCTGCTGACCGCTTTTGTCTTTTCCCAAAGAATCTAGAATGGCAAAAATAGCCCTTGGCACATGGTTTTCCAAGTCATCAATGATAACCCTTACTTTAATTCCTTTTTGGGCCGCATTCAGCAGCAGTGCAATGCCGCCAATAGACTGAGGATCACTTCCTACATAAAAATATTCCACATCGATTTCATTTTTAGCCTGCTGAATCAGGTCGACCCGAGCTTGAAGCGCATCCCGGTCATTTTCTAGAAGAGTCGCCTTATCTGCGAGCGCCGATTGCGAAAGCATGAAACCCGCAATCAGCAGAAAAAACCGCTTCTGCGTCCAAACTTTGATCACTGGTCCCAAAAATGCGCCGCTTTTTGCCATTTCTTCCACCTTATGCTCATCAGAGCGTTAAATTTATTTTACGATTTAAAAGGTAGCAAAACCTGGTCCACTTGTTTTATATTTGCGCCTGTATGAAAGACCCCAAACTCATAGATTCAAAGCCACTGAAAAAAACTGATTACTATCTGAATAAAGAAGGTCTGATGGTTTTGACTGAGGCCTACTTGCGACGCCGAGGATATTGCTGTGACAGTGGTTGCTTGCACTGTCCCTACCCTAAAAAAACACAGAAAGTTTAAAATCGATCCGGATTGTAGACGTCGCGATTTAAATCGGATTTACCGGTTAGCATTAGATCTGCGACCAATTGACCGGTGCCATAGCCTGATTGTAATCCAAGCATTTGGTGACCACAGGCAAACATCAAATTAGGAACTTTTTTTGAAAATCCAATCATGGGCACTCCATCCGGGGTGCAGGGTCGCAGGCCCCGCCATAGTTCCTTAATTTCCACTTTTTCGGGCAAGGGGAGAAACTCTCGTGATCCACGAATAATGGCTTGAACACGGCGTTCGGTGATAGAAAAATCCTGATTCACAAGTTCTAAAGTTCCTGCAATTCTAAGTGAACCCTCACGCGGAGTGATGGCGATTTTTTTTTCAATTAACATCAGCGGAATTTTTGGCTGAATAGCGAGCTTTTCAACAATCATCGAGTAACCCTTGCCGCCTAAGATGGGAACGCCCAGTCTTAATTTTTTCGCAAGCTCTGTCGACCAGCTGCCCGTGGCCATTACAAAATTTTCCGCAGAGAAATGGCCTTTCAAAGTTTTTACATTTTTTATTTTTTGATTCTCGATTTCAAAGTCAGTCACTTCAATATTTTCTTCAATTTGAACCCCCAGACGACGCGCTTTTTCAGCCAAAGCTTGAACCACCTTTAAAGGCTCGGCATGAGCTTCTTTAGGAAAGTAGACTCCGCCTTGAATATTTCCAATCACCGCAGGCTCAAGTTTACGAATTTCTTCTGCATTCAAAAGTTGTCCAGGAACATTTAAATCTGCAACCCGACGCATTTCTTCATTTGCGGATTGAACACCTGCCGCCGTTTGTGCGACCATTAAAAGACCTTTTCCATCGTAACCAATTTCAGGAAATTCTTTTCCAAGCTGCGAATATTTTTGCAAACTCACTTGTGATAAAGTAACTAAAGCTTCGATCGCTTTGTGAGTTTGCTTTTCATTCATCGCCAGCATAAAACGTGTCAGCCAGCGCAGTAAAAGGGGATCCAAAGAGGGCTTAATATACAAAGGCCCTTCGGGATTTAGGAGCCATTTCAAAGATTTAAAAAAAAGACCCGGCATCGGTAAGGGCATTGCAAAACAAGGAGTCAACCATCCTGCATTCCCGTAAGAACAACCAAAACCGACTTTGCCTCTTTCCAAAACTAGGACGGAAGCGCCCTTTTCAGCGAGCTCTACCGCCGCTGATAATCCAATGATCCCGCCACCGATGATAATGACATCCTGCTTTTTTTCCATAGAATAATAGTCTGAAGAATTTTATCACAGAGATCAACTTTTTACTGGATCAAAGATTCTATCCATCCGCCGTGGATACGAATTCCTTCAGTGCTGTACTCGAACTGCAACCGAGTTTTATAATTGGGATCATAACCAATGTCTGACGGCTTAACTTTCGAGTAGTCTAGGAAACTCATAAACTCAGACTTTTCAACTTCTAAAATGACAGGAATATTGTCGTTGGCCGCTTTTTCAATACTTTGACAATAGTCCTGAAGGCGCGGATCAGACACCAAAGAAGGATTTTGTTGAATCGCTTTCGCCATCATCACCAAATAATATTCGCGGTCCATGACAGCTTCTGCGGCGCCCTGCTGTGTCTTCATTTCCTCATAGGCACTGTAAACATTTTTGTAAAAACTGGCTTTTCCCACGAGCGAATCTTTTTCGCCTTTTTCAGCAGCGTCAGTGACCTCTTGAATCAGTTTTTGAACTTTAGGCTGTTGAAAGAAAAGTCTTAAGGGAGCCATTATCGCCATAGCGACAGGATCTTTGGGATGAATTTCTGCACTCATTGCATCTTCCAAACGTTTTCCCAATGTTGGTCCGTCGTATTTTAGTTGAGCCGGTAACATTCGAAAATTAATCAAGTGAGCACAAACTTGGCTTTTATCCTGAGAGGCGTCCATAAGGTCGACCATCATTTTAGTTTTAGGTTGTTTATTTTCTTGGGTTTCTTGTGTGCTGACAGGGGCGGTAAGATCTTGAGTGGATTCCTTCGGGGTTAGCGGTTTTGGTGACAGTTCGGAATCAGCATGGGTTTTTGTTGAGCTTGAGCCAGCAGTCCCATTTCGTGAAATGGCTCGTCCAAGGTCTGCGGCCGAAGGCATTTTCCAAAGCGCTGCAAGCCCTCCGAAAAAGACAATCACAAAAATAATACTTGCGGCATAACCGAGGATCTTAATCGTCTTACGCACATCTAGACCCTACATTTGATTAGCCAAGTTTTGAGACTTCTGCTTTTTCTGCGCGAGTGCCAGCTAAAAGCGTTTCCATAATCCACTCTTCAGAAATAATTTCTGGCTTTGGCTGACTGGCCGCTGCCAAAATATGTTTAATTTTTTCAACATGTTGATTTTTTGAAAAAACATTCAACGAAACTAACGTTGATAATCCAAGCAATACCATTTTTTTCATATAGACCTCACGGAATAGGTTAAAGGACCAACTAGTTACAAAGTTCATGCCGCAAACATCCTTCTTCTTGTCTCAACTGAGGGAGGTTCAAGCATTATTAGGCCTTACGAACTATGTATATTTTTCCTGTTCAACTTCCAGCCAGTCTCCTTTTGCCTTTCGATGGAACCGCGAAAAGTCCGAAAAATTATTTGCACATGACCCCGGGTTTTTTAAAAAATTGTATTAACTTTCGTGAATGCCAACGCAAACGATAAGTTTATTTTTAGTGGAATTATTATCGACAGGTTTTTTAGCGTTTACGGGCCTTACCAGAAGCCCAATTATTTTGACTTGCGGTCCATCCTGAAATTAATAATATTTTCCAATTGTAGACCTTTAATTGCTTTCTAGACTCCTTTATAAAGGTTATATGGGCTGGCGGTGATAACTCGGCAGGCAATTTAAGAATTTTATGCTCGCAGCATAATAAATTTAAATACGCCAAAGAATCTGGGTCACACTCGTTACGGTGGTAAAGCATAGGACATAACGGGCTTAATGGCTATGCCCACAGTAAGGGCTTTGGCTAACGTATGTATTTTGAATATTGCAATTTATGGCGAAGCCCTGATGACCGACCTAAATGCGAAGCCATTCAACAAAAAGGGCCCGGCAATTATGAAGTCTCTGTCATCATTCGCGTTAATTGCATAATCCGTTTCCTGTCACCTACTGGGCGGGGTTAATATTTGCAGATGGGAGGATTTATGACAATTGGTGAAATCACGACGGGACATGACCCTATTAGCGAGAAACATTTTGCGAAAACTTTATTTGTTGCATTGGTAGTCGCTGTGGTCATCGTCGCTCTTTTTAGCATAGCGATTGGGCAAAAAAATTCGTTGAATCCACTGGCCCCTGCTCCTCGCACTGAAAGTCCGGCCCATTCAACGAACCCAAGCCAATAATTGGCCTAAGTTGGCCGCTCAATTTGTTTTGACTGGGCCTTTCCTATTTAAAGGGGTTGAAACTGATCTGACTTATCGCTAAGAAATAAGCATGTCATCAATCAACCCCCATTATACCTTTAATTACTCACAGCCTGAAGACTATCATTTCTCACACGATTCCGTATTTCTTTCGCGTCGAATTTTTGAACAAATGTCGGAAGTAAATCTGAAGGATGCCAAAGCCTTGGATATTTGTTCGGGTTCGGGAATTGTAGGAATGGATTTCTTATTCCACCGGAGGGCAGCCCAGCAAAGTGTCCCTGTCCATTTTGATTTTCTAGAAATACAAGAAGAATACAGAAGTCACTTTTCAGAGAATCAAAAACGTCTTGGCCCTATTGAAACCGAGTTCAATTTTGTTCAGCGTAATTACAATGATCTTCTGACCAGTGAATTTAAAAATTCTTATGATCTGATTGTTAGCAATCCCCCTTATTTTTTCACTTGGCAGGGCAAGCTTTCACCTTCTGAATTCAAAAATCGCTGCCGGTTTTTTATTGATTCGGATTTAAAAAATCTATTATTAGGAATCGGGAATAGTTTAAAAACGACCGGCCTATCTTATATGTTATTAAGAGATTTACCCGAACACCGATGGAATGTTTTGATTGAGGCCGAAAAAATCTGCGCTGGAGTTTTAAATATTCATCTCCTGGGAGATGTCCGCGGAACTCACTTTATAAAGCTCACTCCGATCTAGTCGACCACTGCGCCTGCACAAGGCTTAAGGCCAGCGACCACAAGCTGTCTCAGAACGAGAAAAATTTCCATCGCAAGTGATCACTTTAAATATTCTTAATGTAAAAGTATCATTATAATATTGATGATATCCTATTAATTATAGGATTCTTTTTCAACTTCTAAGGCAATTAACTGATCACATTTGTGATTTTTATAGTAATTCTTCTGAGGCCCGCCTAAACTGTAAGTGTACTTCGATCACGCACTTTAAGTTCTTCAAAGGATCGATGAACCCAAAACCAAGGAGGTTTTATGAAACAAAGCTATAAGAATGCATTTTTAAAAGTCGGCGCTGTTATCGCACTCTCATCATGTGCAAAAATTCCTGCTGAGTTAGCGCAATCAGTTCCTATGGTGTCAACTCCCGTTGTATTTACAAGCTCTGCAAAAGCTCCAGGGGTTGCTTACAATAAGCCCTCATTGATGAGTCTGCTATTAACAAAAGCTGTGGCTTTTGCGCCAGCGGGTTTGCGTGATTCAAATTCGGCAGCCGTCACTTTAAATCAAGCATGGGTGGCTGTTAAAACTATTAAATTTAAATTAGCCGAAACAGCATCCGTCGGAGAAGAAGACTCAGTTAAATTTGTCGGTCCCTATTTTGTGGATCTATTATCAACGATGCCAAGTCCTATTGATACACAAAGCCTTCCTGCTGGAAGTTATCGCCGAATTGAATTTGTGCTCCATGCTGGATCATCAATTCCGACTGGCGTCCCAGCGCAAATGACTGGAAATAGTATTTATTTAAATGGCGCTGTCAATGGTTTCACTTTTTCGTACACAAGCACCGACGGCGCGCAAATTATCATTGCTGGCCCTAAGGGACTTCCGCTAGATGGCAGTAGTGATATTTTAATATCCGTCCGCCTGGCTGATATTTTTAGCAAAATAAATATGGCAGCAGTCAACGCTAACGTTGTCATCACTCCATCTAACCGTCTCGCCGCTGCGAACCCTTGCCCTTTGATAGACGCATCAGCCGCAGACATTTACACCTGCATTCGCCGGGGTTTAGAGCTGAAATCACAGATGGGCCAAGACTCTAATCATAGCGGTGAACTTGACGTTACCGAAAGTGAAGTTCATCAAACTAACTAACATTATCACTGCAAGGAGCTAGTTGAAACTAGCTCCTTATTATTCACACTGCGAGACTTCGATGAAAACAAAACAAGATTTAAAAACAGAAAATCGCCCGCAGATTGAAAAATATCACGACTATTTTGTTTTTCTAAAGGACTGGCTGAAATATATGAAAATTCATGAATCAAATTTTAGTCTTCGAAATCTTTCACGCAAAGCCCACGTCGCCGTCGGCTACTTACCGATGGTTTTAAGCGGCCAACGACGGCTGTCTGAATCCGCCTTTGAAAAGTTGATTCCACACCTAGGCCTCGCCAAGCGGGAACAAAAAATTTTGAATCTTCTGCGCACGATGGGCGAATCTGAAAACCCAGAGATTCGCTCCGAAGCTTTAAAAGATTTGCAAAAAATGAAAGAATATCAATTTAACAACTCATCAGAAATTGAAGTTTTTAAATACTTAAATCGTTGGGAAAACGTAGCCATAAGGGAAATGTTAAATCTTCCTGATTTTCAATTAAGCCCAGCCTGGATTCAAGAACGGCTCAATGCCAAAATTGGCCTGACCGAAATTCAAAATATTCTCGATTTTTTAAAAAATCATGGTTTTATTAGTGTATCACCGGATGGAAAAACAGCGACGGCAAAAAAATCTCTTCAGTGTGAAGATGGAGTTTTTCGCATCTCATTATCAGACTTTCACCGTCAAATGCTAGACAAAATTGAAGATTCCATTGAAAATACACCAAGGGATCAGCGCTCGATCATGGGGCACACAAGAACTCTTTCGGGCAAAGAATTTGCAGCCTTAAAATTAAAAATATCGGATTTTATAAACGACCTGGATGCTGCTAAAAACACGACGCAAGATCTAGATAGTGAAGTTTATCATATCACTCTGGCCGCAGTCCCGTTAACATCAATAACAAGAAAGGGCCGTTAAAATGAATAAAATCAAACTTGTCCTTTTCTTGAACTTAATTTCGTTCTTACTTTCCGGCTGCCAAAAAAGTGATAATGGTGGAACTACGACAGGCAATCCCGTAACAGTAAATATGAAAATAACTGCGTCGTCGCAAGTGGCTTCTCCAGCGATTGTTAAACACTTTCACATATTGCCAAATCTTTTTATAAATAAGGTTTTTGCCTTGGCACCGCCGGCCTTACAAGATTCTACTGGCCGAACTGTCACACTTTCAGATTATTGGATGGCATTAAAGACCATAGAAATCAGAAGCACACAAACTAGTGGCGGCGGCGAAACTGCCGATGTTAAATATGTCGGACCCTATGCTATAAATATGCTGGCGTCCAATCCGCCTTTTTTTGGCGCAATTTTAATCACTCCGCCGATTCTTAGATTTAAAGCCATTTTTCAAAAACTTGATTTTGCTGCACCTGGAGCACCGGTAGGGATGACAAACTATGCCGTCTACTTTGCGGGGCAAGTAAATGGCTTGTCTTTTATTGTTCGGTCCGATGAAGGAATAACTTATGAAGTTTCGGGTCCCAATCCAGTTTCTCCTCCCGATAATGGTGTTCTTTTATTGTCAGTTAAAACCGCCAATCTTTTTAAACGAATCAACCTTGCAGCAGTGACTAATGGCATAAATATAGATCCCACGAACCGTGTCCCCGCTGCGAATCCTTGTCCAACGATCAACGCCTCGGCGACAGATTTATACACTTGTTTTAAAGATGGCCTTCATACTCAAGCTAATTTTGGACACGACCGCGACGAGAATGATGAACTTGATAACACCGACAGCACTGTAAAGTAGAATGGATATTTATTATGCATCCCCATGATCACAATCATCACGAACATCATAGCCATACCTCAGTTAATTTTGATAGAGCTTTTGCGATCGGAATTTTTTTAAATATTTCTTTTGTTGTCATTGAAGGAAGCTTTGGTATCGCGACAAATTCCTTGGCGCTTCTGGCGGATGCTGGTCACAACCTAAGTGACGTTCTAGGTTTAGCGGTTGCCTGGGTTGCAACCCTATTAGTTCGAAGAAAACCGTCACAGAACTTTACATTTGGATTGCGTAGCAGTTCTATTTTAGCAGCCCTTGCCAATGCTGTCTTCCTGCTGCTAGCGCTTGGAGGCATTGCTTGGGAAGCTATCGGTCGATTTAAGTCCCCTCCGACTGTGGAAGGCGGAACAGTCATCGCCGTGGCATTTGCAGGAATTTTAATTAACGGCGCAACGGCTTACTTATTTTCATCAGGACGAAAAAGTGATCTTAATATTAAGGGTGCCTACCTGCACATGTTGGGAGACGCCTTGGTTTCAGCGGGTGTCGCTGTTGCGGGCTTTATTATGCTGAAGACCGGCTGGAACTGGCTAGATCCTATGGTCAGTTTATTTGTTAGTCTTGTCATTCTGCGAGGGACTTGGGGACTTCTAAAAGAGTCGGCGAAACTTGCCTTGAATGCCGTGCCTTCCGGAATTAATGCGTCAGAGGTTCTTTATTTTCTAAAAGAAAAACAGGGCGTCGAGAATGTGCATGATCTGCATATTTGGGGAATGAGCACCACTGAAAATGCAATGACTGCCCACTTGGTCATGCCAGGTGGGCACCCCGGGGATTCTTTTCTTCATCATATCTCAGAAGAACTTCACCGAAAATTTAAAGTCCAGCATTCAACCTTACAGATTGAGTTGGGCAATGACCCTGATCATCCGTGCGCTTTAGAATCTGACGACGTCGTTTAAGAAACACGCCGGATCTGATAACTTCCTTCGATTGTCATTAAACCTCCAAGGACTGCTCCCACCATCCACAGAAGAGTAAAACTAAGAACCATCTGCCCACCAAAGAAATAAAATACGGCTAAGGATCCCAACGACAGGATGCCCACTTGCAGACCCTTGAACTTGCGAACAGCGTTGAGCTCTTCAATACTTAAAATCAAATTGGCTAGAATGTAGGTCGTTGCTACAAAAAAGACGCCGCAAAAAACCATGCAAACACTATGGCCTGCTGTCTGCATAAGCCACTCTGACAAAGAATGATTTATATTGAAGGGATTTAAACCAAATTGGCTGCAAATACCAAGGGATAAAAAACCCACCAAACCATGAATAGCTGAAATTTTTAAGAATACCTTCCATGGACTTGGGAAAAGGCGACTTTTTACAGATCTAAAAATTGATTCCGGAACGTTCACCGCCTCATTTTCAATTTGAGAAAATTCTTGGAAGTCTTTTTTTAAAACGTCTTTATCATTCAGTTTCATTCACTTCATCCTTTCCAAAAATCGATTTTAAATTCTTGACGGCGCGACTGAAGATTTGTCGAATATTCTGCGGTGTGGTTGAAAGTTTTTCTGCAATCTCTTCGAAGGTCGCTTCCTCATAAACCCGCAGACCAACAACTTTTTTTTGAATCTCGGGCAGGCTGCTTAAATCGAGGCTGGCTTTTTCAGACTCAATCACCGCAGGAATTTGCTCAAAATCTTTGGCTTCTGTGAGATCTTCCAGCGAGCGCCTTTTCACTGAATCTAGGAAAACTGAACGTGCTATCGTAAATAACCACGGAGCAAAATCCAGATCAGGGTTGTACAGTCCGCGGGACCTGTGCAATTTCAAGAAAACATCTTGAGTTAAATCTTCGGCCAAAACTTTCGAACGAGTTTTTTGAATCAGGTAGCCAAGAACTTTTCCAGAATAACGCTGATAAAGAATTTCAAAGGCCATCGCATCGTCCTTCACATAGCTTTTCATAAGGTCTTCGTCTGATACGGCCATCCACACCTCTAATACGAGTTCACAACCTTGATTGTGACAGGCTTGCAAATAAAGTCAAAAATATAAGGATATCAGTGGGTTGCATTTCGCTGTCACAAATGGAAGGCTGGGCTCGTATCTATGAATATGTTATACCGTCATCATCTTATTTTAGCCCTGATATTAGCCTCACTCCAGGCACCTGCGGCATCAATGCTGACGTTAAATGAGTTTTTGAGTCAGGTTCAAAACCAGAGTCCTGATCTGCAAATCGAAAAAGCCTTGACGTCAGAAGCGGTCGCAAGGTCCCAAGGAATCCGCATCAGTCCTCCAATGATTGGGCTGATGCAAATGAAAGACAGCTCGGGCACCAATCGCGGCCTAGAAATAGAGCAACAGATTCCATTTCCTACAAAAATAAAAAAGGACATTGATGCCAGGCGCTTAGAGTCTGAAGTTCAGAAATCAAATCAAGCTTATGGAGCTAGCCTAATTTTAAGTAAGGCGCGCTTAGCTTATTTTGAATTTTGGGAAAGCTTTGAAAAACTAAATATCGCTAAAGAAAAAAAGGACTGGCTAAAAACACACGCCAAAATCAGTCGTAGTACGACCCGCTCGGACAGCGCCGCTCAGGTCCACCTTTTAGGGATCGAGTCCGAAGTGGATTTACTTGAAAATGAGATCATCATTGCTGAGACAACCTTTGCCGAGAAAAGACTTCTTTTAAAATCTTATGCTCCGGATATTTCTTTAGATAACACGAAGCCGGTCGCTCCACCTTTACAAAAAATTGACGCTGATCCAAAGTCAAAAAGCATTGTTATCCAATGGAAGGAAAAGGAAGTGCAAGCGGCCGAGGCCAATAAGAACTTGCAAAAGCAAAACTACCTTCCAGATATTATTGTCAGGTATCGCGGCTACAATGGAAATGAACTTAACCCCCGAAGTGACGAATTGATGGTTGGAATAACCCTGCCCTTTTTATTTTTCTGGCAGCCTAAGTCTGAATCTGCGGAAGCCTTGGGCCGAAGCCAGCGGGCCCAGGCAGAACTTAAAAAAGCTGAAATAGAAACAGAAATAAAATTAAAATCGGTCACTTTAAAAATTGAGAACTTAAATCATCAATTAAGTCTTCTTGAAACAAAGTTATTACCGCGAGCTCAGAAACGAATGGCTCTAGTTCAGAATTTATCACAAAGGACTATGGAAGGTTTAAATGAACATCGAACTGTGATGCTTGATTACCTAGATCTTAAATTAAAATCAGTAGAGACGCGCTTAGAGTTTGAAAAATCAATTTCCGAACTGATGGTTCTTATGGGCCAAGGAGCTAATCTATGAACCGCTCAAGTTTGTTAAGCCTAGTTTTTCTTTTACCGTTGTTTACAAGCGTTGCCTGCACAAAAAAAGAAGAAGCGACCACAACCGTTACAGAAACAGCTGAGTACTATACTTGCCCAATGCATCCGCAAGTGCATGAGCATAAAGGCGGACCTTGTCCCATCTGCGGTATGCCTCTGATCAAAGTTAAAGCGGCACCTGCAGGCCCAACAGAAGTGAAAAAATCCCTTGAAAGTCTTGAAGTCTCAGAACAACAACAAAAGTACTCAAATATTTCAAAGTTTACGATTGTATCACAAGATTTTAATTGGTCATTGCCGGTTTCTGGACGAATCAGTTCCTCGAAAGAAGTTATTTTTCAAGTCTATGAATCTGATCTTGCACAATTAAAAGTTGGCACTGAATTTACAGGTGTAGCTTCCTCATCGTCCGAGAAAATACTTAAGGGAAAAGTCATTTCCATAGATCGGTTGGTGGATCCCTCAAGCCGCACTGTCCGAGTCAATGGACACCTGACCGGCGGGTCCTCAGTTCTTTTAATCGAAGCAGGCTTTCAAGGAGAACTATTAAGCGTTTTTAAAGATCAAATCGTTATTCCTGAAGAAGCCGTTCTGCATGCTGGCACCAGGGATCTAGTTTATGTTTTTATAGGTGGAAATAATTTAGAACCACGAAAAGTACAATTGGGTTTAAAATCGAAGGGCCAATATCAGATTCTTTCAGGATTAAAAGCGGGAGATATTATTTCAACGGGTCCTAATTTTCTTCTGGATTCAGAAGCAAAAATTCGGAGCCAATAATGATTAAAAGAATCATCGATTTCTCAGCTCATCATCGATTTCTTGTCTTGGCTTTAACTTGTGTTTTGATGGGCGCAGGATTTTATTCGCTCAAAAAAATTCCTTTAGATGCAATTCCCGATTTATCAGACACTCAAGTTATTATTTATTCAAAATGGGACAGATCACCCAGCATTATTGAAAAGCAGGTCACCTACCCTATTATTGCGTCTCTTTTAGGAGCTCCTAAAATTAAAGCGGTGCGAGGTTTTTCTGATTACGGCTATTCGTATGTTTATGTTATTTTTGAAGATGGCACCGATCTTTATTGGGCCCGCAGTCGCGTTGTGGAATATTTAAGTAGGATTTCTGCCCAGCTCCCAAGTGGTGTAAAAACTGAATTAGGACCCGATGCCACCAGCGTGGGTTGGGTCTATCAATATGCACTGGTGGATGAATCCAAAAAATTAAATTCAGCCGATTTAAGATCGCTGCAGGATTGGACGCTCCGCTATCAACTGCAGTCCGTTCCGGGCGTCGCTGAAGTCGCAAGTGTGGGCGGCTTTGTTAAACAATTCCAAGTGCGTGTTGACCCCAGAAAACTTGAACAACTGCAGGTCACCCTTCCACAAGTGATGGATGCCGTCCGTGATACCAATCAAGAAGGCGGCGGCCGAGTCATCGAATTTTCGGGCACAGAAGCCATGGTTCGCTCCCAAGGTCTGATCTCCAAGCCTGAAGATATTGAAAATGCAGTTGTCACTTATCCTGAAAAAAGCCGCGCGCCGATTTTATTAAAGCAAGTCGCCACCGTATCGATCGGTCCAGAAATGCGACGAGGAGTTACAGATTTGGATGGCCTGGGCGATACGTCCGGCGGAATCATCGTTATGAGACAAGGCGAAGATGCGCCAACCGTGATAGCAAGAGTTAAAAATAAACTTCAGGACATTCAAAGGTCACTTCCAGACGGCGTTAAAATTAAGCCGGTCTACGATCGTTCAGATTTAATTCACCGAGCGATTGAAACATTAAAGGGCACGTTGATCGAAGAACTTATTATCGTAAGCCTGGTGATTCTTATTTTTCTTTGGCATATTCCTTCAGCCATTGTTCCGATTGTGACGATTCCTGTCGCCGTTTTGCTGGCATTTATTCCTCTTGTCTTATTGGGTCAAAGTTCAAATATTATGTCTTTAGCCGGCATTGCTATTTCAATCGGAGTGCTGGTGGATGGTGCTATTGTTGAAGTTGAAAATGCCTACCGAAAAATTCAGCACTGGGATGAGACCGGCCGAAAAGAAGACTTTTTTACTGTTCGCCTTGAAGCACTCAAAGAAGTTGGACCAGCTGTTTTTTTCTCGCTTCTAGTGATCGCCGTGTCTTTTATTCCAATTTTTGTACTTGTCGATCAAGAGGGCCGACTTTTCCGTCCGCTCGCTTTATCAAAAAATCTAACAATGTTTATTGCGGCCCTTCTGGCGATCACTTTAGATCCCGCCATGAGAATGCTCTTTGCCAGAGCCGACGAGTTTAAAGGCCCAAGGTTATGGCTCAACAGCCTTGGCAATAAACTTCTTGTTGGAAAATATTACTCTGAACACAAGCATCCTATCAGTCGAAGGCTTTTTGCGGTTTATGAGCCCGTTCTACATTGGGTTTTAATGCGAAAGAAAACTGTCTTAAGCTTTTCTGCGGTGGCGGTCTTATCGATCATTCCTGGCTTTATGATGTTAGGATCTGAGTTTATGCCGACTTTGCATGAGGGCAGCCTTCTTTATATGCCCACGGCATTTCCGGGAATTTCCATCACCGAAGCGCAAAGAGTGGTCACTTTACAGGATCAAATTCTAAAAACCTTTCCGGAGGTGGAAACTGTCTTTGGAAAAGCGGGCCGGGCTGAAACTTCGACGGATATTGCACCCCTTTCAATGATCGAAACGACGATTGTTCTGAAAAATAAGGACCATTGGCGGAAAAAAGATTCCTGGCACTCTTGGCTTTGGTCTTCAAGAATCTCCGAAGAGGAACTGATTTCTGAGATGAATGAGAAATTAATTTTTATTGGCATGCCTAATATTTGGACGATGCCCATCAAAAACCGCATCGATATGTTATCCACCGGCATCAGAAGTCCTTTAGGCATTAAGATTTATGGTGATGACCTAAAAACAATTCAAAAAGTCGCGCAACAAGTAGAACAAGTCGTTAAAGAAATATCAGGAACCAGAACCGTGGTGGCCGAACGAATTGCCAGTGGCTATTTTTTAGACGTGCAATTTGATCGCAATAAACTTCAAAAGTACGGCTTCTCTTTAAAAATGGCTCAAGATCAAGCCATGGCTGCCATTGGCGGAGACAACGTTTCAACAGCGTTGCTAGGGCGTGAGCGCTACCCGATTCAAGTTCGAATGGCGCCAGATTTTCGCCAAGATCTTGAAAGCATTCGCCGGGTATTATTATCGTCTCCGACGGGGGCACAACTGCCGTTAAAAGAAGTGGCTGACGTAAGAATCAACGAAGGCGCTTCCATGATCAGAAACGAAAACGCTTCTTTGGTTGGTTACGTTTACATCGATCCTGATTTAGAGCACACAGATATAGGGTCTTACGTTGAGAAAGCAAAAAAGATTGTTCAAGAAAAAATTCAGCTTCCAACGGGATATACTTTAACTTGGAGCGGACAGTACGAAAATATGGAACGAGTTAAGGAAAGACTTTTATTTGTTGTTCCTCTGACTTTAATCTTAATTATGCTACTGCTGCACTTTAATACAAAATCCTGGATTAAGACTGGCATTGTATTATTGGCCGTCCCTTTTTCATTGATTGGCGCTGTTTGGTTCCTGGTCTTCCTTGGTTACAATATGTCAATTGCCGCTTGGGTTGGGATGATTGCCCTGCTGGGCCTTGATGCCGAGACCGGCGTCTTTATGTTAATGTATTTGGATCTTGCCTATGATGAGCGTAAAAAGAAAAACCAAATGAGCACTTTGCAGGACCTACACGATGCAGTCATTGAAGGGGCTGTTCACAGGATTAGGCCCAAGCTGATGACAGTCTTAGCTTTATTTATGGGCTTAGTTCCAATCATGTGGTCCTCTGGGGCCGGGGCTGATGTGATGAAGCGAATTGCAGCTCCAATGATCGGTGGCCTTGTCACATCTTTCATTCTTGAGCTACTAATTTATCCAGTTATTTTTTATATTTGGAAATCCAAAGAAATTTTAACCGCCCCAAAGGAGATTTTATGAAACAACTATTACTAGTCTTAGGTTGTATTTTATGCTTTCAATTCGCCCACGCCAAAGTGGAAATGCAAACCGTCCCGCTGACAGTGACAGAAAAAGGTTTTGAACCTAGTGAAATTAAAGTCAAACCTGGCACCCATGTGGTCCTAAGCGTTGTTCGAAAAACAGACAAAACTTGTGCGACACAGCTGGTGATTAAAGAAAAAAAGATTAAATCCGATTTGCCGTTAAATAAAGAGGTCCGTATCGACGTCGGTGTGCTACAAAAGGGCGATATCCGTTTTGCTTGTGGGATGGATATGCTTTCAGGTCATTTGATCATTAACTGAGGAGCCGGTTATTTTATCACTCAAATCCAAAGCTTTAGCTATTTCAGGTGTGATCTTAACGATAATTCTTTTGCGGGTCTGGATGATCGATTCGAAAAAAAAATCTGATTTAGAAAAAAAATCTTTAGTGTTTAAAAAAGTTGGCAAGGGAGACACCACCCTGGTCTTTTTGCATGGCCTGCTAGGCTCCCACCGTTATTGGACATCCATCCAAAATCAATTGTCTTCAGACCATGAAATGATCGCCGTGGATTTATTGGGTTTCGGTGATTCCCCAAAACCTTATCTGAAATACACCGTTCAAGAGCATGTTGATTATCTTTTGGAAACTTTAAAGCATGCTGGCGTCGGTGATAAGAAAATCATAATTATTGGCCACTCAATGGGGGCCCTCCTTGCCTTGAACCTTGCAAATTCTATGAAAGGCCAAGTGCTTGGTCTGATGTTGATCAATCCACCCATTGTCACCGCCAAAGATGATCTAGAACAAGATTTGAAAAACTCATCGTCAAAATTTATGGTAGGAATGACGTTTAGTAAAACCTGGGGAAAGTTTATTTGCGCCATTCATGAGATGGCACCCGTCTTATTTTATCCCATCATCAAATTATCGGATCCCGAGTTAACACCCGACATCGCCATGGATGTGACCAAGCACACATGGGAAAGCTTTATAGGGTCTTTGGAGAATGTTTTAGAGAATCAAAGATTTTTTGAGCTTCTAGGGCAGGCGTCAAGCCTTCCTATTTTACTCATCACAAGCCAAGAAGATGCTTATTCCAAAAATGGAGATTTAGATCGAATTCAACAAAAGCAAAATATTGAATTTAAATCAGTTCCTGGCGACCACAATTTTCTATTAAGATCACCTATTGATGTTTCTGACCTTATTAGAAAGTTTGAACAAAATATTTTATAGCGGGTTTTTGAAAAAACCTTATGCCCTGACTCCCTGTATAGCTCTCAGTGAATATGGGCTCATTCTAGGCGGGTAAAATGCCCCTACCCGCGGGTCAATTAAAATTCAGTTTATTTAATTAGCTAATATTCATTGAATGACCTAGCGTTATCGACAACACCCACATCCCTTCAGAAGCATTCAATTTGTGACTCGAAAATATTTTCGATTCAATACTAAAGAATCACGAGAAAACAAAATGGCAAAGAAACCGCTCCAACTTCAGAAGCCTTCTGCCTTGATTAAACCAACCCCTAGCAAATCTGCTAAGGCTCCGAAAGAAGCCGCCGAAGGAATGGGATCCCTGGAAAAATTTCGTCGAATGGCGACGGTGATTCAAGATTCCAACGACGCCATTACCTTTCAAGATCTAGAAGGAAATATTCTAGCTTGGAATCGTGGTGCTGAATTAATGTATGGTTATTCGGAAGCCGAAGCCCTTCGGATGAATATTGTCGATACAGTTCCGCCCGAATATCAGGAAGAAGCTCGAGCCTTTTTAGCGTCCTTAAAACGCGGCGAGCTGGTTCCAACCTTAGAAACAAAACGTAAAACAAAAGACGGAAAAATTGTCGACGTCTGGTTAACAAATACAAAATTAACTGATGATAAGGGCACATTAACGGGGATTGCTACCACAGAACGAGATATTTCAGAACGAATGGGATCTCTTGAGAAATTTCGCCGAATGGCGACCGTTATTCAAGATTCCAATGACGCCATCACCTTCCAAGATTTAGAAGGCAATATCTTGGCGTGGAACCGCGGCGCCGAAATGATGTATGGCTATTCTGAGGCCGAAGCCCTCAGCATGAACATCGTTGATACTGTGCCAGCCGAATATCAAGAGGAGGCTCGAGGCTTTCTGGCCTCCTTAAAAAGTGGTAAGCTGGTCCCCAACCTAGAGACTAAGCGCAGAACTAAAGATGGCCGCATCGTTGACGTTTGGCTGACCAATACAAAGCTCACTGATGATAAAGGAAAATTAACCGGCATCGCGACCACTGAACGTGATATTTCGGAACAAACAAGAACTCTAGAAAAATTTCGACGAATGGCGACCGTTATTCAAGATTCCAATGACGCCATCACCTTCCAGGATCTAGAAGGAAATATTCTAGCTTGGAATCGTGGCGCTGAATTAATGTATGGCTATTCCGAGGCTGAAGCCTTAAAGAAAAATATTGTCGATACAGTTCCCACAGAGTACCAAGAAGAAGCCCGCGGATTTCTGGCCTCATTAAAACGTGGAGAGTTAGTTCCCAATCTTGAAACCAAAAGAAAAACTAAAGATGGAAAAATCGTCGACGTTTGGCTAACGAATACAAAGCTAACTGACGACAAAGGAAAATTAACTGGGATTGCCACAACTGAACGAGATATCTCTGAACGAAAAAGGTCAGAAGCCTCTTTGCGGGAAAAATTCCGAGAACTTGATTATCTGCGCGGCGGGCAAATTGCGCTTTCAGAAAGTATGCGCGGCGAACAGATTATTTCCCGCTTAGGTCAAAGTATATTAAGCCATTTAGTGCCATTTACAAATGCTCAAGTGGGTGCCTTTTACTTAGTGTATGATGATAAAAAACTTCAAAGAGTCAGTGGTTATGCTTTATCAAAAGACGAAGAGTCTAAAAGAACCGTCGACTTTGGCGAGGGTCTTGTTGGCCAAGCAGCCCTAGAAAAGCGTTCGCTGCTGATCGAAGATGTCCCGGCCTATTACTTTAATAAAATCCAAAGTGCACTGGGCGAATTAGTCCCTAGGTCTTTGTTAATATGTCCTATTCTTTATGAAAACGAAGTCACCGGCGTGATCGAGTTAGGCTCGCTCCACCCATTTACAGAGCATCAGCGCGCATTTCTAAGTCATGTTTCAGAAAATATTGGAATTGCGATTAATACTTCGGAAGTTCGGAAAAAAGTCCAGAAACAAAACGAAGCCTTAAATAAGGCGCAAGTCTTACTGGAAGAAAAAGCCAATGAAGTGCAAAGAGCCAGTCAGTATAAAACAGAATTTTTAGCCAATATGTCTCACGAATTAAGAACCCCGCTCAATAGTTCTCTGATTTTGGCAAAGCTCTTGATGGATAACACAAAAGAAAACCTGACTGAGGAACAAATTCAATTTGCAGCGTCTATTTATTCTTCAAGTAAAGATTTGTTAAATCTAATTAACGATATCTTAGATTTATCTAAGGTTGAGGCTGGAAAACTGGATATTCGAGTCGAAAAAGTTGTCTTTGCAAAGGTCATTGAGGGTTTAAAGCAAACTTTTCAATCGATTGCCCAAGAAAAGAAACTGATTTTTGAAGTGATTCAGGATAGTGATATGCCACCTTCATTTCAAACTGATCGACAGCGCCTGGATCAGATTTTAAAAAATCTGATTTCAAATGCTTTAAAATTCACTGAATTTGGTTCAGTTAAAATTAGGTTATTTAGTCATTCGCAAGGAACCATCGGTTTTGAAGTCAGTGACTCAGGCATTGGAATTCCAAAAGAGCAGCATGCTATTATTTTCGAAGCCTTTCGGCAAGCCGATGGCACGACAAATAGAAAATATGGCGGAACGGGTTTAGGCCTTTCCATCTCGAGAGACCTTGCAAAACTCTTGGGAGGAAGCATTGAAGTGGAAAGTTCCGCTGGAAAAGGCAGTCGCTTTACTTTAGTCCTTCCTGAAACTCTGAACGAGGTCACTGTTCTGCCGGAACCATTGCCTGATTTACATTTTAAGAAAGATCCCATTCCCCATAAACATATTGAAAAATATCTGCCTTTGCCTTTTGTGGATGATCGCGCTGATCTAACCACAACAGGACGAACAATTCTAGTTATCGAAGATGATGTGAAATTTTCTAAGGTCGTCTTTGACCTGGCCCATGAGTTAAATTTTAAATGTATTGTAGGACAAGCAGCTGATGAAGGATTTGATTTAGCGCTGACCTACAACCCAGACGCTATTTTACTAGACATCAAACTTCCAGATCACCTTGGGCTGACTGTGCTTGATCGTCTTAAAAGCTTTTCAAAAACAAGACATATTCCCGTTATAGCAATGTCGGCCGACGACTTTAAGAAGCCGACTCTGCAAATGGGCGCGATCGGTTTTATTTTAAAGCCTTTAAATTATGAAAAACTTAAGGAATCTTTTGCCCAATTAGAAGCCAAGTTCACCCAAAAGACAAAACGCGTGTTAGTTCTAGAAAACGCTGACCAAAAAATATCCTGTCTTCTAATTCTTATGGCATTTGAAGATCTTGAGCTCATTACATTTTCTTCAAGTGAAGATGGCTTTCGTGCGCTTTCTGATCAACTTTTCGATGGATTGATTATTAGCGGAGACTTTTTAGACAAAGGAACTCTTGAAAATGCGGTAGGTCTACCGCCGACAATTGTCTACACAGGAAATTCGTCTTCACTTGCAGAAAAAACAAGTTTAAAAAAATTATCCAAATTATTGACCTTGAAAGAAGCCAAGTCTCCGGAAATGCTGTTTGATGAGCTGGCGCTGATTCTACACCTTACAGAATCGAAAATGTCCCAAGGACAACGACAAATGATTAAGACTGTGCGCAGTCGAGAACAGATTTTTCAAGGAAAGAAAATTCTTTTAGTGGACGACGATATCAGAAATATTTTTGCATTGACCTCTGCCCTTGAGCAAAAGGGCGCCACAATTTTTGTTGGAAGAAATGGTCAAGAGGCTTTGGATAAACTGAATCAAGAGCCACAGATAGATTTGGTATTAATGGATATTATGATGCCTGAGATGGACGGTTACGAGGCCACGCGAAGAATTAGGAAGCAAAAGCGATTTTCGAAACTGCCCATTATCGCTGTCACTGCAAAAGCTATGGTTGATGATCAAGAAAAATGCTTGGATGCGGGAACCAATGACTATGTGTCTAAGCCGGTGGACCTTGAAAAACTTCAATCCTTGATTCGTGTTTGGATGCCCCAATGATGATGGATAAATTTAAGATCCTGATTGTTGATGATGTTTCAGAAAATCTTTTTGCTTTAAATGCACTTTTACAAAGAGATGATGTCATTATTCTAAAAGCCCTTTCTGGCTACTTAGCCTTAGAATTGATGATGAAACATGACTTCTGTCTGTGTTTTATCGATGTTCAAATGCCAGAGATGAATGGGTTTGAGCTGGCCGAACTGATGCGAGGATCCAATAGAACTAAAAATATTCCCATTATTTTCGTCACCGCGACCGCCAAAGAACAAGGTTTTTCTTTCAAGGGTTATGAAAGTGGCGCCGTGGATTTTCTTCTGAAACCACTGGATCCATTCGCTGTCAAAAGCAAAGTGAATGTTTTCGTTGAGATTTTTCATCAAAAGATGGAATTAAAAAATCAGCTTGAAACAATCACCCGACTTGCTGCCGATCTGAACTACTCAAAAGAGGAAGCTGAAAAAGCCAATAACTCAAAAACTCAGTTTCTTGCAAATATGTCCCATGAAATTAGAACGCCACTAGGTGCTATTTTAGGTTTCCTAGATCTTTTGAAAAACCCCGTCTGCACCGATGAAGAAAAGGGAAATTACATTATTATCGTCGAACGCAATTCCCAACAACTTCTGAGTTTAATTGACGATATCTTGGATTTGTCTAAGGTTGAAGCCGGCAAAATGTTGATTGAAAAAATTAATTTTTCACTGACTGAAATGCTGCAAGATTTAACTTCCTTAATGACTTTTAGGGCCAAGGAAAAAGGCATCGAGTTTCATTTTAAAACCGACACACCGACCCCTGAGTTCGTCGTCTCTGACCCAGTAAGGCTTCGTCAAATTATAAGCAATATTGTTGGCAATGCCGTCAAGTTCACAGAAAAAGGCTACGTTGAGCTGAAAGTTTCTTTTGCAGAGCCAATTTTAAAGCTGACCATCAAAGACACGGGCGTTGGAATTTCAACTGATCAAGTCGCCAAGCTGTTTCAGCCTTTTGCTCAGGCCGATCCGTCGACAACACGCAAATTTGGGGGCACTGGATTGGGTTTGATCCTTTCAAAACGATTGGCTGAGGCCTTGGATGGAAAATTAGAACTGTTAAAAAGTACGGATGGTCTGGGCAGCACTTTTCAAATTGAATTAAAAGCTCCATCTGTTTTAGAGACCAAGGTTTTAGAATTAGGTCAGCTCAGTGTCCTTAAGGCTGTACCCTTTAGAGTGAGCCCCAGCTGCCAAAGTCTGCATCAATTAAAAGTCCTCTTAGTTGAAGACTCCATGGACAATCAGATGCTGATCACTACTTATTTACACAAAGTAGGAGCTGTCGTCACGACAGCCTCCGACGGGTTCCAAGGAGTCACAAAAGCCTTAGCTGGAAATTTTGATGTTGTGCTAATGGATATTCAAATGCCAATTCTTGATGGTCATGAGGCCACAAAAAAACTTCGGGAGGGTCATTACATGACGCCGATCATTGCACTCACAGCTCATGCGATGAAGGAAGAGCGTGTGAAAGGCTTAGCCTCTGGATTCACCGATTATTTAACTAAGCCAATTCAAAGGAATTTGTTAATTGAGGTCTTGTCGCGCTACATTCCAACGACAGAAAATCCCCCGTCAATAGATAAACGACTTGCACAAATTGTATAAGGTTAAGAAACTGCCTCACTTAAGTGTGCTTGGATTAACTCGCGCGTCGAAAAAGATCAGTTTTTCTAGATGCTTGCCTTCTCCTTGCGACCTTACGAATTCCATAGGAATTCGT
>JAYTOY010000051.1:0-5550 GCA_043747555.1 Pseudobdellovibrionaceae bacterium | reverse complement strand
GCTTTGTCGTCGATGTCGCCAACGTACGTCTTTTTGAAAAAGAGGGTATCGTTCGCCATGGATCCAATGTGGTCAAAGGCTCCGTCAACGACGTTGCGCGCCATCACTTTGTCAAATTTATTGAAACTGTCAGCGCCAATCTGGAAACAGACACCGGCGACATGCAGGTTTCCCACAGCTCTTAGAGTTATTCTTTTCGTGGACATTGGTCCTGCTCTGTTGTCGAATAGAGCAAGACTTTTTCAATCCATGGAAAGGATTAAAATTTGATCAACTCCAATCTTAAGACTCCTTCAGCAGAAAAAACAACAGGTGCTAAGCCGTCACGACGTCGGATCGTCATTGATACGAATGTGATTTTATTCGATGCCTTGGCGATCATGAAGTTTGGCCCCGGTGATGTTCATATTCCAATTTCGGTGATTGAAGAGGTTGATCGATTTAAAAAAGATCAGGGTGAAAACGGCCGTAATGCGCGTCAGTTCAGCCGGTTTATTGACGTTCTTCGTGCGAAGGGTCCCTTATCTCAGGGCGTCCCCTTGGATAACTCTGAATGTATCGTGCATGTAAATACTGATTTATTATTTCAGGGAATTCCAACAGAGCTTGATCAAGAAAAAGCTGATAATCGAATTTTGATGACGGCTTTGGCGTTGCAAAAACAATTTCCCGAAGTGAAAGTTGAATTGATTTCCAAGGACATCAATCTGCGGATCAAAGCTGACGTTTACGGCATTGTTGCCAAGGATTTTGAGCCTGCCAACTCAAGCCAAGAAGACATGTATGAGGGTTACCTTGAGCTTGAAATTTCTCCAGAAAAAATCGACAGTTTCTATAAAGATAAACGTTTAGAAACAGATCAAAAACTTTACGCCAATCAGTATGTCATTATGAAAGACACTTCCAATCCGAACCATTCGGCCATTGGGCGCTATAGTTTCGCACAAAAAGCGGTGGTGCCCTTGATCAGCCCCACGGAAAGTATTTGGGGAATTCACGCTCGCAACGTCGAACAATCATTTGCAATGGATTGTCTGCTAAATGATGAAATGCTTTTTGTATCTCTCGTGGGAAAAGCGGGGACTGGGAAAACTTTGTTAGCGATTGCCGCCGGCCTTCATAAAACATTGGATGAAGGGCAGTTTCAAAGATTGCTTGTCTCGCGACCGATTTTTCCTATGGGACGTGATATTGGTTATCTTCCTGGTGATATCGAACAAAAATTAAATCCATGGATGCAGCCAATTTTTGATAACGTTGAATTTTTGATGGGCGCTGACAAAAAAGCTTCAGGCCGCGCTCAAGAATTAATTAATCAAGGAATGTTAAATATCGAGCCCCTGACTTATATTCGTGGCCGAAGTATTCCTAAGCAGTATCTAATTGTTGATGAGGCTCAAAACTTAACTCCCCATGAAATTAAGACTATTGTGACACGGGCGGGTCGGGGCACTAAAGTTGTTTTGACTGGGGATGTTTACCAGATTGATAATCCTTACGTTGATTCGGCTAATAGCGGTTTGACTTATGCGGTCGAGCGTTTTCGCGGTCATCCAATTGCTGGTCATGTAACATTGACCAAGGGTGAGCGATCCGAGCTGGCAGAGCTAGCTGCAAATATTCTGTAGTTTATAAAAATGAGGTGGACTTTGTCCGATGAAACCACGAACTGGGTTGTAGGAAGTGAAATCGCAGTCACCGTTCAGGTGACTGATAAAATGGTTAAACAGTTCGCCGAAATGTCGGGTGACTATAATCCTATTCATTTGGACGATGCCTATGCAGCCACAACTCGTTTTAAAAAGCGAATTGCACACGGAATGATTTGTGGTGCTTTAATTTCCCGCGTCCTTGCGGAAAAATTGGGGCGAGGCGGGGTTTATCTGGGGCAAACTTTAAAATTTAAAGACCCCGTTTTTATTGATGACACCATCACCGTCACATTGAAAGTCTTAGCTATTCGCGCCAGCAAAGGCATTGCAACAATTGAAACTATTTGCCGAAATCAACACGATGTTGTTTGCGTGAAGGGTGAAGCCATCATCATGATGCCCACACACATCAAAGCCGGTGCAGGTCCTGAGTCTGAAGCCGAATCCGAAGTTTAAAAAATAAAAAAATCAGTTCATATCAGAATTTGAAGTTGAGCAAGAAGCTTTGTTTTAAATTCATGATGTGAAACTTTTTGACCTATGCAGGACTCAAGATTCGTCATGATTTCCGGAGAAAATCCACAAGGCATCATATTTTTAAAAGCATTTGGATCATTGTCTAAATTGATAGCGGCCCCATGAAAGGTCACCCATTTTTTAACGGCCATTCCTAGTGAAGCAATTTTTTTATCATTCACCCAAACACCGGTTGCGTCTTCGGTGGTTTCGCCTTTCTTATGAACCGATTTGCCTTGCGCTTTAAGACCGTAATTTTCTAAGGTTTGCACGATTGCATTTTCAAAATTGCGAAGCAGTCCTACAACTTCTTTTTCTTTTCTATTTTTGCGAGGATATTTTAAATTAATAATCGGGTAGACCACTAATTGACTGGGGCCATGATAAGTCGATCTTCCGCCTCGGGACACTTCGATGGTAGCCCCTTGCCAGTCTTTAATTTCTTCAGTTTGAGTGGCGCGACCCAAGGTCACAACCGGGGGATGAGTGCAAAAAATAATAAGACCGGGGACGTCTGTTGCCGCCACTTTTTCTACTAATGCCAGCTGTCGCTCTAAGGCCTGTGCATAGTCCACAAGACCCCAGTCTTCGAAAGCTAAGTTTTGATTAAGGATGAGCGGATTTGGCGTTAGCATTTAAAGGTCTTTGAATAATGTGAATGGCGTGCCCCAAAGTGGCCTCGGCCGCTTCCATCATCGTTTCGCCTAGTGTTGGATGTGGATGAATGGTCAGCGCAATATCCTCTAACCTTGCGCCCATCTCAATCGCCAGAACTGCTTCTGAAATTAAATTAGAGGCTTCTGGTCCAACGATATGAATGCCCAGTAAAAGTCCGGTCTTTGAATCCGCGATCATTTTAACAAAGCCATCTGTTTCGCTCATCGAAACCGCACGACCATTGGCTGCAAAAGGAAACTTTGAAATTTTAAGATCGTTAAAGCCTTTCGCGCGAGCTTCGGACTCAAGCAATCCCGCTGAAGCAATTTCTGGATCCGTAAAAACAACGGCCGGAACTGTTTTTGCGTCGTAAGCGCGGTTCATGCCCTTCATGATTTCAGCAACCATGACACCTTCGTAGCTGGCTTTATGGGCCAGCATCGGTTGACCACAAATATCTCCGATTGCGAAAATATTTTGAATCGAAGTTCTTCTTTGCGCATCAACTTTTACAAAGCCACGTTCGTCAGTCTGAATTCCTGCCGCTTTTAAATTCATCTGGTCGCCGTTGGGTTTTCGACCAACAGTGACTAAAATTTTATCGCACTTAATCACTTCGTCTTTGCCATCTTTTTCAATGGTGACTTCATAACTGCCTGTGACTTTTTTCTGTCCCTTAGCTTTGCCGCCGTAGACAATCTTTACGCCACTTTTTTCAAGCTTGCGAACAACAACTTGGGCGCACTCTGGATCCACAACACCAGCCAGGAGCTGAGTTTGAGCTTCAATGACAGTGACTTCAGATCCTAGTTTTCGAAGGTAAGAAGAGATCTCGAGGCCGATGTATCCGCCACCAATGACAACCATTCTTTTTGGAACGTGATCCAGGGCCAGTGCGCCTGTCGAAGACATAATATCTTTTTCATCATACTTAAAACCAGGAATTTCAATAGGACGCGAACCTGTTGCAATGACAAAAAATTTCGCACTGACAGTATCACTGCCACCCGCAGACATTTTAATTTCAAGTTCCTTGGAATTTTTAAAACTGGCTTCACCACGAAGAACAGTGACGCTGTTGCCTTTAAGTAAAGTGCCAACACCAGTTGCCATGCGATCACAAACAGAAGTTTTCCATTTTAGAAGTTGTTTCATATCAACTTCGATCTCGCCTTTGATTTTCAATCCCATTGTAGGAAAATCATGCTGCGCTTTATGAAGAAGGTGACTGGCCGTGATCATTGCCTTTGAAGGAATGCAGCCAACATTCAAACAGACTCCACCTAAAAATTCACGTTCAATCACGGCCACTTTAAACCCTAATTGTGAAGCTCGGATGGCCGCAACATAGCCACCAGGCCCGGCACCAACGACAACAACGTCAAATGTTTGCATTAAGCCATCTCCATCATCAAAGTTCCAGGTTTCTGCATTCGACCAACAAAAGCTTTCATAAATCGAGCCGCCACCGCGCCATCGATCAAGCGATGATCGCAAGTGATGGTGAAGTTCATGACTTTGATTGCTTCTAATTTGCCATCCTTAATGACCGGTTTATCTTGGATTTTATACATGCCAAGAATCGCCACTTCAGGATGATTGATGATCGGAGTCGCATAGAGCCCAGCCACAGATCCGATATTTGTGATCGTGATGGTGGCTCCCTTCATTTCATCTAATTTTAATTTTCCTTCACGAGCCCTGGTTGAAAGATCTATAATTTCTTTTGAAATATCTAAGATTGATTTGCGATCAGCATCTTTAATCACTGGCACCATCAAACCTTGCGGAGTATCTGCTGCAAACCCGATATTAAAATAATTTTTGTAAACTATTTCTTGGGCAGCATCATCAATGCTGGCATTGAACATTGGAAATTCACGGATGGTTGCAATCATGGCTTTCACCACAAAAGGCAAGTACGTCACTTTGGTTTTATTTTTTTCAGCATAATCTTTTAATGACTCACGCAAAGCCACAAGCTCAGTCACTTCCGCTTCTTCCATCAAGGTAAAATGCGGAATCACATGCTTTGCCATTTGCATATTTTCTGCCACTTTACGGCGTATACCGCGCAAAGGTTCACGTGTTTCAGCAGCTCCTTCGAGTCCTGCGTAAGCAGGGCGCGGAATCGTCAGAGTGGATTGCGGCGAACTCGCGCGGGTTGCTCCCGCAGCAGGCTGAGGGCCGCCTTTCGCTGACAGCACATCTTCACGAGTCACGCGTCCGGCTAAACCAGTGCCAGACATTTGATTGATATCGACACTCATTTCACGAGCTAGTCTTCGAGTCGCAGGCGTCGCTAGCACTTTGAAATCAGCCGCCGGTGGATAGAATTGGGCACTTGCAGATCCAGCTGACATTTCAGCACTACGGCTCGGGGCCAGAGCTGCTGGTGGGGCTTTAGCTGCGCCATTATTTGACGAAGTCACCTGCACCGCAGAAGTTGCCGCTGCGGAACCATTGCTTTCCAAAGTTAGAATAACATTTTCAACTTTGATAACATCGCCAACTTTGAATTTTAATTCTTTTACGATTCCGGCAACTGGGCTTGGAACTTCAACCGTAGCTTTGTCCGTCATGATTTCAACAATCGATTGATCTGGTTTTACCGTGTCGCCAACTTTGACTAACCACTTAACAAGTTCACCTTCGGTCACGCCCTCGCCAAGTTCAGGCATCTTAACATCAACTTTGCTGCCACCACTTGCAGGTGCTGGCGCTG
>JAYTOY010000050.1:0-5970 GCA_043747555.1 Pseudobdellovibrionaceae bacterium | reverse complement strand
GATGATAATTTAACACTGCCCGTGCTTAGTTCTGGCGGTTTATTTATTCTTTTTTATCTTTTTGGCTTTCTCTAAGGAGAGCTTCAACATGGATCCTATTGTTACTGACTTAAATACAGAACCCCGTGAACGAAAAATGGGAATGTATATTTATATTTTACCGAATCTGATGACGACGGCCAATTTATTTTGCGGATTTTACGCTGTCATTTTGGCTATCAAAGGGCAAATGGCTTATGCCGCTTGGACGATTGTTGCCGCCGCTGTCTTTGATCTTTTGGATGGCCGTTTAGCGCGGTTAACCAGGGCCACTAGTAAATTTGGCGCTGAATACGATTCCTTGTGTGACCTTGTCAGCTTTGGAGTTGCACCCGCGATGATTTTATACCTTTGGGGATTACAACCCTTTGGTCGAATTGGTTGGCTCGCATGTTTTCTTTACTGCGCGTGTGGGGCTTTACGCCTGGCGCGGTTTAATGTGCAGGCTAACATCGTTGAAAAAAATTACTTTCAAGGTTTACCGATTCCAATGGCAGCGGGGATTGTGGCCTCTGCCGTTCTAGCATTTCAAGATTTGGAATGGGATCCAGTTGGTAATCCTGGATTGCTCGGGATGACAATCTTACTCGCGATCGTTATGGTCAGTACTTTCCGTTATCGCAGTTTTAAAGATTTAGATTTAAAAGAGCGCATGCCCTTTCGATACTTGGTTTTAGGTTTAGCTGCGATTGTTGTGATCGTTTTGCGACCTGAAGTGATGCTCTTTTTGGTGTTTTTAGGATATGCCGTTTTAGGCGCTGTCTTTGGTGTCTTTAGATTGGGCAAAAACGTTAAAAAAATTCGTCACAGTGTCTACTCTCCGCCAAAACAAATGCAAGAGCATGATTTGATCGAAGAAGACGACGAAAATCCGCACAAAGCACCTGATGGCAAATAGTTCTAAAAAAAATTTAAAAATTGGTTTGGTGGGCGCGACGGGAATGGTCGGGCAGACATTCGTCAATATTTTAAACGAAGAACCCTTTCTAATTTCTGAGCTAAGGGCCTTTGCGAGCGATGCTTCGATGGGAAAAAAAATTTCCTGCCAAGGGCAAGAGTGGAATCTCTTAACTTTAATGCCCCGCTGCTTTGAAGGGCTGGATTTAGTTTTTTTCTCCTCTGGCGACGAAATTTCCAAAGAATGGGCGCCCCAGGCTGTCCAGCAAGGTGCCTTCGTTGTCGATAATTCGGCGGCTTTTCGCTTGGATCAAGAAGTTCCACTGATTGTTCCAGAAGTGAATGGATCTTTTTTAAAGCCCGGTTTAAAACCGCAAATTATCGCAAACCCAAATTGTTCGACGATTCAATTGGTGGTGGCCTTAAAGCCGCTGGCCGATCAATATGGTCTGCAAGAAGTCAAAGTCAGCTCCTATCAAGCGGTCAGCGGAGCCGGAGCTTTAGGCTATGACGAATTGATCGAACAAACAAAAGACTTTTCAAACCCAAATCCTTTGGCAAAAGCTTTTCCCCATCCCATTTTATTTAATGCCATTCCTCAGATTGGGTCTTTCAACGCTGACGGCTTTTGCAGTGAAGAAGTTAAAATTATGTCTGAGACAAAAAAAATACTCTCTTTGCCTGAATTAAAAATATCTGCTTTTACAGTCAGAATTCCGGCTTTAAATTCCCACAGCGAAACAGTATGGGTGACCTTGAAAAAAAAGGTCGGCCGGGAAGAGATTTTGCAGACGTTAAAAAATGGAGAAGGCTTATTTGTTCAAGACGAACCTTCGAAAAGCGAATATCCTACACCCCGATCAGTGTCTGGCATGGATCCGGTCTTTGTTGGAAGGATTCATCAAGATCCGCAAGATCCTTATTTATGGTTGATGTGGGTCGTTTCAGACAACATCCGAAAAGGCGCCGCTTTGAACGGTGTGCAGATTGCTCAGAAGTTATTTTAGACCAGTCCAAGGTCCTGAGTTGTAACATGCAAAATTTCAACGATTTTTGACTCTAGACCTTGTTCGTGGTCTGCTAAATAAATGATCAAGATGATAATTTGTGGCCTAGGATTGGCCGTCGTTTCTATTTTTGGACTGCAAGCACAGGCCACAACCACGATCTCTGGAGTTTCGGGCGCATCAAGCACGGCGCTGGGAGTTTCGCCTGTCAATCCCAGAATTTATGGTGGAGTGGTTAGAAATTATAATTCTTGCACCCCGATGGATACGGTTAATACTTGCGACACTTGTGATGGCGTCTGCGCCGGTGCCGACAAAATGTGTGCGTGCAATCAAACAGCGATTTACTCAACGTTAAAATTATCTACAGGTTTCAGCAGTACAATTGACCTCGGTGGTCGGGTTCTTCTTTATCAATTAAGTACAGATGCCACGCCAACTGCTTTTTCAGGATCTCTTTTAGCAGCCGGAACAAGAAGCTTTACAGTTTCGCAGCCCTGGAGTTTTTGGTGTGGCAAGACGGCCACATTAACCAGCAGTTGTGATGGCGGAACTGCCGATGGAGCTTCCATAAATGTCATCATTGGCCCTTCTAAAACAACATCAACATCTGAGTTTGAGGACGCCGAGAAAATTACATTAGAGATCAGAATCGGAGTCGTTGATCGCACTGCCGCTGGCCAAAGTTATACAGAATGTCCCACTGCTGCGGGAGCGGCGCGTTCTGGGATTTGCTACTATACCATTGAACGTGGCGATCAAAAAGTTTTCGTGAACATCGAAGAAGATCAAAGGGCCAGTGATTTTCCGACGGCGTCCGCTGCCGTCGCGGACATTCAATTTACTTCTTTATTGTTTTTTTATAAAGAGACTTCAGATCCCACGATCATTAGAAATAACGACGATGCCGCTGATTTAGGAATTACATCTTCGGGTTTAGATTTTACTTTTCAAGATCGAATTACGGGCCTTTCAAACGATACCAAATACTGTTTTGTTTTAGGCAGTGCCGATCAAACCGGTAACGTCCATCCATTTCAAAATCCACCGGCCTCAGGAAGCGCCAGAGCCGGGGAAATATGTGCAACTCCATCGGCTGTTGAAGGCTTGCTGGATGATAAAAAATGTTTTATTGCGACAGCGGCTTACGGATCCCCGATGGATCCGCATGTTGAATTACTTCGTCATTTCCGAGCCCGTTTTTTAATGCCGACAGTTTGGGGAACAAAGTTTGTTAAATTTTATTACAATCATTCGTCGCTTTGGGCGCAAAAAATTCGCAACAGTGAAGTTTCGCGAACGATCGCGCGAGGTTTCTTGTGGCCGGTCGTGGGTTTTGCAGCTTTAAGTTTAGAATTAGGCATGCCACTGGCTCTCGGCCTTATTTTTTCAGCGCTAGGAGTTTTAAGTTTGGTGATTTTCTGGCGCAAAAAAAAAGTCATTACGGTTTTAACTAAGTTTAGTTTTTTTCTTATTTTAATTTTACTTTCCGGCAGTTTCTTTTTCTCCTCGATCGCTCACGCGCAATCAGCCAGCGACAATTCTAGCGCCCTCAGTGTAGATGATGATGTAGAAGAGGGTGGTATAGACAGCCCGCAGGCTCCAGCGCCTTATGTCGACACAGAGGCTGACGAATTCAGTGAAGAATTAAATGGCACGCCACCATCGCAACCGTCAGCTCCAGCGCTAAAAAAAGCTGGTGAACCTGCTGTCATCCCAGCCCCAGTCCAAGAAGCAATCGCACAATCAGCGCCTTATAAAGTTCCAAAAAAACCACAAACCCAAGACGGTCGGGACCTTGGTCACGAAAAAATTGCTCATCCCATGGCAGAAAAAGGCCTCCTTAGTATTGAAAAAGATGGCAGTTATTATTACGAGCCCGTGAAGTTTGAAGTAAAAAATGAATCCATCAGTTTTCGAGCCGGTGGAATTCTTCCTCCACCTAATATTGTCGGTCCTGATGGTCGTACTAATTACGATGCCATGTATGGTGGACAGCCCCTCCAGGTCAATGTCGATTACGAATGGTATCCCTTTGTGAATTGGGGAAAACTGGGGTTGCAAGGCGGCGCAGGATTTTTTACGTCGACGGGAAATGGACGATTTACTTATGCTTCGTCAAACACAGGTGCGCTATGTAACGACAGTGTCGAAGATTGCACGGCTCGCGAAAAATATACTTTTTATGGAGTGCCCGTTTCCCTGGGTTTAATTTATCGGCTGCAGCTGACAGATCGCCCGTACTTTGCGCCGTACATTGTTGGCGGAGGTTCGTATTATCTTTTGGCTGAAAAGCGTGACGACGATAAGCCCTTTAAGGCGGTGGGTTCTGGGGCAGGTTACGGCGGCGGTGGAATTATGTTTAATATTTCGGCCTTTGATCGCAGCACGGCTTTCACCTTAGAAAGCGAATACGGACTGCACAATGTTTGGGTCAACGCCGACTATCGCTATGTCGCTTCCCTAAGTAAGGTCTTAGATGTCAGTGCTTCATTGATCAGCATTGGCCTTGTGATGGATTATTAAGGGGCTGGGGCCAAGACAATCGAGCCCGCCGAAAAGTCAAAACTAAGGCAGTTTCCAACAAAGCTAAATTTCACGATGTCCGTCGGAACGTCAGCGATACAATAAAATTCTTCGTCACCACCAGGAATCGTTTCCTGACTGGAATCGCCACTTTGAATTTCAAATTCACCCTCTGTTATTCTGATGGGAACTTTGACCCGAGCGGTTTTTGTCTGGTTTTGCCAACGACAGTTATTTTCGACGACCATAAAATGTTCATCGAAAAAAATATACTGATCAACGGTCGCGCCATTACTAAATGAATAATTTAATTTCCAAGCCTGACCCGCCAAAGAAGAATTTAAAGGAGCGGGCCCCTGACAAGCCGAGCGATCCGTCACATCGCGTGTCACTAAGGATCCCGCGTCTTGCTCCGCAGGATGTGTTGGCGGTGGCGCTATTTTAAGAAAGTTATCAGACAGGGTCCGACCTGTTTTTGAGCAAGCCAGCAAAGCCGTACAGTAAATAAGAATTAAAAGTCTTTTCATACGGCTCCTTACCCTTAAGTTTTAGTTCAGTGGCAAGAATTTAGCAAAATTCCTTTTAAAGAATGACATTTTTGCCATGGACGCAGACTGAAACCTTCTGTAATTCATCTAGGACGATGACAAGAATTCGATTCACAGTATCTTACGATGGCACTGATTACTGCGGCTGGCAGCGGCAGTACCATGGGCCCCTTAAAAGTGTGCAGCACGTTTTACAAGACGCAATCGAAACCTTACTGCAGGAAAAAATCACACTGTTTGCCTCTGGAAGGACCGATGCGGGCGTCCATGCACGGGCCCAGGTCTGTCATTTCGACACCGTCCGACCCGAATCTGCGTTTGCAAAGTGGGACTTTCCGTGGGCCTTGAAGGCCTTGCTCCCGCCCTCGATCAGTGTGAAGAAAGCTTGGATTGCACCGCCTGATTTTCATGCAACGATTTCCGCCAGTCATAAAATTTATCGTTATTTTGTATTTAACAGTCTTCGCCGCAGCCCTTTTTTGCATCGCTATGCGGATTGGGTCCGAAAGCCTATGAACCTGGACCATTTGAATGCTAGTTCACAGTTTCTTCTGGGAAAACATGACTTTAAGAGCTTCCAGACAAAGGGGACGATTGTTGTTTCAACAGTTCGAAAGATCTATGGAGCGAAATGGGATCAGCCCAGCCCCCATATTTTTCGGTTCACCATCGATGGCCAAGGTTTTTTAAAGCAAATGGTCAGAAACATTGTAGGGACTCAGTTGGCGCTGGAACGGGAAGAGGCCGATCCCGGTCAAATTCAAAACATTATCAAGGCCTTAGATCGCAAGGTGGCCGGGCCGTCGGCGCCGCCGCAGGGTTTGTTTCTTTGGAAAGTTTATTACCCCAAGGAACTTGACAATAGGTGCCGCGAACTTTAAAACCATTCTTCGATTCAAAAACGGAGTCATAATGAAGACTTGGAATGCAAAACAAGAAGAAGTTGAACGTCA
>JAYTOY010000049.1:0-10251 GCA_043747555.1 Pseudobdellovibrionaceae bacterium | reverse complement strand
TATTTAGCTTGGGCCCAAGTTGAATTCAATTATGTCATCCTAAGTAATGACTACTTTCAGATGAACAGTCCCGATAGGAAGTTTTGGAGCCGCTGGCAAGATAGGCATCCGTGGAATAGCGAATGTTTACCCGTTGGTGAATGGGACGGGGTCTTATTTGTAGGCTGCATCGAAAAGCCCTTAGATTTTAATTCTTCAATCTCTGTTTGCTTTGCTCTTTGTTCGCCAGTGCACTTAAAAACCTGGAGCCAGAGCTACCTTTCAAAACCTGAGGCGGCCGCACCCCTTTTTACTTTAGAATTAAAAGATGACAGTGAATTTTCAGAGGTGGAAGACAACACTTCAGGGCCTGCAAGCAACGAGGAGCATAACGATTTATTTTTAAACTTTGAAGATTCTAAACCTTCCACGAGCTCTTCAATATTAGTGAAAGCCCCAGCCCCACCGTCTGTGACATCTGTCCCTGCAAATATTCCGATCGATCATTTAATTCCGAAAAGTTCAGAAGTCTCACCTGTGACTTTGGTTAAGGCTCAGCCGAAGATTTCGTCTATTTTGCAAAATGAAAAAACAGGTCTGTTTCCACTTTCGAAAATGAACAGCTACAACAAAGATCTCAGCGCTGAGCTAAAAAACTTGTGCGAACCTTTAGTGAATAATTTTGATAAATATTTAATTTTAAGTGTTGATACAAATGAAATAGAAGCTCGCCCCTTAATATGGAGCAAGGGCTTTAATCCTGGTGTCTCAAATTATAGCATCTCTTTAAAAGTTCCTAGTATGTTCTATATTGTCGCAGCTACTTACAAACCATTTCATGGCCCAGTCAGTGCTAACGATATCAATGAAAAGTTTTTTGATGACTGGAATATGTCACAAACTCCAGGGCATGTGACTTTAGTTCCTCTTTTGCAAGCGGATCGCCTGATTGGAATTCTACTTGCCCTTGGCGAAACCAATGCCTACAACAATCATGTTTTAAAGTTAGTTGTTAAATCAGCCGCCGAAATCAGTCAGAAAATTGCTAGCCAAGAGCAAAAATTAGTCGCTTAATCTTGTGCCTAACCTGGAGTTTGGAAGGCTTCGATCCGAACAAGCCTTTTTTCACCTTCTAATTTTTCAAAGACGATTTTATAAGTAGGCCAATTGATGGGCCAAGCATGATCAGCAATGCGGTCAGCCCATTCGACCATCACGCAGGCCTCAGCTTGCTGAAACAAATCCCAAAAGCCCGTGCTGTCCAAATCGGCTTCATCTTTCAGGCGGTAAAGATCGACGTGATCTAAAGATTTTCCCAGGTTGTTTTCGTAACGGTGGTGAATTGCAAAGGAAGGCGAGGCGACTTCGCGAAACCCTAGCGTTTGACATACTTCAGAAATCAAAGAGGTCTTTCCGGAACCTACTTCGCCAACAAATAAAAATAGATTTCGACGTTCTATCTTTTCTATAATCGCGTCTGCTACCAGCGAAAGGTCGCTGCGCTGGAAAAGTTGTATCGTTGTTGTTTGACCCGTCATACCGCCAGTCTCCCTTTATATTTACTTGCAAGCCTTATCAAAATAATTTGACCAAGCAACGTTTGTCATTCGCCGTCTTCAACTTTAATCTTACCCCTGGAGGCCTTGTGACAGTAAAAGATTTAAAAATGATCCTGCTGTTTTACCCAGAGAATGCAGAAATTTACGTTCAGACAAATTCAGGATCTTTAAGCACCCCTGAAAATTTTAATGAAGCTATGATTGCCCACAAACCAACGGCAATTGTTCTTACATTGAAACAACCTACTAGCAAACTTCAAGCTGTTTAAGAAAGCTGTCTTTTCATTTTTTGAACAGCTTTTTTAAACCCATCTTGAAGCGCATAACAAACGAGGGAGTGGCCAATATTAACTTCTTTAAGAAACGGGAGTTTTCTAATTAAACGGCTGTGCTCGTAATCAAGCCCATGACCCGCATGAACACTCAGACCCAAACTATGCGCAAATCGGGCCGCCTGTAGTAATCGCTTCCATTCTCTGTTTTTTTTTCCACCTTTAAGGAATACCCAATGACCCGTATGAAATTCGACGGCATCAGCTCCACACTCGCTACTGGCAAAGACTTGGCGCAAATCGGGTTCGATAAAGTGAGAAACTAAAATTTTCTTTTGCTTTAAATTTTTTGTGATTTTTCTGATGCGGCCAAAATACTTTGTAATATTTAAACCACCCTCCGTGGTTAATTCTTCCCGCTTTTCAGGAACAAGGCAGCACCAATCCGGGCGATGCTTTAAGGCTAATTTTTGCATTTTTTCGGTCGCAGCCATTTCTAGATTTAATAAGACCGGACACTTTTTTGAAAGAAGAACTAAATCTGATAGCTGAATATGGCGAGCATCTTCGCGAAGGTGAATGGTGATCTGCTGGGCGCCTCCGGATTTTGCTTCCTTTACGAAATGCAGTAAATTTGGGTAGGCCGTCGTGCCCGCCCGAACTTGTCTAAGAGTGGCAATATGATCCACATTCACACCTAAACGAATCTTATTTTTCATCTGGTTGATTCCTTTAGTTCAATTCTTTTTCAACAAATTTTGCGATCTCTTCAGCAAATTCTGTGATTTTAATTTTATCGGGACCTTCCACAAGAATTCTTAAAACAGGCTCGGTGCCAGAGAACCTGACAAAGACCCGACCTTCACCGTTTAATCTTTTTTCAATCGAAGTGATCAGGTCCTTATAGCCAGCTATTTGATCGAGTTCTTTGCGCATCTTAAGCCGACAATTAATTAAGACCTGAGGCACATCATCAATCAAGGCATTCAGCTCGCTCATTTTTTTGCCAGTCTCTTTCATGACGGCCAGCACACTTAAAGCAGCGACACAGCCGTCGCCTGTCGTGGCATGGTCTAAGAAAATGACATGGCCAGACTGTTCTCCGCCAACGTTGTAACCATTCTTTCGCATCTCTTCGACAACGTGCTTATCGCCGACACCCACTTTAACAATCTTAATGCCATTTTCGTTCATCTTTTTTTCTAAACCAAAATTACTCATCTGGGTAACGACCAGTGTGTCTTTTTTCAAAAGGCCTTTGGCCTTCATAAATAAGGCACAGATTCCTAAAATATGGTCGCCATTGACAATATCACCGGCCTCATCAACCATAATAACTCTGTCCGCATCGCCATCAAGACTGATCCCAACATCAGCGCGGTATTCAACCACAGCTTCTGCTAATTTGGCCGGGTATAAAGCACCCACTTTATCGTTGATATTAATGCCATTGGGATTATCACCCAGCTGAATCACTTCGGCGCCAAGCTCTTCAAAAATAGCTGGCGCCACTTTGTAGGCAGCCCCATTGGCTGTGTCTAAAACGATGCGCAAACCATCTAATGTAAACTCTAATGGAAATGTGTTTTTTACGAACACAATGTAGCGCCCTTGCGCATCTTCAATTCGCTTGGTGCGACCAACGTCCTTGGATTCAGGCAAAAACTTTGTCAGATCGGCTTGAAAAACTAAACGTTCGATATCTTTTTCAATCTCATCGGCAATTTTAAATCCATCTGACCCAAAGATTTTTATGCCATTATCCTGGAAGGCATTATGCGAGGCCGATATAACCACGCCGGCCGAAGCTCGCATGGTTCTGGTCAAATAACCAATGCCTGGTGTCGGCAGTGGACCGACCAACTGAACATGGATTCCCATTGAATTAAGGCCGCTGGCCAGCGCTTGCTCGATCATATACCCAGACAGTCTTGTGTCCTTGCCGATGACTACTTTTTTAATTTGCGATGTGGTTTTACTATTCTGCTGTTGCAGTAAATAACCCAAAGCTTGACCGATTTTAATAACAGTTTCAGGCAGCATAGGAAAAACGTTCGCTGTTCCCCGGATGCCATCAGTGCCGAATAATTTAGGATATTTTTTATCTATCATGGCTCTTTAATTACCTCGACTCGTATTAGATTGGGTCTAACACTTAAAATTCTGATGCCCGCAGGAATTTCAATTCTATTCACGGGCACATCAATATCAAAAATGCCGGCCCCGCGTTCCGAAATATCCACTTGGATGCCTTTACCCTTAACCTCTCCCATCAGTTCTTTCAATGAAGATCTGGGACCTGAAAGCCGTAAGCGAATTTGATCAGCTGTTTGTCCAACAATCCGGTGCTGAGCGGCTGTTTTAAATTCAATATCAATACTTCGGGTCAAAATCAGATCCCGGCGACCCATGATGGTCAGCCATAAAATAATCGCAATAAAAAGAGAGACTATTTTATAGCTTAAATTTTCAGTTAAAATATCACTGAATTTTGGAGTTGAATTGATCACGTGACTGACTCCCCAGCCACGCTGCCTTTGTATTTTAAATTATATACCTCATATAATGACTGGCGAATGTCACCCAGATCAGCATTGGTTCGCAACTGCCCTGCTTGCACAATCCCAACGGATTTATTTTCCTCACTAATCACAAAAACCAGGGCATCGGACTCTTCAGTTAAGCCGATGGCTGAGCGATGCCTGGTCCCTAAGTTTTTATCGAGGGCCGGATTCTTACTTAAAGGTAGAAAACAGCCCGCCGCAAAAAGCTTTCCATTTCGAATTAAAATCGCCCCATCATGCATAGGACTGGCAGGATGAAAAATCGACACCAAGAGCTCAGCTGAAACACGAGCATCCATCTCTGTTCCCATCTCAAGGTGATAATCAACGATGATCTCGCGCTCGATCACTACTAAACCGCCGTAGCCCCGTTGAGCTGTTGAAATAATACCTTTAGCGATCTCTTCGATAATATGGGTTTCTTGAACGCCACTGACATCGCTGAAAAAGGGATTACTACCGATATGCGCAAGAGCTCTGCGAATCTCGGCCTGAAATAAAATCACTACGATGACAAACAGATTTGAAAAGAATTTTTCAAGAAGCCAGTTAAAGGTAAAAAGCTCTAACCAAATACTAAAAATATAACCGATCGCCAAAACACCTAACCCAGATAACATCTGAATGGTGCCAGTGCGTTTTATTAAAACCAGAATGCGATAAACCACCAGCCATACAAGGGCCACGTCAACGGAGTCTTGAAGCCGCAACTGGGAAAAGATAAAGCTTAAATTATCAAGTATATGCTGAGGGTTCAAGTTGGTCACTCCACCCTCTTAGAATAGCGTAGCCTCGGCTACGAGGCTACGGCTTTTTTTTGATAGAACTTAGACCGTCACAGGACCTGAATTTCCAACGGGGTCAGAGCCACCACTGGACGCTTTTTTAGAAGCCCCAGGCGCTTCAATTTCTTGAGTCAATCCGCCATCTTTTTTATTATTTCGAATTTTTTCGATCTCTTTCATAGCCGCCCCGTTAACGAGCATATCTACTTCGTGACTATCGATGGTTTCAAATTCTAAGAGAGCTGCTGCTAATCGGTCCAAGGCATCGCGGTTATCTGTCAGGATCTTCAGCGCTAAGGCATAGCCCGTATTGATAATACCTGAAACTTCTCGGTCAATCTCTTCCGCCTTAGCCTGAGAATAACTGGTCGCAGTTTCACTATGACCCATACCCATAAAAACAGGCCCACCGCGCTTTTCGTAAGCTAAGGGTCCCAACTTTTCGCTCATACCCCACTCGCAAACCATGCGACGTGCAACATCGGTCGCACGTTCAATATCGTTCCCGGCACCGGTTGTAAAGTCGTCAAAAACTAATTTTTCGGCCGCTCGACCACCAAACATAAAGGCGATCATGTTTTCAGCCTTACTTTTCGACAAATTGAGGGCTTCCTTTTCCGGCAATGTTTGAGTCACACCTAAAGCCATTCCACGTGGAATGATGGTGACCTTGTGAATAGGATCAAGCCCATGAAGCTTTTTTCCAACCAAGGTATGCCCGGCCTCATGATAAGCCGTTGTTCGCTTATCTTCATCACTAATCACCATGGATTTTCTTTCCGCGCCCATTAAAACTTTATCTTTAGCGCGCTCAAAATCTTCCATTTCTAAATATTTTTTATCATTTCGGGCCGCCACCAGCGCCGCTTCATTGACTAGATTTTCCAAATCAGCTCCTGAAAATCCTGGCGTTCCCCGTGCAATTTTTGTTGCATCCACATCAGGACCCAAAGGTGTCTTTCTCGTATGAACACTTAAAATATGCTCGCGCCCTTTTAAATCTGGCTTATTCACAACCACACGTCGATCAAAACGACCCGGGCGAAGTAAAGCGGGATCCAAAACATCAGGACGATTTGTTGCAGCAATCAAAATGACGCCTTCACTGGATTCAAAGCCGTCCATCTCGACAAGAAGCTGATTCAAAGTTTGCTCGCGCTCGTCGTGACCGCCACCCATACCGGCTCCGCGATGACGTCCTACCGCATCGATCTCATCAATAAAGATTAAGCATGGCGCATGTTTTTTACCTTGCTCAAAAAGATCTCGGACACGACTGGCTCCAACACCCACAAACATCTCGACAAAATCAGAACCAGAAATAGTAAAGAAAGGAACGCCCGCCTCACCAGCCACAGCCCGCGCTAGTAAAGTCTTACCTGTTCCCGGAGAACCCACCAGCAAAACTCCCTTAGGAATTCGGCCACCCAGCTTGGTGTACTTACGTGGATCTTTTAAAAAATTAACAATTTCTTGAAGGTCGTCTTTGGCCTCATCAACGCCTGCGACTTCTTTAAAGGTCACCCGGTTTTTATTTTCTGTTAAAAGCTTCGCTCGTGATTTTCCAAACGACATGGCCTTACCGCCGCCACTTTGAATCTGTTTTAAGAAAAATAAAAAGAAACCCAAAAGTAAAAGCATCGGTAACCAGTTAACAATAAATCCTTGCAGAAAATTATTGCTGTCGCCGCGCTCATATTTAGGAACGATTCCATATTTATTAACGATATCAAAGCCACGATCTGTGGTCATGCCTTTGATACTAAATTTAGTTCCGCCGTATTTTTTTTCAAACTCAGGTTTTACATCGCCCGTGATTTCGCCAATATCTTCATGAAAAGTAATTTCGCGAATTTCACCAGCCTCCAAAGCTTTTACAAATTGGGGATAATCAAATTTACCCATTTGTTGGCTCTGTCGACCGTTATATTGTTGAACAATAAAAATGAGGAAGATGGCGAAGGCAAAAATCAGGGCCAGGTGTTTCTTATCTGAACGCATTGCGATTCCTTTCGACGGCATCCAAGCCGGAGCCTTAATAGTTATATGCTAACATGCCGAAGGGAACACTCACAACTTTTTGAGCACTGGTTTCTGAAGCTGGACTTGGATTTGCTGTGCGTTAACATGCCAATCACATCCTGCCACCCTAAAGATGTTGCTTTTAGGTGACTCAATCAGTCGACGACGGATTTCCTGCAGGTGAAATTGCGTAAAATCTTTTTGTCCAGAATGCAATAAAGCTCTTGCTAACCACCTTGTTTGCTCAGGTTCAGTCCGAGCTAAAAACTCAGAGCGTGAAATCTTATCTTTTGGCTGTTTTAAAGACTCTTGTGAATCTTCAAAAGTTAAAGATTCCGCCAATGCTTCCAAAGACCGTCCAAGACTTTGATAGGATCCCGGTCTTTTTTTTTCAAGTTGTGGCAACCATGCGGTTCGCAGCCAATTTCTTAAGTAACTTGTGTCCGCATTTGACGGATCTGTCATAGGAACTAGGTTTTGTTTGTTAAGATACACCTCGATCTGGGTGCGCGAAATAGCCAGTAAGGGACGAAAAAAAGGCGGCCTAAAAATTTGAATGGCCTTCAATCCCTGAGGACCCGTCCCGCGCATCAAACGCATGATCCTAGTCTCGATGACATCATTTTGCTGGTGTCCTGTGGCAACGATTATTTCAGAATTTTTACTTTGTTCATCCATTAAAAACTGATAACGCTTTTCACGCATATCAGCTTCCGACATTAGCTCGGGTCCTTGCCATTTTTGAGTGATTAAAACAACACCCCTGCTTTCCGCATAGGTTTGGCAGAATGTGAAAGCCTTATCCCGATAACTGACTTTTCCCCCATGATGAAAATAGGCTAATTTAACTTTTTTAAATCCTAGGACTCTGATGAGGCATTCTGCCAGAGCTAACGAGTCTGCGCCGCCAGAAAGAGCCACGATAAATGATTTTTTTTCTAAAGAATATTTTTTAAGTTGGTGCCAAACATGATGATCAAGTTTCCACCATGTTTTCTTTGTCACGAATTGTTTCCCACTGTTTTTACATTGCAGAATTCTTGCAAGCCATACACCGAAAGCTCTCGTCCATAGCCCGAATCTTTCACACCGCCGAAGGGAATCCGAGGGTCTGACTTAACTTGTTGATTAATGACAACAATGCCTGTCTCCATCTGCAAAGCTAAGGATTGAGCACGAACTAAATCCCTTGAAAAAATGGCGCCACCAAGACCGTAGATCGAAGAATTAGCGATTTTGACGGCCTCATCTGCAGTCTTCGCTTTAATCACTAAAGCCACAGGTCCAAAAATTTCTTCTGAGCCTAGCTCGGGGAAGTTTTCTTCAAACACCATAATAGTTGCGGGATAAAAAGCGCTGTCACCGACAGGGCAATCGCCTCCTAAAATGACTTTGCCGCCATCTCCTTTTAAACTTTCCACCTGATCCGACACCATTTTTTGGAATTTCTTAGAAGCTAGTGGGCCGAATTGAATATCCACCTGCATCGGATTTCCAAATTTCACTTTTTCCATTTCAAGTTTAAAAAATTCTAGAAATTTTTCAAAGACTTCGTCTTCGACAATAAATCTTTTTGCAGCCACACAGCTTTGCCCCGAATTGATCATTCGAGCGCGCGCGCAGATTTCGGCCGCCTTCAGCAAATCGGCATCCTTTAAAACCAAGTAAGCATCTGAACCGCCCAGTTCCAACACGATTTTTTTAAGATTTTTACCGGCGACTTCAGCAATTTTTCGCCCAGCCGAAGTACTGCCAGTAAAAGTCACTCCGCGAATTCGCGGATGCGCCATCACCTCAGCGCAAGTTTCGTGGGTCATCGGAGCATCAAAAATAAGTTCAGAAGGAAAAATCCCTTTTAGAATTGTAATCATCGCTTTGGAACTGCCGGCGGTGATATCAGCAGGCTTTAGAACAATTGTGTTTCCAGCCATCAACGCTGGAGCGGCAAAGCGGATCGCCTGCCAAAGTGGAAAATTCCATGGCATAATCGCTAAAATGACACCTTGGGGTTGCAAATGAATTTGATTTTTTTCGAAAGGCCCGTCGACATCTTGAGGTTTTAAAAATTCGGGACCGTTTTCAGCAAAATACTCAAGCGCCACGGCGCACTTTTCAACTTCATCTCGACCTTGCTGCAAAGGCTTTCCCATCTCGCGAGCAATGATTTGCGAAAGCGGTCGATTATTTTTTCGAAAGGCTGATGCCATTCTTTTTAAAATAGCAGCACGGTTTATAGGAGTTTGATTTCTCCAAGCAAGGAAACTAACGTGAGCTTGTTCAATAACCAAAGTGGCTTCATGAGATAATAAATGGCGATGCGTTTCTAAGACTTCGCCAGTGTAGGGATTGAACGTTTGGAAAGTCTGCATGTTAAAATTTACAGCTCGACGAAAACTTGGCTAAAAGACATGACCAATGAAACGAGAAAAAAAATTGTCAGTGTCGCTAGAGCCAACGTCTTATAATTTCGAGCCACCCGCTGCGCTGATTTAGAATACCTAGTTTTTGTAAAAATAGGAATGGGCGTTGTCGCTGACCTGATCAACAAAAAGCAGCAACCGCAAAACAGCAAAACAGACATCAATGATAAAATGTAATTAACCACCATCACCTCTTTTCGGCTGCTAAAGCCAGGTTCTTAAGATCGACCATAGACCAGAGATTGCTTAACTCTTAGATTCGTTATTATTCTTCTTTACGATATCTATTTCAGCAGAAATCTTAAACTTGTGTGTCTCGGCAAAACGAGCCACTTCTTTGACCCAATCAATTTTCGAGACTATACCAATAAGCTCTTTGGAAACTCGCTGCGTAATTTCATCTTTGCCCTTGTTGGCTGATTGCAACAAAACACCAAGGATCTCTTTAGGAACCTTAAGATCACCCAAGTACCCTCTGATGCTTTCTTCCGTCATAAAAGCAGCGCCGACCCCAACAGATAATACTTTTTTAAGAGTTTCGCCCATTAAATTTTTAGATTCAGATTCTGTTTTTTTATCTTTTTCGTCAGACGCCATAAAGTTTTTTAATCCTCTTGTGATAACTGCTCATCATGTTGGGTAAGTTAACA
>JAYTOY010000048.1:0-14224 GCA_043747555.1 Pseudobdellovibrionaceae bacterium | reverse complement strand
TTCTGGTGTCCACAAACCCGGACTGACAGCCCGACTGAAAGCATCGTACATTAAACCATGGAACTGGACATCTGATGTCTGGCAGTCTTCAAGGGCGCCGTCCACTTGCCAACTCCCGTCGGTGTAAAGCTTTGCTAAAAATTGTTTTCCCTGCTTCTGATCTTCACGTGATTGGCTAAAAACGAAACTTCCTATTTGATCGTAAGTGGCTTGGACTTCGGGATGGAGAGGGCGATCAAAAATCCACGAAATAAAATAATTTGTCAGTTCCGCCACGATTTCAAAACTTTGCAGGCGAAGCGCACGGTCTTTATTTAGATTCATGAATTCTCGAGCGACCAAAAGCTCGACGTAGCCCAGGCCAAGTCCAACACTTAAAAATCGAGACTCTGGCAGATTTTTTTCTTTCACCCAATCAGTGACTGGCTTGTAAATATAGAGTGTTTCCTCCCAAGCACCGCCAGAGTGGTGCATAGATTGACCCGTTTCAAAATCGGAGCGCGTCGGTGTGGGCCTTCGAAGGGTAGGACTGCCGTCTTGTGTTTTTTCCAGGCTAAAACCAATCTCAGACCACGTTTTCAAACTGAAATCTCCGAACAGGTTGACAGACAGCATTTATTTTATCATCACCACTCTATGGAAAAAGGCTGGCGCGGTTTACCGTATAACACAATCTCAAATTTCTACCAGCAGCGATTTGGCGAGAAAATCTATAAGATTCCTGTCTCCGTGGTCGACGATTGCCCCAATAGGCGCGGCCTTAAGGGCATGCAAACCTGCGTCTTCTGTGACGTCTGGGGGTCGGCCGCGCGCTCGGAAGCTCAGGGTATGGAGCTTAGCAAACAGATCTCTGAATTTGGTCGACACTTAGGCGATCGCTATCATGCCAAAAACTTTCTGGTTTATTTTCAAGCCTATACAAATTCATTCACCAAGATTTCAACCTTAAGAAATAATTTTGAAACAGCTTTAAGTTTTCCATTTGTAAAAGGCTTTGTCGTCGGCACCCGACCCGACTGCTTATCCCCTTCTGTTTTAAACTTATGGCAAGAGTATCATGAAAAATCTTTTGTCTCGGTCGAACTGGGCGTGCAAAGTTTTTTCGATGACCAGTTAAAATTTATGCGTCGCGGGCATACGGCCCAGCAATCTTTGGATGCCATTGCAAAAATTGCTACAGAAACCAGTGTTGATTTAGGCATTCATTTAATGTTTGGTCAGCCCCATGAAACAGACGAGCAAATTATCCAGACCGCAAAGACTGTTAATGACCTGCCCATTACGAATATTAAACTTCATAATTTGCATGTTTTAACCAACACGCCTTTAGAGAAAATGTTTCATGAAGGCAGTTTTATTCCCATTGATCGAATTCTTTATGCCCACCGAGTGCAAATATTTCTAGAACATCTGTCTCCCCGTTTTTTTATGCATAGGCTTGCAGCCTTAGCCCCTAGGCGAGACGAATTGGTCGCGCCAGCGTGGACTTCAGATAAAATGGGCACCCATCAATTCATTATCGATCACTTGCGATCCCAGACTAGTTACCAGGGTCGTCATTTTAATGCTGTCACAACCGAAGAGCTGGTTGCGCAAAAAAATTTCTTTTTAAATTCACAACCACTAGCTGGGCTGTGATTCCACATATTTAAGTTCATTTAAGAATTGTTTCACACGAATTGAAATTTGTCCTTATCTGACAAGGGTTTGCGGGCCCTGGACCTTTCCCCCACTCTAGAAATTAGGCATTTGTGCCGGATCAGAAAGCACAGACGAGGTGTCAATGAAATCCCTTTTCATGCCTAATTGATGTGCAGCAATATAAAATTATGGTCCAAATTAATAAAAAAAATTTGCATCCTCGAAAAGAGTTCAGCACACTAGTTTCAAGATTTAATCCGCCTTATTGATGAGGCTCTTCGGCAATAGCACTAGATATAGTGGTGTTGTTAGGGAAACGGCTATGATGGCTTCGCAGATTCAATCCCATTACACAGACAAGGAAAATAAGTCGGGGTGAAGCAAACTAGACTTTAAGCTAGACAGCTTTATCGCGGAGAGTTTTAGATACAAAGCTCGATTTTCGAAAAACGTGGGGGTTTTTCGGGGGACGCTTTTGACCAAATTTAAGGAACCAGGGGATTTAATGAAAAACCAAATGCAAGCTACAGAAGATCATGGCCGCCGCTCTTATAATACGCCTGTGATGCGGGTCATGAAACGTGATGGTACGATGGAGCCCGTTGACGTCACTAAGATCGTCGAACGCGTCACCCATTGCTGTCAGGGTCTGACACAAGTCGATCCACTCCGAGTCGCCACCAAAGCCATCAGTGGCCTTTACGATGGCGCCAGTACAAAAGAACTTGATAATCTTTGTATTCAAACAGCTTCTCTATTAACTAGCGAGGAGCCCGAGTACTCGAAGTTGGCGGCAAGACTTCTTGCCACCTATATCGACGAGGAAGTCCGTTCCCAAAAGATCCACTCTTTTGCGGATGCTGTGAATGTTGGATTCAAAGCGGGAATTTTATCAGAATCCCTTTTGACCTTTGTTGACAGCCATAAAGCTGTTCTTTGCGCAGCGATTGAACCTTACCGCACAGATCGATTTGAGTATTTTGGTCTCCGCACGGTTTATGATCGCTATCTTTTAAAAAATCCAACCAGTCGGCAAGTGTTCGAAACACCTCAGTACTTTTTTATGCGCGTCGCCTGTGGGTTGGCACAAACTGTGGATGAAGCCATCGAATTTTATCGATTGATTTCTTCGCATGAATATATGCCATCCACCCCGACCCTTTTTAATTCAGGCACCCAGCGTCCACAGATGAGCTCTTGTTACCTTTTGGATTCTCCAAAAGACGACCTGCGTGCGATCTATGACAAGTACACTGATATTGCGATGCTTTCAAAATTCGCCGGCGGCATTGGCGTTGCTTTTTCTAAGGTTCGTTCGCGCGGCTCCTTGATTCAAGGGACAAATGGTCATTCTAACGGAATCATTCCTTGGCTAAAAACTTTGGACAGCTCGGTGGCGGCTGTGAATCAAGGTGGTAAACGAAAAGGCGCCGCTTGTGTTTATCTAGAAAGTTGGCACGCCGATATCGAAGAATTTTTAGAACTTCGCGATAACACGGGCGATGAAGCCAAGCGCGCTCATAACCTTAATTTAGCAAATTGGGTTCCTGATTTATTTATGAAGCGCGTGGAAGAAGATGCGATGTGGTCATTATTTGATCCGCGCATTGTTCCCCATTTTGTTGAACTTTATGGACCAGAATTTGAAAAAGCTTATGCCGAAGCTGAAGAAAAAAAGCTTTTCATGAAACAATTAAAAGCTCGGGATCTGTATGTGCGAATGATGAAAACATTGGCTCAGACCGGCAACGGCTGGATGACTTTTAAAGATGCTTCTAATCAAAAGGCCAATCAAACAGGCACACCAGAAAACGTGATTCATCTTTCAAATCTTTGCACTGAAATTTTAGAAGTTACGTCAGATAAAGAAACCGCTGTTTGTAACTTAGGTTCAGTCAACTTAGCCCGACATGTTTCAAACGGTGAATTTGATTTTGAAAAACTGGGCCGAACTGTCAGGACAGCTGTAAAATATTTAGATCGCGTCATTGATATTAATTTCTACCCAATTGATACGGCCCAATCTTCAAATAGCAAATGGCGCCCTGTTGGCCTTGGCGTGATGGGACTTCAAGATGCTTTCTTTTTATTAAAATTGCCTTTTGATTGCGACGAAGCGCGTGCTCTTTCAGCTCGGATTCAGGAAGAGATTTATTATCATGCGGTTTCTACGTCCGTCGATTTAGCAGAAAAACTAGGGCCGCATGAAGCTTACAAAGAAACTCGTGCGAACAAAGGTCTACTGCAATTTGATTTGTGGAACGTCACTCCACATAACATGTTAAAATGGAATAACCTTAAAGAAAGATTAGGCCGATTTGGTCTTAGAAATTCTTTGCTGATTGCCATTGCTCCGACGGCAACAATTGCATCCATCGTAGGCTGTTATGAAGCTACAGAACCTCAGGTTTCAAATTTATTTAAACGAGAAACCCTGAGCGGCGAATTCTTACAAATCAACCGCAATTTGGTTTTGGATTTAAAAGCTTTGGGCCTATGGAGCGAGGATCTTCGAAATCAAATCAAAACACTTGAAGGATCAATTCAAGATATTCCTGAAATTCCGCAAGAGTTAAAAAACCTGTACAGAACCGTCTGGGAAGTTCCAATGAAAGGTTTGATTGAAATGGCCGCTGACCGTGGACCCTATATCGATCAATCCCAAAGTTTAAATTTATTTATGGAAAGTCCTACAATTGGAAAACTGTCTTCCATGTATATGTATGCTTGGAAACGAGGAATTAAAACGACTTATTATTTACGTTCAAGGCCTGCGACGGCGATTGCTAAGACGACTGTTAAAAAAGCAGCCACGGCGTCTCCGGAAGCGGCGGCGGCGACAGAACTATTGATGAAGGAAGCGGCTGATAAAAAAGCTTACTCCGATTCCGAAGTGATTGCTTGCAGTCTGGACAATCCAGAAGCTTGCGAAGCCTGTCAGTAGTACTTAATTTAATTTTTTGATGACCTGCTTCAGAAGGAGCAGGTGCCACTATGAAGGAGGCAATATGATATTAGACCCAGGATTTGATTTAACCTTACGGCCGATGAAGTATCCCGTTTTTTATGAAATGTATAAAAATGGCATTAAAAATACCTGGACGGTCGATGAGGTTGATTTTTCAACAGATCTCGTTGATTTGAATACAAAAATGACTCCGTCTGAAAAACATCTCATCAGCCGGTTGGTCGCGTTCTTTGCAACCGGAGATTCAATTGTTGGAAACAATTTAGTTTTAAATCTTTATAAACATATCAATTCGCCAGAAGCTCGCTTGTATTTATCAAGACAGCTTTACGAAGAGGCTTTGCATGTGCAGTTTTATCTAACCTTGCTAGATACTTATATTCCACATCCCGACGAAAGGGCTTTGGCATTTAAGGCGGTGGAAAGCATTCCTTCCATTCAGAAAAAAGCGCAGTTCTGTTTTAAATGGATGGATTCAATCAATACTTTGGATTCGCTAGAGACTCCGGAAGATCGTCGTAAGTTTTTAATGAATGTGATTTGTTTTGCAACTTGTATCGAAGGTCTGTTTTTCTTTGCGGCCTTTGCCTACGTTTATTTTTTACGTTCAAAAGGTTTATTAGCAGGACTTGCGACGGGAACGAATTGGGTTTTCCGTGATGAAAGCATGCATATCGCTTTTGCCAATGAAGTGATTCAAACAGCTCGGAAAGAAGAACCCAGTCTTTTCAATGAACAGATGAATGATATGGTTGTGCAAATGATGGAAGACGCCATCGAGTGTGAAATGGCTTTTGCCGAAGATATCCTTGAACATGGTGTCGCCGGGATGAGTTTAAAAGATATGCGACAGTATCTGGAATTTGTTGCAGATCAACGTTTGGAGTCTTTGCATATTGCACCAAGGTTTAATGTTCGTAATCCCTTTGGGTTTATGGAACTCCAAGATATGCAAGAGCTTGCGAACTTTTTTGAACGCAGAGTTTCGGCTTATCAAATGGGAGTTTCTGGCCAAGTGGCCTTCGATGAAACTTTTTAAACAGCATGCGTAAAGAGCTGGCCCTCTGGCTCTTTTTTCTTCTGGCTTGTCTAGGTGCAGGCTTTTTAAAGGGGACCTCTTCCATTGATGCGGGTCCTTCATTTTTCGGGGACCCTACGGAGGTAGAAATTCTTCTGACCGAAGAGATTTTTTTGCCAACAGCAGTCCGCACGGAACTTGAAAGAAAACTAAACATCAAGATAAAACTTTTAATCGTGCATGACCGTGAGGAATTTAATATTCGATCGATCACGTCGCCGGGTTATCATTTGGCTCTTGTCCCTGATCACTGGATTGGTCCTGCAACGCTAGCTCACCAACTGTCCAATTTAAATCCACTTAAAGATCTTTTCAGCAAAAAAATATCGGCGGATTTTTTGCCCACCTCACAAACAAAAATTTACAGTGCTCCGATTTTCTGGATGGTCACGCATTTGTATCAGTCCACCGGTTCTGCGCCTGCGAATTCAGTAAAGACATTTTATTTGCTAAATGACTGGGATGAATTAGCCACAAAAAGGGAAGAGCTTCATTTAACGTCTTCCCAAATTCGTCCCTGGGAATTTTTTAAGGACTTCCCCGAATTAGACTTGAAATCAGATCCTGGCGGATTTGTCATCGAGTTGTCTCATTTGGATGAAGTCACTCCAAAAAAATTAGCCCCAAATAATGAGGATTTTACAAGCTTGTATCTTTGGAGCTTTTGCACTCCCCGTCATAGTCCTTCCAGGAAGATCACTTTAAAATTAATTGAGGCACTGATCGATTTTGATTTGCAGAAAAAATTAATTACATCGCTACCAATGGCAAGTACGCTGAAAGATTTAGAAGATCAACCGCTCCCACGAACCAAAAAATCTTCTTATCTAAGGAATTTAGATCTGTCGTCTTTAAGAAAACCAAAAAGCTTAAGCTTAGAAGAGCTCAAGCAAGTTAAAAATAATCACTCAAATCATTAACGAGAAATTGAGAGGGTCGCTGAATTTATACCTCCAGCGCGATCAGTTCCATTTTCAATCCCTACCAAGGTCAGACTTACGCGGTAGACATTGTTGATAGGTAATGCACTTGTATCCAGAGATATATTATAGCGCCCTTTTTCACATTGAATGGTCGTAGCTGACGTCAGACTGGGGCTGTAGGGAATTGCATTCACCGTTTGATTGGTCGCAGAGTTTCTTACTTGAACATCAATTCGATTTTTTTGATAGGTCGAGGGATAGCAATCTCCCCCTAGCTGCACACTTCGGTCTGCGCCTGAACTAATGATGGTGCTTTTTCCAGCCCATGAAATACTTAACTCATTACTGTCAGCAAGGGCACTGGCGCAACCGTTAGCAGGGCACTTAACAAGACTTGCTTTATCACCAGCCAAACTATTTTCTGAGTAATTTTGGCAGGCGGATAAAATAAGAACAGCGCCAAAAGCTAGAAGCTTGGTGTAAAGCATAAGATCCCCCTCGAAGGCTTCCAGGATAACACAAAGGAAAACGGCTTTTTAAAAAATAAGCTTATCTCGTCTCTTTTTGAGACCCGTCTTCATGGTCGGGATCTTCGTCGGCCTCTTCATAGAAAGGAAGCTCGTCCTCGGAATGGGCGGCGTCCTGTTCAAACAGACTTTCAGACGAATCATCACTAACCACTGGTGCTTCAGTAGTTGTTGCTTCATCGGCAGGCATAGCCTCCCCTGCGGTTAAAGCCTCTTCGTACCTAGCCAGCCAGTTCATATCCCTTGTTGGAACATCCTCACCGACGGCGATGGCTTCACGAATATTCTGAGCTTTATCGGATTCTTTTTTCTGTTTTTGGCGGATTTTTTCTTGTTCAAAAAAGTCAGAAGATATTGTGATGTCTTCTAACTGCTCGGTGATTTTCGTTAGTTCTTCTTCACCTTGAGAAAAACTGGTACCGATCTGCTCTGATAAAGAGGCTGTAACGTCACTCAGTTTTTGACCTTCTTCTTCGCTGATACCTTCTGGCAAAATTTCGTCTATCTGCGATAAAGTTGGAAGTTCACGTAAGTTTCTAAGACCAAAAATCTCTAAAAACTTGCGAGTTGTTCCATACTGCATTGGGCGACCTGGAAGTTCACTTTTACCCTCAAAGTTAACTAAACCCTTTTCCATTAAAGCGCGCAGCAAATGTCCAGATTCAACACCACGAATTTCATCAATTTCAGATTTAATGGTTGGTTGTTTGTAAGCAACAATCGATAAAACTTCTAAGGCAGGTCCCGACAAACGGAACGTACGGGCTTTTAAAGTCCGGCGCAAAAATTCCATATTATCGACTTTGGTACGAAGCTGATATCCGCCTGAAACTTCTTCTAAAACAACCCCGCGAGTAGACCCTGCATATTCAACCTGCAATTGGTCGATCATCCGTTTGATTTTATCAGTTTTTACGTTCGTGCCTTTAAAAACCATTTTAATCGAATTCAAACTAACAGGACGGTCTGAAGCAAATAAAATACTTTCGATAATAGATTCAAGCCGCTGGTCTTCGACAAATTCCAGTTCTTCGATATCGGCCGCATCAAAGTCTTCAAGCTCCGTTCCACTGAGCTCAGCAGGAATTGTAAGATCATCGGTCACGTTGAAGTCTTCTTCTGACTGAGCCTCTGTTAAAGCGGCTAAAAAATCTTCGGATTCTTCGACAGGCATTTCCGGCAAAGCTTCACCAAATTCAGCCGTCATTTCTTCGGCCGCTTCATCCATCGGCTTTTCATCTTTTACATCCGCTAAAAAACTGCTGGCGTTTTCCAGCGCTGTCAAAAGGCCTTGCGCCATTTCAGTGCTGGATCCAGAGGCTTCGATGTTATTTTTAGACTTCTTTTTCGCCATTGTTTATATCCTTAGAAGAGTGAAATAGTTCTAGTTCAGCGGCGTAAATCTCGTCATCACTTGCAATGTCGCTTGGCATCTCGGCCAGGCTATCAGATGACGAAATTAATTCATCATTGGATGCGGCCACTTCTTCGTCATGCATAAAAGTTTCTTCGATATTTTCTTCTGTGATCAGAGGAGCTTCATTGGCTTTTTCAGACTTTGCCATCATTTGGGCAGCGACGTCTTCTGAATTCACATTGTCGTACTCTTCCACACGAGTGATGACATCCGCCTCAATAGTGCGGGTCGCTTCGATCCAGATTTCACCAAAGGGTTCTGTCTGGTAAAGATTCACAAAACCCATTTTGCCTAATTCCAGCGTCGATAAAAAAGTAATTAATATTTGTCTGGCTTTTTCTTCGGTCGAATTGATCAGCTCGGTTAAAGCAATCTGGCGTCCGACGATCAAGCGATCTTTAATTTCTAAAATGCGGTTAGCAATGGATTGACCTTTAGCTGTGACTCGGTGAATTCGTTTGATCGCGGCCTTGGCGATTTTTCGATAAGCTGTGATTAGGGAAAACAGACCGTTGTCTTCGATCTCGATGCCTTCTTCTTGGGGTTCTAAACGCTCGCGGAATCCGCGCAGCCAAATATCACGGCCCACAAGTGGACGCTCGTACAAGGCTTTTCCAGCTTCTTGATATTTTTGGTATTCTAAAAGTTTTTGAACCAGTTCTTTTCGCGGATCATCGTTTTCAACTATTTCGCCGTTTTCATCATACTGGGGCAGTAACATTCTGGATTTAATTTGCAGTAAGGTCGCAGCCATCGCGATAAAGTCGCCAGCAAATTCCAGATCTAGCTCTTTCATCAGCTTAATATATTCCAAATACTGTGAAGTGATTTCATGGATTTTAATATCCATAATATCCATCTCTTCTTTTCGGATTAAATAAAGTAAAAGCGCTAAGGGACCTTCAAATTTTGGCAGAGAAATTACGATCGACATCCTGCTCCTGTTTCCAATTTTACAGCCACTTCATCCATGACCTGACATCACGCAATGTTTTTTGCGCCTCAAGCCTTGCCTTTTGACAGCCGGATTCAACGATTGAATCAAGCTGAGAGCGATTATTCAACAAATCTTTCTTCTTTTTTCGAGGCTCTGCAGTGACTTTTTCGATGTTCTCGAAAAGCCTGCCTTTACAGTCACCACAGCCAATTCCTGCGCTGCGGCACCCGTCAGCGGCCCACTTTAAATCTTCGTCCGTCGAGTATAGTTTATGGAATCCGTAAACTGGGCAGATATCAGGATTTCCAGGATTTTCTCTGTAAGCCCGCGCTGGATCGGTCATCATTTGGTTTACTTTTTTGCGCAAAGTTTTTTCATCAGGCTCAGTTAAAAGCAAAGTGTTGCCGTAAGACTTCGACATCTTTCGACCATCCAAACCTGGCAGCGAGGGCGTTGACGTCAATAAGGCCTGAGGTTCTGGCAACTTTGCTTTATAGATATGATTAAACCGGCGAATAATTTCCCGAGAAAGTTCAAGGTGCGATAACTGATCTTGCCCAATGGGCACCCGCTCGCCTCTATAAATGGCAATATCGGCCGTTTGCAAAACCGGATATGAAAAGCGCCCCAAATTATGAGTGTCCGTTTGTTTCGCTTCTTCTTCGGCATCCTTCCAAGTCGGAACTCTTTCAAGCCAACCCATGGGTGTTAAATTGCTGAAGATCATATTAAGTTCTAAATGTTCTGGAACTTTGCTTTGAATAAAGATCACGTTTTTTTCTGGGTCTAATCCCCATGCAACTAACTCTGCAACCATCTCGTAAGTCCACTGATTGATACTTTCTGAATTTTTATAAGCCGAAGTCATTCCGTGCCAGTCCATTGCACCGAAAAATCCTTCGTATTCGTGCTGCAACGTCAGCCAATTTTTAATCGCACCGAAGTAGTTTCCAATATGCAAGGGCCCCGTGACTCGGGCGCCACTCATGACTCGGAATTTTTTTACCTTTGGAGGAACCACGTCCGCAGACATTAGCTGCCCATCGTGGCTAAGCCGACAAGAACCCTCGCGGTCATTTCAACGGGGACGGCAAGAAAACGCAAAGCTCCGGTCATGATCAAAGCCATTAAAATAATCCCCGTCATGGCTTCGTTTTGCTCTAGTTTATAATTCCAACTGATCGGCAAGAACCGAGCTAAAACTTTTCCACCATCCAGAGGATTTAATGGAATCATATTAAAAATCGCTAGAAAAAGATTGATGCGAATAAATTCTACCATAATTGTAGCGACAGCCCTTTGAGTGCCCACTCCATCGACACCCAAAGGTAAGCGGACGACCAAGGCTATGATCAATGAAGACGCAACCGCGAGTAATATATTTGACAAGGGCCCAGCTAAAGCAATCCAGAAGGTGTCGCTTTTGGGATTACTTAAATTTCGAGGATTAAAAGGCACCGGCTTAGCCCAGCCGAAAAAAATCGGAAGGTGCGTAAAGATCGCAAGCATTGGCAAAAGAACGGTGCCAACCATATCCATATGAACCAAAGGGTTCATGCTGAGGCGACCCATCTGTGCCGCAGTATTATCGCCTTTTCGCATTGCCATCCAACCATGCGCGTACTCATGGAAGCAAAGTGCAATAACAAACGGCACATAGATTGTCGCAAGCTTATAACCGATTTCTAATGGGTCCATATCAAAACGCTAAACGAGTCGTTGGCTAAAGTCCAGTGCAAGCCGAAGCATCCTTTCAAACAAGAAGTTTTTTGCCGCAAAGCACATGGTGAGCCTCTTGTCTGCAGCCTCAGTCCCCGCTAGATTCAAAAGTGACAAAAAATTTTCGAATCTTTTTCGGAGGACCCATGAGTTCAAGACATGCTTTGACCATTTTATCTGAAGATGAATCGGCTTTTAAAGACGCCATTCGCGATTTTGCCGAGGCTGAAATAAAGCCCCTGGTCACCGAAATGGATGAGCATGCGAAGATGAAGCCAGAGCTTGTGCAGAAGCTTTTTGAAATGGGCTTAATGGGAATTGAAACTCCAGAAAAGTACGGTGGTGCTGGTTCAACATTCACAATGGCTTGTATGGCGGTTGAAGAGTTAGGCCGCATCGACGGATCCGTCAGTGTTTTGGTCGATGTCCAAAATACACTTGTCACAAATGCGATCTTGAAATGGGGCACTGACGCTCAAAAAGATTTTTATTTGCCAAAGATGGCCAGCCAGTGGGTCGGGGCCTACGCGCTTTCTGAAAGCTCCAGTGGGTCGGATGCCTTTGCTTTAAAATTAAAAGCTGAAAAAAAGGGCGATAAATATATTCTGAATGGCAACAAACTTTGGATCACCAACGGGAATGAAGCCAGCTTCTTTATTGTGTTTGCAAACATTGATACAAGCCTGGGGTACAAAGGGATCACGGCTTTTTTAGTGGAAAAAACTTTCCCTGGATTTAAAGTCGGTAAAAAAGAAGACAAACTTGGCATTCGCGCCAGCTCGACCTGTGAATTACTATTTGAAAATTGTGAAGTGCCTGCAGCGAACGTCCTAGGACAAGTTGGTAAGGGCTACAAAATTGCTATTGAAACTTTGAACGAAGGGCGTATTGGCATTGGCGCTCAGATGGTTGGCATTGCGCAAGGTGCCTACGATGCGACTTTAAAATATGTAAAAAGCCGCGAGCAATTTGGAAAAAGTATTTCCAGTTATCAGGGCGTTCAATTTCAGTTGGCAGAAATGCGCACTCAGTTGGAAGCTTCAAGGTTGATGGTTTACAATGCCGCTCGCTTAAAAGATTCAGGCCAAGATTTTATTGAAGCTGCCGCCATGGCAAAATTATTTTCTTCGCAGGCAGCAGAAAAAATCACCTCACGGGCTATTGATCTTTTCGGTGGAAACGGTTTTACAAAAGAATATCCGGTTGAAAAATTCTGGCGTGATGCAAAAATCGGACAGATTTACGAAGGCACCAGCAATATGCAACTTCAGACCATTGCAAAAATGGAACTGGAAAAATAGGTTTAATTTAAGAATGAGACTGCAAAGTTTAATCTTTTTTCTGTCTTGTTCTTTAAGTTGTGTTTTACTCGCGGCCGATCCGCCTGTTTTTAAGATCAGCATTTATAGCTATCCCCAAACTCTCGAACCGCAGAAGCAAGCTTCTAGCGTAAGCTACTTGTTTCAAAATATTTTCCGTAATTTATTTATTTATGAAGGTAACGGCGTTTTAAAGCCTGATATGGCAAAGTCCTGTGTTCGAAAAAACAAGGGCTTGATTTTACAATGTACGCTTCGCAAAGATTTACGCTGGAGTAGCGGCGAAAAAATAACTGCCCAGGACTTTGTCGAAACTTACTTGCGAATTTTAGATCCCATGAGCAAATCCCAAAGGCCGGACTTTTTATTTCCTGTTAAAAATGCCAAAGCGATTTTTGAAGGACAAAAAAAGCCCGAAACCTTGGGCGTAAAAGTGACTGATTCCGGTGATTTACAATTTGAATTCAATGAAAAAGACGAAGAATTCGAGTACAATCTTTCAACTTTTTATTTAAGCCCTACTAAAGGCTCTTATAAATTTAAAGCTGACGCGACTTTTTTAACCAATGGGCCCTACAAGATAAAATCTTGGAAACCGGCTGAGAGCATTTCAGTCACCAGTAATACTTTTTATCCAGGTCCCGCCACACGACCCGATATCGATTTTCTAGCCATAGAAGAAGATTCTGTTTCCTTAAGACTCTACGATAAAAAAGAACTGCACTTTGTTCGCAGATTACCGACGCTCCTCATTTCAAAGTACCAGCCTCGACAAGATTTTTTCAACCTGCCCGTTTTGCGTTTTGATTATCTGGCGTTTGGACCCGAACTTAAAGATCTTCCGGAAGTTCGAAAAGCTTTATCGGGATCTTTAGATTTTAAAGAGTGGCAGACGTTACTTGCCAGCGTTGGCCGTCCAGGCTGCCCAGGCTTTCCCATCGAATGGACGGAACCGCATCGACCTTGCTTACAAAAAGAAGCTGTCACGAAGCCTTTAATAAAAAAGAACTGGGTGTATTTCTATTCCATTCAGGGCGGTGATGACCATCGCAGGACGGCTGAATGGTTGCAAAGCCAGTGGAAAAAAAACTTAGGCTTAGATTTTAAAGTTCGCGGTGTCGAAAATAAAACCTATGTTTCAGAAATCAAAAAAAATCCACCAACAGTGTTCCGCAAAGGTCTATCGCCAGATCGCCCAACCTGCGCAAGTATTATGGAAAACTTCACTACACTTCATCCGGAAAATTATATTCAAAATAACAATGTAGAATTTGATCAAGTTGTTCAGCAGATGCGCCAAACAGCTGAGAAAATTAAGAAAAATAAACTGTGCCGCAAAGCTCTGGATTTTTTAATGGATGACTTTAAGATTATACCGACAGGGCCTTATCATATCAGCGTTCTTGCTTCGCCTGAATTTACGGGTTGGCATTTGAATGAACTGAATCAGCTGGATCTGAATTTATTGCAAGTAGCGCCCAAGAAAAATTGAGCGCTGACGTTCTTAATACCCACTGCTCTTTACCTTTTTGAATAACAATCTTTGCATCTGTGATTTCAAGGACAGGACCTGTCTCCTGGCAGGCCGATGCTACTTGAGCCGCGAATAAAGAAACAACAACCAACAATTTTTTCATAACTCCCTTGCTTGGCTAAGGGCTTAAACTTAATTCCAAGCAGGGATTCATGCAAATA
>JAYTOY010000047.1:0-72879 GCA_043747555.1 Pseudobdellovibrionaceae bacterium | reverse complement strand
ACTGACGGGAGTGACAGCCCAAGCCATTCCAAGTGCAACGACAAGCGTAACAGGTCTTCTTACTTCAACAGATTGGAATACATTTAGCGCAAAACTTGGCACCACAACCACTTTTGCAGGTGATGTGTCTGGTTTATATAACGCTTTAAGTGTTGATAAGTTAAAAGGCGCAGCTCTTTCGATCACATCATTAACCTCAGGAAATTTCTTAAAGTACAATGGTACAAACTGGATTAATACAAACTTAGCCAATGCGGATATCACAACGGGCTTAGGTTATGCACCAGTGAACAAAGCTGGCGATAGCATGACAGGACTTCTAGTTTTGTCAGCTGATCCATCAGATAATTTAGGTTCTGCAACAAAGCAATATGTAGACGCTGTCACTACGGCATCAGCTGCGGCTTACATCCGTAAAGATGGTACAGTCGCATTTACCGCCGCTCAGTCGATGGGCTCTTTTAAAATTAATTTCGTGGCTGATCCAGTTGCTGCGCAAGATGCAGCGACAAAGAATTATGTTGATACAAAATTATTTGGTAAGGCCGGAACAGCCCCTGCGGCACCTCAAGACGGACAATCCTTACGTTGGAATAACGGCAATACCACTTGGGAATATTTTGCTAACTCAACAGGCAGTGTAACATCAGTTGCAACAGGCACAGGTTTAACCGGTGGTCCGATTACAACGAATGGCACCATCTCTTTAGCAAGTACAACTGTGGCAGCTGGAAGTTACGGAACTTCAACGTCAATTCCGACTTTCAATGTAGACGCACAAGGAAGACTAACGGGAGTGACAGCCCAAGCCATTCCAAGTGCAACAACAAGTGTAACAGGACTTTTAACTTCAGCTGATTGGAATATTTTTAGTGGTAAAGTAAATAAAGCTGGCGACACGATGACGGGGTTATTAGTTTTATCAGCCGATCCATCAGCTAATCTTGGTTCTGCAACGAAGCAGTATGTTGATGCTTCTATTACAACGGCAGCTGCAAACTACATTCGTAAAGATGGCACAGTGGCATTTACTGGAACTCAATCGATGGGGTCCAATAAATTAACATTCGTATTAGATCCCGTTGCAGCACAAGATGCAGCGACTAAAAATTATGCGGACACAAAAATCTTAAGTAAAACTGGAACTGCACCTGCTGCCGGGCAAGATGGACAAAGTTTACGTTGGAATAATGGCAATACCACTTGGGAGTACTTCACATCGGCTGCAGGTCTTGGTTATACAGCAGTCAACAAAGCGGGTGACACTATGACGGGTGCTCTAGTTTCTACGGCGGGAACTGCGGCGGCTCCGGCTTTTGGAGTGGGCGCGACAACATTAGGTTTATTTAACGCTGGAACAAATATCCTAGGTATTTCTACGGCTGGCACTGAAAGAATTCGCGTTGATGCTTCTGGCAATGTTGGGATCGGGGCCTCTAGTGCTGGTGATAAACTTGAAGTCACTGGCAATGTCAAAGTGGCAGGAGCCTTTTCGGCGACCGCTGAGAAAATGCAAACCAGTGCGAACTCAGGCACGGCTCTGACTTTAGGTGCGCTGACCAGTGGTAACATTTACCGTGTGACATTAACAGGTAATGCCACAATCACACTGCCAACGGACCCGGGTGTTACGAATGGGATGGCGCAAGTGGTTGTTGTTTTAACTCAGGACGGGACAGGTTCACGAACTTTAACTTGGGCGCCACCCTCAGGTGACGCCATTGTATGGAATCAAAGCGCCACTCCAACGGTTTGCGCGACGATCAATTATAAAACAATTTATCAATTTGTAAAAATTAATGGAGACACGAACTGGTATGGCGCGCAAGTCTGGAACCAATGTCCGTAAATTCCTAAAACTAAGAGTTGTTTTATTGGGCATGATCTTAATCATCGTGTCTCATCCATCTCCGGCCCGAGCAGGCGTTGCTTTTATTCAGCGTTTTAAAACTCAAAAAATTGTCATCCTTACGAGCGGTACAAGTTGGACAGTTCCCTATCGTTGGAATGATGCTGACAACTCGATTGAATGTATTGGCGCTGGTGGTGCTGGGGTCAACAATGGGACAACCGGTGGCGCTGGCGGTGGCGGTGGGGCCTATGCAAAAGTGACGAATTATAATCTTGATGTTGGCGATACCATCACCTATGCCATCGGCGTTGGAGGCACTGGTAACGGGGGCGACTCGACATTCACTAGAAATGCCACGCCTGTTATTGTAGCAAAAGGTGGATCCACTGGCTCGGGCACAACAGGCGGTGCCGGGGGCCTGGCGGGCTCATGCACTGGCACCCTAAAATTGTCTGGTGGTACTGGTGGGGGAGCCGGAAACGGTGGTGGCGGTGGCGGTGGCGCGGGAGGTCCAAATGGAGCTGGCGCGGCAGGAGGCACTGGAAGTTCTGGCGGTGGCGGTGGCGGTGGTAACGGCGGAGGAAGTGTCGGTGCAAATGCAGCACTTGATACTGGGGTCGTCGGCGGAAATAATTTTGGAGGAACGGGTGCGGGATCAGCGCCATCAGGTGCTGGGTCCAATGGCGGTGGTGGTGGCGGGAGTGACAGGAACTCAACAGGAGCTATTTCAAATGCAGGGGTCGGTGGAAGTGGAACTGATATCGCATCTTCTGTCGGTGGTGGTGGTGGTGGTGGTGGTGGTGGACGTTTCGCGGCTGGGGTTGCTGGGGCAGGTGGTGGTTACGGCGGCGGCGGTGGTGGCCGCGGGCGGGACCTTGGGACACCAGGCAATGGCGCTAGTGGAGTTTGCGTAATTAAATATATGCCGCTGTAAATTTTTTTTAATTATTTTTCAGCTGGAATAAAATATTTTTGGTGAGTTTTAAAAGCTCTAAATTCCGCTGATCAGAGCGGGTGGAAAGATCCAGCTCCAGAGCCGTCAAAATTTTAAGTGCTTCCGGGGATCTGTGAGTCTGAGCATAAAGTAAACCTAAATTAAACATAGATTCAGCGCTATCGCGGGGTGCAACTTTAATGCTTTGCAAATAATAATCTTCAGCCTTTGCCGGATCAGTTAACTGGGGCCATTTCGGCGAGGAATAAATCATTCCTAAATTATGGAGAGCCAACTGGGCTGTTCCATCGGACAGTCCCATTTGGCTGGCCACTTCAAAATGAGCCATAGCCTCTGTCACTTGATTTTTTTTCAGTAAAGCTAAGCCTAAATTATTCTGGGCCAGGCTGCTGTGGGCATTCTTTCTGACAGTGTCATTCCAAAGATTCAGATCTGAGGTCCAAACATCAGTTCGTTGATAGGTTAGAAAAGCCAGGCTAAGAATCAACAGTGAAGTGACTTTTAAATTTCTTAAAAAATATGGACAAACCGTCGCAAGAAGGCCAGCTAGGCCGATCAAGGGGAAATACAAGTAACGGTCACTGACAAAATTTATTCTTGGGACAATCTGCAAAACAGGCAACAAAAACAAAGTGATTAAAAACAAAAAATAAATAATCTGCGGATTTTTCTTTCGGAAACCAAAAAAAGAAAATCCAGAAAAAAACAAAATAGCAAAAAGGGTCCAAAAAGTATTCTGAAAGCTTAGGTATGGCGGATAGATGACCGAAAGATCAGTCGGAATAAAAAATTTTTCAAGGTAAAAACCCAAAGCCGAAAAAATTTGATGCGGAAGAGTTTTAATTCTTTCAAAATCCCAAGTGAAGGGGCTTGAATTTGCGACCGCTTGAGAATACGCAAATATTCTAACTAAGCCCCAGGCAAAGGCTAGAATCAAAGCGAGTGTATGTTTTTTTATAAGGAATTTCCAAGAGACCTTAAAAAACAAAAGGTCACTACTGATCAGCAAAAAAGGTAAACTTATAGCCGTTGACTTTGACAATAAAGATAAGCCGAAAAACAACAGGTACCAAATCCAAGCCGTGCTGATGATATTTTTGTTAGAAACTTTTTGGGCTGAGTGCATGGCAAGCAAAGCAAAAAATAGTGCTAAAAGGCTTTTTCGTTCACTGATCCACATGACCACTTCGGTCTGCATCGGATGAAGGGCAAAGACAGCGGTTACAAACAGAACCGCTCCGCGAGAGAGCGGAAGCTTCAAAAGGTAAGTGTATAGCAAGGCTATATTTAGCAAATGCAGAATCAGGTTTACAATATGCTGCGGCTCGGGTTGAGCCCCCCAAATCTGAAATTCTGCCCAAAAACTGATCAGAGTCATTGGTAGAAAGTCGCCAAAAAAGTAATGTGAAAAAATCTGTGGAAGGAACGAGGCCAAGGGTTCTCTGAGCAAAGCATTGTTAATGATAAATACAGGGTCATCCCATTGAACATAGTCCGCGATCAGAACCCGCCAAAAAACGAGAATTGTCAAAACGGCTAATGCCCAGAATAGCTTTGGAAATTTATGAAAATTAAGAGTCATCGATGAAATCGTCTTTGATGTGGCGTCGGTTGTCAAAGTCAGTCAAAAAATGGCGTTAACTTTTAGGCCTTCAAAGTCCCTTAAATTTATGGTCTGATCAGATTTTGAGGGGGTTTTAGTTGCGACTGACCAATCTAATGGGTTTAATGTTGGCTTCATTTTTGGGCTTTTCCAGTTTAGCCCTTGCCTCGGATCCGGGGACAGAGCTTGAAAATATTCTGATCGGCAAGAATCAAAAAAATGAAAAAATATTTATCATTCAATATTTTGCAGAAGGCCAATGGGCTGTGCGCCAGGTGGTACAGCATTCGGATGGCTGGCAAGATCTGATCTCAGAAAAGTTTTACAAACTTGCATCAGAAGCGCAGAGAGGACAATTGGAAGCCTCCGAGCAGTACAATCAAATGCAACTTCTGAAGGATTTTGAAATTCAAGCGAGCCCCGAGATTCAGCTCAGCGGTCAAGGCCTTTGGACAACCGTGCAGGGCTGGGATGAGAGTTGGGAAAAAAAGTATGCAGATTGGGTTGAAAAAGAAATGAGCACCCAGTTTTTTTCAAAATATAAAATCGCCACGGATTGTGCCGATGTTGCTTACGCAGCTCGATGGATATTTGCCCGAATAAATGGCTTGCCGGCCGCAAATCACTTAAGTGGAACTGTGCTTTTCACCAATCAATCGGTGCGCTCTGAATGGCAGTCGCTGCCCACGGCAAAAAACTGGTTTGAAGACAAAAGATTTCTGGCGGCATTAAATTATTTATTAAATCTGACTTACACTCATACTTTGATGCGCGATAGTTATCCGGTTGAAATTTCTCCGGATCGATTTTTGCCCGGCACCCACTACCTTAATTTGCACGAAGCTTCGGGTCACACGCAGTTGGTACATCATGTAAGTTTAGCGAAAAATACATTGCCTCTGATGATTTTGCAGTCAACCACCCCGCGAAAAGTTCGTGCTCTCAGTGAGGCTTTATTCTGGGCTTACAGTAACCCCAAAGCAGGGACGTCTGGATTTCTAAAAATTTTATGGCCTGTTATCTCAGGAGGAAAATACACCCTTAACGCCGCCACTTCAATGCCAGATTATTCCTTGCAACAATATGCTCCGGATTTCATTCGAAATGCAGAGACTTCCTTTGGTCAAGAAGTAATGTTGCGCCTTCAACCAGATTTAAACTTTTTGCAGGTTTTAAAGAGTGGACTAGAAGATTTAAAAAATTCGCTGGAGCTTCGGGCCCAAGTTGTTGAAGATGGTTATAGAGCTTGTGGGAACAAATCTTGCCCCGAAGGCAGCCAAGTTTTTGAAGACTGGAGCACGCCTTCCAGAGATGCGCAGCTTTCAGCTTTAATTCAGCAATTAAGAAGTTTGACCGATATCCCTTTGCAAGCAGATTTAAGAAAAGAAATATTGGATTTTTTTAAAGGCGAGCTGGATCAAATTTATTTAAATTTAAACGGGCATGATTTTTCTTTGAAACAAATTCTTTTTACTTGGGATGCCGCTTTTTATTCCTCGGATCCTCGTGACTCTGTCGCTACAAGATGGGGTCTGGACCCAGAAGTGATTGCGCAAAAAATAAGAAATGAAGTGAAAGCAGGATATGAAAGTCGGCATCGAAAGATAGAATTGGTCATAGATCAGGCTTTAAGAAAAAATAACGCTGTTGCCAGATCCTACTGCGATATATCTGATTCGAATTCGTGTCAGATATTTCAAGCTCAATTGACTTTACCTTTGCAGATTTCGGGTGAAACAAAAAAATTGCAAGAATGGCTGAACCAAGCATTTTGGTTGATTTCAGATCCAAAGCAAAGTTTGGTCAATCAATGGGGCGGCCTGCAGTGGGAATCTCTTTTTCAAGATCTTGCAGGCGTGCAGGAAATTCAAGTTTCCAGAGATGGAATTGGCTGGATCAGAGACCGTCAAAACGTTATCCGCATGGGGCCGATGACCAGTCTTGGAATAGAAGAAGTCTTATTGCCGCCCGGTTTTGAGTGGAAACTGTTTGATCGAAAAAAATCAGTCGGTTATGCGACTTTAGATCATCAGCTCCTTCGCTATGATTTTCTAAAGAAGAAGTTAGATTTATTTCCGGTGCCATTGAAGAAAATTACAAAGTTATTGTTGGCCGGAGCTGATGATTTAATTTTTATGGATAATGACACTATTTTAAAAGCGTCCCTTGTTGGGAACTCTTTTAAAATTATTTGGCAAGCATCATTTAAAACAATTGTATCAGTTAAAAACGATTTAGTAATTATCGTCGAGGCGGCCAATGGCTGGCAGTATCTAGATTTAAAAGGGTCTCACCCAGCGCTAACACCCATTTTGGAATCTGGATTTAATGGAAAGGTTTTACGAAAAATTGTTTTCGAAAATTCCAAAGTTTTTATTTTTTCAAGGGATGATGTTCCTGGAAATCATTTAATTGTTCAAAAGACCACTGGTCTGATTTCTGTTTTTCAAAGTCCCGGCATTTCCGTTGCTTGGAGTGACCAACTGAGCCTTGTTGTTATGAATGTTCCCCCAGAAGGTGGCTTGGGTCTTACGGCGGGGGCTTATCTTCTTAAGCTAAGTTCGGATTTTCAGATTCTTCATTCACAGAAAATCGCCGATTTTGCTTTGCCCATAGGTCAGCGAATAATTTTTTATAGCTATGATTACAATGGCGTCGCCCGACAGGCTCACTTTCAGGGCGAAGCTTTGCAAGATGAGCTCCTTTTAAAAGATGAAGTCCGTTTATCCTCCTCCGGCGGTGAAGCCTGGGTGATGACTGTCTTAAAAAATAAAAAGATGCGAATAAGAAATTTAGACGGGACTCAAACTTATTACGAAGGGCCGTTAATGAATCCCTTGGGGATGCCCCGTCTTCCGCAGTGGGGATTTACAGTCTCAGGAGATGGCCTTGTCGTGCGAAGTTTTAAAAATCGTGAAGGACCTTGGGCTTTGATTTTTGATCTAAGTCTTTTTCGCTGGAATCGTGACTCTGCGACCGCTGTTCAAGCCGAGGTGGACCGCGGCTTTGTATTTTCAGGCAATGGTGTTAATTTTTGGCTTGATCTAAATCCTTAGATCGAGACAACTTCGCGGATTTCCGGGATGGCTTCTTTCAAGCGCACTTCGATGCCGTCCTTTAAAGTTGCAGCTGAACTGGGGCAGCCAGCGCAGGCGCCCTTCATATGCAAATAAACAATATGATCTTCGTATTTGCTGAAAACAATATCACCGCCATCCAAAGCGACGACAGGACGGATTTCCGTGTTAATTACATTTTTGATCTGTCGAACAACAGGCGAATCATTTTCATGGGGGTCAACATCGGGAGCAACGGCCTGCAGGGCAATCGCTTGTCCACTGTCGATATGTTCTTGAATCAAACCAGCCAGTGGCTCGGCTAAATACGACCATTCGACCCAATCTTGTTTTGTCACCGTGATAAAATCAGGCCCGATATAGACACTGGCCGTCCAAGGAAAGCCAAAAATTTTGGCAGCTAACGGAGATCGCTCTGTGTCTTGGATTGTGGGGCACTCAAATCCATCGTTGGTCACTTGAAACTGAAACTTAAATTTCAAAGTTGACGGATTGGGCGTGGTTTCAATTGCGACCTGGCTTTGGGATGGGGTTTTAGACACGAGGGCCTCCTTGACTCAGGGGCGAAGATACACCCAAGAAAGGTGTTCTGCCAAGCGTGTTAAATGCCTCTAGTAGTTGCCAGAGAGCAGGAAAGTGACTAATTTTTGTTTCGCCGTCGCAAAAATCAACTTTTAAGAGGAGCCTCAAGATGACCCCAAGGGTGCGTGAAATTTTAAGCTGGTACGGATCTGACAACCCAGGATCATTAGCTAATTTGGCTCGAATTATGAACCACGGGCGCCTGACGGGCACTGGTAAAATGGTCATTCTGCCAGTGGATCAAGGTTTCGAACACGGACCGGCTAGGTCTTTTGGAAAAAATCCAAATGGCTACGATCCCAGCTACCATATTGAACTTGCCATTGAATCAGGCTGCAACGCCTACGCAGCCCCATTAGGTTTTATTGAAGCCGTGGCCCGCGACTATGCCGGCGAAATTCCATTAATCTTGAAAGTAAATAACTCAGAAACTTTATTTACTAATAAAAGCCCCATTTCAGCGGTGACCTCATCAGTTGATGACGCCTTAAGACTGGGTTGTGGCGGTATTGGTTTTACAATTTATCCCGGCAGTTCTGATCGCAAAGAAATGTATGAAGAAATTTCTCAGATCAGCAGATATGCCAAAGAGGCAGGCCTTGCTGTGATCATCTGGTCTTACCCTCGAGGCGAACAACTTTCTAAAGAGGGCGAAACCGGGATCGATGTGATTGCTTATGCGGCTCACGTGGCCGCGCAATTAGGCGCGCACATTATTAAAGTGAAACCACCAACGGCCCACATTGAACAAGAGGCTGCAAAAAAAGTATACCTTCAAGAAGGTATTAAAGTGGCAACTATGGCGGATCGTTCACGTCATGTTGTGCAGTCTTGCTTTAACGGCCGCCGCATCGTCATTTTTTCAGGCGGTGACGCGAAAACAACGCCAGATTTGCTGAAAGAGGTTTCAGAGCTAGCACAAGGTGGAGCTTTCGGAAGTATCATGGGGCGCAACGCTTTCCAAAGACCAAAAGCCGAAGCGGTGACTCTGTTAAAAGATGTGATGGATGCATTTGCGGGGAAAAAACTTTAATGTCTGAGATCCACGAAAATCCGCTCAGGGCCGAGAAAAGAAAAAAACTTCATGCACTGAGGGAGAAAGGCATTAATCCTTATCCCTACAGCTTCGCGCGAACTGCCAACACAGCTGATATTTTGGCGAAGTTTGACACCGAAACTAAAGCCGGCGATAAAAAGCCCGAGACTAGTTTTAAATTAGCTGGTCGGATTATGACTTTAAGATCCATGGGAAAAGCTGTCTTTTTTAATTTAATGGACCAAAGTGGACCTTTGCAAATTTATATTAAGCTTGAAGAGCTTCCCGAAAAACAAAGGGAGGCCTTTCAACTGACAGATTTAGGCGATATCGTCGGCGTCGAAGGCTATGTTTTTAAAACACAAAAGGGTGAGCTTTCGTTGTACGCCCGAAGTTTTGAAATGCTGACGAAATCGATTGAGCCTTTGCCAGAAAAATTTCATGGAATTCAAGATATTGAAATTAAATATCGGCATCGCCATTTGGATCTCATTTCTGACCGCGATTCGATGAAAGTTTTTATTACACGCTCGCGAATTATAAAATTCATCCGAAACTTTTTGGATTCACGTGGCTTTATGGAGGTCGAGACTCCGATTTTGCAGCCTATTTACGGGGGGGCGGCGGCTCATCCATTCACGACCCATCATCGGGCTTTGGACATGCGACTTTACATGCGTATTTCACCAGAGCTTTATTTAAAGCGTTTGATCGTGGGTGGATTCGAAAAAGTTTATGATATCGGGAAAGTTTTCCGAAACGAAGGGATCGATCGCACTCACAACCCTGAATTCACTTTGGTCGAGTGGTACGAGGCCTATACAGACTACAATGATCAAATGAAGCAGTTCGAGGAATTAGTCTCGTCAATGGTGAAAGAACTTTGCGGCAGCTTTAAGATTACTTTTCAAGAAAAAGAAATTGATTTCACGCCGCCTTGGCGACGCCTGACAGTGATGGACGGTTTGAAACAGTATGCTGGTATTGACCCGGATGTGATCGATGAAAAGGAATTATTTAAAAAATGCCGAGAAAAAGGTTCAAAGCTTGAAGCTTCCGCAAGCAAGGGCGAAATGTTGATGGCGCTGTTTGAACTAACGGCTGAAGAGCATTTGTGGCATCCAACATTTGTTATGGATCATCCAGTGGAAATCAGTCCACTGACAAAAATTCATCGCAATGATTCTAGATTGGTCGAGCGTTTTGAGCCCTTCGCAGCTTACATGGAAATCGGCAACTCTTATTCTGAATTGAATGATCCTGAAGAGCAATTAGCTCGTTTAAAAGATCAAGAATCAAAGCGCGGCAATAATGAAGAAGCTCATCCGATGGATGAAGATTTTATTTACGCGATTGATATGGGAATGCCGCCAACGGGCGGTGTTGGCCTGGGAGTTGAAAGATTGGTCATGTTATTAACCAATCGCCCAAGCATCCGAGATATTATTTTATTCCCGACGATGAAGTTTCGATGACGGCAAGGGCTAAGTTCCTTTTGGCAGTGCTGTTCAGTGCGGGAATTTTTTCCTGTCAGAATACACCAACGAAAGTCACTAATCAGGGGCAAGCGGCGGCCAATAGTGAGACCGATTTTTTTCGGGGATTTTTGAAATTAAAGCCAGTGATTTTAGATGCGAGGACGCCACTGGATTTTTCAGTGTCGCACGCACCAGGAGCCGTGCTGGTTCAGTGGCAAGATTTCAGCCAATTGAAGCCGGGCTTTCGCGGATTTTTACAAGACGATGATGTTTCTTTAGCACGCAGATTAAGTCTCTGGGGCATTGACCCTGAGACCCCTGTGCTTGTCGTTGGCTCAGCTCTGCAAGGTCAGGGTGAGGAAGGACGAATAGCATGGATGTTAAAATACTTAGGGGTTAAAAATGTTCAATTTGCTTCTTGGACGGTCATTCGCGCGACGATTCCTCGGCCCGAAATCAGCCCTGAAAATAAACCGACTTGGAAGCCGGCCGTTCAGAGCCAGTTTTTAGCAACACCAGAAGAATTTAAAACAGCCGTTTTAGATCGAAAAGCACCACCTTCGCGCGCGCGTCTTAAAAGTTTACAAATGAGCCCTCCTCGGACCGGAGCTCTGGGCCCTGAGAATTTAATTCTAGATGTCAGGGAAGTTGCGACAGATTTTTCAGGACTTGAAAAGGCAACAGTGCCTTTGAAAATAATTTCTTGGAAGAAATTTTTGAATGCGAAGGGGCTTGCAGAAAATTCAACGGAAACCGAATTAAAAAAAGAAAACATCACAAAAAATAAAACGATTTTTGTGATCAGTGAAAATGGTGTCAGCTCTGCCGCTGTCACAATGATTCTTCGCGAGTGGGGCTACGGCGCTAGGAACTTTGCTGGTGGTTATGAATACTTAAGGCGTGCTCCGTAATGACATCCTTAGAATTTCAAACTCACGCTGAGAAAATGTTTCCACTCGTTCCTCATATGGGACTTAAGGTTCAAATATTTTTACCGCAAACTTGTATTTTAACAGGAACTTGGAGTGAAAATAAAAATCATATTGGCACTGTATTTGGTGGCAGTCTTTACTCTTTTTCAGCGTTATCTAGCTATGGATTAATTTGGGCGGCCTTAACGGCGCACGGAATGATGACTCAAGATATTGTGATTTCTGAAGGTCATATTCGTTACTTATCGCCGGTGGGCGGTGATTTTGAAGTCACCTGCCAAGCCGAAACTTCAGACCAGATGAATGAGTTTTTTCAAACTCTTCAGAAAAAAGGCAAAGCCAGGTTGCCTCTGACAGCCGAGGTGATTTGGAAAAAAAAAGTATGTGCTGTCTTTCAAGGAACCTACGTCGCAAGGAGAGATATTTTATGAAGAAATTATTTATGGCAGTGATTTTATGGGCGGTGTCGGCGCAAGCAAAATTAGTCACAAAAACCATCGAATACAAAGAGGGATCGACCGTTTTAGAGGGCTATTTATCTTTTGACGATAGCAAGGGTTTAAAGCCAGGAGTTGTCGTTGTTCATGATTGGATGGGTCTTAGCGAAGATACAAAAAGTCGCGCTGATATGTTGGCAGGTTTAGGTTATGTTGCATTTGCCGCCGATATTTACGGAAAAGGGGTGCGCCCTAAAGATGCCAGTGAAGCAGGAAAATTGGCCACTCAGTATAAAACTGATGTGAAACTTTTACGAGCTCGAGTGACGGCGGCGTACAATACTTTAAAATCTCAAGCTAATGTCGAAAAAACAAATCTTGCGGCGATGGGATACTGTTTCGGCGGAACTACGGCCTTGGAACTGGCTCGATCTGGCGCTCCATTAAAAGGTGTCGTCAGTTTTCACGGGGGCTTAGCGACTCCGAATGCAGCGGATGCAAAAAATATCAAAGGTAAAGTTTTAGCTCTGCACGGAGGCGATGATACCTATGTACCGGCTGCGGAAGTGGCAGGGTTTGAAAAAGAAATGCGCGATGCTAAAGTCGACTGGCAATTGGTAGCTTATGGAAATGCGGTGCACGCCTTTACAAATAAAGGTGCTGGCAACGACAATTCCAAAGGTGCTGCCTATAACGAAAAAGCTGACAAGCGTTCATGGCTCGCCATGCAAAATTTCTTCAAAGAAATATTTTAAATTTATAAATCTTTTTTGGGCTGGTGAAGTTCACTGTGAACTTCACTTCGTTTGAAAGAAAGTTCTTTCTGAAGCGGGTAGTCTTGCTGATTTGGATTTCATGCAAGATTCAAAACTTTTAAACTCTTTCCGAGTTTTACAATCCCCGATCGGGCGATTTTTAACTAATTCTAAACATTTTAATTTTAAAGAGTCATCTTGGCTGGCAAAAGTTTCACAAGCCTCAACCGCTTTTGGATCAAACTGAGCGGCTTCAATGGCGTCAAAGCAGCTGAGGAAAACTTTATCATCATCAATTTTCTGACACAAAGAAGAAGCGTACCAATCGACCTTAGGGCTTCCGGCTTTTTCAAGGCAGTGATTTTTATCAGAATCACTGATGAATCGATCACAGGAATCAATGGGATTTTTGGGATCTAAGGAATAAGTAAAAATTGGAATCGCTAAGGCCATAAAGAAGCTGTAAATTAAAAGCTTCATCTTAACCTGCGACTTTCATTTTAAATAAAACGGAGTACATCGCTTTCAACATATCGGGATCATAACGCCCATGAAGTTTTTCTTTCATCATGGTGACAGCATCCATTGGCTTCATGGGAACGTTGTAAGATCGCTGCGTCGTCATCGCATCATAAGTGTCGGTGATAGCTACGATCCGCGCAAAGGGATGGATTTCTTGCCCTGAAATATTTTGTGGATAGCCATTGCCCGAAAAGCTTTCGTGATGTTCAAAGCAAGCGGCACGAATGGCATCTGAAATATTTGGATTTTCATTTAAGATTAAAAGTCCGTATTGAGGATGCCGTTTCATTTGTTCCCACTCGGCATCATCAAGGGGACCTTTTTTGCACAGAATATCTAAACTAACATTGCGTTTTCCAACGTCGTGAAACAAAGAAGCGGCACCCAGTTCTTCTAGGTCCTTAGAATTAAAGCCCATAGCTTGTCCTAAGCCTAAAGAATAAATCCCGACATCCAAAGAATGATTGTAGGTGTAAAAATCGTGACCAGAAAGACTGATTAAAAAACCCATGCCCTCGGGTTCTTTAATCATAAAATCAATAAAATCGCGAATGATAGGGCGCGAGTCATCCAAAGCCTTATTCACATCAGGATTTTCAAAAAGATCTTCCATAATAGCCATAGAAGATTCCCGTAAGATTTTAGCTTTCTCAAACGGAGTGATCTGCTCGGATAAAAGTTCTTCCCGCACCCAGGCGCGGTAAGCTTCGCGGTCTTCGTTACGAACGAAAAATGAATTGCCAGTATCGCGATGATGAAGAAGATCAATTTTTGAATCTTTCAACTGATCGCCAGCGCGCAGGTAGAGTAAAACCCTGCCGTCGAGGCTCACGAAAATATCAAAAGCAGTGCGCTTTTCAGGCCGCAAAGTGCTGAGGCGAATACGGAAGTACTTGGAAAGATCAGAATCCTGCATATCTGTTAATTTTGACACGCTTTCATTGACTGGAAAACTAAAAGGTGGAAAATCAGAACCTATGGCCTTACGTCTAGATGCCTCTGTACAATATCTTAAGGGAGTTGGACCAAAGCTGGGTGATATTTTTGCTCGGCGGGGCATTCGATGGGTCGGGGATTTATTGGAACTTTACCCGAGGGCCTATGAAGACCAAAGAGCCGCCAGAAACATTGCTTCTTTACAGGCCGGTGAGACTGTCAGTTTAAAAGCGACGATCTTAACTGTCAAAGCCATCCCCATGGGCGCTTCAACGCGAAAAATTTATGATGTGATTGTTAAAGACAGTTCTGGACAAGTGAGCTGCAAATTTTTTCGAGTTCCCTATCGTGGATATTTTGATCGATTTAAACCATTCAAAGAAGTGCGCGTCGTTGGCAAAGTTTTATTTTATAAAGGCCGAATCGAATTTCACCATCCTGATATCAAAGATGTCGAATCCGACGAATTACCAAGTGATGCGATGATTCCGATTTATACAGAATTCGAAGGGCTGACGCGCGGGAAAATTTTAAGTATTATTCAAAGTGCCTTTGGTCAGCTTGAAAAAGATGACGAAGAATCATTTCCTATTTCTCTTCGGAAAGAAAATAACTTGCTGACTCATCGTGAGGCTTTGTACCAGCTGCATCATCCGAACCCTGATTTAGCCAAAGAGTATATGGAATTTCGCAGCCCCGCTCACCAACGAATCATATTTGAAGAGTTCTTTTGGCTAGAGCTTTTTTTAGCAGCCCGCCGAAGTGGTTTTAAAAAAGAAAAATCGCCAGTGATCGAAAATGAAGGCCGAAAAATCGAAGTCTTAATGAAGTCACTGCCTTTTCAATTGACGGGTGCCCAATTAAGAACCTTTCAAGAAATCAAAGAGGATTTTAAAAAGGGCTCACCCATGCATCGTATGGTGCAAGGAGACGTCGGGTGCGGAAAAACTTTAGTAGCATTTATGGCAGTGGCCTGCGGCGCTGAAAGTGGTTTTCAATCAGCCATGATGGCGCCGACAGAAATTTTAGCAGAGCAGCATTTTAAAAATGCGCAAAAATATTTAGAACCTACCGGACTTAAGGTGGCTGTATTGTCGGGAAAAACGAAAGCTGCCGAGCGAAAACAAATTTTATCGGATCTTGAAAGTGGTGATCTTCATTTTATTATCGGCACCCACGCTTTGATCGAAGATCCGGTAAAATTCAAAAACCTAGCACTTGTGATTGTGGACGAGCAGCATCGCTTTGGCGTCGAGCAAAGGGGCATTCTTAAAGAAAAAGGCCAAGCTCCCCATTTCTTAATTATGACAGCAACTCCAATCCCGCGAACACTAGCCATGACCGTTTACGGTGATTTGGATGTTTCTGTGATTGACGAGATGCCGCCCGGTCGGTCGCCGATTCAAACACGAGTCACGTTTGAGGGAAAACGGGGTTTAGCTTTGAATTTTATGGCCGAGCAGATTAAAAAAGGGCGGCAAGCCTATATTGTCTATCCACTCATTGAAGAGAGTGAAAAAATCGACCTTAAAGATGCAGTCACTCAGTTTGAAAAATTAAAAAATCAATTTCCTGAAATTAAATTTGATCTTTTGCATGGAAGATTAAAACCTACAGATAAAGAACAAGTCATGCAAAAGTTTCGTGACGGTGAAACCCAAGTGCTGGTTGCAACAACGGTGATCGAAGTGGGTGTTGATGTCCCGAATGCCAATCTGATGATTATCGAACACGCCGAGCGTTTTGGACTTTCACAGTTGCATCAATTGCGCGGCCGAGTTGGCCGAGGTTCAGCAAAAAGTTTTTGTATTTTAATGTTAGGCTATGCCGTTGGTGAAGACGCACGCGAGCGCACTCAGATAATGGAACAAACGACGGATGGCTTTAAAATTGCCGAATTCGATTTGCAGCTGCGGGGTCCTGGCGAGTTTATGGGAACCAAGCAGTCCGGACTTGATGGCTTTAAAATGGCGAACCTTATCAGAGACGTAACTATTCTACAAAAAGCAAGAGCAGCGGCTTTTGAAATTTTGCAAAAAGATCCGCAACTCAAGCACGGAGATCATAAAAGACTTAAGGAAGAGCTGTTGAAAAAAAGAGGACCCGCTGCCCTCGCCGGTATTGCCTAAAAAATTGGATCTATAAATTGTTAAAGCTCTGTGCGCGATCTCAGAGTGAATTGTCTGATACAATGCAAAAAAAAGTCTCTTTTTGTTTTCTTTATCAGCGTCCCTATGGTCCGATTTGGGTCTAACAAGGGGGTCTCATGAGGAAACTCATCACCGTTTTGTCTCTTTCCGTAGCCACGATGGCTATTACAGCAGAGGCAGGACAGTATATTCGTTTTTCACGCGCAACAGTTGATCCAACTCAAATGCGATTTAATTCAGAAGCATTATCGCAAGAAACAGTCACCGAAATGATCGTGCAATTTAAAAACTCGGTGATCGAAGCTGATAAAAAAGCGCTGCGATCGCAAGGTTTCAAAATTTTAGGTTATTTACCTGATGACGCTTTGGTTGTGACCGGTGATTTCACAAAACTCAATCATATCGTAACCACAAATAGCCGTATTAATGCTGTATCGCCTTATTTGCCAGAATTTAAAATCAGCAGCGAAGTTTCTTCATTCACTGTTGCTGCCGATCATCCTGAACTTTGGATGATTTCTGCCTTTAACAAAGAAACACTTCCAGGGGTCGTAAAAAGTTTGCGCGCTAACCCAGAAATCCATTTTGTTTCTTCAGATGCAAGATCGGCTTTCGTAGTAGCTACAAAAGCTCAATTGAAAAGTTTAGCTAGCCTTGCGGGAGTTGAGCATATTCAAGCCAGTCCTCGGTTTGAAACTTTGCATATGAAAACTTTGGAATCTGAAGGCTTACCTGAAGTCAAAGAAAATGAACCACTGACTGGTTTTGAAACTGGCACAAAACTGATGAACTTTGCCGCTGCTTGGTCGCAAGGTTTTACCGGCAAAGGACAAGTCGCAGGTTATGCTGATACTGGTCTTGATAACGGAGATTCCTCGACGATTCATCCAGATTTTTCTAATGCTGTAAAGTCCGGACAAATTCTTGGTTTATTTAGTAAGTCTTGGGAAGATCCAATGGGTCACGGCACTCACGTTGCGGGATCCATTGCAGGTCGCGGAATAAAAAGTAATGGTGATATTAAGGGCGGCGCTTACGATGCGATGTTAGTTGCACAAAGTATGTGGTCGCCGATGATGGGGGGACTTGTGCCTCCGGATTTAGCGAAAGTTTTAAACCAAGCTTTTGAACAAGGCGTATCAGTTCATTCAAACTCTTGGGGAAGCCCCAAATCATTGGGTGAATATGATAGCTATGCCCAGCAATTGGATGAATGGACTTTTAATAACCCAGATATGACTGTTTTATTTGCTGCGGGAAACAGCGGTGTCGATGACGACAAAGATGGTCGCATTGATCCGAACTCTTTGGGTTCACCGGCAACAGCCAAAAACTGCATCAGCGTTGGGGCTTCAGAAAATACAACCACAACAGGTGGAATTCAAAAACCAATCAGCCAACTCCGAACAGGCAAAGATCATTGGGGAACTGAGCCTATTTTTAGCTCTTTTCTTTCAGATAATATAAATGGCATTGCTATGTTTAGCTCGCGGGGACCGACAAAAGACGGCCGTACTAAGCCAGACGTTGTTGCTCCCGGGACAAATATTTTAAGTACAAAAAGCCAACATCCAAAAGCTGAGCTTCTATGGGGCAAGTACAATGATTTTTATGTGTGGGCCGGTGGAACGTCGATGGCCACTCCTTTAACAGCAGGAGCGGTCACTGTGGCTCGTCAGTACCTTATAGAAAAAATGGGAATTGCAAAACCAACCAGTGCTTTAATGAAAGCTGTGATGGTGCATACAGCTGTTGATATGTATCCGGGTCAATACGGCGAAGGCGGCTTGGCAGGTCAGCAAGAAATCCTGACTCATCGACCGAATAATGATCAGGGTTACGGACGGGTTGATGTTGCAGCCATCACTCGTTTAGGCGCAAACACGGTGATCAGCGATGACCGTCTGGGTGTCGCCGCCGCTGAAGATAAAGTCTTTACGGTTAGATTAAACAACAACGGGCAGTTGTTGGCGAATATGGTTTACGTCGATGCCGCTGGTTCTCCAAATGCCGCTCAAGCCTTAGTGAACGACTTGGATTTAATTCTGATAAAGCCTGACGGTTCACAAGTGGGGTCAGCGGATCGATTGAACAATCAAGAGATCATCGAGCTTTCTGGTTTAGCCGCCGGCGAGTACAAATTAATCGTTCGCGGAGTTAAGGTTCCTCAAGGAAATAATGGACGCCAACCTTTTGCTTTGATCTACACTGTAAAGTAATTCTAAAAAATAGATGTTAATTATGAAAAAAGGCGAGGGCTATCACCCTTGCCTTTTTTTATTTGTAGGCTTGCCCGAAGTTAGGCATCATCGTCGCATGTCTGGAATTAAAAGTCGTCTTTTGCATTTCTATGAAAATAACGAAAAAAAAATCGATATCGCCTTTTTTTTCGCGGGATATATTTTTGATGCCCTGATCGTCGCTGAAGTCGATGAACCTCATGCGATCATTCAGCAAATTATTTACTTGGCTTTGATCGGCCTCATTCTTGGTTACAGTTTGCTGACTGAGTCAAGTTCACTTCAAGTTCCCGCCCGATTTCAAAAAGCATGGAGCTATCACCAGCTGCCCTTGCATTTTTTCTTGGGAACTCTTTTGAATATTTACTCCCTATTTTTTATAAAAAGCTCTTCATTTTTTTCGTCAGGGATCTTTGTCCTTCTGTTGCTGGGATTAATTATTGCGAATGAATCTAAGCTTGTTAAAAAAAGTAAGGTGAATTTAAAAATTTGTTGGTTTGTCGTATGTTTGTTTTCCTTTTTCTCTATCATGGCTCCTGTCCTGTTTGGCTTTGTTGGCTGGGTGCCCTTTTTAACTTCGTTTTTAATGTCTGGGCTTGCCATCTTTGCGTTTTATTATGCCGTTCGGTTGCGGTGGAACAAGCAAAGCGACTTGAAGGCGCAAATCCTATTTCCATCGTTTGCGGTCTTAATTTTGCTGTTTGTTTTTTATATGATGGGTTTACTTCCACCGGTTCCTTTGGCTGTTGAAAAAATGGGGATTTACCACAACATCAAAAAAGAAAATGGCCAATACTTGGTGTTTTCTGAAAAAGCCTCGTGGAAGTTCTGGCAAGAGGGCGATCAAGATTTTATCGCAGAGCCTGGCGACAAGGTTTATTTCTTTTCAACAATTTTTTCGCCAGCCCGGTTTAATGATACGGTCGTGCTGCACTGGATGTTGAAAGAGAAACAAGGCTGGCGCACAACCGATAAGATTCCCATGCGCCTTTTAGGCGGGCGTAAATCTGGCTTCCGTGGTTATTCAGTTAAGGAAAAGTACGAGGACGGCGACTGGCAAGTCCGAGTCGAAACAACAGATGGCCGTGAAATTGGTCGATTGTATTTTCACATCACGCGAGTTCAGCAATTTAACCCAGAAAGAGTCTTCCAAACTGAAATCCGCTAAAATTTTCATAAACTCCTCAATATGCTGAATTCCTGAGCAAGAACAGCCTCAAAATACTCTTTGGGCACCTCTTATAACGCTAACAGTTGTATATAACAGAGGAAATTTTACTAAATTGCCCGCCATAAATTGATAAGTTGTGTCAAATTTGATATACCTTATCTGCTCTGATTCAAACCTGAGCCGGGGGTGTCTTAATGGTGACTTTTAATGTTGGGGATAATGCAGTCTATCCCGGTTATGGTGTCGGCAAAGTCACATCGATCGAAACCAAAGAAATTTTAGGGAATAAACAGACCTTCTACTCGATTCTAATCATTGAAACGGGCATGAAGATTATGGTTCCCCGAGACAACGTGGCGATGGTTGGATTACGTCCTATCATCTCTAAAGACGAAGCCAATAAAGTTATAGAAATACTTAAAGTTAAAGAAGTAAAGATCGACAACCAAACATGGAATCGTCGTTACCGCGAATATATGGAAAAAATTAAGACAGGCTCAGTCTATGAAATCGCTGAAGTCTTAAGAGATTTATTCCTCTTAAAAGCCGATAAGGAATTGAGCTTTGGCGAGCGAAAGATGCTCGATAACGCTCGAGGTTTGCTTTTAAAAGAGTTGTCGTTAGCGACGACCAAGGATGAGCTCTTTTCAGAAGAAGAAGTTCGTCTGATATTTGGTGTGAACGCTTAAGCCAAAAACCAAATTTTAGAGTTTAAAAAAGGACCTTGAAAAGGGTCCTTTTTCATTTCTGGGGTAAGATTGCCTTTTAAGACGAAATGAAGGACAAAAAAGGCTTATTCTAGGAGAATGCTATGTCGATAAATTCTGAAACTGTCCGCGTTCGTTTTGCCCCGTCACCGACGGGCTTTTTGCACGTTGGCGGTGCGCGAACGGCGCTCTATAATTATCTTTATGCTCGACAACAATCAGGTCAGTTTATCATTCGCGTTGAAGACACCGATGAAGCCCGCAGCAGTGAAGAATCATTACGAGGAATGCTGGATGATTTAATCTGGCTTGATTTAAATTGGAATGAAGGACCCCACCCTGAAACATTAAAAGATATGGGCCCGTATCCTCCGTACCGTCAAAGTCAGCGGCAAGATATTTACAAACAAGTCGCAGAACAGCTTTTACAAAAAGGCAAAGCCTACTACTGTTTTTTAAGTGATGAAGAAATTGCTGATCAGCGGGCAAAATCCATGGCGGCGGGACGGGCTCCGCATGTTGTGTCTCCTTTTGAAGATTGGTCCTTAGAAAAATCTTTAGGTGAAATAAAGACCGGAAAAAAAGCGGTCGTTCGATTTAAAACTAAAAATTTAAAAAAAGATTATCTTTTGCAAGATTTGATTCGCGGAGAAGTTAAATTTCCGTCAGATATGGTCGGGGACTTCGTGCTTTTAAGGTCTGAAGGCATGCCAGTTTATAACTTTTGCTGTGTGGTTGATGATTATATGATGAAGATGACCCATATTTTTCGCGCTGAAGAGCATCTCTCAAATACCTTAAGGCAGTTGATGATTTACGAAGCGATGGATTGGGCAACACCGCGTTTTGGTCATATTTCTTTAGTGTTAGATGATGATCGTCAAAAATTATCAAAGCGAAAAGGCGCTGTAGCTTGCGGGCAATTTAAAGATGAAGGTTATCTGCCTGAAGCGCTAAAAAACTTTATTTTGTTATTAGGTTGGAGCCATCCTGAGGGGAAAGAAATTTTATCTATGGATGAAATGATTCAATCTTTTTCGGTCGAGCGACTGCATACGTCGGGCGCTGTCTTTGACCGAGTGAAATTAAAATGGATGAATGCCCAGCATTTGCGAGCTAAATCAAATTCTGAACTTTGGAAATTGACGGAGCCCTTTTTAATCAAGGCGGGCTTTAAATTACCAGCGGATCAGGCCTGGCAAGAACAGTCCATCGAAGTTTTTAAAACTTCGATGGAAACTTTGGTCGATGCTGTCGAGCTGTATCGGCCCTTGGATGATTCGCAATATGAAATTTTCCCAGAAAGCGATGAGACCTTAAAATGGGAGCCAACCAAAGCCGTTCTTCAAGCTTGGGTCGAACTTTTAAAGGCTCTTCCCAGCGAAAGAATGACGGAAGCTGAGTTTTTGAAAATGCAGGATGAAGTTAAAATGAAAGCCAGCGCCAAGGGAAAAAATTTATTTATGCCGATTCGTGTGGCTGTGATTGGAAAACCACATGGCACCGAGCTTAAAATTTTAATTCCCCTGATGAAAACGTCTTCATTGATTGCGCGGGCTGAAAAAGCATTGGCAAAGGCTTAGGAATGAGGCCTTTAAAAATCTATAATACATTGACCAAAACAAAAGAGGAGTTCCTGCCATTGCAGGCGCCAGCGGTTAAAATGTATGTTTGTGGTCCGACCGTTTATGACTTATTGCACGTTGGAAATTTTCGCGGACCCGTAGTTTATAACTTGATTCGTAATTGGCTTGATCATCTTGGTTATCAGGTGACTTACGCTCTTAATTTTACAGACGTCGATGATAAAATTATCAATCGCGCCAAAGAACAAAATAAAGATCCTTTGGTTTTGGCGCAGGAATTTATTTCTGAATATAAAAAAGATTTTTTAAGTCTAGGATTAAGGGCGCAGGATTTAAATCCAACGGTCACTGAAACCATGCCTGAAATTGTCCACTTGATTGCAGATCTTGTTGATAAGAAAAAAGCCTACGTCACGGGACAAGATGTTATGTACTCGATTCAAAGTTTTCGCGAGTACGGAAAACTGAGCGGCCGCAATGTCGACGACCTTCAGGCCGGTGCCCGGGTTGAAGTGAACGAAAAAAAACAAAACCCTCTGGATTTTGCGCTTTGGAAAGGTGTTAAGCCTGGAGAGCCTTTTTGGCATTCGCCGTGGGGAGATGGGCGACCTGGTTGGCATATTGAATGCTCGGCTATGATTTGTAAGCATTTTGGTCCTCAGATTGATATTCATGGTGGCGGCACTGATCTTATTTTTCCACATCATGAAAATGAAATTGCGCAAAGTGAAGGGGCTTTTCAGAAACCATTAGTAAAATACTGGGTTCATACCCAAATGCTGAATTTTAGTGGCCAAAAGATGTCGAAATCTTTGGGCAACATGATGTCCATGCGAGAATTCTTAAAGACTTATAATGCTGAAATTTACAAATGGATGATTCTTTCAAGTCATTATCGCAGCATCTGTGATTTCAGTCATGAGGCCGTCGATCGGGCGGTCACGGGGATTGCCCGAGTTTATTCTGCGTTAGCAATGGCTGAAGAGCATACGCAAGCCGGAGTGGAAATTAAATCTGACATGGCTTTTGATAAAATAATTTCAGAAGCTTGGCAAAAGACCGAAGATTGCCTGAGCGACGATTTTAATACGCCTGAAGCATTTGCAGTTATGTTTGAAGTGGTTCGCCAGTTCAACACGCAGGTTAAGCGGGGCCTAAAGACCACGCCCATCATTGCAGGTAAATCTAAGGCCCTCCTAGAGTTTTCTATAAAACTAGGAAAGCCAATGGCGCTATTTCAAGAACCACCCGCTCAGTTTTTAAAGACGCTTGATGATATGCTATTAGTCAAAATGAACCTAAAGCGCCAAGATATTGATAAGCTGGTCGACCAGCGCGCGGCTGCCCGGGTCGCAAAAGATTTTAAAAAATCTGATGAGCTACGAGGGCAGTTATCGAGTTTAGGAATTTCTGTGATGGATTCATCAACGGGTTCTTTCTGGGAAGTCACTAAATAAACCGGAGATGCTTGTGGCTAAGACTTTTAAAAAAAACTTTGAACTGGTGTCGGATTTTAAACCGGCCGGTGATCAGCCAAAAGCCATCAAAGATATGTTAGAAAATTTTAAAGCAGGACTGCAGCATCAGACACTTCTGGGTGTGACGGGCTCGGGTAAGACTTTTTCCATGGCGCATGTTATTGCAGAAATGAATCAACCAGCGTTAGTGCTTGCGCCTAATAAAACTTTAGCAGCGCAGCTATACTCTGAGTTTAAAGAATTATTTCCAAAAAATGCCGTCGAATATTTCGTCAGTTATTATGATTACTATCAGCCGGAAGCTTATATTCCTTCCAGTGATACTTTTATCGAGAAAGACTCAGCGATCAATGATCAGATCGATCGGATGCGCCATTCTGCCACCCGCTCTTTATTTGATCGGCGGGATGTGATTATTGTCAGCTCAGTTTCTTGTATTTATGGTTTAGGAAGTCCGGAAGCTTACGCAAATATGATGGTGCACGTGCACGCCAATTCATCTCTTAAGCGGGATCATTTTTTGCGCGAGTTGATTCGCATTCAATACCAAAGAAATAATATCGATTTTCACCGTGGAACTATTCGTGTGCGTGGCGATATTGTCGAAGTTTTTCCTCCTTATGAAGAACAGCGCGCCATTAGAATTGAGTTTTTTGGTGATTTTGTCGAAAAAATTTCTTGGATTGATCCTTTGACTAGCGAGCTTCTAGAGGAGCTGGATCAAATTGGAATTTATCCCGGCAGTCACTATGCAACGGGCGAAGAAAATCAAAAAGGCGCGATTAAAAGTATTCAAGCCGAATTGCAATTAAGATTGGCTGAATTTAATTCGCAAATTAAACTTCTCGAAGCACAGCGGCTGGAGCAAAGAACTTATTATGATATTGAAATGATCGAACAGATGGGATTTTGTTCGGGGATTGAAAATTACTCAAGACATCTGACGGGGCGAGGAGAAGGTGAACCACCTCCTACTCTGATAGAATATTTCCCTAAGGAATTTATTACTTTTGTGGACGAGTGCCATATTACGATCCCTCAGATTGGCGGGATGTATCGAGGTGACCGAGCTCGAAAAATGAATTTGGTTGAGCATGGCTTTAGACTTCCTAGTGCTTTAGATAATCGACCCCTCAATTTTCAAGAGTTTGAAGGGCTAATGAATAAAGTCATTTATGTTTCGGCGACACCGGGTCCTTATGAATTGCAAAAAAGCGAAGGTGTCATTGTTGAACAGATCATTCGTCCCACAGGACTGATTGATCCACAAATTGATGTGCGCCCAGTCAAACATCAAGTTGATGACCTATTAAAAGAATGTCGGGACCGCATCAGTAAAAAAGAACGTGTCCTCATTACCACGTTAACAAAACGCAGTGCCGAGGACTTAAGTGAATATTATGAATCTTTAGGTTTAAAGGTAAAATACCTACACAGCGAAATTCATACGATGGAGCGTGTTGAAATTTTACGAGATTTACGCTTAGGAGTTTTTGATGTTCTGGTCGGAATCAATCTTTTGCGGGAAGGCTTAGATATTCCGGAAGTCAGTTTAGTCGGCATCACAGATGCAGATAAGGAAGGCTTTTTAAGATCTGAACGATCGTTAATTCAGACAATTGGCCGCGCGGCCCGAAATGTTAATGGCCGAGTGATCATGTATGCTGACAAAATCACAGATTCGATGCAGAAAGCGATTTCTGAAACCGATCGACGTCGAAAAATTCAATCAGAATTTAATACGGCCAATGGCATTACGCCTATGACAATTAAAAAACGAATCAGCGAAGGTTTGGGCGATCATTTTGATGGATCCGTTGCGACCGGAGTCTTAACTGGAAAAAATATCGATGCGGAACGCCGACTGTTCGAAAAGATGAAGGCAAATCCAACGGAACTGGCCAAAAAAATCGAAGAGCTAAAGACCAAAATGAAAAAGCACTCTCAAAATCTAGAATTCGAAGAAGCCGCCAAAGTCCGGGACGAAGTCAAACGCTTGCAAATTATGGAATTGAATTTAAGAGAAGCCAGTGGTGTTTCGTTTTCACCACTGTAGCTGGTGTGAACCTATTTTGACAGCGGAAGTGCCATTTAATGGACAGACCCTAACTCGATCCCTAGGTCTATTCCTAACCTATTGATAAGACATGGTAATTGCTGAGTCTTTCGCACTTCAGCTGGCCTGGTTTTTGTAACTCTTCCAGATCAGGAGTCCTCGATGTTTACCAAATTATTACATTCTAGAAAGGCCTTCACCTTCGCTTTAGGTCTTTCGTTGGCCCTGGGTCCTTGTTTTGCTATGGCACAAGTTCGCTGCGAGCAAATTTTTTATTCTTCTTCGTCCGAGATTTTTCAAAAGGTTGAATCTTTCAGGGATTACCAAAAATTAACTTCGCAATTATACGAAGATTTTGAAATCAACGATATCGCCAAAGCGCTGATTTCAAGAATTCACAAACAAGAAAATGAATTCAAACTTAAGATTCCAGAGGTGAAGGTCGATTTAAAAAATAACTCAGATATCATCCTATTTTTTAGTAGCGTACACATTAAATCAATTCTTGATAAAGGATTTCTCAATCAACATCAGACACAGTCTTCCAGTGCGTATTTTACGCCAGGCCTGCGCCGTCGGGTTGAGAATACATTAGTTGGTGTAGATTTAGGGACTCATCCAGGCGCTGCTCAGCTGAGGCCTAAGTTTGCCTTTTTGAATATTCGAGAGCCTATTGAGCTGACTCCAAAAACGGATCTTATCGAGAGACAATACGGTGCCATCGGCGCGGTTATGAAAAATCAGATTAAAGAAAGATCAACCTGGTCTACCTCGGACACAAATATGATTGTTATGGGTAATACAGGATACGAAGTTTCTCCTTCGGAAATGAGAAAACACCATGGCACATTCGATCGTCCGTTTTTCCCGACCACCGCCATAGATCGAAGTTATTACGAGGCGCAAATTTTCGGCACCCTGACATTCGCTGATGTGGAATATTTCTTAGTTGATAACGAGATTAGTTTTGAAGCGTTAAAAGTTGCTGGGAAGCCGATATATGCCATGAGATTCGAACGCCTCCATCATCGGATCGTCTATAAAAAAGGTGACCTTCTTTTCGATGGCGCTTCAGTTCACTAATCTCTATTTAAGGCCGCGGATGATCAGCTCGGCTGTGGCCAGGTTCGTTGCTAGAGGGACATTGTGCACGTCACATATTCTAAGTAACATCGAGATATCGGGATCATGAGGGTGCATACCCAATGGATCTCGTAGAAAAATAACAGCTTGGCAATGGCCTGTCGCCACTTCGGCGGCAATTTGGGCATCTCCCCCAAGAGGACCTGAAAGCAGTCGTTTGATCTCAAGCCCTGATTCTTGAACTAGCCCGCCTGTATTGCCAGTTCCAATCAAGTCATATTGGCGAAGCAGGTCCGCATGGGTTTTTACAAATAAGACCAAAAGAGTTTTTTTTCCATCATGAGCAATCAGCGCAATGGTTTTTTTCATCTTTTAATTAAATAGATTTTAAAGCGAAACTGCAAGATTCCAGTTGAATGACTCTCAGTTCCCAATGCAAAATTTGGAAATGAAGAAATCAAATCTTAAAATTATGCTTTTAGGCGCCGGTGAGCTAGGCAAAGAGTTTGCGATTTCAGCTCAGCGCCTAGGTTTATATGTGATTGCAGTGGACAGGTATCCAGATGCGCCCGCGATGCATGTCGCTGATGCCTTTGAGGTGATTGATATGCTGGATGCAAAGGCGCTTGAAAAAGTGGTCCGGAAGCATCAGCCTGATATCATCGTTCCAGAGATCGAAGCCATTCGCACTGAAAAATTGAAAGAGTTTGAAGAGCAGGGGATTCAAGTCGTGCCAACGGCGAAAGCCGCCTATTTAACCATGAATCGCGACGCTATACGAGATGTTGCAGCACGAACTTTAAAATTAAAAACGGCCCGCTTTTTATATGCCGAAACTTTAGAAGAGCTCACGCTTGCAAGCCAAAAAATTGGTTTCCCCAACGTCGTTAAACCAGTGATGTCATCTTCAGGCAAAGGTCAATCCATCGTTAGAAAGTTAGGTGATGTCGAAAAATCTTGGAATTTTGCAGTATCGGGCATGAGGGGCGACCAAAAGAAAGTTATTGTTGAAGAATTTATTCCATTTGATTCGGAAATTACACTTTTATCGATTAAACAAAAAAAAGGGCCCACTTTGTTTGTGGCGCCTATTGGTCATCGGCAGGAGCGGGGTGATTATCAAGAATCCTGGCTGCCGGCAAAGATCTCGCCGCTTCAATTAAAAAAAGCACAAAAGATGGCTAAAAAAGTCACTGATTACCTAGGTGGTGCTGGGCTTTTCGGTGTGGAATTTTTTGTCACAAAAAAAGATATTTATTTTTCAGAATTATCACCGCGACCCCATGACACGGGGATGGTGACACTCGCGTCGCAAGATTTATCTGAGTTTGATTTGCATCTAAGAAGTATTTTGGGATTGCCGATTCCGGCGATTTCTTATTGGGGTCCGACGGCTTCGGCCGTGATCTTAGCTGAGAAAGAGTCCAATAATTTTTCGGTGAGTGGAATTGATCAAGCTTTAATGGTAAAGCAAAGCGATATTCGCTGGTTTGGAAAACCTTCAACAAAGGCCTTTCGCAGAATGGGCGTGGCGTTAGCTCGTGGTAAAACGACCATGGAAGCTAGAAAAAAAGCGCATAAAGTCGCTGCGCAAGTTAGAATTAAGTATTTAGATTAGGTCTCAGATTTCTCGGCAGCTTCTTTTTTTTCTTCTGATTTTAAAAAGGCGGCGATCATATCTCGGCGAGAGACAATGCCAACTAAATGCCCCTTTTTGTCGACGACTAAAACCCGACGAACCGGTTTTGTTAGGAAGCGCTTAAAAACTTCGGAAAAAGGATCATTAGCTTGAACTGTTACAAGTTGATTGGTCGGTGCGAGCTTTCCATGGAAATCGGAAAGCGGCTGATCCAGTTCACCCAATGCAGCAAAGCGCATCAAATCGGATTCGCTAACGACGCTGATAACTTTTAAAGAGCCTTTTTCAACAACAGGGGCTCCACTGATTTTTTTCGCAATAAATGTTTTAATAATGCTACGAATGGACTCGGATAAAGTCACTGAAAACGGTTCTGGCGTCATGATTTCAAAGATATGCAAGGTAGAAACACTGGATTTTTTCATTCTCTCATACTAGTTGTAAATTGAAGTCTGAGAATCAAAAATTTTCGTGTCAAAGTTTGGTTCTAGTCCTTTGACCGGTGCACAGGGCTAAGGTATCAATAAGATCTAAAAGCCAACGTCTAAAAGGTGGTCTATGAAAACTTTCAAAATGATTCTTATCGTTCTAGGTCTTAGTGCTTCTCAAGTAGGGGTTGCGCTCACAAAAGATTCACTCACCATTGGCTTAAGTGCTGAATTTGAAAATTTAAATCCATTGATTACGTCACAGGCTGCCACAAAATATATGCTCTATTTGGCCTGGCGACCCCTTGTGATTCTAACGCCTGATAATCAATGGAAACCCTTGATGATCAAACAAATTCCCACCCTCGAAAACAAATTAGCTAAGAAAAAAGGAGCTGGATTAGAAGCCGTTATTGAAATCATTGATCAAGCTAAATGGGGGGACGGGACGCCCTTATCGTGCCGTGATATTCAGTTCGCCTGGGAACTCGGAAAAAGTAAAAATGTTTCTAATCCGAATCGCGAGCCTTATGAGAACATCACAAGCATTGAAGCCGATAAGGCCAATCCAAAAAAGTGCACGCTGAACTTTGCTAAAACAAAATTTGATTATTACCAAACAATGCCAGATCCTATGCCAGCACATCTTGAAGAGGCCGTTTTTAAAAAGTATGGTAATAAAGCCGAAGGGTATGATTTAAATTCTTTGTACACAAAAAATCCCACCAATCCAGGTTTGTATTTTGGCCCCTATGTGATTTCAGAAGTTAAATTAGGAAGCCATTTAATTTTTATGCCAAATCCTCATTTTTATGGAAAAGCGCCCGAGTTTAAGAAAATTATTTTTAAGCTAGTTCCTAATAATGCAACGCTGGAAGCCAATCTGCGCTCGGGAATTATTGATATGATCAGCTCGGCCGCTGGGCTTGGCTTAGACCAGGCTGTTATTTTTGATAAAAAGGTCAAGTTAGAAAATCTTCCTTACTCAGTTGTTTTTGAAGATGGAGTTGTCTATGCCCACATTGATTTAAATTTAGATTCGTCCATCCTTAGTGATGTGAAAGTACGAAAAGCGCTTTCAGTTTCATTTAATAAAAATGAGATGATAAAATCTTTGCTAGAGGGACGAGGGAAACCCGCCCATCATTTCGTCACTGAAAAGGATCCATGGTTTACAGCTCAAATTCAAAATTATAGTTACAATAAACGGGAAGCGACTCGCCTGCTTGAAGAAGCAGGTTGGAAGATGGGTGCTAAAGGGTACCGCGAAAAAGAGGGTAAGACATTAACCCTTAATTTGTTAGCAGCCGCAGGGGCCAAGCTGAATGAGATGATTGAAGTGTATTTGCAAGAAAAGTTTAAAGCGGTCGGCATTGAGCTTTTGGTTAAAAACGAACCTCCGCGAGTTTTCTTTGGTGCAACCGTCAGTCATCGAAAATTTGATTTAGCGATGTATTCTTGGGTTTCGGTGCCAGAAAGCAGTCCACGATCAACTTTACATTCTACCATGATTCCTTCTGAAAAAAATTCCTGGAGCGGTCAGAACTATACCGGCTATAAAAATGTTGAGGTCGATCAACTGATTGATAAATTAGAAATTGAATTAAATCCAAAAAAACGCGCTGGCCTGGCTCAAAAAATTATGGAAGCTTATGTTCGAGATATTCCTGTGATTCCAATTTACTACCGGCCTAATAATAGCGTGGTTCCTAAAGCATTAAAAAATTATCGGCTTTCAGGACATGTTTTTTATGAAACTTTAACGGCTGAAAATTGGTCACTGTAATGCAAGACTTAAAACGATTGGCTGAATTGATGGACTCTAAATACAAAGGTCCTTTTGGCTTTCGTTTTGGCCTAGATGGTTTGATCGGGCTTTTGCCAGTGGCAGGAAATGTCATCACAAGCTGTATTTCATTTTATATTATTATCAGAGCGGCCACGATGGGCTGCCCAGCTTTTTTAATTTTACGAATGCTTATAAATGTATTGATCGATAATATTTTTGATTGGCTGCCCATCCTTGGAAATCTATTTGATTTCATGTGGCGGGCGAACAGTAAGAATATTTTATTACTTGAGGCCTATATGGCAAATCCCAGCCGGTCTGTATCAGGCTCGCGGTGGGTGGTATTTACGACTATTTTTATATTTATCGCTATCCTGGCTAGTTTTATCCTAGGTGCTTTTTATTTCTTGCAATGGCTGCTGACTTACATATAATTTACATATGACAAATCGTAAGATTATTCATGTCGATATGGACTGCTTTTACGCGGCCGTTGAGGTTAAACACAATCCCACCCTGTCTGGTAAGCCTTTGGGGATTGGCGGGCCGCCAAACACGCGAAGTGTCCTTTGTACGGCCAATTATGAAGCTAGAAAGTTCAACGTTAAGGCGGCCATGCCGTCTTCGCAAGCCGTCCGCCTTTGCCCGCAGTTAATTTTGATTCCGCCGCATTTTGATTTGTACAAAAAAGAAAGCCAGAAAGTTCGCGAAATTTTTTACCGCTTTACCAATAAGGTCGAGCCCTTGTCTTTGGACGAAGCCTACCTAGATGTCACAGAATCGACCCTTTTTGGCGGAAGCGCCACACTTATTGCGCAAGAAATCCGACGTTTGATTCAAACCGAGCTTCAACTAACAGCCTCGGCAGGAATAGCATCCAATAAGTTTTTAGCAAAAATTGCCAGCGACTGGAAAAAGCCCAACGGACAATTTGTGATTCGGCCCGCAGAAGTTGAAAAGTTTATGAAGACGCTGCAGGTTGAAAAAATTTACGGCGTTGGAAAAGTCACCGCCCAAAAAATGCATGATCTTGGAATTAGAACTTGCGGTGATCTACAGAAGTATTCGGTTTTTAATTTGGCCCGAGCTTTTGGCTCCAGAGCTTCCGAGCTGAAAGAATTAGCCCAAGGAATTGATCATCGCCCGGTTGAAGCCAATAATGAAAGAAAATCTTTAACAGTCGAAGAAACTTTCAATCAGGATTTATCGACTTTGGATCAATGCCTCAAGCAGGTGCCAAGACTTTACGAAGATTGGCAGCACAGAATGCTAAAATATAAAGAACAAGATCGAATCCGTGGATTCGTAGTAAAGGTTAAATTTTCTGATTTTAAAAGTACAACTCATGAAGTTTCTGCTAAATATTGGCCTCAAATTCAAGATTTTACAAAGCTGCTGAGTGAGGTTTGGGAGCGTCGGTCTGATCCTGTTCGACTGATGGGTTTAGGAGTGCGCTTAGCTTCAGAGTCTGTTGAAAGGAACTCAGGACAAATGAAGTTTGCTCTTTAGCCCGTCGTCAGCATGCCGCTAGAAATTCCCGTGACTGTCAGCCTTAGCAAATTCACATCACGATCTTTTTTTGCTAAGATTTGTAAAAGATTAAGAGGATGAATCATCGGCGATCTTAGTTGAATGCTTTCACCCAACCACGGGCGAAACCACATGAAATCTTTCTGTTCGGTGATCTCTTGGTAACAAAGAATAGTTTTTTTTAGCTCCAGTTGAAAAGCGTCAAAAGTTTTTGTGACATCTTGTGCAGATAAGCCACTTTCACGTAAATAAATCCACCAAACGGCCAATTCAATTTTAGCTAAAGTAAATCCTAAAACTTTGATGTAAGAGGTAAAAACGGCCTGCGTTTTAAAATCTTTTTTAAGTTTAAGTTTTTCTGGTGCGCTGGTTTCGGACCAAGCGCTGCCGACGCCCCACCAGGTCGGAAATAAAACCCGTGTTTGAGTCCAGCACAGCACCCAAGGGATCGCTCGCAGACCTTTGACGGTCATGACTTTAGTCCTTTTGGCAGGCCTCGAACCAATTTTTAAAATATTCAAGTAAGAGTAGGGCGTTGCAAGTTCTGTCATTTTCAAAAACTCAGGCGATTGAATTTGTTTTTGATAATGCTGAGATATTTTCTCAGCCCACCTATCCAAGGCGGCAGAGCTTGTCGGCGGCACTTTTTTTTGCAAACCGCTTTGGGCACATTCGATAATTTTTTCGACCTGTCTTTGGGCAATGACAGGATTTGCTAGGGAGCGTTCAATCATTTCGCCTTGAACTGTAACCTTGTAACGGGTTAACGCTGATTTTGGCCACCACGCGGTCTGATCTTCGATGGAGCCACCCCCACGATCGGCACTGCCACCAGAGCCATGAAAAAAAACCGGAATAAGGCCTCGCTGTTGGCAAACTTTTTCAAGTTCCGGTAAGGCTTTTGCAATGGCTAAGCGGCTGGGTAAAACCCCTGCTTCCTTAGCTGAATCTGAATAACCCACCATCATTTCGAGTAAACCGCCCCAGTATTTTTGGCAGGCTTTTTTTATCATTGGATCGGTTGTCATCTTCAATATCACCTGAGGCGCATCGGCCAAAGAGCGAGCCTCTTCGAAAAGAGGAATAACAGGGATGCAGATGTCACCAAAGGCTTGAGTTTGTTTTTTTGCAGCGGCACGGATATGTTCCATTGATTCGCACATGCTAATAATAAAACCGCGCGCATACCATTGCGGATCACCGCCTTTAGAAACAGTTGCAATGGTCCCAAGCATCCGATCAACAGCTAATTTTTTTCCTTTTGGCAGTTTGGTCATCAAAACGTCAGAGGATTCGCGAAGTTCCAAAGGAACGACCAACCCAGGAAATGTCGCAAAAATTTGACGAAGGCGTAACACCTGCGCAGGGAAAGTCGAAAGCGCTTTCAAGTATTCTTTTTCAAAATTAAAAAAGGCATGGGTCCACTGGATGAGCCGCCGAGAATCGCCCGACCGAAGACTTTTTAGGGACCGAGTTGATTTTTTCACAATCATTAATTTTTCTTGCAAAATTTCTGACGGGAAAAGCTTCAAGATATTTTCAATCTCTTCAAGTTGTTGAAAAATAATATGAAGAATTTTTTTTCGAGAGAGGTTAAGGCTTTGCAAAAGAACTTTTTCATTCACCCCGGGATGGCCATCTTTATCGCCGCCGACCCAACTGCGGACAAAAAAGGGAACAGCCGTCCTTTGTAAATCAAGAAGCTGGAATAAAACCTCATCCCTTAGAAGCAATGAGTAAACATGTTCTGCCTCGTCCTTAACCTTTGGCGTTCGCGATCGCACGATGGGGGTTCGCCATGCAACTTCCAAAAGGTGAAGCAACTGATTTCTCTCTAGTGGCGTGGGCTCGAGGGCCTCTTCTTCAGACAAACGATTCAGGATTTGATTTAACAATTTTTGAATTCGATGAAAGATCTCGATATTTTGTGGAGCACGGGCCTCCGTCGGATGAGCCGTTAAAACATAAGTGATACTGACCGGAGATAAACCATCAGGGTGGGGTTTATTTACTTTTAGACTCAAGCGATGGCTTCGATAGGCATTTTCACACGAATTCATCACTTCAAGCATTAATGTAAAAGACTTTGCGATGTCAAAGCGTTCGGTGGTCTTGAAACTTTGAAGGTGATAATAATTTTTTTCCAGTTGCTGAATAGCTTCCAAAGAATTGGAACTTCTTAAGTGAGCCATATTCTGGCGTAATGATTCGATCTGCTGAAACTGCTTTGTTCCCAGTTCACGCTCAATCACTTCACCTAATAAAGAAACCGAAAAATGAACAAGGCTTTTTAGTTTTACAGTCAATTCCATGAAGTAAAGTTAGAATCCGACATTTATTAATGGGGAAACAACAAATGGGCCTTTGCTATTAAAGTTCACTAAACCAATTTGCACGCCGTGAAGATTAGACGTGACATTCACAAGTCCAATTTGAAGTCCATAAACGCTCATGGCTTTATTATACAATCCTAGTTGTACGCCGTAAATATCCGTGAACGGGGATAAATTCCCCAAGAGGGCCGCCTGGACGCCCACCACTGAGGATGTTGCTTTATTAGAATTTAATCCTAAAGCCATTTGAAGACCGTAGACGCTAGTTTTATTTGTATTAATGTTGGCGAGACCCGCAAATTGTAAGCCCAAGATTGTTGTTGTTCCTTTGGTGTAATTAAAAGCACCCGATAGAGCAATCCCCGTAAATTCTTGGTCTGTGATATTGCCCAATATTCCTAAATCCACTCCGTAAAGGTCCCGATGATGACCCCATAAAAAACTAAGTCTTGCTCCGGTGATGGAAAATTCGTCAGAGGGAAACTGCACAGGCGGCAATATCGCAACCGCCACCGGAGAGACGGCTGCACGTGCTTGTTCAGAGAAAGTTAAAAAAGAAAATAAGAAGAATGAATTTAAAATTATTTTTTTCATTCCCTATCATAAAGAACTTTTTTTAATGATGCATCGACATTTTTTCGCAAGACTCAGCACAGTACCGACACGCATCAGCAATTGACTTCATTTCGCTGTCGTCATGAAAACGTTCACAGCTTTGAGCACAAACCAAACAAGTTTCTGCGCAGGCCATACAAACGACATAGTGCATGGGGGATTCTCGAAGCATAAAATTGGTGTTCAGTGCCGAAATTTCTGCAACATCCCGCAAAGCTCTAATGTGAGTGATTTCTGAGTGCATTCCACCTTTTCCCAAACAGTGCGAAATGGTTTGTTCGCACTGTTTATGAACTTCGGTGCAGTTTTTAATACAGTTAAGCATATCGCCACTGAGGCGTTTAACAATATTATTTAAAATCTCGCGGCTGGTTTCGAAATCTGATGACGTGTCCATATATGCCTCCATGGCAAATAAATAAGTGGTTGATTGTCCCACAAAAGGAAACAATCTGTATTTATTGGCCTAAAAGCGCAAGAATCGCGCCAAATAAAAAGCAGCGGAAAATCAAGGATTAAAAATGAAAGTTTAGCGAGATAAGCAAATTAAACTTTTCTCAGACTCGGAAATTTGAAACTCAGGGTAGGGCTCAAAATTACGAATAAAATTGAGCATTAAACTAAAGTTCTCGCGTCGATCGGTGCCTTCAGCATTGGTCTTCCAAAATTTGAGGGCGTCTGCTTCCGAATAATCACAAAATTGACGTAAAGCAACGGCCGCCATAGCATTCGAGGCATGAAACCCATTCCAACAATGCATATATATAGGCCCTTGTTGTTGAAGTTTAATGGCTTTGTAGATTCTTTCTAAGACTTCCTTCGACTGCTTACTTTGGATTTTTGAAAGATAGTGAATGCTATTACTTTGACCTAACTTGTCCGTGCAGTGACTTTCCTTAACGGCTCCATTAAAGCCTCTGTCGTAAAGATAAATCGCTGAAGAAAACCCCTCTTTGCAAAGGCTATTTAAGGCACTTGGCAAAAGAGGATTTCGGTTGTCGCGGTTTTTATTCAAGCCCCCGCCCCAGTAAAGCAGTCCATTCAGCGCCATTTTAACATTTTTTAGGCCTTCCAGTTGATGACCGGCTGGGCCTAGATAGCGACCTTGATAATCCACCAATTTTTGATGAACGGATGTGATATTATAAGCTTTTTTATAATAGGCCACTTGATCTGGTAAAGTATTAACCTGGCTGGCGATGGCTGACATCGCAAGGAATATAAGGATTTTCATAGGGATATTTTAACGCAATGGATAGGTGATGGTCCACGGGTACTTGTTTAAGTAAAATATTTTCATTTCAAATATAATAGGGTTAATCTTAAGTATGGCCGTTTCCTGGATAGTTGAAAAAATTCCTATTTTTGCAGATAATTTCGTGTTCGTCATTCATAACGGAGCAGATGCAATTATCGTCGACCCTGGCGAGCCTTCTGCCGTTCTGAAATTTTTAGAAAAAGCTGAACTTCGCTGCCAAATGATTTTTATCACCCATCACCACGCAGATCACGTTCAAGGAGTTCAGGAAATAAAGAATCTGTTTTCTTGCCTCGTTTATGGTCCCCTTAAAAACAAGCATCAGTTAAAAGATTTGTGCACTGACTGGCTGCAAGAAGGTGATAAGATTAATTTTCTGGATCTGCAATTTGCAGTGTTTGAATGTCCCGGCCACACATTAGAGCATTTAGCTTTTTGGTGCCTGAGTCAGCTTTGGCTTTTTTCTGGCGATGTTGTTTTTTCGTTAGGCTGCGGAAGGCTTTTTGAAGGAAGTTTTGAACAGATGTTTTTAACGCTAAAAAGGATTAAAACTTTACCGGATCTAACTCAAATTTATTGCACTCATGATTATTATCCAACCAATAAAAGATTCTGCAGCGACGAAAATATATCCCTCGATGGCTATCAATCGGTTCACCCGTTAAATTTAAAGCAAGAAAAAAAGTACAATCCTTTTTTAAAGGCGGCGACGGTCCAAGAATTTCAGAGCCTGCGCGAGAGAAGGAATCATTTCTAAGTGGCAAAAATTAAAGGTTTCAAAGCTGCCATAGAAGCACTGCGAGGGTTGGATGAAAAATCTCGACTGCGAATTTTATCCGAAATCTTAAAAAAAGATCCTGAAATGGCTGAACGTTTAAAAAATAATTTGGTTCTATTTGAGGACTTATTAAAAGTGAATACCCAAGGGATGCATCGTCTTTTTCAAGAAATTCCCGAACCCACTTGGGTTTTAGCCCTTCGCGGAAAGAAAAAAGAGTTTATTGATGCTCTTCTAAAGCCTTTTGCAAAAAGGAAAGTTGAAATGTTTCAGCTTGCGTTAGATCATTTGGGGCCGCAATCTCTTGCTAAAGTCGAAGCGGCGCAGAAATTGATTCTTGAAAAGGCTTTAGAACTGGAAAAAAAGGGCTTACTCATTTTTATTAGCGGAGATGATCCCTTAGTTTAAATTTAATATTAATAGGAGCGGGCATGGTCAATCATCATTTTAAGGTTTTAATTTTGGGTGCAGGATCTGGTGGAACTTCAGTCGCGGCAAGGCTCAAAAAGAGTTTAGGGGCTAAAAATATTGGGATCATTGAGCCCGGCGAGTTTCATTATTATCAACCCCTTTGGACCCTTGTCGGCGCTGGCCTTGTGAAGAAAGAAACCACTCGACGACCGATGAAGGAGACGATTCCTAGCGGCGTTCAGTGGATTAAAGATCAAGCACAAGATATCAAAGTCCAAGAACACCAGGTTGTTTGTTCCTCAGGTCAAGTGATCGGGTTTGATTATTTGGTTTTAGCAACCGGACTAAAATTGGACTGGAGCTTAATAAAAGGCATTGATGAGAATTTAGGAAAAAATGGTTTGTGCAGTATTTATCAATATGATCAGGCCGAAATAACGGCGCAAATGATCCAAAAATTTAAAGGGGGCATCGCTATTTTTGTAATGCCACCGGTTCCGATTAAATGCGCAGGGGCGCCGCAGAAAATAATGTATTTAGCGGATGATATCTTTAGAAAAAATAACGTGCGTGAAAAGTCTAAAATTATTTTTGCAGCAGCCGGAAAGGTTATATTTGGAGTTCCTGCGTTCGCTAAGCCTTTAATGGAGGTCGCAGCTCGAAAAAATATCGATCTTAAATTTTCTTATAAACTGATTGAAGTCTTGGCCAGAGATAAAATCGCAATCTTTGAAAAAACCACAGAATCTGTTGAGAATGGTGAAACCAAACTCAGTGTTATATTGGAAAAGATTCCCTATGATCTTTTGCACGTTGTTCCGCCAATGAGTGCTCATCAGTATGTGAAAACTTCTGGATTGGCGTTTACTTCAGGCCCCCACGCGGGCTGGTTAAAAGTTGATCAATACACTCTTCAACATCAAGATTTTAAAAATATTTTTGGAATCGGCGATGTGACGGGCGTGCCAAATTCAAAAACAGGGGCTGCAATTCGTAAGCAGGCCCCGGTCGTTTCGCAAAATATTGTTGATGTTATCGAAGGACAAGTGCCATCCCAAAAGTATGACGGGTACGCATCCTGCCCTTTGATCACCGGCATTGGAAAAGTGATCCTTGCTGAATTTGGCTACGACGGAAAGTTAATGCCTTCGTTTCCTATGGATATGACCAAAGAGAGAAAAAGTATGTGGATCTTAAAAAAAGACATGCTACCGCCCCTGTATTGGCATGGTATGATGAAGGGACGAGTTTAAATTTTAGTTTTATAGCAATCTGCTGTGTGATCCACGACAAGGCCACAGGCCTGCATAAACGCGTAACAAATTGTTGTGCCAACAAATCTAAACCCCCGCTTTTTGAGATCCAAGCTCATGGCATCGGATTCACGGGTTGAAGTGGGCAGCTTGCCGTTTTGTCTTATTTTAATTAAGGGCTTGTGACCAACAAATTGCCAAATATAATGATCAAAACTGCCGAACTCTTGTTGTACTTTAATAAAGCATTTTGCATTTGAAACAGTTGATTCTACTTTTAAGCGATTTCGAATCAGGTCTTCATCTTTCAATAACTCGGCAATTTTTTTTGATGAAAACCGCGCCACTTTTTTAACGTTAAACTGGGCAAAGGCTTTGCGGTAATTTTCGCGCTTTTTTAGGACGGTCAACCATGAAAGGCCAGCCTGAGCTCCTTCTAAAGTTAAAAATTCAAAAAATATTGCATCGTCGTGAACGGGGATGCCCCATTCTTGATCGTGATAAGTTTGATTAAGGGGGTCTGAAGCCCAGCCACAGCGTTTTTTTAGCGCCTTCATTACGCCGGTCCCTTAGATTGGTTCTGCCAGCCAAAGTTGCTTAATAATCTTTCGAAATAGGCTCCGTAGGGTCGGATTTTGGATCTGCCCTTCTGAGTGCTGTAACTTTCTTAAATCGTTGTAATCCAAAGAACCAGTCGATGGAAAAGTCCGGCGCTGAATATCCTGAAACTGGCTGTTAAGGCCTTGGTCCACGGTCTGTAAAACTTGATAGGTCTGGCCTTCTGTCAGGGCTTCGATCTCAAGTAACTGCACCGATAAATCGGCGGCCGTCACGAAAGGTCTTTGTTCTGAGGATAAAGATTCACCAATTTTTTTCGGATAAAGATCATGGATAAAAACTTGCCGTATTTGTGTTTTAAATCTGGGATCGGCATATAGTTTTTTATAAACCGACACATCTTTTTCGCCGTTATCGCCGACCAGGATAAATTGGGCTGTCGGGTTGGACAGCATAATTTTTTTAATTTGAAGAATCTTAAAATTTTCGGTCGGAACCGATAAATCCGGGCGCAACCAAAGATGGCCCTGAGGAAAGCCGCTCGATTGTAAAAAACTTTCGGGTAGATCTCCGAAGAATTCTATTCCGCCGGTGACATAGTGGATGTCAAAGCCATTAGCGGCGAGTGCGGTATAAACTGCAGGTATTCCAATAAAAGAATTATTTGCGCTTAGAATGCTCGTCATCAAGTGCCAGTATTGTGAGGCCGCAGCGGCGATTGATAAATCGACTGGTTTAACTTGAGTGTCTTTGATCGTGTCATCAATGTCGCTGATTAAAATCATTTTTGAAGGAGCTGCTGCGGAGGTTACTACCGACAAACTAAGACCGCTCGAAAGGACCAAAGCAAAAATAAATTTAGTTTTCAAAAAAAGCTCCTTTTTTGTGGTCTGGAATTATTTGACTTCGCTCAAGCTGAACCAATAAAAGTTGGTTTTCAAGAAGATTGAGGCGCTCTCTGACCCCTGCGATTCGCTCTGACAAAGATCTTTCATCCCAGCGAATTTCGACGTCACTTTGATGAGCTAAACTTTCTGTCAGCAAATAACTTTTTAACGATTCTGATAAAGTATTTTTAGCTTTTTCAATAAGGACTTGGGCTGCTTTAAGATGAGCTTGCGTCCGATTTGTCCAAAAAGTTTGTGCCACAAAAGCTTCTTGCCGGCCCGCAAATTCCAGATTGTAAGCCGCCGCCAGATTTTGTTCAATTTCGGATTGGTTTTTAATCTTTGAGGTCGGCTTTGAATCCGTGGATTCTGCACATCCCCAGAAGGCGCAACTGCAAAAGCCTAAGAGGCTTGCCAAAATCAGAAAGCGTTTAAAAATCCCCATCCCGACATCCTTTGCTGCGCATGTGAACCTTGCAACTAGCACACATCTGTCAGTGGGGGAATAAATCTAAGTTTTACGCTTCCTGGACTGAAAAAAGTAAAAGGTAGCCCTGGTCATGAGAGTATTTATTACCGATGGCCGTCTTGGTTTCAGCGATTTCATAGGAATAGGTTCCCACAGCACTCAAGCCACTTTTGTGAGCTTTCAGCATAATTCGTTCGGCCTCTTCAATTCCCTTTTGAAAACAACGTTGAAGGCACTCGACGACAAAATTTCTTGGGGTGTAGGAATCATTGTGAAGTAACACAACGTACATTTTAGGTTCATGGGTCTCTTCGTTCGATTTGACATCAGGTTTTAAGATAGTGTCTGATTCGCTCATGGGGTATTTTATACTCATGAAGATTCAAATATTCCAGTCCTTAAGCCAAATTTCTGAAAAAGACTGGTCGAAAATTACGCCACCGAATTTCCCTTTTGCCAGTTATCAGTTTCTATCGGCCTTAGAAGAGGCCGGGTGTCTAGGATCTCGTACAGGTTGGGACCCCGTTTATTTGACGGCTTGGCAAAATGAGGATCTTATTGGCGGAGTTACAGCCTATTTGAAAACAAACAGCTACGGGGAGTATATTTTTGATTTTGCCTGGGCCCAAGCCCACGAATCGATGGGTATGCCTTACTACCCAAAGGTTGTGATGGCTGTGCCATTCACGCCGGCCACAGGGCCAAAAGTTTTATTAGCAGCTGATTTATTGCCGGCTTTAAAAACAGAGACAAGCGCAGCACTGTTGCAAGCTGTAGATCGTTACAGCTCGGAAGCCATGGCAAGTTCAAACCACTCGTTGTTTATTTCTAAAGATGATATTCTTCTATTTACGCAAGCGGGTTTTTTTATTCGGCATAGTTTTCAATTTCACTGGCATAATAAGAACTATAAAAGTTTTGAAGTCTTTATGGAAAGTTTACGAGGAAAAAGGCGAAAAGAAATTCGTCGCGAACGGGCCATGGTGGCAGAATGCCAAGTTAAAATAGAGCGTTTGACAGGGTCGCAGTTGAAACCTTGCCATGCCGAACTGATGTATCAGTTTTACTTAAGCACGATTGATAAAATGCAAGGCATAGATTATTTAACTTTAGATTTTTTTCAAAAAATATTTTCGAACATGGCAGATCAGATCCTTTTTGTGCTGGCCTCCAATTCAGAAGGGGTCGGTGTTGCCGGGGCCCTCTGTTTTTTTAAAGGCTCGGTCTTATTTGGTAGAAACTGGGGCTGTTTGGAAGAATATAAGGGACTGCATTTTGAACTTTGTTACTATCAGGGAATTGAATTTGCGATTGAAAATAAATTAAAGATATTTGAAGCTGGCGCCCAAGGAGAGCACAAGTTCCAACGTGGTTTTATGCCTACTTTAACTTACAGCGCTCATAGGATCAAAAATCCACGGCTGAATTTGCCGATTCAGGATTATGTAGAGCACGAAAAAATCCAAATTGAACAACTGTTTCGACAGTATTTGGAGCACACACCATTTACTAACTTGGTTTAAAGTCCTCGCCCTTAAAATCAGCATGCCGGATAAGGCTTAAGGTGCCGTCGGCTTCTAGTACTCCGACTTTAATTTCGCTGACATTCGAATGCCCCTGCTTTCGGATCAATCCATTCACTTCAGTTTTAGAAAGAAATTCTTTTTGAAGGGCTTTTTCAATGTATTTTCCTTCGTGAATAAGCAGCCTGGGAGTTCCTTCGAAAAGTTGTTGAAAAAATTTGCTTTTATAGGTCAAAAATGAAATCGCTATCGAAAGGGAAATGATCACGACAGCAACCAAAATCCCGCCGACCAACGAATTATCACCGGCATTCATAGAGTTTTGAACGGCATTGCTAATCAGAAGAACTGAAACAAATTCCGTGGCTCCCATTTGGCCAATCTGCCTTTTGCCAGAAATTCTAAGCAAAATCAGTACAGCAAAATAGACGATGGCCGCTCGCGCGATTAAATTAAAAGGTGCGACATCCAATTGCACTAAACTTTGCCACATAAAAGCTCCAGTGCGTAATATTGATGCAAAAAGCTGTTCCTCCAAGCCATTTTTTCTTATTGCTCCTAGCCATTTTAACTTAAGAATTTTGATTTGGCGCACAAGAGCTTTTATCCCAAAATTACCTATCCTTTTTGGATCACCTTGTGGCAGCGTTAATGTAGTGATCAGATCCACAGGGGGGCCATGGATAAGAACGCGCTAAAACAAAATCTGCTTCTCCTTATTTTGCCATGTTTCCTTTTTGAAGTAGCTGTGGCAAAAATCGAAGTCGTTATTGGACCCCCACTCTCGAAAAATTTAAATCTTCCTGGCACTGTACCGAACGCCAATTCAGCTGAAATTATAGTCTCTCGAGATCAATACGTTTTGTCCTACAATAAAGAGCGCCGCTCCCCGAACTGGGTAGCTTGGAAGCTGGAAGCCAAGCACATGGGTAGCGCTGGGAGAACCAATGATTTTCAGGCTGATCAAGATTTAGAAACGTATCTGCAGCAAACGCATTCAAGCTATCAAGTTGTGAGTCCATCAGAGTTTTCTGGTAGCTGTTATGATCGCGGTCACCAAATACCTTCGGCTGATCGGACAGATACAACTGACAGCAATCGGGCCACATTCTTGATGAGCAATATGATCCCGCAGACGCCTTATTTAAATCGCATCGTCTGGGAACATTTGGAACAGTACACCCGCACTTTGGTTAAGCGGGATAATAAAAAGGTTTTTGTCATCGCGGGTCCCATCTATGATAAGGATTTTGGAAAAATTGGACCCTCTAAAGATATTCCAGTGCCGTCGAAAGATTTTAAAATTATTATTGTGCTTGAGGCTCATCAGACATTTAAAGATATCACTAAAGACACGCCTATCATTGCTGTGATTATGCCGAACACTTTAAAAGACGGCAGCGTGATGATAGATACGCCCAGGTCGAAATGTCCCGTTATTTCAGTAGGAAATGAAACAATTGAAGATTGGAAAAGTCACCTTTCGACAGTGGCTGAAATTGAAGCTGCCGCTGGCCTGCAGTTATTTTCAAAATTACCGGAACAGGTATTAAGTGAGAGCCCAGACCAAGAGCCCTTATCGTCAGGTTCCAGCAAGGGGCTTGACGGGGCCGCAGGCCACTTCGATAGGCGTTAAATTTTTTGATCCTGTTGGAAGGACTGAAAGAACAACAATATCACCTGCAAGCGATGCAGGCCCTGCCACTTTAAGATCTTGAATTTTAAAAGTATTTTCTGCGATGCCATGACTGTTAGCACGTAAAGATATCATCGAAGCCGTTGACGTCATGGCGACACTGCCACAATTTCGGTCCGGATGAAGAAAAAGTTGGTAGTTGCCCTTTGGAACAAGTCCTTCGATACGAAATGTAATAATCACGCTATTTGGCATCTGTTCAAAATTAATGTGCCCTTGAATTTTTAAATCTTTTTTAGCTTCAAGCTGTGCCTGAGCCATTCTGGTATCCTCGGACCAGGCTGAAGGCGACTCAGTTTTAGACTGGCTTCCAAAATGGCTGCAACCGGATAAAAAAAGAAGAAGAGAAACACTAAGAAGTTTTTGCACTGAAGGACCCTTCCTTTTTATTCAAGTCCTAACAGCTTAGGCAATTTTTTTCGCGGACTCAATATTTTTGCTGGCATCTAACTTATTTTGCCAAAGGGATATTTGGGCGTTGAGGTAATTTAATTGTGACGAAGAAAAGTGAGTTTGATCGATTCCATCAAAAAGATTCCCGTCCAAAACAGAGATCACATCGAGATCGGCGGAGCGACCTTTGACCTTTAATGGCTGGTATCTTTTAAAACTTAATTGGGGAAATTTTTCTAATGTGTTTTCGTCAAATCCCGTGAACATAATGTCTTCACCCTCGGAGCGACAAAGACCATCTAGTCTTGAGGCGATATTAACAGTGTCAGAAATGGCCGTTAACTCCAATCGCTTTTCTGAACCTAAAGGTCCGAAGACAACTTTACCTGCGGCGAGGCCAACGCCAGCTTTGACGGGCGTTCGATGACCCACGCGATGTTGAAGATTATATCTCAAGATGGCGCGTTGAATTTCAATGGCTGCATTCAATGCAAGCTCGGCGCTTGGAAAAATGGCCATCACGCCGTCGCCCATAAATTTATCGATGGTTCCTTCAAAGGATTTAATAATTGGGGACAATCTTGCGTAGTAAGAGTTCAGAAATCGCAAAATATCTTTTGGAGTCATATTTTCACAGAGAGTTGTAAAGCCTCGAATGTCACTGAACATGATTGCGACATTTTCTTCAACATAGTCACCCAGCTTGACATCCACAATATTTTCGTAGTTAAGAAGTTTTAACGTTTCAAATGGAACGAACCGCGAATACGAAACTGAGAGTTCGATTTCTTTTTGGTAAGAGTCAACAAGCTCTTGTTTTGATCGCTGTTGCTCAATAGCAATGGCAATTTGCTGGGCCGCTGTGGTGACAATCCGAAGATCATCTTCGGTCATAATTTTACGCCTTGAAATACAGTCAGTGACAAGGATTCCAATAGATGAGGATTGGGTGCTGATCGAAGCAGCGACAAAAGATCGACTTCCTGAGCCTTGTAGAATTTGTAAACTTTTTGGGTCCTTCAATTTCAGAATGTGTTGGCCCACGTCTTTGACTAAAAGAGCTTTTTTAGTTTTAAAGACATTGGTAAATTTTGCGGGATCATTGTCATCGATGTCCGCAGGAATCGCCAGCCCAAGAATGCTTTCCTTAAATGCAGGAGTCAGACCTTTGGATGCCGCCAGTTTCAAGCAGTTTTGTTTTTTATCATACAAAAGAATAAAAGCTCGATCGTAATTTAAATTTTCAACCAAGCTTTCGCAACCCAATTGAAGAACTTCTTCCTCCATAACAGCTGAAATAAGGTGAGAGACCAGGTGAAAGTTAGCCTGAGACTCTTCAAGTTTTCGTTGCAGCTGGCTTTTTGCGTCGTAAAGATCTTTGTACTGCCGATCTAAGCGAAAGAGAGACTCTTCTGTCTGAATTGAAAATCCCTTGAGCTTTCTTGTTTTAATATAGAAATAAGCAGAAAGAAATGTCGCTACGACGGAGCATGAGATAAAACTGGCGCCCATGGTATCGATGTTTAAATAATTTTTAAACATCCAGGTCAGAAGTAAACCGACGGTTAATGGAAGAAGTGTGGCCAATTGGCCTACAATTTTTGATTTTGAAAAATATGTGACTTCAATAGAGTAAGTTCCTGTTTTATCATCTAACAAGTCTATTTTTGTTTGGGCCGGTGGAAGATTTTTTATTGTTGGAAAAGAAGAATAATAGCCTTTTGTATTCTCCATCACTAAGGGCATCCGAGAAATCAGAAGCTCAGCTTCTTCTTCATCGAGGTCAGCTAAATTAGGCTTAAAAATGAATTTGAAGTATCCATTTTTAGATTCAGCAACTTCAACTGCGATGACTTTGTTAAGAAGCCCAGTCATCTTCGGTAGGGATTTGTAAATTGAATCTAAGGGTATGATATTTGAAGCTAAAAAGTAAATCGCCGTGCCTAATCCTGTTCGTGAAATTCCACTTTGACCAGCCATCAAAAAAATATTGCGATTCTTTGTTTTTTCAACAATCAAATCCATTATGATCTTTTCAGCAGTGACTGAAACCCAACTGTTTTCATCCGAAATATAATCGATACTAAGGCCGGCTTCTTCGATCAATGTTTTTATATCCACATGTGGATATTTATCTTTGAGCAATTCAAAGTAAGATGCGAATATTACAGATTTAAAATGTGGCCTAGTTAGCCTCGGATCAAACATGCAACTCCCTCCCCTTTATTTTCGGAAAATATCCTAAGAATATTGAGCACTTATCACTAGAACTGGACCTTGATTGATAAATACGAACTGCTGATAGTTATAGCTTTTGATATAAGCTAAACTGAACCGGTAGGGGGTCTAGGTGGTCGAGCGTATTCAAGCCGCATGGCGGACAGAAATGGATCTGATTAATAAAAAGCCTTGGATGCTGCGGCTTCAAGCGGGTGATATTAATCTGAAGCACTACAAAGGATTTTTGTTAGAGACGTATCACCATGCGGGAATTAACCCTCAAATTCAGGCCTATGCAACCATGTTTTTGAAAAATAATCCCAGAGAAATTGTTGGTATGTTTTATCGACATGCTATCTCTGAAATTGCCCATGATGTTCTAGCTATGAATGATCTACAGATTCTGGGTGGCGACCGAGAAAAATTGGAAAAGACAAAACCTTTGCCGTCAACAATTGCGTTTAATGCTTTTGTTTTGATGCAGATACAGTTTGTGAATCCAATATCCTATCTTGGCTACCTTTTCCATCTCGAGTTTCTGCCGACAAATCAGGGCCCTGGGTATTTGCAATTGTTAAGTTCATTGGGTGTTCCAAGCTCTGCATTAACTTTCCTGCAGGAACATGCGACAGTCGATATCGGGCACAATAAACTTATGGAAAAGTATATCGAGGCGCTGGTAACCGATGAAAAGCAACTTGATGATGTTTTGTACTCGCTCAGGTGCTCGTGTCATTTGCACTATAAAATGTTAGAAGGAGCGTTCGAAAACGGTGAAGCTATTTTTTAACTAATTTAAAATAAGCATCTAAAATTTTTGCAGATGTTTTAAATAAAAAATATCTACCTTTTAAGTAATTTGAGCGTTCAATCTTTTCCCGTTTTTCAATAAATTGGGTCATCTTGGAGTACAAAAACCACCACCGTAAAGGATCGATACCCTTGCCGGATGTCGCAACATTGACATGGACTAAAATAACTTCATGTTCAATTCCTGCAAGGTACGGATGATCGTACCTTAAACCCACTTTTTTGAAACCTAAGTTTTTATACAGGGGCCAAAGATTTTTATCTGTGGAGGTTATTAAATATTTTCGGTTAGACGAGGCAAGTACCTTATAAATATTTTCAAACATTCGAAGCAACAAATCGCCTCGGCGGTACTCAGGATCTGTGCACAGACGAGCGACTTCGATCATTTCGATCTTGGGAGGAATAAAATCCGGATATCCACCCTTCAAGGGTCTTTCTGTGTCCATGGTTGTATCGTTTGTTTCGGGAAAAGAAAGTGAAACGGAGGCAATCACTTTATCACCATGAAGGGCAATGAGAATTCGACTGATGTGATCTAGAGGTGCTGCCATCGATCCGATATTAGTCTCTGCAGTGACTTTACCGGCGGATTTATAGGCTGCAAATCGCAAGGCAAGAACTTGTTCGTATTCTTCTTGGGTTTTTACGAATCGAAAACGAAAATGGTGAGCCACATTTTTTATTTTAAAGCCTGCATTTCGAATGGTTTCTAAAGTGACATTTGGATTTATCACCAGTTGATTAACTAGATCGGCTTCCAAGGATTTTGTCAGCTGCTCAATTTTAAGCGTCAAGGTGATCGTGTTCTTAGACGAGGGCTGAATTTGAACGATGCTGGCTTTAAGCTTATCCATTTTTAGGGATTGGACTGAAAAAAGTAATTCGACTTTTTGATGAGGAAAAAAGATATGGTCTTTATCATGAACTTCAACAACGGCATGTTTTGCAGACAGTTTTAAAAGGTGAAAGATAGAACGTTCTAGATAATGAAAATCTTTAAATAAATAACCAATTAAGGGATATGATTCTGAAACCGGCACCATTGAATGATCGATGTCTGCAAGACTTACATCTGATTGGATCAGCGATGATCGCAGTCCCACTTTTAAACCAGTAGTAACAGGTGTGATCCAACAAACTTGGTAATCTGAAATGATGGGTCCGCTCCAAGCTAAATTGATTTTAATTTTTAGCATATCAAGAAGTTGGATTTTTAATTCAGAGTTGGCTTCAATAATAAGACAGATTCCCGTCGACGAAAGGTCAAAGACTCTGGTGGGAAGAAGTTGGTTATTAAAAATTATTTCTGCTGAGACACCTTCATTTTGACGAATATCCATACGACCAGTGTCACGAAGTTCAGATTCGGCCTGGCGGGGCTTTATCTTAGTGATCGAAATGGGAGGGGCGGCGTTTTTATTCATTCTGTTTGTTGTCGGTCATTTGCGATTGAGAATTAAGGATACACTCGCCTTTAGACAGCCTGAACTAAACAAAACAGTACTAAGGTGGGGTTTGGCTAGACCTGCTCAAAGGTTTCTAAGAGATGAATTTAATAAGCAGAACTAAGTTTGCGCACGTGATAATTAAAAATAATATCCAAGACAATGTTTTTAGAATAGGTCCAATTTTTAGCGGGCCCATTAAATTTGAATCAGAAGCAAAGAGAATGAGTGGATAAATGGCAAAGGGGAGTTGTAAGGATAAGACCACTTGGCTGAAAACTAATAATTGTCCTGTGCTTTGCTCTCCTAAAACACTAACACCAATAAATGCCGGAATTAAAGCTAAGCCTCGGGTGATCACTCGTCTTTGCCAACAAGGAATTTTTAATTTTAAAAAGCCTTCTAAAATAACTTGGCCCGCAATGGTTCCGGTGAATGTGGAACTTTGTCCTGCCGCCAAAAGTGCAAATCCAAAAAGAAATGCTGCGATCGAACTGCCTACGACGGGATTTAATAAGCGGTAAGCTTGATCAATTTCAATCACTTCTTTATGACCCGTAGAGTGAAACGCAGTAGCGGCTAAAATTAGAATTGCTGAATTGACTAGAAAAGCTAAAGACAGAGAAGCAACGGTATCCAGGGTGCTAAATCTTAATGCTGATTTTTTTCCTTCAATGTTTTTTGGGACGTGCCTGGTTTGAACAATCGATGAGTGCAGGTAAAGATTGTGCGGCATCACAGTGGCTCCCAAGATACCGATGGCTAGATACCAGGGTTCAAAACCTTGCAAGTTTGAAAGGGAAGGGACGTAGCCTGACATCACTTGTTGCCAGTCTGGCTTTAGCCACCAAAGTTCTGCAATGTAGCAGCTTCCAATTGTTAAAATAAGTCCTAAGATAATGGCCTCGACCTGACGGAAACCCTTTCCTTTTAAACCTAAAATTATAAAAGTATCCAGAGCCGTCAGTAAGATTCCAACTTTTAAGGATACGCCTAACAAAAGTTTAAATGCCAAGGCGCTGCCAAGAACCTCGGCAACATCGGTCGCAATAATGGCGATTTCAGCTAACAGCCAAGAAAGAAGGGATACTTTTTTAGAATATTTTTGGCGAGTGATTTGAGCGAGATCTTGACCCGTAACAATACCAATTCGCATACTGAGGCACTGTAAAACAATGGCCGCTAAGCTAGAAAATAGAACTACAAATAAAAGTGCATAGCCATATTTCGAACCGGCTTCAATATCGGTGGCCCAATTGCCGGGATCCATATATCCGACGGACACTAAAAGCCCTGGCCCTAAAAATATAAGGATTTTTTTCCAAGTGGACAAACCGTCCGGAACTTTTATAGAACCTTGAACTTCGGAAGGGCAAAATGGGGCAGTGGCTGTTTCAGGGAGCCTTAGGAATTGAGTTATTTTCAACAGTCGGCTTCCAGAGCTAACAGTTTAAGTTTGATTTGAAGGCCGCCTGAGTATCCGCCAGCACTTCCATCGGCAGCGATAACTCTGTGGCAGGGGATAATAATGCAAACTGGATTTTTCCCATTAGCGCTGCCAACAGCCCTGACTGCTTTTTGATTTTTAATTTGATTAGCTATATCTTTGTAAGCTAAGGTTTCACCGTATTTAATCTTCAGTAACTGGCGCCAAACTTTTTTCTGAAATTCGGTGCCTTTCAAGTCTAGGGGAAGATCGAATTTTTTTCTTTTTCCAGAGAAGTACTCTTCCAGTTGCTTGACGGCCTTATTTAAAACTTGGGACGCTGGCGAAGATCCGTTAATCCCCAAAACTTTTTCAGCTTCCTTGTTATCAAAAGAAACTGATTGAAGACCTCGCTCTGAAGCGACTAAGTAAAGAGGTCCAATTTTAGAATTCATAAGAAATTTAGTGTTTGCCAAATATAACTCCTACCGCCACCACAATAGAAGATTGGCAAAAAATCTTCCAAAACGCCAGACTTTAGTGGGGTCGAGGGCATTTTAAATGGGGTGCGCGCAAAAACGTTTTCTTCTAGAATAAATCTATGAAAAAAAATAGCGGCCTTCGCGGCGATCAATTCGTTCCTTTATGTGTGGCGACAGGTCTTTTTATTTCGGCCCTTGTTCTTTTGGGTTGGGCTTTTGATATTTCGACACTAAAATCGATCTTACCCGAATATATTGCGATGAAAGCCAATACAGCCATTGGTCTTATGTTGATTTCTATTACACTTGGAATTTATCAAGAAGAAAAGTTTTTTTCATCGACTGTCATCATAAGAATACTTTCAATGGTAATTTTTCTAATTGGGTCGCTGACTCTTTGTGAATATATTTTCGGTTTTGATTTTAAGATTGATGAATTTTTATTCCGTGACCCTGTTCCCCCGGGGGCTCGGTTTCCTCCGGGCCGACTGGCACCGGTGACCGCCATCAATTTTATTTTTCTTAGCCTTAGTTTTATCCTGACATCTGGGCGCTACAAATTTTATAAGCTGTCTCAGTTTATGATATTTATTTCATCCCTTATCTCGTTTCAAGCCTTGACTGGTTATCTTCTTGGGGTCACTTACTCTTTCGGTTCTGCTTTTTATACCCAGATGGCCTTTCACACAGCCATCTTGTTTATTATTTTAAGCCTTGGAGTGTTATGGGCGCGCCGAGATTACGGACTTGTTGCTGTCATTTCTGCAAGGACTATGACGGGTCAGATGGGTCGACGATTGATTGTCTCGGCAACTGTAATTCCTGCATTGGTCAACGCCCTGCAAATATATGGACAAAAAATTGGTCTTTTCAGTGCTGATTTTGGAACCTTGATTGTTGTTATGGGGAATGTCGTTTTCTTTTTAGTGATCATCTTATGGACATCGATGGTGATGAATAGGACAGAAATTAAGCAACGAATGGCCGAAGATAAATTGCGTGAAGCGAACTTATCGTTAGAACGTCAGGTTGAAAGTAGAACCTTAGCCTTTCAAAAAAGTGAAGCCAATATTCGGGCCATTTTTGACTCTTCCTTGGATGCCATTGTCGGCATCGACAGTGATGGGCGCGTGATTCAGTGGAATCCAAGAGCAACTGCTATCTTTGGGTATTCCGTCAACGAAGCCAGTGGCCAAAAAATGTCAGACCTGATTATTCCAAAAAGGTTTCATGAATCCCATGAAAATGGCATGAAAAGATTTTTAAGCACAAAAAAAGGACGTATTTTAAATCAAAGCATTGAACTTTTGGCAATCAGAAAATCCGGCGAAGAGTTCCCCGTTCAATTATCAATCAGCGCTATTGACGTTGATGGAAAATTTACTTTCACCTCTTTTATCGCAGACATTACAAAAAGAAAAGCCGATGAACTACAATTAAAAAGGCTCAACGAGCAGCTGACGCAGATTGCCCTTGAAGCTAAGCAGGCGTCAGACCTTAAGACAAACTTCCTTGCAAACATGAGCCATGAAATTCGAACTCCCATCAATGGTGTGATCGGGATGGCTCAAATTATGATGGATTCTAAGTTGGATTCAGACCAGCAAGAACATCTGCAAATCATTCGTGGGTGTGCCAATAGTTTATTGATGATTGTAAATGACATTCTTGATTTATCAAAGATCGAAGCAGGAAAAATGAATTTGGAGGAAACTCATTTTGAGATGGCATCCCTTGTTCGGGACACCTGCAAATCCATGCAGTATTTAGCCGAAAGTAAAAGCTTGAAATTAAATTTAGAAATCGATGAGGGCTCTGCCACGAATGTCCTTGGAGACCCCGGAAAAGTCCGACAAGTTCTCTTAAATTTAATTTCCAATGCCGTAAAATTCACTGAGTCTGGAACCGTCACTGTCCGATCCATGGTGGTTTCTGCAAAAGAAAACTGCTTTAAGTTTCGTTTTGAAGTTCAAGATACGGGGATTGGTATGACACCTGAAGTCGCGTCAAAATTGTTTCAACCTTTTCAGCAAGCAGATAGTTCGACCACAAGGAAATTTGGCGGGACGGGCCTTGGACTTTCGATCTGTCGTCATTTAGTTCAATTGATGAAGGGTGAAGTTCAAATGAAAAGCCTCATTGGCAGCGGAAGCCTATTTTGGTTTGAGATTGAATTGAAAAAAGCAGAAGGTATTCTGATTGAAAATATGAGGGCTCGATCACTAGACAATGTAAAATTAAAGATTCTGGTGGCAGAAGATAATTCGATCAATCAAAAAGTGGCCGCTGCTATGATTCAAAAGTTGGGACACGATTTTAAAATTGTTTCGAACGGAAAAGAGTGTTTAAAGCTGCTGGAATCAGAAAAATTTGATTTGATTTTGATGGATTGCCAAATGCCAGAGCTAGACGGATATGAAGCCACAAAAATAATTCGACAGAATGGCGACAAAAAATGGAATGAAAAAATTCCTATTATTGCGATGACAGCAAACGCCCTTTCGCGGGATCGAGATGCTTGCCTGGCTGCCGGAATGAATGATTTTATTAGCAAACCGGTGGACTTTGAAAAGCTCGATGCCCTTACCCAGCAGTGGGCCAGGAATTCTTAGGTGTTTTTCTTAGCCATCAGGGCTTGTGGCATGTAAGTTACTCCTATGGCAATAGCTTCCATTTTACATCGATTCCGAATTGCGCTGTCTGATATCGACCGAGAGGTTTATAAGGAGATCGATATTCGAATTGCAAAACATCCCTCGGAAGCGCCACATTACTTACTGACTCGAGTGTTAGCTTACGCCTTAAATGATCGTGAAAGCCTAGAGTTTTCATCGGCCGGATTGGGAGACCCTGATCAGCCCGCATTGTGGCAAAAGGACGGTCACGGAATTTCACTTTGGATCGAAATTGGAAATCCAAGTGCGCGCAAAATTCATAAAGCCTCAAAAGCCGCAAAAGTTGTAAAAATCTACACCTATAAAGATCCGGAAGTATTGATTCGCGAAATTCATGATAATAAAATTTTTAATTCAAACCAGCTGCAGGTTTTTTCTTTCACATCTGAGTTTTTAAACCGTTTGGAAGCAAAACTTCAACGAGATAACAGGTGGACCTTAGTTCATAATGGCGGGTCCTTAATGATTCAAGTCGGCGAAATAATGGAACAGGGGGAAGTGCAGTCTTTCTCTTTTAAAAACTAAAGTAAGACTTCGGCTTCTTTCGAGAATATTCTAAGCATCGACATTAGACTGGTGTTATTGGAAAAGGGTTTTCCGGCACGACCAAGTTCAAACAATTCAAGGATATCTTGCGATGATTTCAGTTTTTCATTCATCGGAACTAGGCCCATGCTCCACTTTGGCATAAGGCGCTCTTTGCTGAAAGCTTCGCCTTGCACAGTTAGTAATTTATGCCGAGGATCTAGTGCAATGCGGGCATAGCAGTCTCTGACTAAGGATTCAGGCCCCTCTAGCACCTGCAGGAAATATTCACCCCGCACCGTTAAAAACCCAGTGATCCCATCTCGAAGATTATTTTTTTGAGAAACAGTTAAGATTTTTTTAATTTCTTCCTGATCCATCGGCAGTAAAAATTGGCTTGTATAGGCATGCATAACGATTTGTTCCATGGCTTATTTTAAAGATAATATTTGTGATTTCACAAATTATTTTCAGGCCAGACCGGGTCTTTGGCTAGGTAGCCCCTCGGGGCGGTACAATAAGAGTGCGTCAAAAGTAGAAAATACCTTCTTGTCTGGAAAACTGGTTTATGTCACCCTTCTTTGGTGGCAGATAAACTGACACTAAAACAAAAGGGAGTAGATCAGGATGAGAAAATTATTAGCAGTGATTTTAGTCAGCGCAATGACAGCTGGTGTTGTTCAAGCTAAGGCAAAAAACGAAAAAATGGGTGCCGATAAAGCAGCTGAAAAAACTGTGGAAGTGGGCGGAGCCGCAATGTATCCGTCAAAAGATATCATTGATAATGCTGTGAACTCACAGGATCACACGACATTAGTTGCAGCTGTTAAAGCGGCAGGATTAGTAGATACTTTAAAAGGTGCAGGACCATTTACAGTTTTTGCTCCAACAAATGAAGCATTTGCAAAACTTCCGGCTGGAACCGTTGATGGTTTATTAAAGCCAGAAGCAAAAGCAACTTTAACAAAAGTTCTGACTTATCATGTTGTAGCTGGAAACGTTGATTCTAAATCACTTGTCTCGATGATTAAAAAAGGTCACGGCACAGCAACAATGAAGACAGTTTCTGGTGGAACATTGTCTGCAATGTTACAAGGTTCTGATGTGATGTTAAAAGATGAAAAGGGCGGAATGTCGAAAGTAACAATTGCTGACGTTTACCAAAAAAATGGCGTGATTCACGTTGTCGATACAGTTGTAATGCCCAAGTAATTATTTGTAGACAGTCGCAATATACGAAGCCCGCTTTTTAAGCGGGTTTTTTTATGAGGCCTACGAAATTTTAAAATCTAGTCGTCGAGCCCTGTTTTTTGTTTAAAATAATGATCTAAAAATACCAGCTGCTTATGAAATCCTAATTTAAGCATCTCGGCGTAAGCCTCTTGGGCTGGCCAGTTTTGCTCTTGAATCCGGTAAAGGCCCATGATCAACCCAGTTCTGTCGTGCCCGTGTTTGCAATGAATAAACAAAGGGTAATTGGCAGGGTTCCTTAAAACGGCCAGAATTTTTTCAACTTGTGCGTCTTTTGGTTTCCAAAAACCTGACATTGGAAGCGAGATCATCCGAAGTCCTAAGGCTTGAGAATTTTTGGCTTCATCGGCGATTTCAGGTTTATCGTTATCAATATTTAAAATAGTTTTTACACCCATTTTTGCAAGGGCCTCTAAACCAATTTTATGGGGACGTGCGCCTCTGGAGATGTGTTGCGTGACTTGATGAAAATCTAAGATGGGGACTTGGTTCGAAAATTCTGTAGCCTGAGCTGTTTGGAATGGTAAAAACAAGAAAAGGCCTAAAAAAATTGTGAAAAATTGCATTCGATCCCCCGGATGTACTTAGTATGGCCTCATTTTTAGGCAAACTAAATGGACCTACGAAGGGATTATTGGTATTAAGCTATCGTTCAATTTTGCAATTAAAGTTATGATTCTTCCATGACCAAAGAATTGATTGTGTTAGCGGGAACCACTGGAAATTTGGGAGAGCGCATTGCTCAAAACTTGACTCGACAACAGGTCAGGGTGCGAGCCTTAGTTCGCCCTGGAAATGATCTAGCGAAGTTAGAAAAATTAAAGTGCATGGGTGCTGAGTTGAAAGAAGTGGATTGGAATTCTCCAAGTTCGCTTTTCGAAAGTGTTGAAGGCGGAACTTGTATCATTTCAGCGCTGAGTGGTCTGCGTCCTGTTATTATAGGGGCACAGACTAAATTACTTGAGGCTGCCGTCAAGGCTAAGGTCCCGCGATTTTTTCCATCGATTATACTCAGCTAATACCTGGAACAAATCGCAATTTGGATGTACGACGGGAATTTAATCGGCATTTGGATCAAGCGCCGATAGCAGCAACTTCAATACTGAACGGTGCATTTGCAGATATGCTCGCCAAAGGGATCAGTAAAAATTTGGCGTTAACGGTCGTGATGAATGATTTTTGGAGTGAGCAACACTTTAATTTAAAAGACGCGGCCATTCTGGAAAAAGTGGAAATCGAACTAAAAAACCAAGTAAGAGGCCCTTTCAAAATCAACAAGGCGCAAATTAAAAAATGGCGTTACAGTCGGCCAAAAACGATCTTTCCGGAATTATTTATTTCGTTGGAATAAGAAACGATTTTTTTAGCCGGCGACGCATTCGGTGGAGGAAGTATCGCCGGGGCTGTTAGGTCAGCAAAGGCTGTTTATCCTTTGCTTTAATTAGAACGCCCTGTTTGCTTAAACCCTGTACCCAATCACTTCAATATACTCAGCTAGAATTTTGGTGCCTCCATCCGTAGCTGTGTTGTTGCGGGTCCATAGATCGGTCAAGTCACTATGAAAAGTGACTTTTCCTATTTCATTCAGCGAAGCATAGCTGCGGTTGGTGGGACCGTAATATTCAATAAAAAAATCCACAACCTTAGCCGGAGAAAACGGATATTCAAACGGATATAAATAGCGAGTGATTCGAAGGTCTTTTAAAGCCTCGTTACTTAAACGCTGTCGGCAAATCTTCTCATTGCCCCACAAAAGTGGCGAGGGAAAATTTGCTGGCGGCGGGACGTGTTTGCCAATGATTTTAAACATCTGACCGACATGTCCTTCAGGCGTCCAATTTCCCATAATAATTTTTCCGTTGGGCTTGCACACCCGAATCATTTCCGAAGCGACAAGTTCCGGGCGAGGCGCAAACATGGAACCAATTAAACTCAAGACAACATCAAAGCAATGATCTTGAAATGGGAGTGCTTCGGCATCGCCTTCTAAAAAATCAATTTTTAGACCTTCAGCAGCCGCTTTAGCTGTCGCTTGTTGAACAAGATTTGCCGCAAGATCAAGGCCTGTGACTTGAATGCCTTTTCGAGCGGCAGGAATCGTCAGCTGTCCCGCGCCGCACCCAACATCAAGCATTTTGGTGCCCGGTGAAATATCAAGTCGATCAAAAAATTCAAGCGCGCCCTTTTCTAGGTACTTCGCAAAAATTCCATAGTCACCCGCTTGCCAAGTTGATTTAAGTCGATCTTTGAGAGCGGCCATTTCTGGAGTCATTTTTTTATTTCCTATAGGGGTTCAATATAAGTTTTTAAATCGCCATTGGCCATAGCTTTCACTGAAAGCACAACGAGCGGAGAAGGAATTGTTCCCACCACTCGCGCTTTGCCGATTATATTTTTCATGATGTCGTCGCGCAGTCGTGCATTGATAGTTTCCGCTGAAATAACACCGCTTGTTGGTGACGGAACATGTGTGCGTGCACTCCAATGGGTCAAAGTTATTGTCAGCTCTGCTTCGCCACCGAAAGTTCGCCGGTGACCAACACCGAGCCGAAGTTTTAAATCTGAATAGGGATCGGGTAAAATGCCATCAATCCCTAAAAATTCTGCTTTGTATTTGATTCGCAAATCAATTTGAAACTCACGTCCAATCACGTCGCTAAATCCTTTTCGCGTGTACTTTGTCACATCCGCAATTGTCGCCATAAACTTGATCACCATGAGGCACCAAAAGTTCGTTGATCTGAGTTTGTGCAGCGAGTTCAAAATCAGCCTTGTCTCGGCTGGCTGGTGGAAAAGGAAAGAGCTCAACGGCTTTTCCTGAAGCTGAGTTCCAATAAATCACACCATTTTCAAAATCAGTGTAGCGATTTGAGCTTCCTACCGTGGGAGTTAACTCATCACTGATTGGATAACCAAGGGAAGGGTTGCGTTCCCATCCATTCGCGGCAGGGACTTGTGTGATATCTGTGGTCGGCGCACCAATCAAAGAACGAACGACAACATCGTTGCCCTTGACATTGATTTCCCAATTGGCAGCGGTGAAAGAACAAGTGGCTGCTTCAGCGCGGGGAGTCACCACCAAAAAAGAAAGCAAAGAAAAAATTAAATAGGAATAGGTCATTAAGGTGTTCATATAAATTCCTCCGTTTAAAAATCAGTTTCACCGATATCAGCGAACAGCCGCGAACGTCTAGCCCAAAGATCAATTAAGTATAGATCTTCATTTTAAAATTTTACTTGGGAGGCTATGAAGATGAAATTGTTTAGCAGGCAAACTGCCGAAAAAGTCCTAAACTGATTTTTTTCCAATCACAGCGATGTTATCAGCATAATCGCAGCCCATCATTTTTGTGATTATAATGCGGGCCACGAAGGTTTGTAACTTTTGGATCAGGCTCTCACGTCTGGAAAGAACAATTCGAAACCCCCGAGTTTGAAAACCTTCACAACTTAAATACGCCCACAGGTCAGAAAGGTTGTAACAATGAAGATGGGTCATATCCCCACCCATCGGGTTTCTTATGCAACGGGCATTCGGTGTTTGCAAAATTAAAGTTCCATTTTCACTTAAAAGAGAGGCCATCTTTTGAATCATCTCTAGACCTTGATGTAAGCTCATATGCTCTAAGACGTCCATGCAAATGATAGCCTCATATTTTCGATCGACCTCGGAGAGGAGTTGATAGGTATACGGATGCTCTGTCGAAATATCTTGGGTGTGATATTCGCCCTTGTATCCGGCCCGCACAAATTTTTTCATCAATCGAAGATCACCTGCGCCCACATCAAGGAGGCTCTTGCAACTTTTTATAGCTTCAAAATAAATCACTTCAATTTCGCAAAGCTCTATTAGGGGAAACCACTTTTTTAATGGAAAAAGAGGAATCTTTCCTTCAAGCAGGCGTTTTCTTGACCAATAGTTTTTAAAAATTTGATCTTCGATACTTGTCATATTCTGGATTTTAAGAAAGACCACTGATCTGTGTCAATGGATATAAGTCTTGCTAACGGTTTATCAACTCTCAGAGGTTTGACCATTCAACGTTCGACTGGATCACTTTTGCAGGAACTCCACCAATCAAAGAACGAGGAGGGCACGAGCGATTGACAACGGCTCCTGCCGCAACAACTGAACCTTCGCCGATGGTGACACCTTTTAGAATAGTGACATTGCATCCAACCCAAACACGATCTTCAATTTTTATAGGTTTGCAAGAGGGTCCTGCTCCCATGCCATGTCCGTCATCATCAAGAATTGTTACATTCCATGAGATCACGCAATTTTTTCCGATGCGCACTTCTTGGCTTGCATAGATTTGGCTGCCATCATTTAAATAGCTGCCTTCGCCGATAAAAATTTTAGCACCCGCGCCAGCATTCAAGATGGCGCTCCTGCCAATAATAGCACCGGCTAAAGACAGTTGCGAATTTGGCCCTGCACCAATCATAGTGGGTTGAATTCTTGAACTGACTAAACCCTTCAGTGGGATTCCAATATAACATGTGTCGGTACTTTCAAATAGTATCTTAGAGCTTGGAGCCAAACTGATCTGAACTTTTCCACGCACTTGAAAACGACCGAGTTGTCCAGTTTTTAAGGCTAAACGCAATGTCGAGATAAAATTAAATTCTTTTAAGAAACGAAAAATATTCAGTCGCATTTGGTTAAGGATACACACTTTCTTGGGGACTGCCAGGAGCACTTTTAGAAAAAGGTATTTAGGTCGGGAAGGTTGAGGCTGCCGCGCCCTTGGTTTCATCGGGAATTAATTTTTCGTAAGCTTAAACTCGGTGGGCACGGCCCGCAGCAAAGATTGAGTCAGTCTCTCGAAGGCCTTTTGATCCGCCGCTTGCTCACGAAAAAGCAAAACGATGTCTCTGCCAATTTGTGGTGTTTCGAAATCAAGGTAGGAAATTAAATTACTCATGGGGCTTCCCTTGGTCGCAAGTTTTGGTAAAAGTGTATAGCCCACACCACTTGCGACTAAATGCTTGAGTGTTTCAATACTGTTGGCGTGAAAGGAGCGCAGGTTTCCTCGACGATTCGTTGGACAGATTTGAAGAGCTTGTTTTCGAAGACAGTGGCCTTCTTCTAAAAGAACCATTTCTGAGGCTCGAAGATCTGAAGGTTTTAGTTTCGCTTTATTTAAAATCGGGTGGCCTTTGGGCGCAGCAAAAACAAAGGGCTCAAAGAAAAGAGGAATGGTTCTTAAAGAACTTTCATGCACTGTATCTGCAGCAATGACAGCATCTAGAGCGCCTGATTTAAGTTCTCGGACTAGTTCATCCGTCGTGCCTTCGCGCAGACTGATGGGTGTTCCGCGAAACGCTTTCTTCAAGTCATTAATAACGTATGGGATCAAAGAAGTCGCTGAGAAAATCACACCAAGCTTAATGGACCCCAGTTCAGCCGATGAAGATGGGGCCAAAAGACTAGGAATCTTTCGCACTTCGTCCAAAATCACAGCGGCTTGCTGAGCTAACTTTTTACCTGCGACGGTTGCCGTCACTCGCCGGCTGTTTCGATCAAAGAGGAGGGTCCCTAAATAGCCTTCGATCTTTTTTATTTGCGCACTGAGTGACGGCTGGCTGATGCGGCATTCTTTGGCTGCGCGACCAAAGTGCTCGTGCTTCGCTGCGGCGAGAACATATTCGAGGTCTCTCATTGTAAGCCATGATACATTCATAGGTAAAGACTATCATTGCATTAGGATTATTCAAATATATTTATCGACGAAACTGATTAATGATAGGCTGCATTTGAAAAAGTTTTAAAAATAGGAGAAAAGAATATGAATCCAGAATCAAAATGTCCCTTTCAAAATAAGGCTGTTGCCGGAAGTCCGACCTCCAATCAGGATTGGTGGCCCCATCGACTTAAAATTGAAATACTTCATCAGCACTCGGCAAAATCAAACCCCATGGGATTTAAGTTTGATTACACAAAGGAATTTAAAAGCCTTGATTATCAAGCTCTAAAAAAAGATCTGGCAGCTCTTATGACCGATTCTCAGCCTTGGTGGCCTGCCGACTTCGGTCACTACGGTCCGTTTTTTATCCGATTAGCATGGCATAGCGCCGGGACCTACAGGATCGGCGATGGTCGCGGTGGTGCGGGCCGTGGGCAGCAACGTTTTTCTCCTCTGAACTCTTGGCCCGACAATGTGAATCTAGATAAAGCCCGCCGACTTCTTTGGCCGATCAAACAAAAATATGGTCGAAAAATTTCTTGGGCTGATCTGATGATCTTAGTGGGAAACGTCGCTTTAGAAACAATGGGTTTTAAAACCTTTGGATTTGCCGGAGGTCGTGAAGATGTGTGGGAGCCCGATCAAGATGTCTACTGGGGTTCTGAAAAAAAATGGCTTGGCGGAGACGAGCGTTACTCCACCGGTTCACCTGGCGTCGAAAAAGAAGGTGGAGTTCTTGTTAAAGACGACGATAGCGAAGTCCCTCATTCTAGAGATTTAGAAAATCCTTTAGCCGCTGTTCAAATGGGTTTAATCTATGTGAATCCGGAAGGTCCCGATGGCAAACCTGATCCCTTAGCTTCAGCCAAAGATATTCGCGAAACTTTTGGGCGCATGGCCATGAATGATGAAGAGACTGTCGCTCTTATTGCTGGCGGACATACTTTTGGTAAAACACACGGGGCAGCCTCAGCTGATCATGTTGGACCTGAACCTGAAGCTGTCGATTTAGAAGACCTGGGTTTTGGATGGAAAAATAGTTTTGGCCAAGGGCATGGAAAAGACACAATAACAAGTGGTCTTGAAGTGACTTGGACATCGACGCCGACAAAGTGGGGAAATGAGTTTTTCGAAAATTTATTTGGCCATGAATGGACGCTGACAAAAAGTCCCGCCGGCGCTTACCAGTGGATCGCAAATAAAGCCAAGGCAACAATTCCAGACGCGCATGATTCATCAAAGAAAAGATTGCCGACCATGTTGACCAGTGATCTAGCCCTTCGTTTTGATCCCATTTATGAAAAGATCTCGCGCCGATTTTTAAAGGATCCTCAGGATTTCGCAAATGTTTTTGCTCGTGCGTGGTTTAAGCTGACCCACCGAGATTTGGGCCCACGCGCAAGGTATCTTGGACCCGAAGTTCCAACCGAAGAGCTTCTTTGGCAGGATCCGATTCCAGCGGTGGATCACCAATTGATAGATGAGTCTGATATCAGTGCTTTAAAAGCAAAGATCATTTCATCAGGTCTTTCGATCTCTGAATTGGTGTCAACAGCTTGGGCTTCGGCATCGACTTTTCGTGGCGGCGATAAAAGAGGCGGCGCCAACGGGGCCCGCATCCGTTTAGCTCCACAAAAAGACTGGGCTGTGAATGAACCTCAAAAACTGAGCAAAGCTTTAGCGACTTTTCAAAAAATTCAAACTGAGTTCAATCAAGCGGCCCAGGGAAAAAAGAAAGTTTCGCTGGCGGATTTGCTTGTCCTTGGTGGTTGCGCTGCTGTCGAGCACGCCGCGAAGAATGCGGGTGTTTCTGTTACATCCACATTCACCCCTGGTCGTACAGATGCGAATCAACCTCAAACTGATGTTGAATCTTTTGCAGCGCTAGAGCCGCACGCCGATGGTTTCCGAAATTTTGTAAAAGGAAAATATGCCGTCCCTTCTGAGGAATTCTTGTTAGACAAGGCTCAACTTTTGACTCTTACAGCGCCAGAAATGACGGTCCTTGTGGGAGGTTTGCGGGTCTTGGGTGCGAATACGGGCGGAAGTCAGCACGGAGTCTTTACCAAGAAGCCCGAAACACTTTCAAACGACTTCTTCGTTAATCTTCTTGATATGGGAACTGTCTGGAAGGGAACGTCAAAAGAAACATTCGAAGGCCGTGACCGAGCTACAGGAGCTGTGAAGTGGACCGCAACACGGGCCGATCTTGTGTTTGGATCCAACGCCATTCTTCGTGCTGTCTCTGAAGTCTACGCAAGTTCAGATTCCAAAGAAATCTTTGTGAAAGACTTTGTCGCCGCTTGGTCGAAAGTCATGAACTTAGATCGCTTTGATGTGAGCCCGACAAAATGAGCCGAATCCTTTCTGAAGGAAAAGCAGCCCGTCAACTTTTAAGAGAAAAGGGCTTTCGAGCCCTTTTCTCGCGCTACGGATGGAAACTCGTGGTCGTGATCTTTGGTTATTACGTTATTAGAGACCTGTCGATTTATGTTCTTTTGCCAGTGATGGTGGCGCGTCTGTTTTAATGATTTCAAGCTTAGGCCAAGGGCGAATAGACTTCAGGCCCGGTGGTCTATTGGATGACTCAAACGCCGGACCACCATAATCTTAAACGATGAAAATATTCCAGACGTTATATGTCAGCCGTGCCAATAAAGAAAATGATTCAAACTCCGTGGATAGCATTGTTTCAGCAGCCAGAGATTATAATTCAAAAAATAATATTACCGGCATTCTTCTTTTTAGAGCGGTTGTCTTTCTTCAGCTTCTTGAAGGCGAAAAATCAAAAGTCGAACCGCTTTTAAAGAAAATTGAAAAAGATCCTAGGCACTCGAATGTGATTCGCATTTTTGAGATCGAAGAGAATCCACGAATTTTTTCCGATTGGGCCATGGGCTACCATCAGGTTAGCGACCTTGATGTCAAAATGGTGAACGAATTTTTAACTTGGAACAAGCTGATCTCTGCTGCGAAAGATTTAGAAATTTAGAAACGCTTGGAAATACATTAGAAAGTTGGGGTGAGGAGATCGTCAGAATGTGGAGATTTAGTAAAACAAATTCAATTACGGAGGGTTTACATCGACGAATGGATGAGATACAGAACAGAGCTTACGGAATGCATAATTTTAATAATTATCGTCTAAGAGTAAAAGCCTATTGCGGCTAACAGAAACTCCAGGTGCCCCTACCTTTGGAGGAGAGCCCATTCTTGTCACGAAAGACAGAAAAAACGGGTGGTGGATTTTTCAATAAATATGAAAGGTCCGCATCTGATATCACAATAACCCACATTTCTGCAGTAGGTTTTGATAAACGCCATCGGCTATTTTAACGACCTGCCCACAGACATTTTGCGACAAAGCTTCTGGTGGTTCTTTTTCTTCAGGATATCGGTAAGCCACGGCAAATTGGGTCAATATTTTTGCAGACTCTAACTTCTGACTCAATTCTTTATCAACCGATGCAACTAAATTTACGAGAACTTCTATATCGTGGGTTTTGTTAAAGCGAACTTTCTGAAGAACCAGAAAGCCCTTAATGGATTTTTCAGCGCATTGTTGAGCATGGAAAACAGTTGGTCCCCAGAAATTTTCATTGTTTTGCGCAACAAGAAGCCTAGCTGTTTGTAAGTCTTGGGCAGCCTTTCGAAACCACATTTTTAACATGCGCCCCTGGTCAGCCAAGAGTCACCTCAATACCAGTATTTAAAGCGGTTTCAGGAATAGAGCTAAATTCATCTTTCCAATCATCAAAGTCCGCTTGTGAGTAAACCCAAACCTGAACTTCGACATCAAGTTCCTGCCATAGCTTCGAAGAAAGTTTTGACATCACATCGTAACGATTTTTTGCATCGAACTCTGGGATGACAGCAACGAAATCATAGTCACTGCCGGGTTTGGCTGTTTCATTGGCTCTCGAACCATAAAGAAACAGCTGAGTCGGATTCAATTCACGTTTAAGGGAAGTAATTATTTTTGGAAGGACTTGATCTGTTTGTTCTGACATTTCAAACCCCCTTGAGCTTCTTTTATAAGCCTTTGAAATCTTAGTGTCGCAAACTTTCGTTATCGAACCGTCCAACTATCTGAATTCAGGATACTGCAAACGGTATTCGGGATTCAGAAATATTGGCGTTCCCAAGGGGATTCGAACCCCTGTATCCTCCGTGAAAGGGAGGTGTCCTAGGCCACTAGACGATGGGAACAGTAAATGGTGGCTCGCGATGGATTCGAACCATCGACCCCTTCATTAAAAGTGAAGTGCTCTACCAGCTGAGCTAGCGAACCACTGGCTTGTAAGAGTTTGCTAATTTCCAAGAAAACAGGGAGCGAGTCAACACGGAAATAACGTTATCAAAATATAAATTTTTAGGCTTGCCCGCCAAATAAGCAAAGTGACCTAAAAGCCATCGCAAGTCGGAATTAATCCTTAAAAAGTGGCTTTGCCCACAAGGTTTGTTCGCGGCCAGGGCCGACGCTGACGACGTCAATGGGCACTCCTAGGTGGCGACTGACAAAGTTAATAAAGTCCGCAGCCGCCTTGGGAAGGTTCATTAAGTTTGTGATTTTGCTAATGTCTTCGCTCCACCCGGGTAAGTATTCTAAAACGGGTTCAACCTTTGATAATTCGTACGGTGAATTAGGTAAGTCTTTTATAATCTGGCCGTTTAATTTGTAGGCTGTACACACTCCAATTTTATCGTGGCCGGTCAGAATATCTAACTTCATCAAGGCTAAATTGGTCAGGCCATTCAAGCGAATCGCATAATTCATGGCGACTAAATCAAGCCAGCCACAACGTCGCGCGCGCCCCGTGGTCGATCCAAATTCATGGCCGTCTTTGCGCAATTTTTCGCCAATCGCATTATCAAGTTCGGTCGGAAAAGGGCCGCTGCCAACTCGGGTGACATAAGCTTTAAATACGCCGATCACGGTTTGAATGGCCGTCGGGCCAACACCAGCGCCGATGCAAGCCGATCCGGCAATCGTGCTTGAACTTGTCACAAACGGGTAGGTGCCATGGTGAATATCTAACATCGTGCCTTGGGCGCCCTCGAATAAAACTTTTCGGTTGGCACTTAAGCATTTGCTAATCACAAGCGAAGTGTCGCGGCAGCGGTAGGGTGCAAGTTCCTCAGCCAAGCTCATCAGTTGAGCGAGCAAGCCTTCGACGCCAATCGGTTCTTCGCCGTACATTTTTTCTAACAGCACATTTTTTTCAGATAAAGAATGTTCTAATTTTGCTTTTAAAGTGCTCGGGTCATATAGATCACCGAACAGCACCGCTCGGCGAGAGGCCCGATCTTCGTAAGCAGGGCCAATGCCTTTACCAGTGGTCCCGATTTTTCCAGCGGACAAAGCTTTTTCGCGAGCCGCATCTAAAGTTTTATGGAAGGGCATTAAGACCGTGCAATGATCCGATATGACCAGCTGGGAAGAGTTTTGTAAAAGCCCTGCTGTTTTTAATTTTCTGATTTCTTCAGCTAAGCCAAACACATCTAGGACGACGGCAGATCCGATCACACAAATTTTTCCAGGATGTAAAATGCCTGAAGGAATTAAATGCAGCACCGTTTTATGGCCGTTCACGACCAGCGTGTGGCCGGCATTGTTGCCGCCTTGAAAGCGCACAACCATATCGGCATTTTGGGCAAAGACATCGACCAGCTTGCCTTTGCCTTCATCGCCCCACTGCGCTCCAACCACTACGATTCCTGCCATTTTTTAACTCCCGGTGTGCCTACTAATTCACAAAACAAATTTTCCAGATTTAAAACTAAGCGTCAATCAATTCACTCGGACTTAAATGGTGTAGCGCCGTACCATGGCACCCTAGGCGGTAACGTATCTGAAGTCCCACCATCAGCAAAAAACTGCACAAGCTTTGTGGCCGCGGCCTGGGAAGCCTTATAAAAAGCTTCCTCGGTATTGGCGCCAATATGCGGAGTTAAAACAACATTGGGATACTGCAAAAGTTTTGAATGCCGGGACAAAGGTTCTTTTTCATAAACATCCAGGCCCACGGCTTTCAAATAATTTTTTTCAATGGCTTCGCACAGATCGCCTTCGTGAATGACCGTTCCTCGGGATGTATTCACCAGAATCAGTTTTGGGTTTAGAAAATCAAAGTGCGACCTTGTCAGCATACGCTCAGTTTCTAAAGTTTTTGGTACATGAAAGCTTAACACATCACTTTTCTTTAAAATTTCCTCATAGCCAACGCGTTCAATTTTCATTTGCCTAAAAATTTCGTCTTCAACATAGGGATCAAAAGCCATGACATGCATGCCAAAGGCCTGAGCAATCTGCGCCACACGCTTGCCAATACGGCCAAGGCCCACAACGCCGTAATGACCTTCACATAATTCAAACGCGGGCAGTTGATGTCGATCCCATTCGCCGGATTTCACCATGCGGTGGGCTTTTAATAATTGCACCGAGCAAGCTAAAACTAAGCTCCAGGTCAGTTGCGCCGCACTTTCGATATTGGCCGCCGGCGTGTGCATCACGGTGATGCCCCATTTTTGTGTGGCCTCAAGGTCAATATGATCAAAGCCACTTGTGCCGGTGATAATTACCTGCAAGTTGCGAGCTTTGGCTAGAAATTTTTCATCAATGATAGTTCGACTGCGAATGAGTAAAGCATGACAAGAAATCTCGTGATCTAAAGGCAAATGCGTCGGCGAATCTGCGCGCACCACTTCGGCCCAGGGTTGGCTTTGTAAATAAAGAAAACTTTCTTGCGAAAAACGGTCCGCGATGAGGATTTTTTTCTTTGTCATATATGCCCCTTTTGCCAAGAGTCCAGATCGATCAGAATTTTTTCAAGATCAGACTCAGATAAAAGGTTTGCATCAAAATAAATCAGCATTTGGCCTAGGCTTTCAATGAGTTTCAGCATTTCAGAATCTTGAATAAAACCCATATGTCCAATGCGCAAAATTTTTCCTTTGGCTTGATCCTGACCCCCCATAATTGTAATTCGATTACGATCTTCCAAATACTGCCGCATTTTCTGCGAATCTAAATGGCTGGGGACTACTAAAGACGTGACTGAATCGCTGGGTACGGACGCATAAAGTTTAAAACCTAAGCGCACAGCAAATAATCTGACCATCTCGGCTCGACGGTGGATGTCGTGGTAAAGAGACTCTAGACCCGTTTTTTTAACATCAGATAAAATAAAATCTAAAGCTCGAATCAAAGGAACGGGCGAGCTAAAAAAAGTTTCGCCTTTGTCATTGGCTGCTTTTTCCCGGCGAATATCAAAATAATATTTTTGTGTGCGAGCTGTTTCAACAACTTTCCATGCTTTTTCGGAAAAACTGACAAAGCTTAAACCCGTCGGCAGCATAAATGCTTTTTGAGAACCTGCGACAAGGCCATCAATCTGCCACTGATCCATCGGAACCGGAAAAGCACCGACAGCTGTGATGCCATCAACTAGGAACAAAGTATTAGAAAAGTTCCCAATGATTTTTCCCAAAGCTTGAATCGGGTGAACGACACCAGTGCTTGTTTCGCAAGCTTGGCAAAGAACTAATTTTGTTTCGGGGTTTTTTGCTAAATAATCTTGGACTATGTTAGGGTTCACCGCCTGTCCCCAAGGAACAGACAAAATATGAACCTTCGCACCGTAAACTTGGGCCATTTCAGCCCAACGTTCACCGAACTTGCCAGAAACAATGGCTAAAACCTGATCATCGGGTGATAAAGTATTAACTATCAAAGACTCCATCCCACCTGTGCCTGTTCCAGGATGGATAAAAACAGAATTTTTTGTTTGAAAAATAAGCTTTAGATCTTGCAAAACTCTTTTCAGAATCTGGTCAAACTCTGGGGTGCGATGATGAATCATCGGTAAACTTAAAATGCGCCGCACTTCAGGGTGCAGATTGACCGGGCCTGGTGCAAGCAGACTGTAATCGGAGGATAGCTGTGATGACTGATCTTGTGACATAGGGAATTCTTTCTTGAAATCCGTCTTAATTTATACTCAACTAAGACAGTCATGTCCATCAGGTTCCTGCCGATTTTTAGTCTTATCTTGCTTTTATTAAGCAGCTCCTGCGCCTATCGGTGGGGAACGGGGACGCGTTCGGTTCCTGGTGGGTATAAGATTGTTTCTATTCCCATTTTTAAAAATAAATCCTATGAAACCGGCATCGAAGTTTCTTTTACCAATGCTTTGCTGCAAGAGTTTCAGCGCAGTCGTGTCGCCCATGTTGTCGATGATCAGCTTTCAGAAGTGCGCATTGAAGGTGAAATTTTAGATGTTCGTTATTTGCCGGGCGCAAAGCGAATCTCCGGTGATGATGCCGTTCGATACCTTCCTGATGGAGCTGTGCTTGCGACAGAGTACACAATTTTATTAACCACTCGGGTTCGAGTTATTAGGCGCTCTGATAATATTGAAGTGTGGGCCGGCCGGTTTGATGGTGAGCGAACCTATGAAGCCCCAAAAGTAACTATTGCTGGATTAAATTCGGTCGATCCCTTGTACAACCAATCAGCCCGTCGGATCAATATTGATAGCTTGGCAAAGGATTTAATGGTCGAAGCTCACAATCGTATGACGGAGAGCTTTTAGTGGCGACGATTGATGCTCAGCAATTTTACAAAGAAGTGGACGAGGGACGTTGCGCGCCCTTGTATTTTCTTTTTGGTGATGAACCTTATTTGCTGAATCAAAGTATCGATCGCTTGAAATCAACTGTGGTGAACGAGTCTACTGCTGATTTTAATTTAAATATTTATTATGCCGCCGACAGCGAAGTGTCAGTGATTAAAGATAGCGTCGAGATGCTGGCCATGATGGCGCCACAAAGGCTAGTGATCGTTAAAGAAGCACAAGACCTGACGGACAAAGAGTGGGCGGCTCTGGAGCCATTATTTGAAAATCCTGTCGACAGCACCGTTTTTGTTTTAACGGCTTCGAAAATTGATCGAAGAAAAAAAAGTGTGCGATTGCTATTAGATAAAGCTCGAACGGTTGAATTTAAAAGACCCTATGAAAATCAGATTCCAACTTGGATCAACTATATTGCAGGATTGCATCAAATCGAAATCAGTGAAGAATCCATTCACCTTTTGCACAAGTTAGTGGGGTCGCATTTGCAAGAAATTGATTCTGAAGTGCGAAAATTGAAAGATTTTATAGGCGATCGAAAACGCGTTGAAGTGTCAGATGTATCCCAAGTCGTCAGCCATGTTCGCGAGGAAAGTGTTTTTGATTTAACAAGATCGATTGGCGAAAATGACCGCGTAAAATCTTTGGAATTATTGGTCCATCTACTGGATCAAGGCCAAAATGAAATGGGTATTATTGCAATGATCGGTCGCCATGTGCGACTCCTGATCAAAGTTAAGCGCGGTCAAGAGCACGGACTTTTTGGCGCAAAGCTTGCGCAGACAGTGCAAGTGGCGCCTTATTTCTTAAACGAATACATAGAGCAGGGCAAAGCTTGGTCCATCCCGCGGTTAGAGGATATGCTTATGCTTCTTGATGACACCGATAAAGCGTTAAAATCGTCGCCGCTGTCCTCTCATATTTGGTTAGAGAATCTAATTTTAAAAGGTTGTCGGCAAGCCTCCATGACCTAGGTCTTGGACCCTCACAGAACTTAGGTTTTTCCCCAATAAATCCGATCTAAAAGTCATGATGGGTTCAGCCGCTCAGGATAAAGCATTTTTTCGTCGAAAGTTTCCACGCCGGGCCTACGCCCGAATGGTGGGAGTGCTTTTGGGTGGAAAGTACGAAATGTTTAAAGCCGGTGAAATTGGCGAAGGTGGCATGTCCATTTTTGGAGAGGTCGCCTTCACTGAAGGAAATCATATTGTTTTAACTTTTCAAATCCCAGGTGGGGACTTTGTCAGCATTCGCTCGGTCGTCAGGTCCAGCAGAATGCAAGAAGGCCGCTTCAATCACGGCCTTTCCTTTGAAAATATTCAATTCACCCATAAACGTCAAATCCGCGCTTTTGTTTCGTCGCGATCTTCTGACGACGAGCTGTTTTAAGTAAGCCCGTCGATTTCACGTTAGACTAAATCTAGTATTTAAAGCTACTTCGCTGACAATGCAGCAGCAATTCTTTTAGAAATCCGGCCGATTTTTCGAGAAGCCGTTTCTTTTTTGAAAAGACCATTCTGAGCGGCTTTCATAATTTCGCCAGAAAAACCTTTTAACAAGTCAGGCAAAGCTTTGATGTTCTTTTCAGTCAACGCTTTTAGCAGATTTTTTTCGAAAGTTTTCACTTTGCTTTTGCGTTGCGAGTTCACGGCCGTTTTTTTGATAGTTTGACGAGCTCGTTTTTCAGATGACTTATGGTTTGCCAAGGACATACCTCCACAGTAAATTCATTAAAGGAATCATGGTCTAACATAGGGTGTCTCTCATTGCAAGAGGCGGCCGACTTGGTTTCAATCAGTGAACCATCGGAGGGTCCTCTGGCTTCAGATCCTATTAAACCTAATCCTAACGCCCTCAAAACCCATGATGAAGAAAAAGCCAATGTTGTTCTTTACGCAGCCAGCATGGCTTTTGGAACCCTAACCAGCCGAATTTTAGGGCTTGTGCGTGAGATGGCTTTTGCTGCCTTTTTTAGTCGCACCGTCACCGATGCATGGACTGCGGCCTTTCGGCTGCCAAACTTATTTCGTAGGCTTTTGGGCGAAGGCTCCTTATCGGTCAGCTTTATCCCGGTTTTTGTTGAAGCTAGGCTTTCCGATCCTGAACAAAATGGCGAAGCCAGTGTTCGCGCCAAAAATTTGGTCAATAGCTTCTATACGATGCTTCTGGTCGTTTTATCTGTCTTAACCGCTTTGGGAATTATTTTTGCCGAGCCTGTTTTAAATCTGCTTTTGGATCCAAAGTATTTGGAAGTGGCGGGGAAGATGGAGCTCACCGTACGCTTTGCTCGCATTATGTTTGGGTTTATATTTTTAATGAGCACCTATGCCTTTTTCATGGGGATTTTAAATGCTCTTGGAAAATACGCCTTGGCCGCGATGGCACCAACTTTTTTTAACATTGCGATGATTGTTTCGACTTTGTTACCGAACCGATTTTTTCCAGTCGAAGGCGATGGCTTGGCGTGGGGTGTGCTGGTCGGTGGACTGCTTCAAACTTTGGTTTTAGTGCCAGCCCTGATTTCAAACGGCTATTTCCCAACTTTAAGTTTCAATTGGAGAAATCCTGATATTTACCGAATTTTAAAAAGCATGGCCGGAGGTTTTATTGGTCTGGGGCTGATGCAGATCACCACTTTGGTGAATATGCGTTTTGCCAGCCAGCTGGGTGAAGGTGCTATTTCCTATATTTATTGGGCGGATCGATTGCTAGAGCTTCCTTTATCGCTGGTGTCTGTTAGCTTGGGCACGGCTTTGCTACCAACATTGGCTGCCATGTGGAGTCGCAAAGAGGCCGACAGAATGTCTGAAACCACTCATTTTTATTTGCGCCTTAATTTATTTGTAGCGATTCCTTCAGCCATGGGTTTGTATTTTTTAGCACGCCCGATCGTAGAGCTTTTATTTCAACGTGGACATTTTAGCGCCGATGACACATTGGCCACGGCCACCGTTGTCCAAATTTATAGTTTAATCTTAGTCCCCACCAGTTGTGTCCGAGTCTTAGCGCCCGCTTATTATGCTGTTAAAAACACATGGTTTCCAGCCTTGGTTTCAGGATTTTCACTGGTCATTCATGTTATTATCGCACCTATTTTAATGCGAAATTATGGATTGAGCGGCCTCAACTTTTCAGCCTTCGTCAGTAGCGGACTTAATTTTATTTTGCTATTAGGCTTTTACAGCCGCTTCATTACAACTTTCCAGTGGGCTCATTTGGTGGCTCAAACCTTAAAGTTTTTTGTTCCCGGATTTTGTATGGCAGGAACACTTTTACTGTATCCGATTTGGCGGGGACTCTTACCAGAAAACTTTCTAGGGCACTTACTGAGCTTAGGATTAGCATTAGGTCTGGCCGCAGTGGCTTACCTTGGTGTTAGCACCCTCATGCGTCTTGAGGAAAACACAGCCACCGTCGAGCGGGTTTACAAAAAAATCTTCCGCCGCCGCAAATAGCCAGATCACCACCGGAGCGGGTGTGTTCCAGATTCTTTGGCCTATTTAAATTTATTATGCTGCGAACA
>JAYTOY010000046.1:0-27718 GCA_043747555.1 Pseudobdellovibrionaceae bacterium | reverse complement strand
ATGATCCTATCTTCTCCTTGCGGCCCCTACGAATTCCTACGGAATTCGTAGGGTAACAACGAACCACTTAAACCCCTAGGATAACAAAATAATCTTGAGTCTGCACTAAGCACACTCAAGTGGAGCAGTTTCAGACGCTTATAGTGGTTTGGCCGGATTAAGAGTGGGACTTGATGTTTTTCCTTTGGAAAAGGGTGTTTTGAAGCCCTTTAAATCAGAGGCCTGTTCCTTGAGTCCTAGTTCGATTCCTGGAACTAAATTCAACTGGGCCTCTTGTTGTGTCCACCATGATCTTGCTTATTGGTTGGGTGGAACTGAGCAGGATCGTTTGACTGCCGATGAAGCCTTGAAAAGCTGTATTGGCCAAAAAGCGAACGCCGTATTAGCGAAAATATATTTTTCTGGTGTTCGCGTCGGAGGAACCTCTGGCACTTGGGCCGCGTTTCGTTGGGAATACGGATGGAATTATATCAAGCACCTAGTAATGCCTCTTGACCCAGTGCGGGCTAGAAGGTATTAAAAAGACTCAATTTTCCTAGCTCCTTTTTCGACAGCCATGACGATCTTGGGGCGGGCACTGAACTCTGACCACCAGAGGCAGTGATTTTAGGACTTTCACGTCCATTTTTAGGAGGCTTTAATGGCAGTCACAAAAGAACTTTCTCAGAACATCATTAAGCATTTTCAGCGCGCTGATTTGGACACGGGTTCTCCAGAAGTCCAAGTTGCTCTTTTAACGGCTCGAATTAATCTTTTAATGCCGCATTTTTCAATGCACAAAAAAGATCATCATGGCCGTCGTGGTCTGGTTCGTGTTGTTAACCGACGTCGTAAATTATTAGATTACTTAAAACGCGTTGACGTTAAAAAGTATGAGTCTTTGATCAAAGAATTGGAAATCCGTAAGTAATAATCCCAAGGCCTGTGAAAACAGGCCTTTTTAATTTCCTCTTAATAAAAAAATTCTGTAAAAACGAAGGAGTGTAGATGAAAACGACCGTTACAACATCTGTTGGTGGCCGACAAATTACGATCGAAACGGGTCGGATGGCAAAGCAAGCAGACGGGTCTGTGTTAGTCAGCTGTGGAAGCAACTTGGTTTTAGTGACTGCGGTGTCTGCAAAAGAAGAAAAAGATTTAGATTTTTTCCCGCTGACAGTTGAATATATCGAAAAATTTTATGCAGCTGGAAAAATTCCCGGCGGTTATTTTAAACGAGAAGGCAAGCCTTCAACGGATCAAGTTTTAAATGCGCGTTTGATTGATCGTCCTTTGCGTCCAAGCTTTCCTGACGGTTACCGTTTTGAAACACAAGTCGTAGCAACAGTCCTTAGCGCTGATGGAACTTTTCCATTGGAAATTTTGGCAAGTCTTGGCGCTTCGGCGGCATTGCATATTTCTGATATTCCATTCAATGGTCCTACGGGAGCCATTCAAATTGGCCGGATTGATGGCCAATTGGTCGCAAATCCTGCGCCTCAACAACTTGAAAAATCAGATTTGAATATTATCATTGCGGGAACTCGTAATGGTTTATTGATGGTTGAAGGTGAAGCGAAATTTATGACTGAAGCAGACGCGATGGCGGCGCTGAAGTTTGGTCACCAGGCTTTACTTCCACTTTTAAATATTCAAGATGAACTTCGTGAAAAATTTGGTTCTAAGCAAAAGCGCGCTTTCAAACCAGCACAGATGGATGAAACTTTCAGAGCAGCTGCTGAAGCTATGTTAACGCCACAAATTGCAGCGGCTTTCAAAATTAAAGAAAAGCAAGAGCGATATGCTGCTGTTGATAAAGCAAAATCGGCTGCCGCTGAAAAGTTTGTGGCAACGGCGGGCGATAAGGATGCTCAAAAAGCTCGTAAAAAGGAACTTAACACTGTCGTTGAAGACGTGAAGTACAAAGCCGCTCGTGCGATGATTTTAGATAATGCCATTCGTTTGGATGGCCGAGATGTGAAAACAATTCGCCCCATCAGTTGTGAAGTAGGAATTTTACCTCGTGCGCATGGCTCTAGCTTATTTACTCGTGGTGAAACTCAAGCCTTAGGCGCTGTGACTTTAGGAACTGGCGACGATGAGCAAATGATTGATTCATTATTTGCTTACGAAAAACGTCGCTTGATGTTGCATTACAATTTCCCACCATACTCTGTCGGTGAAGTAGGCCGTTTTGGTTTTCAAGGTCGTCGGGAATTAGGTCACGGAAACTTGGCAGAGCGTGCGATCAAAGCTGTTATTCCAGATTACGATAAATTTCCTTATGTTTTGCGAATTGTGTCTGAAGTTCTTGAGTCCAATGGTTCAAGTTCAATGGCCACAGTTTGTGCGGCATCGCTGGGGTGTTTAGATGCCGGCGTTCCTTTAAAAGCCAATGTGGCTGGGATCGCGATGGGTCTAATTAAAGAAGGCGATCGCTTTGCGGTTCTTTCTGACATCTTAGGTGATGAAGATCACTTGGGTGATATGGACTTTAAAGTGGCGGGAACTCGTGAAGGAATCACGGCTTTACAAATGGATATCAAAATTGATTCTGTTTCTTTCCAGGTGATCGAAACGGCTTTAGCACAAGCTAAAGAAGGTCGATTTCATATCTTAGGTGAAATGGAAAAAGTGATTTCTGTAGCTCGTGGTCAGATTTCTGAATACGCTCCAAGAATTGAAACTATCAAAATTAAGCCTGAAAAAATCCGTGAAGTCATTGGTGCTGGCGGAAAAGTCATTCGTGGCATCACTGAAGCCACCGGCGTAAAAATTGATATCGAAGACGATGGAACGATTCACGTAGCATCAGCAGATCCAAAAGCGACGAAAGAAGCTTTGCGCATGATCATGGACATTTGTGCGGAAGCAGAATTGGGTAAAACTTATTCTGGACGTGTTGTGAAGATTGCTGAATTCGGTGCGTTTGTAGAAATTCTGCCGAACACACAAGGCTTGCTGCATATTTCAGAGATTGCCCACGATCGCATCCGAAGCGTTTCTGAAGTGTTAAAAGAAGGCGATACTATTGACGTAAAAGTTCTTGAAGTCGACAGAGCCGGACGCATTAAGCTGTCTAGAAAAGCTTTGTTACAACAGCCGAACTAAATTGCCATGACAGCCAAGCAGGGGCGGGGAAAAAATCCGCACCTGGGCTTCAGACTTTGAGGAGTCGCGATTGGTTCATTTTAAAAAAACAGATTTAAAAAATGGCATCCGAGTCGTGAGTGAAATGCATCCGGCGGCAAGGGCTGTTTCTATTGGCGTGTGGGTTTTAACGGGCACGCGCGATGAGCCCGAGTCACATATTGGAATTTCTCATTTTCTTGAACATATGGTTTTTAAAGCCACGAAAACAAGATCGGCTTATCAGATTGCAAAATCTTTGGAAGCTTTAGGCGGTGAGCTGAATGCTTACACGACCAAAGAATACACTTGTTACCACGCTTTAGTTTTAAAAGACCATTGGCGCAAAGCCACTGAGATTTTAGCCGACCTTGTTTGTAATATGAAAATGTCGCGCAAAGATTTTCAATTGGAAAAAGGCGTGATTTTGCAGGAGCTTGCCATGGGTGACGACAACCATGAAGAGTGGATCTACGATATTTTCTTTGAAGAAGTTTATGGCAAGCATCCATTAGGACGCCCGATTTTAGGAACAATGAAAAGCATCACCGGAATGAATCAAAAAGAAGTTGTGGATTATTATAAAACCACCTATTCCGGACAGAATGTCATCGTCAGTGCTGCGGGCGATTTAGATCACCAGGATCTGGTCATTGAACTTGAAAAACAATTAAAAAGTAAAAAGAAAACCCGTTTTCAGCAAAATCGAAAACCGGCTCGTTGGAAACCATGTCGAAAAATTGTAGAGAAAAATAGTGAACAAGTTCATATCCTGCTGGGTTTTCCGACCGGTGGTTTTAAAGATAAATTTCGTTTTGAATCTTTTATTGTCAATACACTGTTGGGTGGAGGTATGACCTCTAAATTATACCAGAGTGTGCGCGAGCGTAAGGGTTTAGTTTATACCATTTACAGCGCTTTAAATACTTTTGTGGATACCGGGCATATTTCTATTTACGCTGGCGCTGATCAAGAAAATGTAAAAGAGCTTGTCGAGATTGTCTCAAAAGAAATTCGTAAAATAAAAAAATCGGGTGTGACAAAATCCGAAGTCGAGCTTTATAAAAAGCAAGTGGTCGGAAGCCTTTTATTAGGATCCGATGATATTGAAAATCGCATGACATCTTTAGGTGTGAACGAAATGGTTTTTGGTAAATACCGGTCGGTCGAATCGGTCGTTGATGAGATCAATCAAGTGACAGTAAAGTCAGTAAATGATTTTATTGATCAAAAAATAAATCCGGAACAGATCGCCGGAGTATTATTAGGACCTGGGCTTAAATCGCTAAGCTCATGGTGGGAAGAGTGGCAATTTTAAGCGGCCAGTTTCGACCACGGCCTAAGAAGGGGACACAAAATGCAAAAAGTTAATGTAAGAATCCAAAAGCTAAATCATTTCAAAGGCGAGCTGCCCACTTACCAGTCAACAGGGGCCAGTGGCTTTGATATTCGCGCGCAAGTAGCACAAGCCATTGTTCTTAAGCCTGGGGAGCGGGCTATGGTGCCGACGGGTCTTAGTTTTGAAATACCGCTAGGCTTTGAAATTCAGTGTCGCCCTCGAAGTGGCTGGGCCGCGAAGGCAGGCCTGACCGTCTTAAATACGCCGGGAACAATCGATGCTGATTACCGAGGTGAGGTGAAAGTCATCTTAGTTAATTTAGGGCAAGAGTCCATTGAGGTGAAAGACCAAGAGCGGATCGCACAATTTGTCTTGTGCCCTGTTTATCAGGCTGAATTTCAAATGGTCACTGAACTTTCATCGACTGAGCGCGGGGCCGGCGGATTTGGTTCTACGGGGCGATCTTAAGCAAGATTTTTAAAGAGTTGAATCGATCGGATCTGCAGTTCCCGTGGTGCTTAACCTGGCATTGCGAACTTGTCCAGTCGCCCAAACAGAAAACACTAGAATAACCAAAACACCGACCAAACGGACCGAATTTTTTTTAGGCATTTGAAAATTTTCGGTCAGTCCCACCACCAGAAGAATTCCTGTAAAAATCATTCCTAGAATATCAAAAAATACCAGAAGGCCTGCAATTGAATGAAACAGATAAAAAACGGTGGTTGATAAAAATACAACGATCGCAAGTTTAATAAAGGAAACAGTTCGTTTTTCGAAAACTTGAAAGTAGTAGTAAAAAAAACTAGCTAATATCAAACCTGTTATTGTGGAGATCAGGGGAAAAAAGACCACCGCCTGAAGCAACTTCCAGGTGCTAAACTCGGTTGTGACGAGGGCCGATAATATTCCTGAAATTAAAGATAAAACAATTTGTAAAGTTAAAACACGGGACCAATTCCAATCTGGAATATGCTTGATCTCTTGCAGCGGATGGGCCGCGAATTTTTTTAAGTAGTAAAAAATTTCGTTTAAAACTGAGGAAGATTCAGGTGTCACATCACGCATATCCCTATGGCAACACCAAATGCGAGTCTTTTCAAGATTGATTCAAAGTTGCCTAGACCTTAAAGGGAGGCGCTAAAACAAAAGCTAAAATCAAATGCCGATTTATCAGCCGTTCGACTGATCAACGCCGATTTTCCCGAAAAGTTAACCCCTAAGGAAATTAAGGGGCTGATTTCGGCAGCAATGCCGACCGTTCCTAAAAGCATGGGTGTTGTGTCATTGATCGCGACTTCTCGGGAAGAGTCGTTAATTTTTAAATATCTGTTGGCAAGGCCACCATCAATTTTAAAAACAAAGGGTTTTTGTAAATGGTTTTTGTAGCCCACTTTCAAATCAAGTTCTTTCAGCATAATTTCTTCAGGGCCATAGGTGGTCACGCCAAAATTTCGAAAACTAGTTTCGGCGTACCAATTTTCTGAAAATAAGTCGACGCCTAATGAAAGTTCAATTCCGTTTTGGTATTTTTGGGATTCCTTATTTTGGATATCCATCACGGTGAATGAGTTTACGTAACCTAGGCTAGGGTGAATCATCACTTGATCAAAGGGATGAGGCTGACGACGATCCTCAAGATTTTTTTTCTTTGAACTGATCTGCCGAACAAGGTCTTCGTATCCGACCTCTTCATACTCTGAAGCAGCATAGACGTTCGTCGAGAGAACCACAGAGAGAAGAAGGCATAATAATTTGGAAATTTTTAGCACCATTCGTTTATTTTAAAAGGTTTTGCCACATTTTGCGACGAATTTGCAAAACTCGCCTTTCAGTCTAGACCATACATCTGGCAAAATTAAGGAAGAGCGAGGTTTAAGCCGTGCAAGCTTTTCGAAATACCGTGAATATATTCTGCGCTTTTTGCCGCAGCCCTCGCCGAGTGCCATCGTCAAAAAGAATTGGTCTGCGACATATCGCTGGGGCGTTTCTTGCTGCGGCTCTTAGTATGGTCGTCATTTGGCAAGAATTTGATCCTCGTGTTCTGATGGTCTTCGTTATCTTTATAGCTAGTGCTGAAATTTTTGTTCAAATTCGCTGGCGCATGTCCCTCAGCTGTCGACAATGTGGTTTTGACCCAGTGATTTATAAAAAAAATGCAGAAGTCGCTGCTGAAAAAGTGAAAGATCATTTGCTTCGGCGTAAGCAAGATCCGCGTTACCTGTTGTACGAACCCTTGAATCTGCCAGTTCGAAGGGTGCCGCCGCCGCAACCAGCCGGCGAGCCAAAAAGAGGCCGACTGATCACTCGACAGATATAAAATCTTGAGTCGTTTCAGGTTCTCGGCTACCGTGTTTTCTAGCTATGAAAACACTGATCATTGTTCCGACCTATAATGAATGTGAAAATATTGCGCCCTTATTACAAGGCGTGCTTAATTTAAAACAAAACTACCATATTTTAGTGGTCGACGATAGTTCACCTGATGGGACGGCGGAAATTGTTTTAGAAATGCGTAAGAAAAATCCAGAGGTTCATCTGTTGTCCCGCCCGGGGAAACAGGGATTGGGACGTGCGTATATTGCAGGTTTTAATTGGGGCTTAGATAATGGTTATGAAGCTTTTGTAGAAATGGATGCAGATTTTTCCCACCGTCCGGAAGATTTAGGGCCCTTAGTGGCAAAATTAGAGGATTATGATTTTGCCGTTGGATCTAGGTACATTGAAGGCGGACGTACTGTGAACTGGGGAATCTTGCGAAAAATTATTTCAAGGGGCGGCGGCATTTATTCCCGGCTGATTTTGGGATATCCACTTCGAGATTGGACCGGCGGCTTTAATGCATGGAATAAGCCGGTGCTTGAGGGAATTCAGTTAGACACTGTTAAATCAAATGGCTACAGCTTCCAGATTGAACTTAAATACAAAGCCTTGAGAAAAGGCTTTCATGGGGCCGAGTCTCCGATTGTTTTTGAAGATCGCCGCGTCGGCCAAAGTAAAATGTCGTTTAAAATCGTTCTTGAAGCTTTTTACCGAGTTTGGTTACTGCGTGCCAAGTAGGCGCCTGGAATTTTTTCTTCTGCTGAGTTTCTGTATCACCAGTTTATCGGTTGAGGCTCAGAATGGAAGAACAAATTTAAAGTCCAAATCAGTTGCGGTGAAGGCTCCGGCCAATCCAAATAAAGCGCAGAAGGCGCTGATTTCTGGCGAGCAAAGTTATATTTTTCAACAGCCAAACTTTGATGCTGAAGTGGTGACCATTCTTACACCCAGTAAAACGGTCTATTTTATTTCCCAAGGAAAATGGGGTCCATTTTATAAAATCCGTTTAGAGCCTGGCAAAACAGGTTATGTTCTTGATTCAGACATCCGAATTTTAAAGGATCCAAAAATCAAAACCCAAAGCAATAACCAGAGCAACAACAAAAACCCAGAAGAAGAAAAGCCAGGCGGCGGGAAAACCAAAAAAAAGCGCCATGCTCGTTCTTTTAAAAATGCTAGATACTGGGGTGCCGCTTTACAGATGACTGATTTTACGGAAAATACGATGAATAATATTCGACATCAGTATTTACCTTTTTATGGAATTAAAATTTCTGGGCCGCACACTGTTTTAGAAGACGACACTAATATTGAGGTTGATTTACTGCTTCATTGGGGGCCGCCGAGCTATTATACCGATGCCACCACGAACACGGCCGCTGGGTTCTTAGTTTTAACGGACCTGCTTTGGCAATCATTGCAGCAGCAATCTAAAAATGTGATCACCTTTTTTGGCGCGGGTCCGATGTTTCGGTACTCACATATTTCTTCGACTTTGACGATTGGAAATACCAAGTCTGAATACGCTTTAGACGATATGGTGATTGGTGCCGCATTTAACGCTGGTATGGCCACTCGGTTAGATCAGTATGCACTGCGTTTGGATGCTAAATACTACTGGGAGAAGCAAAAATATTGGGCAATAGGGCTTGCCTTTCAATATGAGTTTTAAGAGGATGGCAGGCCATGGCCATTACCATTCTTCCCAATGATGTTATCGATCAAATTGCCGCTGGTGAGGTGGTCGAGCGCCCGGCCCATTTAATCAAAGAGCTTGTTGAAAACAGTCTTGATGCCGGCGCAAAAAAAATTACTGTCGAATTTTCTGAAGGTGGCCGCTCCGTTAAAGTCATTGATGATGGTCAGGGGATTCCAGCTTCTGAGTTGGCCGCAGCACTTGAAAGATTTGCGACCAGTAAAATCTCAACAACAGATGATTTGTGGCGCTTAGCCAGTTTTGGTTTTCGGGGTGAAGCACTGGCCAGTATATCAGCTGTGTCCCAACTGACTTTAAGCTCAAGACAATCGGGTCATGAATTAGCAGCAAGAATAATTTCTGCCTTTGGAAATAAAAGTTCCGTTGAAAATGTTGGTGGCGTTTTTGGCACTCAGGTTGTGATAGAAAATTTATTCGGAAATGTTCCAGCCAGGCTTAAGTTTATGAAAACAGCTGCCGGTGAACATTCGCAAATTAAACACACACTGAAAGGCTTGGCTTTAAGTCATCCAAATATTGAGTTTCAAATTTTTGAAAATCAAGAATTGGTTGAAATGTGGCCTGCGGTTGAAAATTTATTGCAAAGGGCTCAGCAGATTTTGGGTCTTAAAAAAATGCATTTTCATAAAAAAATTCGCGAAGGCTTTGAAGTTGAAGTGGCTTTTGCATCGCCGCACGATGTGGGACGGACTTCTAAAAATATTTGGCTTTTCGTTCAAGACCGTTGGGTGCAAGATCGCACCTTGCAAGCGGCCGTGATGGAAGCCTATCGAAACTTGTTGATGCATGGCGAGTATCCGATGGTGGTTGTGAAAGTCAAAGTCCCTCCGGATCAAATAGACGTAAATATTCATCCAACGAAATCTCAGGTAAAATTTGCGGATTCGCAGATGGCGTTTCGAGCCGTGCAAAGCACGTTGCGTGAAGCTTTAGAGCAGGCGCCTTGGTTAGAAAAATTAAGTTCTGCGGCAAGCTTTGCACCAGAACCTAGCTCTTGGGTTCAGCCACCTTTTGCAGCTTCAGAGCCGGAAAATTTGCAATTTTCCGGCTCTTCATTTTCACAAGTTCAATATGCTAAAAAAAGTTTAGATTTAAATCGGCTTTCTGAACTGGCTGAATCCAGATCACAATATCGACAGCCCGCCGAAGAAAATGTCAGCGGTCATTGGTCGCGTTTGCAAGTTCTAGCGCAAGCCCATTTAACTTATTTAGTTTGCCAGTCGGCGGATCAAATTGTTTTTGTAGACCAACACGCGGCCCACGAGCGGGTGATGTTTGAGCGGCTGATGCGAAGTTGGCAAGGTGGCGGCTTAGAAATTCAAGATTTCCTGTTCCCCTTAGCAATTGATTTAACCACGGCCCAGATGGAAGCCCTTTCGTTGTGTGAAAAAGAGTTGCAAAAATTAGGCATTTCTATGGAAGTCTTGGGGCCTAAAACTTTGGGTGTGAAAGCAGCGCCAGCGATGATCAAAGAATCGGCCTTGCATCAAGCTTTGCAAAAAACGGCTGATGAATTGCTTGAGCAGGGCGGATCTTTTGCCATGGAAAAAATGATGGCAGACCTTTGCGCAAGACTGGCTTGTCATTCTGCGGTGCGAGCTGGACAGGCTTTAAGCATAGAACAAATGACAAATTTGCTGACTGAAATGGATGAGTTTCCACTCTCGAGCTTTTGTCCTCACGGCAGACCGGTTTCTGTCGAATATCCGTTTTATCAATTAGAAAAAGATTTCGGACGAATCGTTTGATACACAAAAAAGCCATTTTCGTTCTGGGAACGACAGCCTCTGGCAAGTCGGATTGGGCCCTGCAAATGGCGGAAGAAGTTTCTGGAGCCATTTTAAATTGCGATAGCATACAAATCTATGATCATCTTAAAATTGGTTCAGCTCAACCGACAGAGGCTGATAAATTAAAAGTTCCGCATCATCTTTTTGCTTATGTAAAACCACCGGATGAAGTGACGGCAGGTCAGTATCGAAGGGCGCATCTAGAAATTTTAAATCTTTTAAAGGGACCGGCCTTTGTTGTCGGGGGAACAGGATTTTATTTTCAAGCCCTTGAAAAAGGCATGTTTGCAGCCCCGGCGGCTGATAAAAAAATTCAAGACGCTATAGAAATTGAATTGCAAGATCCCCAAGGAGAAGATTTTCTGTGGAATGAATTAAATCAAATGGACCCCATTTCAGCAGCTAAGATTCATAAAAATGATCACTACCGATTAGTGCGGGCGGTTGAAGTCATTCGCCGCGAGGGTCGTCCATTATCAGATATAAAAAAAGAATTTGAAGTTCAAAATGAGCCCTATCCTTGGCAGTACTTGAAGTTTGGCTTGCGCTGGCCTAAAGAAAAATTAGAAATGCGAGTAAGAATTCGAACTGAAAAAATGCTAGAGCTTGGGCTAGTGGATGAAGTGAAGCAGTTACTGGATCAAGGACTTCGGTCGTGGGCGCCCCTGCAAGCTGTGGGTTACCGGGAAGTTTTAGCGATGCTTGAAGAAAATAAAAACGAGTCTTGGTTGAAAGAAGAGATCATCAAAAACACGATGAAGCTTGCGAAGAAGCAAAGGACCTGGTTTCAGCGCGATCCGCAGATTCTTTGGATGGAAGGTGCTAGTGATTTTGAAATTTTTAAATCCCGCACCCTTGATTTTTTACGAGGGCCCTCCCATACTGAAACCCTATGAAAAGTATGACTGGATTTGGCCAAGCACGTCTGCAGGGTGAAGAATCAAATTATGAAGTGAATGTTAAAACCGTGAATGGACGGTTTTTAGAAGTGCGCTTTCACGCACCTCGTGAAATGGTTTCGCTTGAGCCTGAATTGAAAAAATTATTGGCAGAACACTTTATGCGCGGAACCGTTGATATTTTTATTTCACGAAGAATGAAAACTTTATCAGCCCCTGGTAAAGTGATGATCAATGAAGATTTAGCCAAAGATTATTTAAAAGCATTCACTCAACTTTCAAAAAAATTAAAAATTAAATTTCAACCTACAATCGAGCTTTTAACCCGGCAGTCGGAGATTGTTCGACTTGAAGACACCGGTGATTACTTAGAAAAAGATAAAAAAACAGTTCTGCAAGCTTTTCGGAAGGCCATGGAAGCCTGCGCCACTGAACGTGAGCGTGAAGGTTTGGCTTTAAGAAAAGAAATGCAAAAAATTCTTGGACAGTTGGAAGAACATGTTGCTCAGATTACAAGCTTGCGGGAAGAAGCTAATAAAACTTTGCAAGATCGCTTTGTGCAAAAAATTGAAAATCGCTTAAAAGCAACTTCCACTGAAGTTGACCAGCAGCGCTTGATGCAAGAAATCGTTTTGCAATTAGAAAAAAGTGATATCAACGAAGAGCTCCAGCGCCTAGAAGAACATATTAAAAATTATAAAAAAATGTTGGTCAGCTCGAATTCCGAGGGCAAAAAAATGGATTTCTACACGCAAGAATTACTTCGCGAGGTGAATACCATTGGATCAAAATCTCAGGTGGCCAAGTTGACCCAGGCTGTGGTAGAAGCAAAAACAATGATCGAACGCCTTAGAGAACAGGTCCAAAATATCGAATGAGCGAAATGACGAAGCCGACCCTTACTCAAATTATTGTTGTTGCTGCCCCCAGTGGTGGCGGTAAAAGCAGTTTTGTCGAAAGAGTGTCTAAGGAAAATCCCCGTTTAGTCGATGTCGTCACGTGTACGACAAGACCGATGCGAAAAGGCGAAAGTCAGGGGAAGCCTTACTACTTCATGACAGAAGATGAATTTAAGCAAAAAATCAGCGAAAGTTTTTTTGTTGAATGGGCCCATGTTCATAACCGGATGTACGGCACCTCCCATGAGGAATTAGACAAAGTTTGGTCAAAGGGCAAATGCGCGATCATGGATGTGGACGTGCAAGGGACCGAAACTTTTAAAGCCAAGTTTCCCCATGCCGTCTCGGTTTTCATTATCCCACCATCTATTGACGAGCTGCGTCGCAGAATCATCAAGCGAGATGGGGGTGTGCCTGCTGACATCGAGCTTCGGATGGAAAATGCCAAGCGCGAGATGCAGGAAGCCGCCAAGTTTGATTATCAGATCGTCAACGATAATTTCGAAGCTTCTTATGCCGAATTTAAGAAAATCATTGAAAAATTATTAGGTTAAGTGGTACACCTACAGACTTCTCGGAGGTTGCATGGCTCGTGTCACGGTCGAAGATTGTTTAGAAAAGGTTCCCAATCGTTTCGCTTTAGTTTTGATGGTTTCAAAACGCACAAAGCAGTTAATGAAAGGTGCCGAGACCACTGTGGCAATGAGAAGCAATAAGTATATCGTGACCTCCCTTCGTGAAGTGGCGATTGGCAATGTCGGCTTTGAAGGTAATATGGAAGCCGAACATGTACGCCTGCAAATCGAAAAAGATCTGAACAAGTAAAGACTTTCGTCTAAGCCAAGACATTTCTTCATGCTTTCTGCAAAATAGTTTATCATAGAACGATGTCTGAATTTTTGACCACCGATCCGGGTTGGGGCGCTCAGCCCGCAAAAACCCTTGAAGATCTATTTCAGAAAATACGTGCGTATTTTCCACAAGCCGATCTAAGCATCGTTGAAAAAGCCTATTATTTTTCTGAAAAAGCCCATGAAGGACAATTCCGTCGAAGTGGCGAGCCTTATATTTCTCATCCATTATCGGTTGCGGGAATTTTAGCTGATCTGCATTTGGATTTAGATACCATCATGACAGGTATCCTGCATGACACCGTCGAAGATACACCGGTGACATTAGAAGATGTGCGCCGTGAATTCGGTGAAACTGTCGCTATGTTAGTTGATGGTGTTACAAAAATTTCTCAGATTAAATTTAGAAATTCGATGGAAAAACAGGGCGAAAATGTTCGAAAGATGATTGTCGCCATGGGAAAAGATGTGCGCGTTGTTTTAGTGAAGCTGGCCGATCGCCTTCACAATATGCGCACGCTGCACCATATGCCCTATGAAAAACAGGCGCGTATTGCCCAAGAGACTTTAGAGCTTTACACACCCCTGGCTGGTCGCATGGGGATTAACTCTTTAAAAATTGAATTAGAAGACCTCTGTTTTCGCTATTACCGGCCGGATGTTTATTATGATCTTGTTCAAAAAATTAAAAAAACTGAAGCCGAGCGTGTAAAGTATATCGAAGACGTCAAAAGCATGGTTCGGAAGTCTTTGGGAAAATCCGATTTAAAATGCGAGATTTACGGGAGATCAAAACATCTTTGGTCCATCTATCGTAAAATGCAGCATCGAAATATCGAGTATGAACAAGTCTTTGATATTTTGGCTTTTCGAGTGATCGTAAGTACGATCGGCGAGTGCTATGAAGTTTTAGGGCATGTTCATTCGTTGTGGAAGCCTGTGCCTGGAAGATTCAAAGATTTTATCGCGATGCCTAAGGCTAATGACTATCGCAGTTTACACACGACTGTGATGGGCCCTGGTGGCGAGCGGATTGAAATTCAGATCCGAACCTTAGAGATGCACCAGATTGCAGAGCGCGGGATTGCAGCCCATTGGAAATATAAAGAGCGCGGAAAAATTAAAAGCGATTCCAGCCAGCAAGCAGATTGGCTGCATGAGTTAGTTTCCTTGCATCAGTCGGTAGGTAATTCCGATGAATTTCTGGACACCGTTAAAACAGAAATGTTTGAGTCAGAAATTTATGTTTTTACTCCGAACGGAGACGTTAAAGAGTTTCCGGAAGGGTCGACGCCTGTCGATTTTGCTTACGCCGTTCATACGGATTTAGGAAACCGCTGCGTCGGTGCACGAGTGAACGGAAAAATGGTGCCGCTAAAGTATGTCTTACAAAATGGCGACACCGTTGAAATTAACACACTAAAAACTCAGCAGCCGTCGAAAGATTGGTTAAAATTTGTTGTAACTAACAAAGCTAAATCCAAAATTAGATTGTTTGTAAAAGAAGAGCAGCGTCGCCGGTCTATTTTAACTGGAAAAGATTTAGTCGAAAAAGAGTTTCGTAAATTTGGCGCGGCGGCCGTCAAGCATCTTAAAGGGCCTGAGTTTGAAAAGTTTCTTTCCGATGGCGGCATTGCCAATCTGGAAGAGCTTTATGTTAAAGTCGGCTACGGAAAACTAGAGCCAAGGCATTTGGTTGAAAAGTTATTACCCCAAGGTGTGCCTGTGCCTGAAGGGGCCGCGAAAAGCGACTCTACCTTTATGGAAAAGGTGCTTAAGGCAGCGACGCAAAAATTTAAAAAAACACATTCGTTGGTTTCGGTCGATGGAATTGATGATGTTTTGGTTCACTATGCAAAATGTTGTCATCCGATTCCTGGGGATCCTATCGTAGGATTTATTTCCCGCGGACGTGGAGTGGCTGTGCACCGTGGTGATTGTCCAAAGGCTTTTGAGCTGGATCAAGAACGAAAAGTAGAAGTCAGTTGGAATGCAAAACAAGCCGCTTCGGGGCAAGAGCGGGTGGTGCGCTTACGAGTGATTGCGCAAGATATTCCTGGATTATTAAAATTAATGAGCGAGGCTTTTGCCACCAAGGGAATTAATATCGAGTCCGCCGAAGTGCGTACGACGAAAGATAAAAAAGCCATTTGCAATTTTGAGGTGGCGGTCAGAGATGCTTCCCAGTTAACGGACGCTATCTTGGAGCTTCAAAAAATCAAAGGCATTATCGGCGTTAATCGCGTGATGATGTAACGCAAAAGATTTTGATAATTTTTGCGGGCACGGGCAGATTTAATAATGTTTTTATCTGAGCATGATCGTCGGCCTCGTCGCTGGAAATTTTTAAAGCAGTGGCGTGAAGTGATTTTTGCACCATTCTTTGTTGTTCACGGCTTAAGATATTTTCAATCTCTAAATCGGTGGACTGTGGGGGTCCAATCACGACCCAAAGTCCAAGGGCGGATCTGATTTGATCTGATTCTTGCTTTGGGAAAAGGCCAATTTTTCTAAGAACTCGTTTCGGCCAGGGGCTCTTTTTTTGATGCCACTGGGCTAATGTATTTTGAAGCTCTTCATCAATCACTAATCGAGCCCAAGGGCTGACAGCAATAGTGTCTGAGATCTTATGCATCATCTTCCAAGCGTCATTGCTTGATTTCTTAAAGGTCGTCATACCTTAACGATAGAAGCAGTGTCCTATTTTTTCAAGTCAGCAGGAACGACATTTTCGTCATAAGGTTCTGATATCAGCGTCGGTCATTTGTTAAGAGGCTTTGCCTATTTCCCAACCTGGAAACACGATGACGGCTGGATGAACTCGTAGGGCTTTGGCCAAAACTTTAGCTCTTTCAACTCCGATGTTAATTCGCCCGGACTCTAATCCGGAAATAGTGGACTGGGGTAGGCCACTCATCTGAGCCAGTTCATTCTGAGAAAGCTCCTGCAATTCGCGAATCACACGTAAGGACTGACCTGGAGTCATAGCGATTCGTGTTTTCGCGGGAACAAACTTTCCGTTCTTTAAAATTTCTTTAACCTTTTTTCCTGTAATCATGGGCCGTGACCTCCATCACTAGAATTTTAACTTCATTAGCGACCACTGAATAAATCACTCGCCATTGATTATTCAGCCGACTCGCTCTTGCTCCTTGCCATTCGCCTTTCAGGGGATGATCGCGAAAGCCCTTAATCTCAAACAAGCCTTTTGGTCCTTGGAGCTGAACAATATCTTTCCATTTCTCAAATTTTTCCTGGATTTCTTTTGGTGCCTTGTCGAGAGCTTTGACTGCATTTTTTTCCAGAAGAATATTCCACATACTAAATAAGTACTATATTTTTTATGATATGTCAAGTTTTGCTATTTGGTATGTCGTTTTAAGAGTCTGATAGTGAAATCTCCTGGTGGTAATACTCTAATAAAAGGACAAATGGGGAAGAACCAAATTTCTTTTGATTCAGATTACGAGGGATTTGGTCGAAAAATTGAAACGGTGGATAGTGATGGAGTTAAACGTAAGTACTCCTACGATCCAGCAAACCGATTACTATCACTTAAATCCGCACAAGGAATTTCTGAAGCTCTAAATTACGATCTAAATAGTCGTATTACAAAGATCATTACCCACCATGGTACAGAAAATTTCACCTATGACTCTCGTGGGCAGCTTTCGACCGTGATAAATCTTGATCGGCCATTAGGTTTTCATTCACCAAGTCTACGAAGTTTTGGGTATGACCAAAATGGTAACCAAGTCACCGATAGTATTTTAGGAAATCTAAATTATCTTAATGACCAGATACTTTCGGTATCAGGTCTTGGAGCAAACTATCTACCGGATGCAAGTGGGCAAGGACAGCTTGCGCAGACAATAAGTTCTTCAAAAGCTGAATTCTTCCACCAAGCTGTTTTGAAGATTTTCATCGATCACTAATATGGCCCAGGGGCTGACAGCAATGGTGTCTGATATTTTATGCATCATTTTCCAGGCATCATTGCTCGATTTTCGATAGGTCGTCATATCGTAAAGATAGAATCAGTGTTCTTTTTTTTTCAAGTCAGAAGGAACGACGTTTTCGTCATAAGTTTTTGCTCGCTGCCTTATTTAGTTTCATAGGCATTTGTTTGAAAATTAAATTTGATGAATAATGCATTTTTCCTTATATTTGACGATAGTGCAGCATTGCTTTGAGTTTAAAACAAAAAATGCTTCAACTTGTTTTCCATTTAATATTTTTTAAAATTAACTATTGCTTGTCTTTGCTTAGGCAAACCCAGACGGATTGACCTTAAAATGAAAGTCGATGTCAATTCAGTGCAAATTTTGATTCCACTTTTTTAAGAGGGAACTTATTTACTGGCGTATAATACTTCGACAGTTGGGTATCCAGGAGTAGTGATTCTCTTGTGAATATTAAAAATTGTGGCAAGCTTATCTGCAAATTTATTTCGGCGCGGCATCTCACCATGGACCTCTGCAATCAAATATTTGGCCCTGAAAAACGCGTCCTGATCATCATCAATAATTTCAAATTCTGCTCCTTCGATATCCACTTTGAAAAGAAAATTTTTTTCAAAGTCCTTTTTTGCAAAATTGAGACGATCCAACCAATCGTTGAGTTGAAAGCCTTCAACCGTGATGGTTTTCACACCTGGGCTCGCAACGCTTCCCAATGATGAGTCTCGACTGTTTTCACACACTTCAAAAGCTAGTTGTCTCGTTCTACCGACTAATGCGCCATTAGCAATTCGAAGATCTATTTGAATGTTTTTTAAAATATCTGCAACATATTGAAGTTTCGGGATAAGTTTGGAATTTGCCTCAATAGCTAATATCCTTTTAACCCCGTATTGAGTTGCGAAGTATAGACTTGCATACCCGACGTTAGCTCCCGCATCTACGAGATTAGTAGGCATCCAATTTCGATCTAATTTATAAGCATTCGAAAAGAAAATTTCACGAAGACTTGTAAGATTGTCTGGGACAAACCAAACCGGGAGCTCGAAGTTTGTTTTAAGACATACTGAATAACATTTTATGTTTAAGGGCCTATCTCTGGGTAATAAATTAAAAAACGTACGCGCAAGACTTTTCTTAAAGTTTGAGCCGTAATAAAACCAATGATGTAGCTTAAATACTGGATAGAGAGAAAACATAAGTGTTTGGTCAATGATCCCTAGCTTATAGGTCTTGCCAAATTCTGATACTTCTGAAAAATAAGCCATTAAATTCCTCTATTCATTTCTTTTGGTTATGCGGGATAGCTTTAGTGGTATAGCTAGTCTCAACTTTATCCGTCAAAAGAGTAGTAGTTTCTGTGCCAGTCAGCTCACAAAATCTAATCCACTCAGTCAGCGTTGGTACACGCTTGCCTTTTTCTATTCGGCTCAGAGCAGACTGTGTAATACCAAGGTTAGCTGAAACAAGACTTTGCTTAAGTTGTTGAGATTTTCTCACTCGTCGCATAATTTCTGAAGCTCGACCGGAAATCGTATCAGTGAGGTCATTTTTTGTTAGCTGTTGCTTTATGGAACGCATGTACCAAATGTATGCAATTTCTCGTGAGCTGGCTACAAAAAGAGACAGCCCCGTTTTATTTAGAGTACGGAAGTACTCGAATGTAGAGGGATTTTGTTTAGATATACTAATTGAGCATACTTAAACCCCGCCGTCCGTCCAGTTTTATGTAATGATTATATTAATACTTTAAACTTCCGGAGGAAAAAAATGACGGGGAATTTTATACGGCACGTGTTCTTTTTAATCCTTTTAAGTGTGTCTTTTGCAGAAGCGACACCAATCAGAATTGAAACCGATACTCTTAATCCAGGTCAAGCGATCGCTATCGGCAGTGCATTGTTTCGTGGGAATGCAACTTTAGACTTATCAGACGGTACCTTCTCAGTATTGACGGCGAATACGTCATCCGGCCAATTTAGTTATGGAGAGTTTTCGATTTCAGGGGGCATCGTTACTAACACAACTGGAAGTGTTACGCTTACTTCGGCAACGAGCATTGGTTTTGATCCCTCCAAGCTTGCTGAAGTTAGAATCGATCCAACACAGCTCAATTCTGTATACGCGATTAGTTTCCCCGCAGGTGTAGATACTTGGCGTGGCAGTGCGCACACCTATTTTCTTCCATCCGGACATTTTAGTATTCAAACACTTACAGGCACCGAAATCGGCGCGTTCGACGTTTCTGGTACAGCAATTAGCACGGTGAGCGGTGCACTGATCCGCAACACTACAGGAGTTGACTTTGACCTTTCGAAACTGGCATCTGTCTCAATTAATTCTTTGCAGCTAGGCCCCTCTTATGCGGTTTCTTTTCCAGAAATGAATCTGCTATGGCGTGGGTCGAGTTATGTCTTTCCACTCCCTTCTGGACGCTATTCTCTTGCTATTGCCAATGGTAATTTGATCGGTACTTTCGATATTTCTGGTACAGTAATTACTCAAGTTTCTGGAGCGTTAAGTATTAGTTCATCTGGCGTCGATTTTGATCTTAGTAAGTTAACTATGGTTTCTATTGATCCCACATCGTTGAGTTCGAATGTTGATCAATATATTTATTTTCCTGAAGTTTTGGCTGATTGGCGAGGAAGTATACAAAGTTTTCCAGTTCCTGATGGAAATTACAGTATAAAGACCTCGACACAAGTTAATTATGGAACTTTTCGAGTTCAAAATCACGCGGTAACATCGCTGACAGGTGCATTAGTTAGTAATTCCAGTGGTCTGATTAGCTTCGATAGATGCCGATTGAATTTGGTCCAAATTACCCCTCAGCCAAATGTCACTTGGTTCTTAGGTGCAACTCAGAATGGAAGTTCAGGCGGCGCAGAAATTGCTGTACCCGATGGGACCTATTCAATTGTTATTGACAGCGGTATTAATTCGGAATTTGCAGTTAATTCTCAAAGTATTTCTATGTCAGCACTTCCGTCAATTAGTAATCCATTAATTAGTTTAAGTGTTAAAGCTTGTCATACGGTATTACCAAGCGCTCAAATCGGCGGCCCTTATTTCTCTACAGTTGGAGTTCCAATAAACTTTGATGGAAGTGCAAGCTCCATTTCAGATGGCAGCTCGCTTACCTACAGCTGGAATTTTGGCGATGGTACAACTGGTAGTGGCCGGCAAGTGGTTCATACTTATTCCGCTTTAGGAACATACAGCGCTATATTAACTGTCACGAGCACCTCTGGGCTTTCAAGTTCGCAGAGCAGTGACGTGCTGATCGGTACAGCAGGTGATTTAGTTGGATCAATCTCAAATTTCATTCAAGGAAGAGTCACATCTGGTGCAATTGCACCGGCTGATGCTCAAATTTTATTAAATGATTTATCTAATATTCAGACGCTCATTGCCAGTCGTTCTTTTGGTGGAGGGTTCGGCGGCGGTGGTGGTGGAAGTAGCGGTGGTGGAAGTAGCGGTGGTGGAAGTAGTAATTGGGGTGGAGGCGACTGGGGTTTAAATAGTTTGGGTTCACAAGCAGATGCCGCTATTAATCAGCAGATTTCTGCAGCGATTACCCAGTTTGCAACAGACGCCCGTAACCTTTCTGTTGACGGTCGCATAAGCGCTGCGGACGCACTGAGGATGATAAAATTTGCGGTCCAACTTTATAGTGCGATCTCTGGCGACCCGCGAGCCATTTTAGACATCATTAGCCAGATCGTAGATATCCTCCATACCTCGGGAATCATTTCTGAAAATGACTACAATAATTTGTCGATTGGTCTCCAGGCTGTCTCAGCTTACTTTGCAGCCGGCGATCCAACGACCGCCATGCAGAGATTACTGCAAATAAACGCAGTCATTAACAACCTAGCATCGGCTGGAATAATCCCTCCGGAGATCGCCACTTACATTAATCAAGGAATAGATATTCTAAACGGCCTTTTTGGACGAGGATCATTTTATTCTTTTGCAACTATCATTAAGGCGAAATTAATGGATTTATATCAGGCGAAATCGATAACTTACGGTGCTTTTAATTCAATCGTAAATAAAATTGAACGGGCATCAAGTTATTTAGCTGCGGGAAATAAGCTCAAAGGACTTGAACAGTTAAGGCTTGCTCAGAAAGAACTTTTAAATATCGTAAAAATTCCAGAGGCAGATAAAAAGCCGATCAGTGATCTTATCGATATCATGCTAGCTCTTATTTAAATTACTAAGATTCAAGGCAGGAGATAATATTTATCTCCTGCCTTTGAGTCCACAGAGTTTTAAAAAAAACATTTCTTGAATTGAACTTAAAATCGATTTCTAAATTCCTAAAGTCCTAAAAAATCTATTTTACCAAAATATCACCAAAAATATTGATGTGGATTGATATGCAGAGGGGCTGTGGTCAAAGGGCCGACTGAAGTGATCAGAAGACTGAAAGAATTTCTGTCTTTCTGAAGGGTGCCTTTAATTTTTAAAAAACATTCTTCATTAAAAAGATCATAGTGCTTTTGATAAATATCTTTGTGAATAATCGTATCGATAAAGCCAAATTCATCTTCAAAAGTGGCAAAGGTGACTCCTCGGGCGGTTGAAGGTCGTTGCTTAATGATCAGTAGACCGGCCGTTTCGATTCTGTGACCTGAAGGTTTAGTCTTTAAGCTAGCCGAAGTTAATAAAGGTAATTTCATGGTGGCCCGCAAGGCCTCCATGGGATGAGCCCGAGCCGAAAGCTGATAGGCTTCGTATTCGGTGGTGACGGATTCAAAAATATTTAAAGATCTAAAAAGTTCAGTCTCTGGATCGTCGGACTTTTTATGGAAAAGACTAAGCTGGCTTTCACCCTGCGACGCTTGCTTTCTAAAATCGTAATCTAAAATAGTCCATAAAGCATGGCGCTGATCGGTTCCGTATTTTTCAAAGAAATCTCCTAAGGCTAAGCGCTGCAAGATGTCCCGACGAAGAGGGTTTTTTAATAAAAAATCTTCCATTGAAACATAAGGTTTTTGGGCGACGATTTTTTGAACTAAATTTTCTGCAAGGCCTTTAACGATACGAAAACCCAAGCGAAGAGCGCCTTTTTCAATAGTACAATCCCACTGCGAAAGATCGGCATCTAATGGCAGGACACGAACGCCGTGCCTTTTTGCATCGTCAATTAAAGTGTGATTGCTATAAAAACCCATGGGCTGCGAATTAATGATCGAAGCGGCGAATTCAGCTGGATGGTGGCATTTTAAATAAGAACTGGCATAGGCGATTAAAGCAAAACTGGCCGCATGACTTTCGGGAAATCCATAATGAGAAAAACCTTTGATTTGCTCATAAATTTGCAAAGAAAATTCTTTGGAAAGGCCCGAGCGCATCAAGCCTTGAATCAGCCTGCGTCCCATCTCTTGAATCGAGCCTGAGGAACGCCAAGCGCCGATGGCGCGCCTCAGCTGATCGGCTTCGCCAGGAGTAAAGTCGGCAAGATCGATCGCCATTCGCATGACTTGTTCTTGAAATAAAGGAACGCCTAAAGTTTTTCCTAAAATAGCTTTTAACTTTGGATGAGGCAGATCAATTTTTTCAAGACCACGTCTGCGCTTTAAATAAGGATGCACCATATTTCCAACGATAGGACCAGGGCGTACGATGGCCACTTGAATGACAAGGTCATAGAAAGATTTTGGTTGCAAACGACCCAGCATCGACATCTGAGCACGACTTTCAATTTGAAAAGTTCCGACCGTATCAGCTTTTTGAATCATGGCGTAAGTGGCAGGGTCTTCCGCCGGAATTTCATGCAGATCAAAACCAATCAAGTTTAAAGTTTTTCTTAAAGCCGAGAGCATTCCCAAAGATAAAACATCAACTTTGAGGAGGCCTAAATAATCTAAGTCATATTTATCCCACTGAATGATGGTGCGATTTTCCATCCGAGCGGGCTCGACGGGAACAATTTCAATAATAGGATCAGCCGATAAAGTAAAGCCCCCGCTGTGAATCGAGATATGCCGCGGGAAACCTTCCAGTTCAGAGGAAATTTTTAAAATCTTATCCTGGACATTAGGAATATTTGAATTTTTCGTAAGGGCAGAAATATTTTTTTCAACTTCTTTGGCGGACAGCACGCCGACATCGACATCCAAGGACTTTGCGATTTCACGAATCATCGATCGGGTGCGATAGGTGACCACGGCACTGACCATAGCGGCTCGGTCGCGACCATATTTTTGATAAATATACTGAATCACTTCTTCGCGGCGTTCATGTTCAAAATCGACATCAATGTCCGGCGGTTCATTGCGTTCTTCAGAAATAAATCTTTCAAAAAGTAAACCCATGCGGACGGGATCGACCGCCGTAATGGCTAAACAGTAGCAGATCACACTGTTGGCGGCAGAGCCGCGTCCTTGGCAAAGAATATTTTGCGAGCGGGCAAATTTCACGATGTCATAAATTGTTAAAAAATAATCGGCAAAGTTCATTTTTTCAATCAGACGAAGCTCGTGCTGAATAAGATCACTGACAGATGTGGGTAAATCCCCTTTGTAGCGTTCTTTGGCGCCCGCCCACGCAAGCTCTGCTAAAAAGGATTGGGCTGTGTGCGGAACCGGAATCCATTCGGAAGGATATCTGTATCTAAGTTCTGAAGGGCAGAATGTGCAAGATTCGGCAATCGCCATGGTTTCAGACAAAGCTTCTGGCAAATCGCTAAAAAGTTTTTGCATTTCTTTGGGCGATTTTAAAAATCGTTCGCCATTCGGAAAAAGTTTGTAGCCGGCTTTTGACAGAGTGGTTTTTTCGCGGATGGTAGTGAGGACATCTTGTAATTTTTGACGGTGAGGGATGTGATAGTGAACATCGTTGGTTGCAATAATGGGGAAACCAAATTCTTTTCTTAAATTTAAAATATTTTGTGTGCGCTGCAAATCCCAACCGTCTAGGGCGCGCAGCAAGGGCAAAAAAACTCTTTGAGGAAAATGCTCTTTTAAAAAGATATAATCACTGCCCGCATCGGGTAGGGCCAGCAAGCCCTGGGCAGGGGGCCTGCTTAAAAATTCTGCAAGCTTTGAAAGCTCAAGCGCAGCTTCACCCTTGGGTCGATCATGATGGGATTCAGTGATAATCCGGCAAAGTAAACCGTAGGCGGCGCGATCACGAGCTAGCAAAGTTAAACGCGGCTGCCCTTCAATGGCTAGGTCTGCACCAATAATAAGTTTTAAAGGTTTTGCACCATTGATGACTTTTTGTTTGGCCGCCCAGTAAGCCTTAGGCATTCCATACAAGCCATCATTATCGTTTAAGCCCAGCGCCGTGTAACCTAAATGATAGGCCTGCTCGATCAGTTCTTCAGGGTGTGAAGCTCCACGCAGAAAAGAAAAATTAGTTTTGCATTTAAGCTCTGTGAACATCAGTCAAAAATTCCATGTAAGAATAAGTCAGGCTTATTTTCTGAGGCTTCCGAAAAAATCCACCAGGTGGGCCCTGTTTTTAAATGCACGATCCAGTATTGACGTTGAAAAGCCGTGGTCCACCATTCACTGCTCAGGCGCTCGGGTCCTTGCCAAGATTTAATCAGGTGCCGTTTATGATTTAAAATTAAGCAAGCGCCCAATTTTTGTAAAGGCTGAGGTTTTTTTAAAAGAATCAAAGGTCTTAAGGGAATGGGAAGTGGAATGGCCTCACCAGCTTCCGGGCGCCAAGCACTTTCAGGTCTGTAAGAAGGGCAGGGGCTGGCTTTAAAGACACTTTTTTCGCCTATTTTTTGATGAAGGCGACTGATTAAAGAAGCTTCCATTTCAAGATCTTCTTCTTTTTTAGAAAAAAAATCTTTTTGACGATTAGGTAAGGGGGTCTTTTCAAGAACGCGTATTTCTACAAAAATAACAGAGGATTCAAGCGGCTTTCGTTGCAGATCAAAATCCAAACGTTCTTTTAAAATAGAAAGAACAGAAAGAATTTGAGTTTGCGGAAAGCTGAAAGGAAAATCCCAATCGCGCAAAATTTCTTTGACCACTGAAAACTCTTCTAAATGGAGGCTCATCGAAAGTCTTGTCATCGATTCGTGCCGCCATGAAAGCCTGTGCATTAATCTTTCTAGCAAAGGTCGCAAAATAAAATTCAGGGCTTCGGTTGTTTGCACGCGCTGATCGGGATCAAAAGTTTGAAATTCTTCAAGGACTTCTTGCGGCTTCCATTGAGGCCAAGGGATTTGGTCATCGGATGTGACTCTTTGCAGGGCCCATAATCCTTCCGCGCCAAAGCGGGAGGAGACGCCTTGGCGCGGAAGTTTTTCTAAATCTTTAAAACTTTGAAATCCCAAACGCTGAAAGGTCTTAAGCATTTCAAGCGTCAAACGAGAGATCTCTTTTTGCTGAAAGGGATCTAGATAAAAAGCAAGAGCCTGGAGAGGGAGCTTATTTTTATCAGAAACTTTATAATTTAAGAAAGCCCAAGCCTCAGCGGGACTTTTGCCGACAGAGATTTTAAGCGGTAAATCAAGAGCCTGCGCTTTTTCATGCAAGCCTTGAATAATTTCTGCTGCCGAAAAAAGGTGATGGCTTTTTTCCACTTCAACAAAAACAACCTCTCGATTCTTGGCCACTTGGGAAGAATACTGCCAGGCCATTTCGGCCAAGAGCTCGAGAGATCGGGAGGTCCGAAAAGATTGAAGGGCTAAAACTTTCATGCACGCTGTCTTAAGACCTCAAGAGTGATATTTTCCGTTACTAAATTTCGATGCGCTTTCAGCATCAAACTGATCGGCCAACTGGCCGAAAAATCTTCAGTCAAAATAACTAAAGCAGTTTGAGACTTTTCAGCAGCCAGTTGGAGCTTTCTCAGGAGAAAATCATCCAGCGGGGCTGATTTTAAGATCACAATCGGGTAAAGATTGCTTTTTAAAATCTGATGACAGGTCCAAACCATATGCTCGCCGGCTTCAGCAAAAAGAATACGTGTCAGATCGACATCTCTTTGGGCGACACCCAGGGGATTAAGCTCAAATTCCGATTCAATCCAAGCCGCTTTAAATTCGGCATTGTCTTTAATCAGTTGCACGGCCGCTTCTGTTTTTCCAAAGCCGCAGATCTGAGTGATCGCTCCCCGGGGCACTCCGTTTTCTAAAAGCGAAGTGTGCAAACATTCACGGGTATGAAGCGTGTGCTGGCTAGAAACAAGATATTTTAATTGTTCAAGGGTCATGAGCATAAGTTCATCCTCATCAGGCCTACAAAAACGCCCAAAATTCTAAATTCATCTTTGGGGTCGACCAAAATGGGTTTGTATTTTTCATTTTCTGAATGCAGTTCGACTTGAGATTTTTTTCGGACTAAGCGCTTAATCACAGCTTCGTTATTGATCATGGCTACGATCAATTGTTTGGAATCAGCATGGGCCTGTTCGCGCACGACAATATAATCGCCATCTAAAATTCCCACATCAATCATGGAATCACCTTTTACTTTTAAAGCAAAGTGCGGCGATTCTTGATTCACCATGGTCGAGGGGACTTCGATCTCTTCATGGTGAATGGCGTGTTCAATCGGAAGGCCGGCTGCGACTTTTCCTAACAAAGGAAGCATGCGATTTTTAGAGAGAATTTTAAGGCCACGAATGGCGTTTTGCTCCCGAGAGATAAAACCCTTTTCTTCCAGAATCTTAATGTAGGTTTGGACGGAACCCAGCGAGCTAAATTTAAAGTGCTTAGCAATCTCGGTCTGACTGGGGTTGCAGCCATGCTCGCGACTGTAGTCATGGATAAAATCCAGAAATAGTTTCTGTTTCGGGGTGAGTGCTGCATCTTGATACCGTCCTTGTGTCATCGTTTTCTCCTTGTTAAGTCGCGGCAACCTCTATGGTGCTTAAAACCGCAACAATACCGTAACCAAGATTAACCGTAACTTTACCGTAAAGACAAGCGAGTCTTTTTTAAAACTGGTCTAAAGGGATGCAAAAAGGAAATATCAATTGCATTTGTATATACTCGTATATACAATACTATCTATGCTCCTTTTGGAAATCACTGATGTTTTTGAAAAAGCACAGCTTAAATATGCATTAATTGGCGGTTATGCAATGGCGCTTCATGGCCTTATACGAGCCACCGTTGATGTTGATTTTGTAATTCATCTGCGTGTCGCTGATTTTGAACTGGCCGAAAAGGCCCTGGCTCAGGTTGGGCTGCAATCTCGATTACCTGTGCGGGCCCAAGATATCATCAAAATGCGGATCGAATATATCGAGAATCGAAATCTTATAGCGTGGTCTTTTGTTGATTATAAAAATCCATCACGGCAGGTGGATATTCTTATCACTAAGGATCTGCGTGATATAAAAGTGGAAAATATTTCGGTGAGCGGAAGAAAAATTCCAACGGCGACCTTAGGCGAGCTTCTGAAAATGAAAACTGAGTCGGGTCGTCCACAAGACCTTATAGACATCGCTCATATTAAAGAGAAGCTGAATGAAAAAAAATAAAAAAGAAGCAACGACCTTACCACGCGCCATTTCGCCTGAAGAAGCGGTGCGGTTTCTAGATGATTTTCGAAAAATGAGCCACGATATTGATGAGCCCACTGTTGCCATCAGCTTAAGGGTTCCCGCCAATATATTAAGGCTTTTGAAATTAAAGGCCAAAGCTGAGGGTCGAAAATATCAATCTATAATGATTGAATACCTTCGTCAGGGTCTTCGCGAAAAATAGATGGGATCATAGACCTTACAAATTCCAGAAAGAACGCCGGGATTGGGATCTTTCTAAAAACAGTGGGAAAAATGTGGACAAGGTACCTAGACCTTTAACAAAAAAGCCCCGGACAACCGGCTGAGCTTCTGGTTTGATTTT
>JAYTOY010000045.1:0-3253 GCA_043747555.1 Pseudobdellovibrionaceae bacterium | reverse complement strand
CCAATTCCTCAAAATGTCAGTTCGGATGAATATCTTTCGGTTAAACTTCACAAAAAGCCCATCCGGGACGCGTCTCACGACGGGTCGATATTTCCAGTCATAAATTGTTTTTTTGGAAATCTCTAAGAGATGGGAAACTTCTTGTGGAGAGAGTAATTCTTTTGAATTTTCAAAGAGCTTTAACCCTGTCTCCATAAATGGACTTCGAGTTACTGTTAACATATATCCTCCAATTTATTTTTGAAATAGAAAAGACCTTCGGGATCTCGTAAACGTTGCGCGTAATAAAGAATCACATGGCCTCCTTTCTAAGGAGTTTACCGATGAATTGGTCCATGGTGATTTTACCGTGCTGTTTTTGGTATTCTTCGTGGGCGAGCCCTAGCTTGTCTTTTTCGCTTAAAGTGCCCTCTTGGAGCTCTTTAATGTGCTCTAGGCTTACTTGCTTCAAAGCTACCGCTATGATTTCGCAGTCTCTCACCTTTCGGCCGAAGGTCTTCTTATTAGCTTTGTCTTTTAAGCTTTGAAGAACCTTGGCTGTGTCTGTATCTAACTTTTTTAACACGCTTTGGCGCTTTGGTGGTTCTTTCTTCTTTAAAGCTCTATCTGTGGTTACGTTTTCTAATTCCATATGTTCCCCCTCTTGATTATTGGTTATTGGTTTAATTTTGGTTCTTCTGTGATTAAAACTTGTATATCAAATGGACCTTCTAGGACCGAGTACTCAGGGACACTTTTTAATTTCTCGCCGAACCTGTCGGCTGTTTTTGATAATGCCGAAGTCAGGGCTTTTTTGGCGTAGGTATCCGTTCCTGGCTTTTCTACGTAGTTTCCTTGTTGGTTTTGGTTTCGTTCAATCGTGCTATCGGCAAAGCCTGCGGCCGCTGCCGCTAGAAACTCTGCTGCAAAATACTTTTCTTCGCCTGAAATGAGTTTACCTTCGATTCCTAGAATTCCTTTCTCGTCTAGAGCACTTGCTTGTAAACTCCAGGTTTGATTGGAATGAATGGCTGTGACTTTTTTAAACTCAATTAATATTCTTTTTGAGTTTTTCTCTAAAGTCGCTTCGCCTAAAAGCACTGAGCCCTTAAGTTTTCCCTGTCTGACAATAGCCCTAATGGGCGCTTTGCTTTCGCTAAAAGCAATGAGGCTTTCGGTAATTTCTGCTTTTATTACGTCACCGATAAGAATGTCCGGATTACGGATGCTTTGCTTCTGAGTTGGTAGAATCACTGGGGACTCTTCCATTGAAATGCTCGTGCCCATCATAAAATATGCTGGGAGGTTGCCAGTTTCTTTATATTGGGGGGATATTTTATTTGATTTTTTTTCAAATAATTTGGGACCTGGGGAATTTATTTTTGGCAAAACTTGAAAATCTTGCTTCATGAAAAGCTTTGTTCTTGTTTCACAAATAGCTGTACTTGGGATGAGGAAAAATATTAAAAATAACTTCATAAGCCTAACCTTTTTGATTCTAGGACTTTTAACTTTTTTGAAAGCATGGGTTCTGATTTGATTTCTAATTTTACTTCGCTTGCTATTGCCTTTATTGAACTAAACGATGGGGCGCCGAAGGCTCCTTGGACTTTAACGTAGTCTTGGTGGTTTGTTCTTGATGGTACGATATCAAATACGAAAATTCTTTTCTCGGCTCTGACAATCATGTTTGTGGGAATGGAAGCACTCGTTGATAAATAGACTGTGAGTTCTTTTGGGGAATTTTGCGAAATAATGGCTTTGACTGATCTTGGGTTTCCGACTCTTACTTCGATGATGTTTTGGGGAAATTCGATAACACTCACAAGGCCAGGTGAAATCATGATTTTTTCTGATTTTGCTAAATCTAAATGAGTGGAGCTGATTCTGGACGAGCCTGCGCACACCAAGGGTATAATTAATTTAAATAACCACATCTGAGACCTCGGTTATTTCATAACCCCAGGGGTTTTGCTCGTTACGAGGAATTTTTTGAAATTTTAGGTGAACTTTTAGTTTTACTGATTTGGTGTCGATTTTTCCTTGGATTTTTACCAATAAAATTGCTTCGATATTTTGATCATCTAATAGATCAATATTTTCAATTTCAATTCTTTGATCGATCGCATTTACTTCTAATTTCTTTTTGAGATCTAATATTTTTGGCTTTTCTTTTTCAAATAGATCTTTTGTCATTAAGTCTGACGATATTTCCATTTGGGTTAAATAATTCTGGTTATCATACGTATAATATGTTTTTAAAAAATCTTTGATAAAGTTTCTAAGTTCAAACTTTAGTATTCTATCGCTTGAATCTGTGATGATCCGGCTCTCACTTTCTGTAACGCCAACTAGAATTATTTTTTCTTGGTTTTTAAGTGCAAAATAACTACTTATAACTGTTGTGGCTGTGAGTGATACGATTAGACTCCAGTGCTTGATTTCATCTCGGTAGAGCTTACTTTTAAAAATTAGCGCCATAACATTTTCCCGTACCTTGCAACTGTGCCAATACCTGTGGTGGCAGTTAGATTTTTAAATAAGATAAAGCTAAAAATGGGCGAGATTAATTGTAAGACTTGAATCACCACCCAAAAGCACACCGATGAAGCCGGGGCGACATTTGATTGAGAACTGATTTGCACCGATAATTGACCTAAAATATTCCACATGATGGGCCATAAGCTTAAAGAAATAATAAGACCGAAATACCCTTTAAATCCGTGATGAATATTTAATAGTAATGCCAAGAAAAAGAACACTGGAGCACTTGCAATAAATAACGAAAGCAGTGATGTGTAGATCGCATTAGCAAGACCTAAAATTAAAACGTCCCCGATTTTTCCAAATATTGAAAGCATGGGATAATCAGAAAACATGCGGTCAAAAAATGCTCTAATTCCAGCCTGGCCTTCGGGTGGTGTTACGCAAGAAATTTTTTTAGCAAGATCTGCTGTTCCAAAAATAATGAGCCTTAAAATCATTGGAAAAATAGATAAAATTCCAAAGAAACTCACCGTGTCTTTTAATAAATCCCCGTACTCATTTGCCGGAGATATTTTTACGACTAAATAAGTCATTCGTAAAATGACAACGACTGTGACAAATGCACTCACGGCTCCCGCTACTTTATTAAATAAAATAAGGCCTGCACTTAAAACTTCTTCGTTCATGGGCCCGTCAACCCCTTTATTCCGAACAATTTATGCTGAGACAACATAGTTTTTAATTTCCCCAGCTGTAAACTTTTTGATAAAATTTACAGGACTTAGGT
>JAYTOY010000044.1:0-3700 GCA_043747555.1 Pseudobdellovibrionaceae bacterium | reverse complement strand
GTCCTACTTGCCCTTGGGCCACCTCTTGATAGCGCTGCAAACTAAGATCACGTAGACGCAGGGCCCTTAAGTGAAGTTCCTTTTCAGAAACAATATTTTCTAAGCGATTGGCAAAAGTTCCAGGCCGCGAGCTGTAAGGAAAAACATGGATTCGCGTCCAAGGTAAGGCTGCGAGGGTCAAATAAGTATCTTCAAATTGCTCATGGGTTTCTGTCGGAAAACCAACAATGACATCCATACCAATAAAGGCGTTCGGCAATTTATTTCGAATGGCCATGAGCGATTCTTGAATATGACTTTTAGAGTATTGCCGTTTCATTTGCTTTAGGACTTCACTGTTTGCACTTTGAATGCTCATGTGAAAATGAGGACACACTCTTGGATTTTCATACAGTTCTAAAAGCTGACCCGTGACTTCCACGGGTTCTAAGCTGGTCAGTCTTATTCGTGGCATGGAAGTTTTAGCTAGGATATTTTCTAAAAGATCTTCCAGTCGCAAGGACGGCTGAACAGAGTCATCCTCATAGTCACCGATGTGGACCCCCGTCAGGACAACTTCAGGAATTCCTCGAACGTAAAGCTCGTTCACGCGCTGGATAAGGTGCTGGACGGGAAGACTGCGACTTTTACCCCTGGCAAAAGGAATCACACAGTAGGTGCAAAAACTATTACAGCCATCTTGAATTTTTAAAAAGGACCGCGTGTGTTGTTCTTCTTCACCGCCGCCAGGCTCCATCTCTTCTTTTTTAAAAATATTAGATTTAAAAACCTTTTCAGAAATCTCGCCCTTAAGGAATTTCCGTAAAATAATTGGAAGTTCACTTTTATGAGAGTTAGCGATCACTAAATCAATGCCAGATAGATTCGAAAAAGAATCTGTATCAACTTGTGCAGCACACCCGGTCACAACGACGGTGCAAAAGGGATCTTTTGATTTTAATCGGCGCGCTAATTTGACGGCTTCTTTGGTGGCTTCCGCGGTCACAGCACAGGTGTTTAAAACATGAAGCCTTGGCTCGGACACCAAGCTGTTAGCTAAGAAACCATGCTGATTCATATTCTTACCGATTAAGCTTGAGTCATAAGTATTCACCTTACAACCAAAGGTATGGACTTTATAACTTAGGGAGTGATCCATCCGCCCCCCATCAGTTCTTTATCTTTATAAAAGACCGCCGCTTGTCCTGGTGTGATCGCCCGCTGCGGTTCTAAAAATTTTAACCTTAAGCCAGTCGAAGTTTTCTCGAGCTTAGCGGCAGCGCCTTTATGCTGGTAACGAATTTTAACATTGTAGACTTGATTGTGATCAATTTCTCGCAGCCAATGGGCTTCTTTTAATTCAAGCTCTGAATGGTAAAGATACTTTTCATCACCCAGCCAAACAGTATTATCCACAGGATCAATTTTCATCACAAAAAGCTTTTCATGAAAAGTCAGGCCCAAGCCTCGGCCTTGACCGTAAGTGAACATATGGATGCCTTGATGCTCACCCATAATGTCGCCTGACGGAAATCTTTTTAAGAGTCCTTTTTTTGATTTCAAAATTTCAGGACTGACTTGCGATTCAATAAAGGCCGAATAGCCTTTGTCTCCAACAAAACAGATTCCGGTAGAATCTTTTTTCCTGGCATTTGTCAGGTGAAATTTTTCAGCGATCTGCCTGACTTCGGGCTTTTTAAGGTGCCCCACCGGAAATAATAATTTTGGAATAATCTTGGGATCAATCGTAAAAAGAAAATAGGTTTGATCTTTCCAATCATCTTCAGACGTTATGATAGAAGCTGTTCCATCCTGGTGATGCAACACTTGAGCGTAATGTCCGGTGGCTAGAAAATCACACTCAAGCTCTTCCATTTTCTGAACCAAGTGATCAAATTTTAAATACGTATTGCAGTTCACACAAGGCAGCGGGGTTTGTGCATTTAAGTACGCCGCAATGAAAGGATCAATGACAGAAGCCTTAAATTTAGCCTCACAATTTAAAACATAGAAAGGAATTTTTAATCGATCGGCAACACTTCTGGCATCATCAACGTCAATGGATGAGCAACACGTTCCCGCCCCTTCCTGGATATCGCACTCAGAATAGTCCCAAACTTGCATCGTGGCGCCAATGACTTGATAACCCTGTTCAACAAGGAGTGCGGCGGCGGCCGAACTATCAACTCCCCCACTCATCGCCACGAGCACTCGACCCTTAGATTTTATTTCAGACATGGGGGCCCTCCACTAATCTTTGTTCACGCAGACCTCGCAGCCTTAATATAACGGACTCTAAAGTATCGACAAAAGCGTCGACCTCGGCCATCGTGTTTCCCCAACCAAAACTGACCCTCAATGAGGTCTGGGCTTGAGTGCGACTGAGTCCCATGGCTAGTAGCACAGGGCTGGGCTCAGGATTTCCACTGCTGCAAGCCGCACCGGTGCTAACGGCAAAACCTTTCAGGTCTAAACTCATCAGCATGGTTTCACCATCGGCCTCATCAACTAAAAAGCTTGATGTGTTCGAAAGTCGATCGGTTTCAGCGCCTAGCAATTGCACGTGAGGAATTCTGTGAAGTAATTTATTTTCAAAAGCATCCCGAAGTTTTCTAACTTTTAAACTTTGCAGGGAGATATCTTTTAAGAACGGCGCCATCACACCCAAAGCTGAAATCCCAAAAACATTTTCTGTGCCTCCACGGCGCTGACGCTCTTGAGCTCCGCCGTGAATCAGAGATTCATAGACCGAGCCTCGCTTGACATAGGTAAACCCGGTGCCTTTTAAAGAATAAAACTTATGCGCCGAAAACGTTGCGTAGTTGACGCCCAGCTCCTGCAAATGAAATGGCATTTTACCTAAAGCTTGAACAGCATCCGTATGGACAAGCGTCCCTGTGGCTTTTGCCAAACGAACAATTTCTTGGATTGGAAAAATATGTCCGGTTTCGTTATTTGCCATCATGACACTGATCAGTGCTGTTTTTTCTGAGATATGTGACCTAATAAACTCCAGATCTAAAATCCCGCTTCTTGAAACAGGAATGAAATCAACCTCTGCACCTAATTTTTGCAAGTGCTCATAAGTTTTTATGACACTGGGGTGTTCTACTTGCGAACAAAGAAAGTGCTTCCGGTCTGCAGAAAGCTTGGTCCACACGCTTTTTATAACAGTATTATTTCCTTCAGAACCGCCTGAATTAAAAATAATTTCTAAAGCCTGACAACCCAATTGGGCCGCTAAAAGAGCACGTGTTTCGCGCAAGACATTTTTAGACTCCCGCCCAGCCCAATGGATGGAACTTGGATTTCCCCAAAAATTAAGATTTTGCGACGCTGCTTCACGGACTTTTTCGTGAAGGGGAGTTGTCGCATTATGATCCAAATAGACCCGCATGCCTGATACCTCGGAAGAACGGGGAACCTACCATATTCTTAAAGTATTGAAAAGATTTACATTTAATGGATTTATTGAACTTTTCACGCGACCCAGGCGGGATCTGAAGTTAAGCCCTAAGTCCAGACCATAAAAGAGCTAAAAACCTTAAGGAAATCCAGGCTTTTTGCCGAAAATAAAGAAGATGAGTATTCAACAATATTTTCAGTCCCATCCAGAATTAGCCCCTCAGCTTGATGCGGCCAGGGAATCTTTTTCAAAACAGACCGAAAATTTAAGCTTCACTGCCTTCGTTTTGCAGCAGAAAATCATCGAAATTGAAGA
>JAYTOY010000043.1:0-57803 GCA_043747555.1 Pseudobdellovibrionaceae bacterium | reverse complement strand
CACTTTCCAAGAGGTTCATAATGAGAAAACAAGTTACAAAAAAAAATATTCTCCAGTTAATTAAGGACGACCATAATTTACTGCGTGAATCCATTGTTGTCTTAAAAAGTGAAGACGCATTCCAATCGGAAAAAAAACGGCAACTTGAACGTTTTCTCTTTAATATTAAAGTTCACGCCAAGGCCGAGGAGACATCACTTTATAATAACCTCATTGAATTACAAGAAATTCGCCCAGATATTCTTGTAGGTTTTGAAGAACACAATGTGGCTGATCATCTGATGATGGCACTTGATGGGCAAAATTTTCAGCCTGATTGGACGGATGAAATTGATGCTAAAGCAAAAGTTCTAGCTGAAATTATTGAACATCATGTCGAAGAAGAGGAAACCGAACTGTTTCCAAAAATAAAATCTTATTTAACTAAAACAGAATTAGAAAATCTTGGAGTGATCTATCTACAAACACGTAAAGATTTAAGGCGCGAACTTGAAAGTCGCTTCATCTTGCCTTCCCTAAAAACGGCCTCTTGGGTTGTTCAGGAAGGCTTTAAAGGAACCTTTGAAAGGGTCTCATCTTTCGTTTCTAGCAAATTTAGTGCTTTTCGCTAATCCATCACAGCATTTCTGCTCATGTCTTTTGGATTCCCTCTGTATCACTTCCAGATGTTAAGAAGGCCTCCCAAGCGGAGGCCTCTTTTTTTAATGTTTAGTATCTTCATCAATCTCATTTTCGTTTATATCCATTTCAAAATCATGATATGGATTTGATGTTTCATCATCTTTCTCCGGAACATTTGTTCCCTTTTCAGTATTTTTAAAATCTGACGTGCCTCGCTTTTGGTCCTCTTTCATTTTCTTTTTCTGATCAACTTCATTCTGACTTGGGACTGGCTTCATAAAATTCTCCTTTGTTGACTTCAAACAAAGCAACAAGCGTACCAATGACAGAGGGAATTGTATCGGAATCTTCACAATTAGAAGTTAGACTCTGCAGGCCCTTTGTGGCAAATTTCCCCTGATGAAGTAGTTAATCTCGGTCAAAAAGGAACTAGACTTATGGCAATCAACCTAGGCAATAAAGATCAAGATATCGAAATTGTAGTTATTGAAGATGACATTGATGTTCAAGATTTACTGAAAGCTTATTTTGTCCCTCGTGGCTATTCCATGACATTTTTCGAGAATCCCCTTCAACTTCTGGAAGAAGCGCAAAAGAGAAATTTATATGCAGATGTAATTATCACTGACCTTTTACTTCCAGATTTATCGGGCACTGAACTGATTAAAAAACTTCGCGCCTGGGGCCTGACTCTGCCCATAATTCTAATCACTTCCAAAACTTCGATTCAAACAGCTTACGAGGCGATTCAAGCAGGGGCATTTGATTTTATCGTGAAGCCGCTTCACTTGCCACAATTAGAAATTTCCTTGCAGCGGGCTGTGCAATTCAAAGAAATCTTATCTGAAAACAGTCAGCTGAGACAGGTGTTAAAGGAAAAGAGTGATCTTTCTTCAGACAAGGTGGTTGCAAAAAGCCAGGGGTTTCGAAACGCATTAGATTTAGCTCGCAGGGTTTCACATAGTAACGCAAATATTTTAATAACAGGCGAAAGTGGAACGGGAAAAGAAGTGATCGCTCGCACGATTCACGATTCTGGCAGCCGTCGCGACGGACCCTTTATCGCGATCAATTGTGCCGCGATCCCCGAGACTTTATTGGAAGCAGAATTATTTGGTTATGCCAAAGGTTCTTTTACGGGCGCAATCGACAAGAAGGCCGGACTCTTTGAAGAGGCCGAAGGTGGCACTCTTTTTCTGGATGAAATTGGCGATCTTAGTCAACCTTTGCAAGCAAAACTTTTACGAGTTCTACAAGATCGAAAAATTAAACGCATCGGTGAAAATCGTTTCCGAGATATTAACGTTCGAATATTAGCGGCCACTCATCGGAACTTAAAACAAGAAGTGATCGAGCATCGCTTTCGCGAAGACTTATATTTTCGCCTGAATGTGATACCGATACACATTCCACCCTTACGAGACCGGCAGGAAGATATCATGCCCTTAGCAGAATTTTTCTTACGCCGTTTTTCATCGGCCAATGTTTCCAGCGCAAAAAGATTTTCAAAAGAAACTCTAGCTTTTCTTTTAAGACACCAGTGGTCTGGAAATGTCCGAGAACTTGAAAATACCATCGAACGGGCGGTGGTGCTCTGCCAGTCTGAGGAAATTTCACCAGCCGACATGTTGATCGACGTATCCCATATGCCGTCCGAGCGCCCTGCAATGCCTACGACGCTGCCTAGTCGCAGCAGCGAAGACGACCATCTAGGCCTTATTATGGATAGTTCTGTCCCGCACTTTTTATTAGACGATATTGTTAAAACCCATATTATTAAAATTTTAGAATTTAATAAGGGCGCCAAAGATAAGACGGCAAAAATGTTGGGAATTGATCGAAAAACTCTTTATCGGAAACTGAATGAATATGGATATTGATCAGTTTCATATTTCCCATGACATGCGAAAACGATATTTAGATCGGCGGTCTAAGGACGTCAAAGATTGTTCAGCAAAATTATTAGACCCTGACTGGGACTATTTTGAACGGCTCGGGCATCAGCTGAAGGGCAATGCAGCTTCTTATGGTTATGTCGACCTTGGTTCTATTGCTTTTGAAATTGAGCAATCAGCTTTAAATAAGAATTTTTCAAAGCTAAAAAATGACGTCAATGCTTTCAAAAACTGGGTTTTACAACGATCAGAGTGGCCTCTTTAAAGACCACTCTGACACTCATTTTTTTAGGGAAGGGCTTTTATGACGTTTCATTTCACTAAGGAAGCGTCGTTCTGTTTTTACCTGTCAGCAAAGATGCCAAAAAGCTAATCGCTGCCAGAATCAAGAAAGCAAACAATACGATCTTGCCGATTTCCAGTGAAAGTCCCGCAAAATTATAGGCTCCCAAAACTATACCTACTAAGCCTAATACGAAAAATATAATTGCAGCTCTTAACATAAAATTCTCCTTTGTTTCGCTTTCGATTAAATATTGATGAAGCAAACCTAGTGCCAAATATTTTCTGTCCACAGTAATTCTGTCAAAACTGGCTCTTTATCAATAACATCATTGAAGAAAGTTTTAAAAATGTGGCTTATCTAATTCTTTAATAAATAACTTATAAAGTGGTAAAAAGCCTCATTGTGGCATTTTGCCCTGAAGCCATAACCTTAGATCCCTTAACTACTTCCTTATTAAAGTTTTCTTTGGCCGCAAATTTGCCATACCACAATTCATGAAAGGAAATAATATGAAAACACTTATGACAAATGCCGAGGGACGTGTTGGTTGGATTTTAAATAAAAATCCTAAATAAAAAATAGTGGGTCAGATTATTTTTTAATCTCTGAAATGATCTGATCTTTTTGTGTCCAAACTTCACGCACCCAGCTTTGCACACTTTGACGATAGCTTGGATCGTTGAAATAATCCCCGGACATCAAATGCACTGGCACCGGCAAGTGACGAATATGCACCTGAACGCGATGAAGCTGCCCCATAAAAGCTTGAAGCAAGCTGACGACACCTTCAGGGTAAACAATCGATATATCTAGAACACGGTAAAAATTTTCGCCCATCCCTTGAATGACGGCAGAAAGCCCTCCTACTTTTGGCACTAGCAAATTTTCATAAGGGGATTTTTGCGCCACTTGTTTGGCCATCGTAAAACGCGTACCCTCTAAAAAACTGAGAATCGACACAGGCGACTCACGAAATTTCAAGCCGACCTGTCTTGCCGTTTCAAAATCCTCCCGGCGCCTTAATGGATTTTTTCGAAGTTCTTTAAGGCTGTATCTTTTCATAAATGGAAAATCCAGGGCCCACCAGGCTCCACCCAACAAAGGCACATAGATCAATTCTTTTTTTAAAAAAAAACGAATGAAAGGAACGCGAAGGTTTAAAACATATTGAAGAATCACAATATCCATCCAAGACTGGTGATTTGCTAAAATCAAATAAGATCGATCCCTTGATAGGCCATCGAGACCTTTAATATTCCACTGAATATTTTGAGTGAGATCCAAGTTAATATTATTTGCAGAAATCCAAGCTTCACCTATCTGAATCATCCAGCGATTAAATAAATTTTTTAATCTCCCTGCTGGCGATATGGTTTTCAAAAACAAAAATGGGTACAAAAGCATTGTGCAAATCAATGTATTCAGACCAAAAATAATAAGAGAAATAATTCCCTTAACATAATTAAAGATAGGCATGCGCATAAATCTGCCCTTGGTGGCGATTAAAGCCAAGTCCTTTTTCCGCACCTAAATCTAGACCGGCTCTCAGTAGTGTTTTGGGCTTTTCTCGACGAGGTCCAGCACGAAAAAAACATATCCTAAAGGGACACCACCTTATTTAGGAGATTGATTTGAAGAACCCCATAAAAAATTTATTCGTCCTTATTGCTATTTTATTTTTCTCTTTTCGCGCTTTTGCCACTGACACCAAAGATTGGAACTTTTTAGTTTTTTTAAATGGCGTAAACAGTCTTGATTCTTACGGCGAACTTAACATTAACCAAATGGAACAAATTGGCTCGAATGACAAAATGAATATCATTGTTCAATGGGGATCCCTCGAGCGCCCCGGCGTCCAGCGGCTTTTTATTAAAAAAGATGCAGATTCATCGCAAGTGACTTCTCCGGTCGTTCAAAATATGGGCGCCGTTGATATGGGCGATTGGCACCAGTTGGTGGATTTTGCAAATTGGGCCCAGGATCAATATCCTGCTAAACACACCTTTCTCGTCGTCTGGAATCATGGCAGCGGCTGGCACCGACCTAACTTTGTGATCAAGGATATTTCATCGGATGATCGCACCGGAAATTCGATCTCAACGGAAGAACTTGGCCAAGCCATGCAGGAAATTGCAAGCCACCTGGGGCACAAAGTAGATATTTATGCGTCTGATGCTTGCCTGATGGGAATGGTCGAGGTCGCCGACCAAATGAAAGCTTCTGTAAATTATTTCATTGGCTCGCAAGATTTAGAGCCTGGCGCTGGTTGGCCCTACAATACTTTTTTACGAAAGTGGCAGGCTCAACCAACCGCTTCATCGATCGAAATTTCCAAGATGCTTTCCAGGGAATACAAGGCGGCCTACACCGGCGGAATTTATGGTCACGATTCAGCCACCATGTCAGTTTTTGATTTAAATTTTATGGATGCTTATCACCAAGCCATTAGAAGTTTCACCGCTGAGATGGCTCAAATGTCGTCTGCTAAAAAAATAGCTGTTGTAAAGGCGCTGCAAGAGTCCAAATATTTTGCGATGACAGACTATCGCGATATGATGGATTTTACGAATAAGCTGATGGCGTCATCCTTGATAAAGAAAACCGGTGAAGATCTTAAGGCCGCCCACGACAAATTAGTGATCGCCAACGATCAAAACCAAGATACGATGACTCATGGTCTTTCGATATGGCTTCCCAGTGATTTGTCGGAGTATAAACGTTATTCCCAGCGCTACGAGGATTTAGAGTTTAATAAAAACACGAAATGGAAAGATTTCCTGCAACAACTCTACTAATTAATAGCATCACTCATTGGAGCGGCATGAAATTTCTTTTTTTCGATGGCTTTCAATGCCGCCTCACAAATAACTTGGGCGGCACTAGCTCCAGCAGCCGCTCCGCAGTCGTTAAAATCTCCGCCCTCCAAATAGGCTAAGAAAGTTTTAGGACTCTCCCAGCCAACGTGAGGGCCGACAAAAGCAAACCATTCTCCGTCGGCCGTTGCCGTTAAGGAAACGCGCATTTTCTCAGCGACAGGCCAGGCGTATTGTATATCTTTTGAATAAGTTCTTAAGGGTCTTTCGCCTTCGGGAGTTCTTTCATGCAAAACTTTGTTTTTAGCCCAAACTTCATAACCGAATATTTCTTGCGCAACTCGCGCATCCACTTCTCGCCCTGGACGCATAAAGACCCCTTTATTTTTTTAAGCCACAATAATGATGGACCTAAAAAAAACCAACGGCGTTTTTAAATTATGATGAAAATGTCATTTTTTATTTTAAAAGATGGCTGATCCCTTTCGAAACCTCTTCTACCCGTTTACGCAAAAGGTCTCCTTGCGTGTTTCCCCGTTCAGAGGGCGAAAGCAGCGGATCATCATCTCGTGTGTATTCATTAATATACTCTTCCGTTGCCGGAATGACCCTTGAAAGAGGCTGATCAGCGAGGGGCTTTCCATCGACTGTTGTTTCATTATTAGGTTTATTATCTTGCTGTCCCATCTTTTCCCCCGAATATTAGGTTTAAGGATTTAGTAAAATTTTTAGGGTGCAAATGGCGCGCCCAATTCTTTAGCGATGCAACAAAACCTCATGATTTCGACAATTTGAGCGTCCTCACTTATGAGATTTTACAAATTTAATGGTCAATTTTGATGATTTCGCCACTTTTTTCAAAGATGTGCTATTTTCTTCGGCAACCTAAGAAATGAGATCTCCGTGAAAACTTTTGATGAACTATCGTTAAGTCCCGCTGTTGCTAAGGCAATTACAGAAATGGGATACACCACACCAAGTCCGATTCAAGCTCAAGCACTACCGATTCTTCTCGGAGCTCCCACGGATTTCATTGGTTTGGCCGCAACTGGCACTGGCAAAACAGCCGCCTTTTCAATTCCCATGCTCGAGCAAATTGATGCTTCGATCAAGGCCGTGCAAACATTAATTTTATGCCCCACTCGCGAGCTCGCTCTGCAAGTGGCGGGTCAAATTAACATGCTCGGTAAACACAAAGGCATTCGGGCTTTGCCGGTTTATGGTGGCGCCAGCTACAGCGATCAATTGCAAGGGATGAAGTCCGGCATGCAAGTTGTTGTTGGAACTCCGGGTCGTGTTGTCGATCATATTGAACGCGGCACTTTGAAATTAGGAAATCTGAAACAACTGATTTTAGATGAAGCTGACGAGATGATTTCAATGGGCTTTAAAGATGAACTTGATAAAATTTTAAGTTCGGTCGATCGTGAACAAGCTCGTATTTGGTTATTTTCTGCAACCATGAGCTCTGATGTTCGTCGCGTGGCTGATAAATATTTGACCAATCCACAGCAGGTTCAGTCGAATAAAAAAGAAATGTTATCAGCCACTGTTGATCAACTTTACTATGTGACTCGTGAATCCAATAAGCCTGAAATTCTTTGTAAGCTGATCGAAGCGGCGGAAGATTTTTACGGAGTTATTTTTTGTCAGACCAAATCTTTAGTGGCTGATTTAAGTCAGTACTTGGTTGATCGCGGTTATAAAGTAGATTGTTTACATGGTGATAAAGATCAACGTTCTCGTGAAAAAACTATGCAGTCTTTCCGTGACCGTCGCGTCACGGTTTTAATTTGTACAGACGTTGCTTCACGCGGTCTTGATGTGAAAGATATCACTCACGTGATCAACTATTCGCTTCCTCGTGAATTAGACAGCTACGTTCACCGAATTGGTCGTACAGCTCGAAGTGGTAAAACGGGAATTGCGATGAGCTTAGTGACGCCAAGTCACATGGGTATTTTGCGCCGTATTGAAACTATGACAAAGACCCGTATGCGTGAGGGTGTGATTCCAAGTCGTCGTGATATTGGAACTAAAAAGATCTCTTCGATGCTAGCTAAATTTGTTGGCGAGAAATCGGGAATTCGCGCCGTAGAAGTGATGGACACTTCTTGGAAAGAGGCCTTGGGCCAAATGACAGGCGAAGAAGTCGCTGGTCGATTTTTAGCTATGATGAATCCTGATATTTTTTCTGAAGCAGAACGTTTTGATATGCCAGGTCCTCGCATGAGTGCTGATGGCGATCGTGAATCAGCGCCTCGTCGACACGACCGTGGCGGCAGTGATCGTCGCAGTGGACCGTCGAACCGTCGTGGAAGTGATGAACGTAGTTCTTCTCGTCCAACAACACGCAGGGCTTCTGGTGACAGTGACTCGCGCCCAACGCGCAGACCAACTCCGATGGACGGAGCTGAAAGCAGTCGTCCAACAAGAAGACCTTCGTCTGATGGCGATACTCGCCCAGCACGCAGAGCTTCCAGTGAAGAATCAACCAGACCGTCTCGCGCGCCTAGCGCTGAAAGATCAGAGCGACCTTTTCGTGCGCGAACAGAGCGATCTGTTAGCGTTGGATCAGATCGCGCACCGGCAGAGGGTGGACAACGTCCTCCACGTGGTGTGACTTATGGTCGTATGCCAAAGCGGTTTACTGAAACGAGCACGAATCCGCACGCCCGCAGTACTTTCCGCGACCGGACTCCGAACCGCGCCACTGAGTAATTATTCAAGTGATGTAAATTAATTTTTTAAATTTCGACAAGCCTTTTGGTAGTAACGAACCAAGGCTTCGTCGATTTTTATGTTTTCACCCTCATCGACAATAAATACGCCCACAGCTTTATCTAAATATATTGTATCGTAAAAGGGGCCCATCGCGCTTCCCCCATCGAACTGCTGGGTTTTTGGATCAAAGGCAAAAGAGTTTTCGCGATCTGGAAAATTGGCATCAAAAACATGGAAAATATATTTTCCGTCGCTGGTGATTTCATACCGCTTAGGAATCACAACATGCTGAACCGTGCGATCCGCTCGCAAAACCAAAAGATTTAACCGATGTTGGTCAATCGCTTGAATGATCTGTTTGAAACTTTGCTGGTTTTCGCTCGCTGTTCTTTCCCAGTTTCCTAAAAACATTGGAAGATTTTTTGCGCGATGAAAATGATAAATCTGGAAAATTTCGATCTCGTTTTTAAAATTTCTTGAGATCCCTAAAAGGCCTCTTTCAGAAAATCCTTGTTTCAATAACGAATATAAGTTTGACCCTTCTGAAAAATTTCTGTCTGTCGAAAAAACGCTGTATTGGCGCAAAGGTCTTTCTTGCAAAATAGGATTTGGAAATCGCGCTGCCTCTTCGGGGCTAGATCCGCGAAACATATCAAGCACGCCACGTAGTTTTGCTTCGCTAACGTCTGCATTAGGAGCCAGCCGGGAAAGCATAAAGACCAGTCTTTGCGCGTGGGCTAAACTCCAACAATTAGCAAGATATCCCGTCGCCCAGTTGGCATCAGGAATTTGGGCTCCAATTGAATAAGCATCACTTCGAATTTTTGAATAAATAGCTGAGGCCGAAATATTTTTGCAATCTAAATCTTGAACCAAGCGATCGTTGATTTGAGATGCTGAGCTTTGCACCTGGACTAAAAATACCGCTAAAAGAATGACTAACTTCACCACTTGAACCCCCATGCTAATTTCATATTAGAAATCGGGATTTGCCAAGCCTGCATCGCGAAATTTTACGTCTACCAACGCAAAAAGAACGTCCCCAAAAAAGCGCCCATTGTGCTAGCCAGAAGGACGGCTCCGAAATGAAAAACTAAAATATGAATTGAGCTGGGCGATTGGCAAAGCACCTGCAAGATAAGTGTTCCTATCATCGTTGCGCTGACGGCTGCCATCATTCCGCTCCGAAGTGGATGCATGGACGCGCCCTTCTTTAAAATATTAAATATGACATATAATGGGATTAGGGCCATCAGTAAAATTTCGTAAGTGCAGGCAGTTCCTTGAAAAAAATCAACCGATTGAATTTCTTGAATATCCGGTATTGTCGCCCGATGGACTAATAAAAAAATCCAGCCTGCAAATAAGGCCGCCGTAAAAAGTGCCAACTTTGAATTTTTAAATCCCGGAACTGACAGTTTGAACGTCAGATAGGGAACAAAAACAAACAATAAAGATAACAAAATACTTTCTTGAAAAAAATAGAGGTCAAAATTTTTCATTAAGTTCGGGGACTGTGTTTTCCATAAAAAAAATCTTAAGATCATCACAGCTATTGAAACAAAAGACCATAGCAACCAATTTTTAAAGGGCATAAAAGAGGCTTTGGGCTTTGTATCTTCCTGAAGTTGTAAAATAAGCTGTTCAGTCTTCATGGGTTGGCACCTTGAAAATATTTTTTAATTTGCCCAACGCTCGATGCACTCCCACTTTTACGGCCGATTCAGATAAATTCATTTCTTGAGCGACTTCCTTAATTGATTTTTCATTCAATTTTACTAAAGTCAGAAGCTCACGTTCGCGCTTATTAAGTTGTAAAAAACCCCATTGCAAAGTTTCAGAAGCCTCACGACTTTCCAATTCAGATTGGGGATCAGCCACTTCAGGAATATTTTCTAAATGAGTGGTGAATTTGTGGCGACGAATAACATCAACCATTTTATAATTTGCGATGGCAAAAATCCAAGGCTCCAAAGGCTGCGAAGGATCGTAAGTTCCTCGCTTTAAGTGCACTGCCATTAAGACCTCCTGAACAATATCTTCGACGTCAATCTCTTGGCTTAAGCGCCAGCGATGGAGTCGGCCTCGAGCGAAACTGCGCACAAGGGCCGAGATAATTTCTAAAAGTTTCCCGTAGGCTGATGAATCGCCACTTTGGGCTTGGATCATCAGCTGCCGAGGATCCGTGATCTTTGACATACAGAAACGATAACTTTAAGGACGCTTCTTAGTCTATTAATTAGTGATCACTTTTTCCCCAGATCGAGGTTAAATATCGATCTCGCCCTGACCGAGATCGATAAAAATTATATCGAACTGGATTTTTTTTGTAATAGGACTGATGGTAGTCTTCGGCCTTATAAAAAGGTCCTCCTGAGACGATCTGGGTGACAATCGGTTTTTTAAAAGTTCCTTTTTTTTCCCAAGCCGCTTTTGAAGATTCAGCCAGTTTTTTTTGTTCTTCGTTTTGGTAAAAGATTGCAGATCGATACGAGTTTCCGGTATCAACAAACTGAGCATCCACCGTCGTTGGATCAATCTGATGCCAGTAAACATCAAGAATTTTTTCATAGGTTATTTTTTTTGGATCAAAAACCACCTCGACCGCTTCGGCATGCCCCGTGTCTTCATGGGAAACTTGCTCATAGGTCGGGTTTGCAGTCCGTCCTCCTGTATAACCGACCGTCGTAGAAATAACGCCCGGAAGTTGATCAAAGGGCGCTTGCATGCACCAAAAACAGCCTCCAGCAAAGACGGCTTTCTGAGAAGAGGCCGCAGCATTTTCGGCATTGGCTAACCCGCCAAAAAATAGAACTGTTAAAAAGCCTAGTAAAACCGACTTAACTTGAGACATAGACACCTCGCATGATTTAAGTTCGTTAGAAATTAGGAAGGGTTACATTTTATTTTATGTAACCTTATACTTTGATTTTACGAACAACAGGTTCAATGGAGGTCGTATGCTTAACTTGTGGTTTTTTTCTTTGGGCTTTATGTTGTTGCAATCTGGAACGGTGCGAGCGGCTCCTTTGACTGTTGAATTTCCCAGCGCCCCTAGCGCCTGGATCAATTCGCAGCCACTGCAATTAAAGGACTTAATGGGCAAGGTCACCTTGATCGAGTTTTGGACCTTTGATTGTTATAACTGCAAGAATGTCATTCCACATATCAAAGGCTGGCATCAACAATTTCCTGCCTCACAGTTTCGGGTCATCGGCATTCATACGCCTGAAACAGCTCACGAAAAGGTAACTGCTAACGTTCAAGCGGCTGTCAAAAAGTTAGGGATTCAATATCCCGTAGTGCTAGACAGTGACTCGGCGCTTTGGAAAAGCTACCATCAAAATTATTGGCCATTTATTTATTTAATCGATAAAAAAGGCGAGATTCGATACACCCATGCTGGCGAGGGTGCTTACACCGAGACCGAGGCCATGATCAAAAAACTGATCGCCGAATCAGAAAGTAAGGACACCATGAAAGAGATAGTGAAAGAAGCATTTGTAAAACCTAGCGAAGCGGAACTGAAGAAAAAACTAACGCCTGAGCAATTTGAGGTGACCCAAAAAGAAGGCACTGAAAGACCTTTTAAAAACGAATATTGGGATCAGCATGAAGCTGGAATTTATGTTGATATTGTTTCAGGAGAACCTTTGTTTTCTTCCATCGATAAGTATGACTCTGGCACCGGCTGGCCTAGCTTTAGTCGCCCCATTGAAAAACAAAATATTGTTCTAAAAAAAGATCGCCGCGTTTTCCTGGGTGATCGAACAGAAGTTCGCTCGAAATTAGGTGATTCCCATTTAGGCCACGTTTTTCCTGACGGACCCGAGCCAACGGGCGAGCGTTACTGCATGAATTCGGCATCAATGAAATTTATTAAGGTCGCCGATTTGGAAAAAGCCGGCTACGGACAGTATTTAAATTTATTTAAGAAATAGACGCTGCACTATTTGACGGGGTCTGGGGGTTTTACTCAAATCTTTTTTCTACCAATCACATCGATGAAGTGCCAATTTTTAGATCTACTTAAAGCCGTCGGACCCGCCTTTTCAACTTCTTCGTAGTGGATAATATCAAAATTGGAAAGATATCTCTTGAGCGTTTCTGTGCTGACGCCAGTTGAATGGCCTGACTTGACCCACTCATCGTTTAAACCAAAAAAACTTCCCGCAAAAATGCCCTTTGGTTTCACGGCATTTTGAATCAAGGTCCACAATCGATCAAAGTGGTCAGCATGACAGAACGGTAACGAGTGATAAGAGTAGATAAATTCAGCGGCAGGGATTTCAATTAAATCTTCGAAACGACTACAAACAGTGGTTAATTTCTGAGCTAACTGGGGGCCAGCAAGCTCGAGGACAGTAGTGAATGAAGTCGACTCCTGATCGATCCCAATTACATTCCAACCACGCGTCAAAAGATCAACTGATTCAATACCAGCTCCACATCCAAGATCAATAGCTGTCGACGCGCCTGATTGACCCAGCGACACAAGCTCAATGGCCTTAGCATAGAGAGGTCTAACAGCCCGACCTTTATTTTTTTCGAAATATTGTTCCCAAGACATTGCTTAACATTTAGCAAATGAAACGTTAGCCGACAAGCCTAGGAAATTTCTGGAATTTGTGGGAGCAATGGGTAGATATGAAGGTCCAATGATTCGGTGAAATGTGTGGCCACTCTGGCAAATTTATTTAGAGAGCTTATACTATTACAAAACTTCATGCTTTTCGAAATCAGTTAAAGGAGGCTCTTATTTTTAATTTATTCGTAGAAGCTCCGCTGCGGTTATTCCTTGCGTTATTTTATTTATTTTTAATGTTTTTTAAAATACTTCTTGCTGATGGTTTTCAGGTCGCACAATTAAATTATGTTTAGAGATAATAAACTTTTTGATCCCGGCGACATTTGTTAAAAATTTTCGCAAGGCAGACGATTCATGAGCGTTATACATAGAAAATTTTAAATATCTTTGAAAGCAAATTGCGCCCAAGAAAACCTAAAATTGCACATCAAAATTCCATGTTATGGTCCTTTTAGTTTTTTAAAGGAGACAAAATGGATGTAACTTTTGCTGCAGAGAATTCGATTTCATTTCTAGATGATAACTATAGTCTGAAATATATCTCTAACGATGATCTGCTTTTTAGAACTGAGAACCTTGTTCAAACTGAACGTAAGATTATGCATCTGGTGTTATCACATATTTTAGAAATTATGAGTCGTAAGCTTTATGCTGATCTTGGCTTCGATAGCATGTACACCATGATGATTAAAAAATATGGTTATTCAGAAGCTTCTGCCATTCGAAGAATTGATGCGGCAAAGCTTTTAAGATCAGTTCCAGAAGTTGCTGATAGACTTAAATCTGGAATGCTTAATTTATCACAAGCTTGTCTATTGCAAAAATGCTTAGAATCTGATGCCAAGAAAGGAGAGATCACTTCAGCTTCAAAAACGCAGGAGATTCTAGAAAAGCTTGAGTCATGTAATGGCTTTGAAACAAGACAAGTGCTTGCTCAAGAATTTGATATGTCCATTAAAATTCAAGATATTGTCAGACCCCAAAAAGATGAATCCGTTCGATTAGAAATTACTTTTACTAAAGAGCAATTTGAAGAGTTAAAGAAAGCAAAAAGTTTTCTATCACACGTTGTTCATAGTGGATCCTGGTCAGAAGTTATCACAGTCCTTGCTTCAAAGTTGAATCAATCTAAAATGGGAAAGCCTGTTAAAAATGAAGATTCTAAATCCGTTTCAAATAAAATTCCAAACCCAAGTCAAAGTGAAGCAGGTTTGGGTTTATCACAGGAACCGCTATCGGGCTCCGCTACGGAGTTTAAGAATCCAAACGCGCAAAAAACATCCCGAGCGGCATCCGCTCAAAAGCGTGCGCCAATCTCGGTTCACCTAAAAAGACAGCTCTACGCCGAGGCGCAAGGTTGCTGCCAATATCAAAGCCCTGACGGCAGCAGATGCGGATCTCAGTTTCAAGTTCAGATTGATCATGTGACGCCTGTGGCCTGGGGAGGGTCGAACTTGGCTGAAAATTTACGTTTGCTTTGTCGCACGCATAATTTATTAGCCGCACGGGAGTTAGGACTGCATTAAGGTCCTTCGGAAAGGACTTTCCCTTGGACCGTCATATAAACTTGGTAGCCACCAGCGGTTGTGGTTTTTAACTGCTGTCCCATGGTTCCCAGTGAATAGTTCACTTTGTAGCCGCCGCCTGTAACTAGGTTATTCCTAGCGCCAGAATTGAACTCAGCACCCGTCAATTTTTCTGCAGATATTTTGACCGTCAAAGACGAGGGATTGATCTCATCGATGGCTGCCGTGATGTTACAGCCTGATAAAAGCGCTAATGAAATGGCAAGTAGAATGTATTTCATAGTGTCTACTCTATCGGCTTTTGCATGTAAAACTTGAGGATATGGAGGCAACCCCTCAGACTCATATAAAATGTCTCAATATTAGATTTTGACCCCTTGAGCCCAGCTGTTCTAAGGATGACAGAGGAAGTTCAATTGTATTATTGTTTTTGACTTAACCATTAAGGATTATCGAATGGCAAAAAAAGATTTATTCGGCGACGAAGTGACCACTCCTGAAAATGATTTCAGCTCATTATTTGAGCAAAGCCAGCGCGGCACAAAACTAAAACAAGGCGACTCTTTTAAAGGTGAAATTCTAACCATTAACAAAGAGTTTGTTTATGTTTCAACAGGCTCTGCCGTCGATGGCCATCTGCCCATTCGCGAAATATGGGACGAAAATAAAATTCCCAAATTCAAGGTCGGAGATACTTTAGAAGTGGTTGTTTTGAAGGTTCGCGAAGGGGAAGTTTTATTGCGCTATAAAATGGCCAAATCAGGCGCCCAAGACGTCGATAATTTAGAAGACGCTTTTGATATGGAAATTTCTGTTGAAGGAAAAGTCTTAGAACTTGTCAAAGGTGGCTTCCGAATCGGAATTGGCGCCGAGAAAGCTTTTTGTCCTTTAAGCCAAATCGAGCTTCGGTCGCCGACAGAGCCTGCGGCCTACGTCGGTCGAAAGTTAGAATTTTTAATCACTGCTTACGAAAATGGCGGCCGCAATATTGTTGTGTCTCGAAGGCGTGTCTTAGAGCAAGGTATGGCTGAAATCGAAGGCACCATGCTGGAAAAAGCTCGTGTCGGAGATTTGTTCGAAGGCACTGTCACTCGGATGGAAAAATTTGGTGCTTTTGTAAAGCTAGACAATGAACTTGAGGGCTTAATTCCTGTTTCCGAACTTTCTTGGTCCCGAGGTCTTAAAACTGAAGACACTGTTCATACTGGCATGAAGGTCAGTGTGAAACTTTTAAAAATCGAAGAGCTTGATGGACGTTTAAGAATGTCTTTTTCCCTGAAACAAGGGGGCGGCGAAAGTGATCCTTGGCTGAGTATATTACAGAATTATCCTTTAGGAAAAGTTTTTGAAGGCATTGTGGAAAAAAAAGAAGCCTATGGCCTGTTTGTTAACCTTGGGCCTGGGGTGACCGGTCTTTTACCGAAATCAAAATGGCGTGATTCCACCGAAGTCGCGCAATATGAGACGAAGAAAAAAGGCGATAAAATATCTGTGCAAATTGATGAGCTTCGAGCCGATGAGAGAAAAATTTCTTTAGGTTTGCCAGGTGAATTACATGATGACTCATGGAAGTCTCATTCCGGTGAATCGAAATTTGGTACTTTGGGTGACTTGTTAAAAGATTTTAAGAAAAAGTAGGTCTCATGGTTGAAATGAACGTAGTTTATAGAGGTGGACTTCATTGTGATTTGGAACATGGTCCATCAAAAAATAAAATCCAGACGGACGCTCCAAAAGATAATATGGGTCGTGGCGAAGCTTTTTCGCCCACGGACCTTGTGGGTGCGGCCTTAGCTTCTTGCATATTAACCACAATCGCTATTTCCGCTGAGCGAGAAGGAATTATTTTAGCTGGCAGTAGTGCAAAAATTTTAAAAGAAATGGTCACTGAACCCGTCCGAAAAATCGGTCGGTTTATTTTGGAATTAAAATTACCAAAAAATTTAGACGAGAATCATAGAAAGAAATTTGAACATATTGCTATCACCTGCCCCGTTCATCGCAGCCTTCATCCAGATCTTAAAATTGAAATTAAATTTAATTACTGTCTATAGGTCTAGCAAATTTATCCCCTTGTATATTTCTGTCTCAAATTAGGATTTTTTTTAAAGGGTTCTCGGGGATTTTGAATTTCTATTTCAAATCTAAGCTATACTAGTTTGAGTTCGGGGGAACAATGAGAGCCAAGGTCCCAATCGCTGCCTTTTTGGCATTCGCGGTACTACCATTAATATTGATGTTTCAAAACTGTGGGCGCACTTCGTTTGCCGTTGATCCAACACTAACCATTGGGACTACGACATTGTCCTCTTCGGTCCTGCCAAGCAGTGGGGTTCCTGTTCCACCAACTGATGTTGGCAAGCTGATCACCGACGCTATTTTTGCACCAACAAGCTTTTGGTACACTCCAATACCTGCTGATGCTCCCACTCATCCAAATTCACCGGCCATGGTGCAAGATTTTATAACTCAAAGAAATACATACTTTGATTCTGTCGGAATCAACACGAATTCGTTTTCAAGCCCCGTTTTTTATGTGGAGGCCAATGCTCCGACGGTGAAAGTCACGCAGTGGGATTGTCAGAACAAAGGCTATTTAGATTCGACCTTAGCAACGATGTGGGCCCAGGTTCCTATCCCCGCTAACGCCTTGGCTTCCGCAGGTTCAGATATGGAAATGAGCGTTTACCAAGCGTCGACGGACACCTTGTGGGAATTTTGGAAAATGCGAAAAAATTCGGCGGGAAATTGGGAAGGCTGCTGGGGAGGCCGTTTGCAAAATGTTTCAAAGGCCCAGGGTCAATTTACCGCATACTATGGAACAACAGCCACAAGCTTGTCTTTTATCGGTGGACAGGTCACTGCTGAAGAACTGACCCGCGGAGAAATTCGTCATGCAATCGGTATCGCCATGGTCAACTTAGCAGCCAGGAACATCTACTCTTGGCCCGCTCATCGGTCGGATGGAAACGGGAAAGGAATCACCCCTGAAGGGCTCAGATTTCGTTTAGATCCAACTTTAGACATTGATGCTTTGCAAATTCACCCAATAGCTAAAATCATTGCTAAGGCTGGTCAGAAGTACGGATTTGTAGTTTGGGATACAGCCGGTGCTGTCTCGATGAGAATGCAAAATGCCATCTCCTACACGGCGCTTGGACAGGCAAATCCTTATCCGTCTCTTTTTAATGGAGATCCAAATTATGCAATCCTAAATGGCATCCCATGGGAGCGTCTGAAGTTTTTACCCATGGATTACGGAAAGCCCTAAAATTTAGGATTCAAAGGTTAACGAAGACCCTCGATAAAGCTTTGCGCGTCACTGATTTCATTGGATGTCGGCGCCTTTGCAAAGCGAAAAACAAATCCAAACACTTTGGCGTGTAAAACCTTAACAAAAAGATGGCGCTCTTTTATAAGCGCTTGAGGATCAGGATCGGTCATGACGAGGCTGCAAAAATGACCCGCAGAAGCTGATAAAACGATTTCTGATTTTGTTTTCTTTAAAGATATTTCTTTCTCAGGTCCAAAAATTCGACGGGCCACTTTTGAACAAAGCTGGCTGTCGCTTTTCAAAGCCACAAGATTTTTAAACTGATACAAATCGACTTGTTTGCTAGGACCGTTCAAGGCCTGTAATCTTCCAATAACTCCGATAAACTCATCGATCTTGTCCAGGCCTATAAATTTATTTTCCTCACGACCGACAAATTGAATTTCTTCTTTAGCTAATATAGGAGCTGGTGCCGCAAAACAAACTTTACTTAGTAAGAGGACACCTAGAAGAAGCATTGTTATTTTTTGCATCATTTAACTCCCATGAAGGATGAACTGGCCGGAGTTTCGGCCGCCTTTGATGGGGATCCTCTTTTTTCATCGATAGCACTTGAAACTCTGATAAAGTCTTCCGCATTTCCTTTTTTAAACTTGTGGCCTTCAACGCTGATCTGGCCCCCGTTCTCTTCGGTCTCGATATGACGACCATTTTCTAAGACCAATTCAAATTTTTTGCCGCTCTTACAAACTTTTTTAATATAACTATCTGTCTGATAATCTAAATTTGGCGCTTTAACATTGGAAATGGCCTTCAAGTGCTCTTCACCAGTACCGTCATCGGTGACTTTCATAACCTTAATAGCTGCGCCATATCCGAAGTGAACGTTAATAGTTAAAAATAAAGGCAGCTTCAGAAAAGAGGGTGGAAAGTTTTCCTTTTCTTGATCTGTTAGCTTATTCAGTTCGTTAATTTCAATGCAAGTTCGCGGGGAACTCATCGCTTGCGAATTGAAAAAGAGAATTAATCCAAAATTAAAAAGGGAAACCTTTACAATGGGCATACCCCATTATTCACTATTTTTTCGGCTTTCGCGCTGAATATTGTTGGAAAGCCTGAAAGTCCCTATGAAGGCCCAGAACCCATTGACAGGACGATCAAAAAATCAGTACATCCAAGACGCATGAATCTTCATTATCAACCTGCTTTTGTAACAACCCTTCGGAAGCAAAGAATATTAAATGAATTAAAGGCCTTTCATCCAATCTGGGAAGAGCGCTTTTCAAAAAATAATCCACCTCCTCAAGGTCAAACTCAGCGTCGACTTTTGCGCCCCGTTTACTGGCTGGGGAATTGGCAATTTGCGTGTTTAAATTATTATCATCCGCCAAAGGGAATCGATTTCCGCTGCGTCGAAGCAGAAAGTTTTTCGCCTGAAATTCAACAGATGGTCCATGAAATCGAAAGTTTTGTTCGACATCATTTTGACCCTCGAGATGTTCCAAGAAATTGGGAATTAAACACCTGCCTCATTAACTATTATGGTTCGCACATTGATGAAAATGGAAAACGTGAAGATGTGGCTCGCGTTGGTGAACATAAAGATTTTGAGCCCGGGCCCGTTGCTTCTGTTTCGTTTGGTGACCGAGCTCTTTTTCAATTTGTGCGAAGCGGACATCGTGGCGCTCAAAGCCAAGTTGTTCTGCAACAGTGGCTGGATGATTCTTCACTACAAATATTTGGTGGGGATAAATTCAAAAAACAACTTTTTCACCGAGTCCAACGAGTCGATCGCAAACGAACTGAAATTTTTGATTTAAATACACCTGATTTTGAAACTCGCCGTTTGAATTTTACTTTTCGTTACGTTCCTAGGGAACATATTCAAAAGTTGGATCAGTTTCCTCAGCTTCAAAGGGAAGATGTAAAACCCTACATTCAAATACTTGCTTTGAAGTCTCAATTTTTTAATGATGTCTTAATTCAGATGCAACCGTAGGACAGTGATATCGTCGTCAAATTGGGATTTTCCAGCCGCACTCTGCAGACCCTTTAAGATGCTATCTTCCCAACCTTCATGCGGTGCAAGACTTAAAAGCTTTGCAAACTTTCGTTCGTTAAAATCGTTAGTTTGTCCCGTATTATTAAGTTCAAAGGCGCCATCGGTAAAACAGTAAATCGAATCACCAGGTATCATTTGTACGGTTTGTGTCGAAAAAATATAATCTTTGTTAAAAAATTCCGCGAATATCAAGGGACCCGGAATGATTAAAATTTGTCGACTAGCCCCATCGCGAGTTAATATTGGAGCTGGTGCATTACTGGCACAAACTTCCAAAATGTTTGAGGTTAAGTCATATCGATAGGTTTGCAAACCAACGGCATAAGCTAATTTGTATTCTACAAACCGACGGCAGAAGTCCTTGATTAAAAAATCTAAAGCTAAAGGCTCAGGGCTGCTGGACATGATCTCTTGGAAAATACCTTTAATTAGGTACGTCACCTGCGCCGATGCCGTTCCGTGACTGGTCACATCGGCAAGGTAGAAGTAAAGCCATTGGCCGTGTCTATAAACATCAAAAAAATCACCGGATAGATCTTCAGATGGATGATAGAACACATCCATTAAAACGGAGCCAAAATTTTGGTGTAGTGGTGGCATCAGGGACTGCTGAATTTCGCGGGCCGCCTTAATGCCTTCGCCCAAATTATTCAACATGGTTTGAACAGTTCGATTTAAATCTTTTAATTTTCCGTTGGTGCTATTGAGTTCATCAGAAGAGATTGAAAGACTGCGGTTCGCCATTCCTAACATTTTGTCGGCTTGATCATAGGCAGCTTGAACAGTTTCAGTGAAAGCTTGAAAGCCTTCGATAAATTTAATCAGCTTTTCTTGATCGGGCGTTAGGCTCGGAAGCGATCGCAAATGTGTGATCGCTTCCAGCAGCTCCTGATCAAAGTCTGCATTGCCAAAAGATTTTTTAAATTGGCGCTGCAGTTTTTTAGAAACGGACATCTAATCCCTAAATACTGTGATTGTCATCGTCTGGTTATGAAGTCGACAATCAGTGATGACTCCGGCTGAAGGGCAAATTTCTCCGTTAGAATAAAATCCAGTGACTGGTGCGCCTTTCAATGAAGCTCTGACTGTTTCGATTTCTTCTTCAATATCTTCTTCGCCGACAACTAATTTACGCCCGACGCAGCTAACTAAGATTCCTAATGAGTCTGCGGCATCAACAGAGAGAATACCCTTCCCTGCTAAATCGGCGGCTTGACCAGCCCCCTTAACAAGGTCCGTCGTTTGGGCATGCATCAATCGCACATTTCCGTCTTGAGGCACGTCCCCAGCTAAGATAAGACTGCCATTTTTTTCATCGATGCCCAAAATTGTTCTGATCAGATCCGATTTATCTTCGCCATGCTCAAGAACTGATAATGGAAAATGCAACGCAGAACCTGGCAAGTCTTTAGCAAATTCGCCTAAATAATTTTTATAAACCGTCAAAGCTGAAACGCCGTCGATTTCGTATAAAATATTTCCGACCACTTTAGTGACTTTACGACTAGGGCCGAACGCTTGCCAGCCACCGACAGAACCGAAAGAAACTTTCACTGATTCACCGTAGAAACCGATGGCGGCGCAACCGTCATTCATGACAGTTTCATTCAGCATCACAAAAGTTTTTGTGAATCGTCCGTTATCACCGGCAAGGCCACCCGTAATAATCACTTTGTTTCCTACTTTTTTTTGCATTCCTTGGATCATTGCACTGCCGTTGACATTCGTGCCTTGAGCCAAAATAAAAATCGCCGTTAAATCGGGAGCGGCTAAGGCAGCAGCTAATCTGTGGCCCATGCCTTCTGAATCTTCGATGCCTTTTGACGCTTCTGAAGCTAATTTAATTTTTGGATTTTTAAAGGTCGCTGCCGTTAAAACTAAACCTCCAGAAGTAATTCCATCATTGACGATCTCGCCTGCTGTTGAACAACCAATAACATTGGCGTTTGGAAATTCAGCCTTCAGTTTTTTTGCAAAGCCTGCGTCTTCAAAAAAATTGCAATCAGCAAAAGCAAATATGATTTGAGGATTATTTTTGTTAAGTGGTTGCATTTTTGCTGAAGTAAAATCTGTAGGCTTCCGAATGACGACTTGTTCTGTTTTCATAGATGGGGCTCCCATAAAAGATTGTTATTTAGAGTTTTAGATTGGTAAAACAACGACCTTATTTTCGCCGAGTATTTGTGGATTAACAATTTTTTTTAACAGTTCCGGTCTAAGGGTTAGACTGGTCCTACGGTTTAACTTCGCCACCGAATAATTATCATTTCAACCACAACATAAATAATCATAGTGACGGGTAAAGCAACACCCTTCAGTAGGGCCCACTGGGGAGTGGTCCAGTAAAAAGCAGACCAGATTGCCAACAAGGTATGAAATAAAAAAAAGAACCCTAATCGAAATGTAAAGCCCTTCATTTTTCCATGAAGAAACTCAGGAATTCTCTGACCTTGCTTTTCAGCCAGTACAACCATGACGTTCTTTTTTGCAATTAAGGAACCCCAAAGAAAGAGAACGAAAAATCCTTCAATCAAAGCAGGCTGGAGCTTAAACCATATTCCTTCCGCTGAAATCAGCGAAAGGCCTCCAAGGATTAAAATCATCAAGTTACTAACCCAGGTGATTGTAGAGATTTTCCTTCGGGTGGTGTACTCGTAAATAATTTCGCCGAGGCCAAACACAATACCCGCAGCTATACCAGCTGGGGTCCCATAGCGATCTTCTATAACAGCAAAAGCCACTAAAGGTAGTATCCCACCGAAAAAAATGGCTAAAGCCTGCGGTTTCTTCATTTACAAAGATTAGTTTTTTTCCAGCTTGTCGCCAAGCTGGAAATTTTTTTAAAAGCTTAACTTAAACTTTTTTAAGACCTGGTGAAGCAAGGTGGTAAATAAAAAGCACGATCATGGCGCCAATCACAGCCAACACGAAACCTGCAGGCTCGCCTTGTCCGTAAAGCCCCATCGCTTGACCTAACCAAGAACCTAACCAAGCCCCTACAATTCCCAGAACCGCTGTCAAAACAAAACCCATTGGATCCCGTCCTGGCATTAAAAAACGTGCGATTAAACCGACAACTAAACCAATCACGAGTGTTGCAATGATACCCATATATAAACTCCTTTATTGAGGTCAGGTAATTACTTTATTGGTTTTAGGAGGCAAACTTGATGCCAATCAGATGGACTCATTAGTTGAAGATGGAATTATCAGAGCCCTACACAACGCCCCATTGAGGAAAAAAGTCCCTTCACGAAAATAAAAAATTTTAAAAGCTAATGTTTAGTGAGCGGTTCGATTTCGAAGCCAGTGATCGGCTATCGTGATAGCCGCCATGGCTTCAACAATGGCCACAGCACGGGGAACAACACAAGGATCATGCCGACCCCTTCCCTCCACTTCAGTCGAATCTCCTTGCTGAGTCACAGTCGCTTGCCTTTTCATGAGTGTTGCGACGGGCTTGAAGGCGACATTAAAATAAATTGGCATTCCATTACTAATGCCACCTTGAATTCCACCTGAATCATTTTTTGATGTCAGGATTTGATCTCCTATTTTTACAAATGGATCATTATGTTCAGACCCCTTCATAGATGTCCCTAAAAACCCTGAGCCATATTCGAATCCTTTAACCGCATTAATACTGAGCATGGCCTTACCGAGGTCTGCATGCAGACGATCAAAAACAGGTTCCCCCAAGCCCGCGGGACAGCCTTGAATCACAGCTGTCACAACTCCGCCCAGGGTGTCACCTTCGGTGCGAACTTTTTCAATAAGGGCTTGCATCGCTGCAGCTACTTCCGGATCAGGACAGTGAACGGCGTTCTGCCAGGTGTTTTGCAAATTTATTTTTTCCCAAGATTCTTTTAATTTAATATTTCCAACCTGCGAGACATAGCCTTGAATCAAAATTCCTGCATTTTTCAATAATAATTGGGCGATGGCCCCCGCAAAAACCCGTGCAACAGTTTCACGGGCACTGGATCTGCCGCCGCCGAGATGGTCTCGACTCCCATACTTTGCGTCGTAAGTGAAATCACTATGGGATGGGCGATACTTGTTCACTAAACCGCTATAATCCTGAGAACAAACATCTTCATTTTTAAAAATGGCTGCCAAGGGCGCCCCTGTTGTTTTTCCTTCAAATACTCCGGAAACAATTTCAGGAACATCGCTTTCTTTCCGCTGCGTGGTTAAAAGACTTTGACCCGGTTTTCTTTTATCTAATTGCTGTTGCACAAAATTTAAATCAACCACCAGGCCTGCCGGGCATCCATCAATCACGACGCCTATTGATGGACCATGGGACTCTCCAAAAGTTGTGACTTTAAAAAGGGTTCCAATGCTATTTCCCGCCATAAAATTCTCCAATCAAGAAGTCAAACTTTGTAAAATTTTAAAAAAATTCGGATATGAGACCGCCACACAGTCGGCACTATCAATCCTACTTTCTCCATCTGCAACCAGAGCTGCAATACTAAAAGCCATCGCAATACGATGATCATGGAAACTCTGAATCGCAGCCCCGCGAAGTTTTTGTGGACCTTGGATCGCAAAACCATCGGGTCGAATTTCAATGTGAATACCCATTAACCGTAAATTGATTGCAATTGCTTCAATGCGATCTGTTTCTTTAACTCTTAATTCTTGGGCTCCAAAGACTTCCGTTAATCCTTCGGCTTGAGTCGCAAGCACAGCTAGCAGAGGCAGCTCATCAATCATAGCTGGAATTTCTGCAGCTTCGATCCGCACGGCTTTCAAGGGTCCAACGAGGTCGCTATGGCGCAACATCAATCGACCCACAGGCTCGGCATGCTCGTGAGTGACTTCGATCTTAATGGGAGTGCCCATTCTTTGCAGAACTCGCACAAATCCAAGACGTGAAGGATTTAACGAGATGAATTGCATATCAATGTTTGCGCCGGGGACCAAACAAGCCCCCGCGAGCCAAAAGGCCGCTGTCGAAGGGTCTCCGGGAACCAAGATTTTCGATGGCAGAATTTTTTGCCCTCCAACGATCTCAATTTGAGCAGAACTTGTTTTTATTTCTACGCCCAAAGATTTTAACATCCGTTCTGTATGGTCACGGCTGTGAATCTGACCTGTCAGTCGCGTTGTTCCTTGGCTTGTTAAGCCTGCCAAAATCAAGGCCGTCTTAATTTGAGCACTGGCAATTTTTAATTCGTAATCAATGCCATGCAATTTTGTTCCCTTAATTTTTAACGGTGCAAAATTTTGATCGGTTAAATTCAAGTCAGCTCCCATCAACCGCAAAGGATCTGCGACCCTTTTCATCGGTCGTCGCACTAACGACTCATCGCCTGTCATTCCTGCCTGAAAATTTTTTTGACCCGCTAGAAGTCCCATCAAAAGCCGCATCGTAGTTCCTGAATTGCCGCAATTGAGAATTTCTTTGGGCGACTTTAAACCAAACATTCCTTGCCCATTAACCTGGATCAAATTATTTTTTTTTATGATTTCAATGCCCATGTGCTGAAGGCATTCAGCCGTGGACTGCACGTCGGCACTTTCAAGCAGGCCTTCGATGGTGCATTGCCCTTCTGACAAAGCGCTTAAGATTAAAGCTCGGTGTGAAATAGATTTATCCCCGGGGACCAAAGGGGAACCTACAAATTGAGTGGTGGGTCGAACGATTTGATTTTTCATATTTAGTTTCTTATCACGAACTGACTTCCGTTCTAGCAGCAACACGCCCCAAGGGGATCCTTAGACAAGCCGGAAGGCCTTGAAAGGGCCCTAAGGAGGGAATTTTATTAAACTCGTGCATTTCTTTTACCTTCGCCGTTAAAACATCAGGATCAAGCCAGCCGCAAAACGAGCCCCTGAAAGATCCGCCTCCACCGCACCACCTCGGCCGATCAATTTTTGTCCACTTCGGATGGGCGCGCCATTTATAGTTGATTGATAATCACTGGCGGCTGTCAGCGTACTTTTCATCATTTCATAACCAAGTTCAAAAAAAACTCCGAATGTATTTGAATAAAGATAACCCAAGGAAGCCCGTCCCCGGTAGCCGATGGGCGTGTCAGTCCACGTGATGTCTTCTCCATTTCCACCCGTCAGCGTTTGATGGAATTCAAATTTGTTGGCTTTCCCAATTCCAAGCCCTGTTGTTAGAAGAAAGTCTCCGAAAATAAAAGGGACGTCATAAAAGACATACGTTGCTGAATAATTAAAACTGTCTTTGACTGAAACTCCTGTGGCGCCAATGTCGGTATTTTTAAGGTCCTGATGGGCGGTGAAGTAATGCACCATAAGATGGCCTGGGCCTATGCGGACACCGACTCCAAGATCAGTTTGAGGCAGGCGATCAAAAATACCCTCGGTCGCGTTCGCACCATTCCAAATAAACTGTTTTCGATAGTTGGCAACTTCAACGGGGTCAACAATCGCCACACCGTAACTTCCTTGAATTCTAAAAAGACTTTGATCGCCAAAAGATGATCCCGAGAAACTGCTTGTTGATTTTCTGGATCGAGTTCGGCCAGCGGCCCAGGTCATTTGCGGAATAAGCAGTATCAAAATGAGAATGTATTTCATGAGTTCTCCTCGACAATGTCTTTTATTATTGTCACATCGATTCAGGCCGTCAGCAAAATTTAACGTCTTATTAAATTAACTTGTCTGCAAAGGTCCAGGTCCTGAACCGATAGATTGGGCAGAGGTGAAAAGATGAGTGCTCCGATGGATCCAAGCATTTCGGTCGTCGATACCAAACTAGACGTTGTTTTGCAGAAAATTGTCGGCGAGGCAAAATCGATGACAGGCTTCCCCATTTCTTTGGTCTCAATTGTCATGCATCAAATTCAATATTTTAAGGCTCATATAGGCTTGCCGCCAGATTTAGCTATATCCAGGGCCACCGACCGCTGCTCCTCACTTTGTCAATTTGTCGTCGATAAAGGGCAACCTTTGTCTATTGAAGATACCGGGCTGCATCCTGACCTGCCCCAAGAGCTGATCCAGCGCTATGGGATTGTTTCGTACTTTGGCTTTCCTGTCGTTGTTAATGGCATCACGGTCGGCAGTCTTTGTGTGATTGATGTTAAAAAGAACTCTTTGCATCAGACAGTACGCAGCCGAATGTTGGAGCTGGCATTAAAAGCCGGTCAGCATTTACAAAGTTTAAAAAAAGGAACGACCTCGGAATTAATTTTATTAGAAAAAGCTTCAACCCCTGCCATCAGCGAAATTCGCAATATCCTTGGCGCATTAACTTTGGCCTCGGGGCAAGCGGCTCACCTGACTCAGCAAATCAACCCCATCTTTTTTCTTTTGCAAGAGCACCTTGAGAATCGGATTACAAATGAGGAATTTTTAAGAGGGTTAAGTTCTTTGAAGGAAACAGTTCGATCTCATCAAAAAGTTCCAACCCTGCTGCAGTTGATTCAAAATTCAGTCACACGAATGACGGGGACTATGTACGGCCTTGAAGGGGCCCTGAGCTTAAAACCTGGCGCCCTTTCCTGTGAAATTGCCGATATTTTAGTGGCTGGGGAAAGTCTGTCCCATCATTTAACTAAACTAGTGGGAGGCGTGTCTTGGATGTCTGTGGCAGAACGCTATCAATTAAATATTCCTAAAAACTTTGCCATCACCTTTCTAGGATCGGTTTTAACTTCGATTTCAGAAACAGCCTTACGTAACAATTTAGAACCGTCGGGAATTCAAGCTAAGGTGGAAAAAAATCAGACCCATGCTATCATTAAACTTTATTTCGAAGGAATGCCGCATTTCGAGTGGGCGACTCTTCAATCGATACTTTCAATTTTAGCCTGTGGTTGTGAAGCGGTGACTTTAAAAGCTGATGACAAAGGCTTGGCGATCCATTTACCGCTGATTTAATTTCAGCGATGTTGTTCTAAACAGGTTAAATATTTTTCAGGGAAGGCATCCATTTCCATGGGCTTTGAACACTTGGGGCAAGTCATATCACACATCAAGGCTAAAATTTCTTCTTTTGATTTAGATTGTTGAAAATATTTTTCTGGTTCAAATAACCGTGAGGCAGAAGCTCCACAGTGATCACAGAAAAAAGGAATAAAAACTGAAACGATTTTAGATTTTTTAGGAATAAATGAATCAACATTTGTGATCTGACTGATCATGATGGGCGGGATCTGCCTAAAAACAAAATCCACAGACGGATTGTTTTTTGTTAATTGGACCATCCAAATAATCCAGTTCCGAATGCCACCCGAATTAATATAGGTGATCTTGCCGATATCCATGTCCAATGCCGTAATATCTTTCATATCAAGCTCGGGCAACAAGCAACTTCCTTGGATTTCACCTTCCAAAACCAACTGCAGCGTTTTGTTATTCATAGTCTGTGAAGCTTTAAATAAATTCATTCATCAACCTTAACCTTTTTAGCCACATTAACAAAGTGAACGCCTTTTCCCAGCTCAGAGCGCGCCCTCATTCCTTTTCGCAATGGGAACACACAAGCCACCACCGTACGCTCATTTTCTTGAACAGCATAGTAAACACTCATGCAACTTTTAAAAACCAAGTAGCTTCCGATTCCAGCCCCTGGCTTATCCCAGGTGATCGATTTATGAGCACCCTCTTCGTAACAGTTTCTGATCCGAGTCAAAAGCTTTAAAATATTTAGGGTCCCAAATAAATCTTCGCAAACAACCACAAGACGGTCGTCTTTAGCGCCTACCAAAAGTCGACATGTTTGTTTTTCGTCAAGGGTGACCGAGTGAGTACGATCGGCTCCTCCAGGCGTGTCCTGAAAACCTGCGTTATAAATAGCATTTGTGAAAAGTTCATCCGCGACGAGGCGCACATCGGACTCTAGGGTTCCCGACCCTGCTAGAGATTTCATATAATCCCCAATGGAATCTAAAATCGATTCCTTGTCGTCAGACTTAAAAAAAGGAATTTCCAATTGAAGCATAGATTTCTCAGACTGTGCATTTACGTCTTCAGGACATAAAATGGTTGCCAGGGGAAAGTCAAAAAATGAAATCGGTGCTTCCATCATTGCCATTGATGATTTTAATTCAGATTCATGATGCGGACCGGTCTCATTCACAATCTGAGAAATATTTCTCTCAACAGCGTATCTCAAAACTTCTTGAGGAGCCGCATTTTCATAAATTAAAATGGTCTCTTCTAAATTCTGAGAAGCCTCTGCTTCAGGATTCCGAATTGTTCTAGTCTTTGTATCGTCCACATCATTCCTTTAGGGCCAGCCCACTACTTTAGGGGTCATAGTTTGCGAAGTAGTCCTTCTAATACTTCGGCTTTGGTCGAGGAATTCTAAAGATATTTTCTCATCTTGGTACAATTTTTATTTAGACCTCGTCAAAACTCTCTCTTTGCATGATCTAACGTCAAATTCTTTGTCATAAAAGGCCCAATTAAAAAGACATCACCGTAAAAAAACCGAAAGAATAGGCCAAGCAAAGCCAGGTTAAAAGTACAATCACCTGCAAATATCGCTTATCTGCTTTATGAATTCTCCTTGAAAATATCGAATTCTTTGATGACGGGGTTTCTTGTCAGAAGTTACTTTGCTTCTGGTCGTCCTATAGAAATCAAAAACGGGTTTTTCTTTTGCAAATCAACAAAATCACTTTTAGAGCTCACCTGTAGCCAATTATTTTGCACTAGCGTTTGGCCAATGGCTCCGCCCAAAGTGTTTCCTGGCCCTAAAAGAACCAGACGATCAGGACAAAATTCTTTTAAAGCGACCGTGATAGCTGTTGTAAAGTCATATTGGCAGACCACTTGATGTTGAAGAGTATAATCATAAATTTCGTCTTGCCCCGTAGCAAATTCAGTCCACAGGTGACCACGGCCATCAATCAATGGAATTTGTGGCCTATGAAATAAATCTTTGGAAAGAGTTTGCCGCGCTTTTTCTGATGTGTGCTTCAATAAAGGTGTGTGAAAGGCCGCATGGTTGACTAGCTGGAATGGATAATTTTCGATTTTAGGAAGTTTTTTTAATAAAAAATCGAGGGCTTTCTGATTTCCACCTATCACGGCATAACCACCGAGTTGAATCGAGATATAAGTTTCACAGTCCGGTCGCGCATTGGCTTCCTTGAGCGCCTCATCCACAAGATTCAAGGCTGCGGGCTGAGTCTTCCAATTATCATCCACCAGCGGATAAATCACTTGCCCGCCAATGATCTCATCTTTCATCATTGAACCCATAGTATTAATGACTTCGAACGCACCGTGAGTATCCAAAACTCCAGCCACAGCTAAAGCAATGTACCAACCCATCGAATTTCCGGTCACGGCCACCACTTCGTATTTATCTGAATCTAAATTTAAAAAATCAGCATAACTGCAAGCATAAATTAACGCCGAAGCATGTTCGCCCTTCGTATGCAGCTGGGGTTTAAAGATCGGTTCTTGATCAAGTTCAGTCAGTGTGGGCATTCCCAACGCCGCTCGCTTTTCGTCCAAAACGTTTAAGAATTCACTGTCCTTCGGACGAAATTTTTTTAAATATCCTAAAGTCTCTTTGGTGTAAGTCCCGCGTCCTGGACAGATAACAACGACTCTTTCTTTCTTAGCATTTTGTGTTTTCATATTGCAGGAACCTTGATTCCCTTCATCTGGAGGGCGGCTTCAATGATTTCATCTTTCGAAGGTAAGCCTGCCGCCGCAGCTACTCCTAAAGTGATAAAACAATCATGAGCTGCCATGACCTTAATTTTGGGCAGAGTTTTCATATTTTCAACCATTGATGCAACCAGGGCTTCGCTGAGTGAGCCTGTTTTCCGACACTCGTCGACAATCAAAACATTATTTGAATTTTCAAGCTCATCTGCCAGGGCCCGATGATTCAGCGGTGCGATCCAACGCAAATCAATAATCTTGCAATGCACGTTGTGCTTTTCTTTCAATATTTTCTCGGCCTGCCTGGAAAAATAATAGCCATTGCCATAAGTTAAAATTGTTAAATCTTTTCCATCGCCATAAACACCAAATTCACCAATGGGAATTTCGTCGGTCCCAGACGGGTAGGAAAATGTCCATCCTTTGTCGTCGACTTGATGAAGATCCTTTGTCATATAAAGGGCAATGGGTTCGACAAAAACAATCACACGACCTTTTTCAAAGGCTTCGCGAACGCAAGCTCGCATCATTTTTACAGCATCCACTCCATTGGATGGAACTGCGACAATAACACCTGGAATATCTCGAAAAATGGCTAACGAATTGTCGTTATGGAAGTGTCCGCCAAAACCTTTTTGATAGGGTAGGCCCGCAATTCGCAAAACCATTGGATTAGTAAATTGGCCTTTTGAAAAAAACGCTAAGGTCGCAGCTTCACCACGAATCTGATCTTCGGCATTATGAACGTAGGCCAGGAATTGAATTTCTGGAATTGGCAAAAAGCCATTATGAGCTAAGCCAATGGCTGCGCCTAAAATGGACTGCTCATCTAGTAAAGAATTAAAAACCCTTTTTGCTCCAAATTTATTAAATAATCCATCAGTCACATTATAGACGCCCCCTTTTTGGGCGACATCTTCGCCAAAAACCATCGCTTGAGGATAACGCATCATCAAATCGGTCAGACCATAATTAATTAACTTTGCCATGTGTTGAGGGGTTGAAAGCTTGCCGTACTCGCGGCCAAAAATTTGTTCACGCATTTCTTCTGAGGGAGCCTGGGGTGCTGTTTTCAATTTAGCACACGCCGTCACTGTTGAGCGAATATCTTCGGGCTTTAAAAGTTTTGGTCGTTGAATAGCAGTAAGACCGACGTGCTCGACCCGAGATCTTTCACTTTCGTAAAGTTTTAAAATCTCTTCAGGTGATAATAAATTATTTTCTAAAATTATTCGCGCCGAATGCAGTAATGGATCATTAAATTCCAAGGCCTCGATTTTTTCTTGAGTGTGATAACCTAATTCCATATCGGAGCCAGCGTGGCCCATCAGCCGCACTGTTTCCATATGTAAAAATGCGGGCTTACGGCCCGCTCTGACAGTTTCTTCTAAGGCTTTTGTTTTTTGGAAGATATCTAATATGTTGAGGCCATCGACCTTAACATATTTAAGCGCTGGCTTTGAAGAGAAATTATTTTCAATCCAACCAGGGGGTGTCGAAACCGATATACCAATGCCGTTATCTTCACAGATAAAAATTAATGGTAAACGCACTTTTTGGTAAGCCGTCCACGCCGCCGTATTGATTGCACCCAAGGCCGTCGAGTGATTGGCCGAAGCATCTCCGAAAGTACAGATCACCAAGCTGTCATTCGGCATGACACCCGTGTGGCCCATATCGCGAGCCCGAGTGATTGCAAGGGCTGCACCCACAGCTTTTGGTAAATGCGAAGCGATGGTGCTGGTTTGGGGAGGAACAAGCAATGGCAAACTGCCGAAAACTTTATGCCTGCCGCCGGCGATAGGCTCGTCACTAGAGGCTACCAATGAAAGCATTGTATCATAGACCGGTGTGCTTCCCGGCCGTTGCTTGGCTCTTTGAATCATCAAAGCGCCGCTTCGATAATGCAAAAACGCCATGTCTGTTGTTCGAAAAATTTTTCCAAAGACAGCGTTGCCTTCGTGCCCTGAACTTCCGATAGTGTAAAATGATTGATTGGTGTTTTTTAAAATGCGGGCTCTTAGATCCAAATGTCGACTGATGACTTGGCTTTCAAAAAGATCAATTAATTCTGTGGACAATAAACCAGACTCCTGCAAATTGACATGCGTCCTGGCCTTTGGAAAGTGCCCTGCTTTGACAAATTTTGTAAAGTTTTCGTCGACGATTTCGGCTCTGTTATACATCAATCTAAGGTGCCAGCTTACAGATTTGAGTCAAGTATTGAAAACGTCCGTTGGACTTGCCAGATTCACGGCCTTTTGCGACAATATCTTGCACCCTTAAGAGGAGTTATTATGGCGGTCTATGAGTCTTTAAACTACATGGAAGAAGATTCTCTTTTTTCTGAAGAAGAATTGATGGTACGCAACACGGTCCGCGACTTTGTCACGAAAGAAGTGATGCCGACTTTGCAAGAAGCCAATCGAAAAGAAGAATTTCCAAAACATTTAATTCCACGCTTTGCCGAAATGGGTTTGCTCGGCTCGACCATTCAAGGCTACGACTGCCCGGGTTTAGGTCATATTTCTTACGGACTTTTAATGCAAGAGTTAGAACGCGCCGATTCGGGCATTCGTTCTTTTTGTTCTGTGCAGGGTGCTTTAGTCATGTACCCGATTTTTGCTTACGGGTCTGAAGCTCAGAAGAAAAAATATTTAGCAAAACTAGCAAAAGCCGAACTGATTGGCTGCTTTGGATTAACAGAACCTGATGCTGGATCTAATCCTGGCGGCATGCTCACTCGAGCTGAAAAAGTAAAGGGTGGTTATAAAATCTCCGGCAATAAAATGTGGATCACAAATGGTTGCATTGCTGATATCGCCGTTGTTTGGGCCAAGCTTGATGGAAAAGTAAAAGGCTTCATTGTTGAAAAAGGCATGGACGGATTTACGACAAGCACAATGAAGGGTAAATTTTCTTTGCGCGTCAGCACAACGTCTGAACTTCATTTACAAAATTGCTTCGTTCCTGAAGAAAATATGCTGCCCAATATTGAAGGCCTGAAAGGTCCTTTGGGATGCTTGACGCAAGCTCGGTACGGAATTGCTTGGGGTGTTGTTGGCGCCGCGAATGCCTGTTACCACACCGCTCTTCATTACTCGAAAGAACGAGTGATTTTTGAAAAAGATAAACCGCTTGCCGCTTACCAACTTCCGCAAGGAAAACTGGTTAAAATGGTGCAAGAAATTACCAAGGGTCAGTTGCTCGCTTTACAAATGGGTCGCTTGAAAGAATCCGGCAGAATTCATCCGCATCATGTTTCATTGGTAAAAATGAATAACTGTCGCATGGCTTTAGATGTTGCCCGTGATGCTCGCGATTTGCTGGGCGCCAATGGGATTATTGATGAATATCCAGTGATCCGACATATGATGAATTTGGAAACAGTGAATACCTATGAAGGCACTGAAGACATTCATCGACTTGTTGTCGGACAACAGATTACGGGTATTGCAGCGTTCCGCTAAAAAGATTTCACAATTAAATCGTTGAGCGACGCAGTGACTTTAAAATAAACTTTGACCTTCCCCTAGGAGGTCTTCTGTTTGATTTACGATTTATAATTCTTTTATTGGCTCTGACTTTTTCCGGAGCTTATGCCAGCGCCCAATCTTGTCAGGTCAGCCGCCTTCAACAGGAAGTTTTAAGCGAAGTCAATGCAGCTCGTTCTTCTGCTAGGTACTGTGGAACTCAGTTTTTTAAATCTGTCCCTGCGCTGAGGTGGAATATGAGGTTAGCTTCAGCTGCCAATGAACATTCTGTTGATATGGCCAAAAACAATTATTTTGAACATGATAGCCGCAATGAACGACCTTTTACAGATCGAATGGCACGAGCGGGATATATCTGGCGTGCGGCGGGAGAAAATATTTCAGCCGGTCGCAAAACAGTTGAAGCCACAATCAATAGCTGGATTAAAAGCCCAGGCCACTGCGCTAATATCATGAGTCCTCATTTCCATGAGGTCGGAGTCGCTTGTAGTTATCACGAATCCTCGACATACAAAACTTACTGGACGATGGAGCTGGGCCAACCCCGCTAAGCCAACAAATAAGCTGCCTTTGTGATTGAGTTTAAGCCCAAATCATTCCAAAATTTAGGTCTTACAACATCCATCAAGGAGCCTTATGAAAATCCGTCTTGGACTGCTATTGATAATTCCACTGGTAGGACTTTTTATAGCCTGTGCTTCAACACCAATTTCAAGGGAGCCTAGTAACTCCAGCGATAAAGCCTTGATCCGGTCTGATTATTCTCCGGCAGAACTCAATCACTTATGCACTGCTGTCATCAGTGAATTCACAAAAAGCGTCAATGATCTCGTTCAGCGACCGATTAAAAATCCTGGCTTTGCCCTAACCTTTGAAAATACTTTTGGCGACCTTGAAAATATTTCAGCTCAATTCGATGAAAAATTGACGCCTCTTGGTTTTATGAATGACGTTTCCGTCGACGCGGATTTGCGCAAATCCTCGGAAGATTGCAGTGCTATGGCTTCGCAAACTGCGATTGAAATTTATTCTCGCAAAGATTTATACCATTTAATGAAGCAAGCTCAGAAAGAAATTCAGAAACAAATTAAGATATCGACCTTGTCGCAGACTGACATTCGCTTGATCCAACAAAGCATGATTGGCTTTAAATTAAGTGGTCTAGATCTTCCGGATGCAAAGCTGGCTCAATTTAAAAAAATTAAAACTGAAATTTCTGATCTTGAAATTCAATTTGCAGCGAATTTAAATAACAACAATGACTCTGTCGAAATGAATGACGCTGAAATGGCTGGAATTCCAGATGTCGTGAGAGTTAGATTCGTAAAACTTCCCAACGGCAATTACCAAATCCCGGCAAAAACGACATACTACGTGGATTTTATGGAAAACGCTTCTAACTCGGACGCCCGTCGAAAGATGGCGTTTGTCTTTTCCAATCGCGAAGCCAAAGTAAACACTGAATTGCTGCAAAGAACTGTTCGCCTTCGCCGGGAGGCCGCTTTGCTTTTAGGTTTTAAAGATTGGGCCGATTACAGAACCTATGACAAAATGGCTAAAACCGGCAGCCGGGCCAGACAATTTTTGCAAGATTTAAAATCTAAAATGAGGTTAGCTTTCCAAAAAGATTACCAAGAGCTTTTAGCCTTTAAAAAAACCAGCGATCCTCAAACGACAAAGTTAAACTCTTGGGACATCGGTTACTACAGCCATCATTTAAAAATAAAAAACTATGCGATTGATGACGAATTAATCCGTGAATACTTTCCATCAGATCATGTCATTGCAAAAATGTTTGAAATATACTCTGAACTTTTAAGTGTGAAATTCGTACCCGTTCAAAATGCGATGACTTGGCACCCGACCGTCCAGCTTTTCGAAATTCACGACGCCGCAACTGGGGCGCTGCTTGCTTATTTTTACGCCGATCTCTATCCACGCGAAGGAAAGTATAATCATGCCGCTGCCTTTCCGTTAAGAACAGGACGCGAAGTGGGCGGCCAATATCAACCCCCGATTGCAGCTATTGTTGCCAATCTTAATCCTGCAACAAAAGATCGACCTTCGTTGTTAAGTCATGATGATGTCGAGACTCTTTTTCACGAGTTTGGTCATGTGATGCATGCGACATTAACAAAAGTTAAATTTGCCAGTCTTTCAGGTTTTAACGTCGCCGGCGATTTTGTCGAGGCACCATCCCAAATGCTTGAAAACTGGGTTTGGCAGCCGCAAATTCTAAAAAAGATCTCGGCCTATTATTCTGACAGATCTAAAAAAATGCCCGATGCTTTAATTGCAAAACTAATTCGTTCGCGAAAATTCAATCAAGCTTACGGTTTTAATGGTCAGCTACTTTACAGTATTTATGATTTAACCCTTCATCAAAGTCCCAAAGATTTAGATGTCACAGAAACATATAACAATCTTTACAAAGAAATTATGGGGCTTGATCCTCTGCCAGGTTCGCATTTCCCAGCAAGCTTTGGACATATTATGGGAGGCTATGATGCTGGCTATTACGGCTACCTATGGTCCAACGTTTATGCCTTTGATATGTTTACAAAATTCGAAAATGGAAATCTTTTTTCCCCGTTTGAGGGTTTAAATTACAGAAAAATTATCTTAGAAAAAGGCAACCTCCAGGATGCCACTGTGCTTCTGCAAGAATTCTTGGGACGGAAACCAAATACGGATGCCTTCTTTCGATATTTAGGAATTAAAAAATAAGGACGTCGAACATGAAAACTTTTTTGCTGACGCCATTAGTTTTGCTTTTTTTTGCCATTCGATCTGAAGCCTATTTAGAAATTGAAAAGGAAGCCCTTCGCCAACCCGTTAAAAAGTGGCAAGAAAATAAGAAGGAAAGTTATAAATCTTTGGGCTGCACTATCGAAGCTCATTGGTTCACCGGCTGGGATCCAGCCACTGGGAAAGCCTCTGGTCGAGAAGTCCATATTTTTCGTCCCGATCATCCAAGTAAGAATCGACCTGTTATTTTATTGCCACCCACTGGTGGAATGAATTTCTTAGATCGGCAAATGGGAAAATACTTTTGCAGCCGAAATGTAACTTTTTATATTTTGGCCAAGTTTGATGGCTTTGCGGACAAAGATTATGATCTGACTCGGCATGATCGGCAAATCCGCGGCAATACCGCGGCTCTTAAGGAGTTAATTCAGTGGATCCACGAACCTGTTCACTTGATGGGTGCAAGCCTTGGGGCCCTTTATGCCGCGGCGGCCATAGGTGCCGATTCCCAAATAGGCAAAGTCGTCTTAACGGTCGGTGGAATTGATTTAGCTGGGATTCTGACAGAATCTGATCTGGCCTCAGTCACTATCCAAAAAACAAATCGGAAAAAAAATTACCACCTTTCAAGCGATGAAGAGTATTTGCAATTAATGCGAAATAGTATCCATTATGATCCTGGAATTTTCCTCAGCGAAGAACGGAACTCAGAAAGATATTTATTATTTATTTCTAATGTAGACACAGATGTTCCCAGTAAATTTCAAAAACAGATGGCAGCTCAGCTGCCCAAAGCTAAAAAATTATATTTTGAGACTGGCCATATTTGGACTGTGATAAGAACTTACTTATTTAAACGCGATGAAATTTTTAACTTCCTGACGGATTCTAGAAATTAGACCATTTTTACAAATGCGGAGTTTCAGCGCCAGCATGTTTTTGCCTCAGAACTTCTAGACCAGGAAGTTTGTCACCTTGAAGATATTCAAGGCTGGCTCCTCCACCCGTCGAAATATGCGTCATTTTATCAGCAAAACCTGAAGCTTCAGCCGCAGCCGCAGAATCTCCCCCGCCAATAATTGTCATTCCTGGATTCTCCGAAATAATTTTTGCGACACCAAATGTTCCTTTAGAAAATTCAGCAGTTTCAAAAACACCCATAGGGCCGTTCCAAAAAATTGTTTTCGCTTCTCTCAGGGCTGCGCTAAATAAACTCAGCGACTTGGGCCCAATATCAAGAGCTATGCGTCCGTCAGGAATATTGACGTCTTTCGTGGTTTCAATATTTTTTGTGTCTCCAAAAGCTAGCGTCGTCACATGATCTACTGGCAGCAATAAAGTCTTTCGGCGGGCTTCGATCCGCGCAATCATTTCTTTGGCGTATTTAATCTTATCTTCTTCCACCAAAGATTTACCGACCGAGTGACCTTGCGCTTTCAGAAAAGTGTAGGCCATGGCGCCACCGATAATAATTCCGTCAACAACATCGATCAATTTTTCGATGACGGCAATTTTATCAGACACCTTGGCGCCACCAAGAACCGCAATGTAGGGCTTAGCGGGATTTTCCATTAACTGGTCTAGCATCTTGATTTCCTTTTCGATCAAAAACCCAATGCCTTTTTGTTTCATGATTTTCGGCAAAGCATGAATCGTCGAATGAGCCCGGTGACTAGCACCAAACGCATCATTGATATAAATATCGCTGTAGCTTGCAATAGCTTGTGCAAGTTCATCACTATCTTTAGTCTCTCCAGCGACATACCGAATATTTTCTAACAGGATTAATTGATTTTTCTTAAGTCCGATCAGTAATCCCTTAACTCCATCATCAGAACTTGGATCATCCACCAACAGAACTTCGGCTTTTAAATGTTCAGCTAAACTTTCCGCAACCGGCACTAAAGAAAATTTTGTATCTTCGGCATTTTTTGGACGACCCAGGTGGGAGGCCATCACGATCTTCGCGCCCGCATCCATTAAAAATTGGATGGTCGGTAAAGTCGCTGTGATTCGTGTTTGGTCCGTGATCTTGCCGTTCTCTAAGGGAACATTCAGATCTAGACGAAGAAAGACAACTTTATCTTTCACGTTAAAATCTTTCAGCGTTTTAATATAGCGAAGACCATTTGCCATTTATAATCCTTTTTGAGCCATGTAAAGAGCGACATCCACCATCCGCTGCGAAAAGCCGGTCTCGTTATCATACCAAGACATGACCTTCACAAGTTTTGGACCAACCATCATTGTACAAGCCGCATCTACAATCGATGAGTGTTTGTTGCCGTTGAAATCAATCGACACCAGCTCTTTTTTCTCGACAGCTAAAATTCCTTTTAAGGGACCTTCTGCGGCTTTTGTTAAAGCGGCGTTTACTGAATCAATGGTGCAATCTTTCATTGGGCGGAATGTGAAATCAACAAGGCTGACGTTCGGAGTTGGGACTCGAATCGAAGTTCCATCGATTTTACCTTTTAGCTCTGGAAGGACCAAGCCCACGGCTTTCGCAGCTCCAGTCGTCGTCGGAATCATGCTGACAGCTGCTGACCTTGCCCGACGTAAATCTTTGTGAGGAGCATCCAGAATTTTTTGATCGTTCGTGTATGAATGAATTGTTGTCATCATGCCGTTTTCGATACCAAAAGCTTCGTGTAAAACTTTTGCAATCGGAGCCAAACAATTTGTTGTGCAAGACGCATTAGAAATAAAAATATGTTTTGATGGATCATACTGCTCATGATTCACGCCCATCACCAAAGTCAAATCAACGCCATCAGCTGGCGCCGAAATCATAACTTTTTTTGCGCCCGCTGTAATGTGTTTTTGATAATCTTCTTTTCCTTTAAAGGCGCCCGTGCATTCCAAAACAAGGTCAACGCCCCAAGCTTTCCAAGGAATTTCTGCTGGATTTTTGCAGGCCGAGTAATTGATTTTCTTGCCGTTCACGATCAAATTCTTTTCATCATGACTGACATCTGCATTAAAAATGCCGTGTGTGCTATCGTACTTTAGTAAATGGGCTGAGCCATCTAAGCTGTCCAAGTTATTAATTCCAACAATGTCCAAATGTTCAAAACCGGCGCGAAAAAGAATTCGTCCAATACGACCAAAACCATTGATACCGACTTTAAGTTTAGCCACGTAAGCCTCCAGGGAAAAATTGAGAGCCCAATATCATTGGGAATAGAAGAAAAATCAAGGAATACAGGGGCCTTTAGGCTACCAAATAATTTTAGGAAACATTTGCAGCGCGTTCTTTAGCATCTGCTGACAAAAAACTTCTTCATCAACGCCCTTTAGCTGTGCGACAAACTGGGCGGTATGTACCATAAACGCCGGTGTGTTCTTTTTTCCACGCTGTGGGACCGGGGCTAAAAAGGGCGCATCTGTTTCGACGTGAATTCGATCCAAGGGCATGGCAATGACGGTATCGCGTAAGTCTTGAGCATTTTTAAACGTCACAACTCCGCTGATGGAAATATTAAAGCCTAAATCCAAACATTCATCGGCCAGCCATCTCGTGCCTGTGAAGCAGTGAATAATTCCGTTCACGCGGCCCTTAAATTCTTTTAAAATTTCAACGGTATCGGGTTCTGCGTCGCGGGTGTGGATTTCGACCGGCATCTTGTGGCGGGCGGCAATATCCAGCTGCTTGCGGAAGGCCTCTTTTTGGTTTTCCACCGGCGACTGATTATAATAATAATCCAGACCAATTTCACCCACCGCCACCACTTCGGGCCGCGCTAAATTGGCTTCGATAAAGGCACCCGCTTCGTCGGTGTAAATCGCGCCTTGATGCGGATGCACACCCAAGGTGCAAAAAACTTCCGGATAATATTTTTTTGCAATATCTAAAACAATTTGATGGTCAGATGGTTCGGTCCCGATCGTGACCATTTTTTTAACTCCTGCCGCCTGAGCTTTTGAAATAGCCGCTTCGGTGCCTTCTTCCATCATGTCGAGGTGGCAGTGCAAATCAATCCATTGGTTCATTGGGTCAGTCATAAAGGCCTTCGCTGGGTTCTAATCGATAAAGTTTCCATTTGCAATTGCGGATCACGGTTGATCAGAAGTTCATTTTGCCACATGAACACGGCTTCTTGCCAACTTAAAAGTTGAGCCATCGAGCGCGCCGCGAGCAGTTCTAAAAATGCACTCAAATCTGTGTTAAGAACTTGGTTTTTTCTATTTAACTTTGTGTAAATGGCATCTCTTAATAAATAATTCCAGTGCATTAAATATTGCGACCACATGCCTTTTTCTTTTAAAGGTTCACGCCAATCATCGGTCGTTAAGAAATCTTTTTTCAGCACACAACTTTCTAACATTTGCGCCGCTGTTTTTCGAACTTGGGCCGAGCTTTCTTCTTGAAACTGGGCCAGCTTTTCAAAACTTCCGCGTGAGGCCCTGAGCATCCAATCGGGAGCTTGAACTTTTTTCTTCATTTCGCTCGCAGGCACGGGATAAAAATTCAGCACTTGGCAGCGCGATCTTAAAGTTGGCAAAACACTTGAAGCACTGGGTGCGATCACGAAAAATTGCGTCTCGGGCGGTGGTTCTTCTAAAGTTTTGAGTAATGTGTTCGCGGCTGTGGCGTTTAAGGCCTGCACTTGATCAATGATCACAACCCTTTTTCCCCGCCAAGCTTTTAAACTTAAAAAATGTAAAATTTCATGGGCCTGATCAGTTTTAATCTGTTGGCCTGCGGGCTCGATATAAAAAACATTTTCGTTTTGGTGCTTTGCGACTTTTAAACAGCTTGGACATTCACCGCACGCTGATGGATTGACCTCACAAAGATAAGCTTGTGCCAGCGCCCACGCCGTTGTTTTTTTGCCAATGCCCGAGGGGCCTGCAAACAAATATACACCGGCTAATCTTTGATTGGCTTTGGCACTCAGCCAATTTGAAATCACTCGGCTGTGGCCGACAACTGTGGGAATTAAGGCAGCCATTTTTTTGATCTTAAGTTAGTCATCACTTGCTCTAACATTTGCACGGTTGAAAGCCTGGCATCCAAAATCTGCCAGTGACTTGCGTCGGCCTTGGCTTGGGCTAAGAAGCTCTGTCGAACTCGCTCGTGAAATTGATCGGCTTCGGCTTCGATGCGATCTTCTTTTTCACCAATAGCAAAAGCCCTTTGTTGGCGACGCTGTCTTGATTCTTCTACGGAAAGATCTAATAAAAACGTCAGGTCAGGTTTTAATCCAGATGTGGCAAAATAATTCAGCTTCACTACCTCATCAGTCGATAAAGTGCGACCGCCCGCTTGAAATGCTACCGAGCTTGCTGCAAAACGGTCTGATAAAACCCAGATGCCTTGCTTTAATTTTGGCTGAATGGTTTCTTCCACATGCTGAGCGCGAATCGCTTCATAAAGCAGCAGCTCAGTTTTAGCACACGGGACATAACCCTCTTTGCGGCGTACGATGATTTCACGAATTTCTTCGCCTAAAGGCGTTCCCCCAGGCTCACGCGTGCGATGCACGGAAATTTTTGCGGCCAGCAACTCTTTTTCAAGAGCTGCCATAAGGGAGCTTTTCCCCGATCCATCTAAACCTTCAAAAACAAGAAATTTCACAGGTTTCTTATCTCAAACACCGGCCTGGAATGTCATCGGCTTTCCTTATGACATTGGGGGTCTAAGGGTTGCTTAGCGGGTTTTAGCCAACTTGTGGGCGGATATCCGAACTGAAGGAAGGGAGAAAATAATTTTTTGCTTCCGACAGATGTCTTCGTCTAGGCTAAGATTTAAAAACATCGTTTACTAACGCCGAGATTTTCGGCTGAATTCTGGCTTTTTAAGCCCTGGCCACGAATTCAAAGGTGAGCTCCGCTGTGGAGCCCGAATTATAGATCGACTTCCGCGGCAAAGCCCGTCTTATTAAAACACTTCTTCGCCGAGCGAAACCAATAAATGAGCTTTGCTAAGAAAGTAAACTAATGAATAACCTTCTTTTGAAGAAGCGAACTTCTCTGCGAGCTCCGTAGCGGAGTCCAATTTGCATATTGGAAGTAGAAGTAGCTGCGTTATTTAAATTAAATTTTAAAAGATTTATAAAATACTTCTTGCGGGTGGTTTTTGTGTCGCTCAATTAACTTATGTTTAGAGATAATAAAGCTTTTGATCCCGGCGACATTTCTTGAAAATACACTTCAGGCGAGCGATTTATGAGCGCTTTAAGAAGCGAATTTTGAATATCTTCGAATGCAAATTGCGCTTCAGAAAATCTAAAATTGTAGGTGAATTTTCAATGGTATGGTCCTTTTAGTTTTTTAAAAAGGAGCTATCAATGCAAACAAATTCACCTCAAGATGATAACTATGATCTGAAATATATTTCCAACGACGATCTGCTTTTTAGAACTGAAAATCTTGTTCAAACGGAACGTAAGATTATGCACCTAGTTTTATCGCATATTTTAGAAATCATGAATCGTAAACTTTATGCTGATCTTGGCTTTGATAGTATGTACACCATGATGACTAAAAAATATGGTTACTCAGAAGCTTCTGCTATACGAAGAATAGATGCCGCGAAACTTTTAAGATCAGTGCCAGAAGTGGCTGAAAGACTTAAATCAGGAGCGCTTAATTTATCTCAAGCTTGCCTCTTACAAAAATGCTTGGAATCAGATGCCAAGAAAGGTGAAATAACTTCAGGTGCAAAGACTCAAGAAATTCTAGAAAAACTTGAGTCATGTAATGGCTTTGAAACAAGACAAGTCCTAGCTCAAGAATTTGATATGCCCATTAAAAATCAAGACATTGTCAGACCGCAAAAAGATAAATCAGTTCGATTAGAGACTACTTTTACTAAAGAGCAATTCGAAGAGCTTAAACAAGCTAAAAGCTTCCTATCGCATGTTGTTCACAACGGCTCTTGGGCTGAAGTTATCACAGCACTTGCTTCAAAATTAAATCAATCCAAAATGGGGAAACTAGTAAATTAACCGGCCAGGTAAAGTCTGCTGATAGCTTAAATGAACATAGTAAACCAGTACCCAAGCCCGTTAAAAATGACGGTTCTAAATCCGTTCCCAATAAAATTCCAAACCCAAATCTAAGTGAGGCAGGTTTTGTTGTACCAGAAGAATCAAAATCGGGCTCCGCTACGGAGTTCAGTAATCTACAGAATCTAGATATGTTCGCAGAGGAAATATTACTAAAGAATCCATCCTTGAGGGATACATCCTCGGTCAGGGGCAAACGAAAGCGTGCGCCTATTTCTGTGCACACCAAAAGAACGATCTTTGCAAATGCGCAAGGTTGTTGCCAATTCGTTAGCTCAGATGGACTTCGCTGCGGATCTCAGTTTCAAATTCAGATTGATCATACTACGCCGGTCAAATGGGGAGGCGGAAATTCTTCGGATAATTTGCGTGTGCTTTGTCGGACTCATAATCTTTTGTTGGCGCAGCAGATGCGACTTCATTAACTAATTTATTTCAGCCGAGCCTGCATCAACCCGGTCCAGCTTTGTAATAAACTGTCCAACTGACCTTGGCTGCTGGTTGGTAAATACGGCTGCAGACCTTTTAAAATCTTCAGCACTTGCGCACCCTGCTCTAGCGTTGCAATGCCCCTGTAAAAACCAGTTTCTGCACTGAAGACTTCGCGGTTTAATTTGTAATACAGATCCAAAGCCGACCACAAATACGGCGATAACTTTGTAATCTCGTAAGCCTGCAACAAAGATTCGATCGCTTTGAACTGAGTCATCACTTTCATTTCACTGTCTTCGATTTGTCCACGGCGTAAAGAATAAGATTCGCGCACCCAACCGCTGGCAGACACCATGCGATTGGATAAGAAATTCCCTAGACCCACCATTAAAATTTTGACTTGTTTTTTTGCGTCCAGCAATTCATCCACGTTTCTTTTTCCGTCGGTCCCACGATCTTGAAGGTAGCTTGATTTAGTATTTTCAATTCCTTCCATCGCCCGAACGAAGTCACCCAAAGCAACCATATATTCTGACAAATCAGCCGATGAAACTTTCAAATCTCGCTGTCCGGCGATCAAATTAACAACACCCGCCATCGACACCGCATCAGCACTGCTGATATCAAAGTTATTAGCCCAAATAATTTGACTTTCCTGGCCCACAACAAAAACAGGCGTTAAGTCTTTTAAAAGATTTTTTAAAATAATAGCGGCGTTCCCAACCGACAAGGCAAACAAAGTATCTTTTGGAAACAGTTTTCGGTCAGCAATGGATGACGGTGCCGTTGGAAAGGCATCAACAATTTTATCTTGCCCTAAGATGGGATCAAAGGCCGTCACCTGCCAGTCTTTTAAAAACTGGATGGATTCCGAGTAACCCCGAAGCAAACGCGCCTGACCCACAACGCTGACGTTAAAATCGCTAGGACTGATCACGTTAGAAGTGTAAGCTGAAACTAAAGAAACTTTATCAGGAACCGCAAACGAATAGTTCGATTTTAAAATTTCTTGCAACGAAAGCTTCATATCACCGAAATGAATATCAATGGGCTGAGCCATCGCTCGCGTTGAATCCACTTCATTCTTTTTATACCCACCCAAAGCGAGCAATTTATTTAAATGCTCAATCGACCACTGAATTTTTTCTTGAGCGTCCAATTGGCTGGCTTCATGGTTTAAAATTCTGGTTTTCACAAGAAGAGCTTGGCCCAATAAGGTTGATGTGCTTTCGCCAGGTCCCGCCACATTATTTAATTGTTCAAGACCCAATACCCGCCCTTGAGTCGATGTTAATTTTAAGGCCGACCAGTTGCGAGCAATTTTTTTCACATAGCCCGCGTAATCCTCTTTGATGCCACCAATTTCGGCCAACTTTTCTTTGAAAGCTTCGCCGATTTGCTCTGCCATCATGTCGGGAACAGTTTGAATCGCAAGTCTGACCTCTTCATCCAAGCGAGTGAGGACATAGCCGCGCATAGAAGTATTAATTTTCTGCCGCAAATTTGAAACACCACGTGAAGTGATCTGTGGAAAAATTTTGGTTTTCTTACCGATCCAAACAATAAGATCTCGCTTACATCCCCGAGTTTCTAAACATCTTAAGCGATCCGCGCTAGCGTCCCTTAGGAATTCATAAAGTTCCTGACTTTCCGAACCAATCAGCTCCTTTCGATCTTGAGGATCGAGCATGCGATAAATTTGCACAAGGACCGTGAGGATATCTTGCTCGTCATTGGCAGCAAAATTTGTGCGGGCCAAACTTTTTCCCTGCTTCAGCAAGGTTTCACTTTCTTTCGAGATTGAAAATTGCAAGGTCGCGATCATTTGTTGAATCTGGCTAATAACATCAGCTGAAGTTTTAGCCGCTTGAACCTTAACAATTTCTGCGCGAATTTCAGATAAGCTCTTATTAATACGAACTGGAATCTCAGCCTTTAAATTTTCAAGCACTAATGGATTTAATTCCAAACTTGCAAGGCCACTCAGCAGAAATTGCAGATAGTCTTCGACAGCTTTTAATGATTGATCCGTCGTCGCCGGCGCTTTTGGCCAAGCATAGGACGCCTTCGATGCAGTTAAAAACTGGCGCAGCTTTTGTTCATCTTCTGGCAAAAACTTTTGCGCATCAGAAACCTGTTGCTTCGCTTCTTTGGCCGTTGAACCGACAATGGCATCCACATAAGGTGAATCTTCAAAAGCAATGGTTTGCGGTTGAAAATGACTTCGAAAGTTTTGCACACTTTTAACGGCAGAACTTTTTAAATCTGAAGAATCAAAGGCCTGACCCACGGCTAAAACATTTTCAGCAAAATCTAATTTTTCCTGTGGAGATAATCGAGTTGATGCCAGCCACTGATTTTGCGAGGCTAGCGTTTGGTTTTTAACATTCGATAAATCCAAGACAATGTCAGAACTTGTCGGGCCAAATTCAAATTGAATTTCGGGCGTCGGCGCTTTTTCTGGAGCCGGAGCACAAGCTGCTATTCCTAAAGATACCATGATCATCGAGATTATCTTTTTCATACATCTCCTTATCTTCGCCATGTCTTCGCCATTAAAAATAAATCGTCGCACTGATTTCTTGAACCAGTTGCCGTTCCACATTTTTTCCTGCAATTGTGTCACTGACCTGCGCCGATACCGTCGCAGGAATTCCTTTTTTTCTTTTTTGATAAGAATCAACACTGGAGAATGAGATCCCGCCGGTTAAGACTTGCGTCTGAGTGTCGGTGTCACGACTTAAAAGATCATATCTTTTTTGTTGATCACCTTCAAAACGATCAGCCGTTTTTTGCGCCCACTCGGAAATTCCAAAGAAATTCCAAGACTCTCCGACAGCATAGCTCAATTGTAAGCTTTGGGTTAATTTTAAGCCCGTTTGACGTCTTAATGTTTCTTTTTGTTCTGCATCGGGTAAAAGGTCGCCTTCATTTTTAGGGACTCGGATCGTGACTTGATCAGGAACATACATTCGCACACCAAGAAGCCCTGCCACTTTAAGCCGCTCAAAAATTGGATAAGCAGAAATCAATTGGGGCTCTATATAAGTATAACCAAACTGATTGAAGGCCGCTAAATTATCAGGATCATATTTTGGACCCGTCGGCAAAATAACATTCAAACGAAACTGGGATTGTATCATTCCATAGTCGTCCAAGCGATAAAGGCTGGCCAATTGCAGATCCCCCAGGAAAGTCTGATCTTGGCTTTCCAAATCGTGATAACCTTTTTTCTTAAGTTCAGAATGAAAGGCCGAGATTAAATCAATATCCTCTAATTGCTGCAAACCTTGACTGAGTTCGTCCACACCCAAGCCACTAGCGATCGCTTGGAAGGCTGCGATGTTAGATTTTGTTTTAGAAAGTTGAATGTCATTCTTATAGTGAATCACTGGAATACCAGCACCCAGGGTCCATCGATTATTCACACCATAAGCCATCACAGGCGCCGTGTATTGAATCACTGGTTGAGAATCAATTTTTAATGTGCCCTTATTAATCTGCGAACCCAAATCGTAGCGGCCCATACGATTAAATAATCCTACGAGCGCTTCAATCTTGGGCTCAAGAACAGATAATTTCTTAGCATTGAATTCCACAGATCTTAAATCGACAGAATTATTTAAATGGCCTGAATCATTATACTGCTGGCTCAGCTGAGAAATATTCCCGATACGCACTGAAGGACTGCGCACTCCTTCGGGGATTGTTTGAGTTGAAATCTGAGCCTTGATCACAGTCGGCAGGAGGCTACAAATTATAACTGGCAAAATGGCTCTGAAATTCATTCTCTTGTCCCCCCAGATTCTCACGCAAACTTTTGCTTTGAGATTGATCTACTAAGCGAAGACCGTGCCAGACCAATTGGTGACAAAACGAACCATTTCAAGAAGTTAGCAACTGTTGAAAATCAGGGAGTTAACGAAAAAACTAGTGCAAATGCTCGCCTTTAAAGAGCTTTGGGAGCTTTAAATTTAACGCTTTGCAATAAGTCAATTCAGGCGAACAAAGTGACAGTCGAGGGCTTTTTACATTATCTTGTGCGCTTCGTTTCACCAGGAGCATCGATGAACTTTCTTGTCGCCATTCACTTGTTTATTGCCTTTTCACTGATCGTTTTAGTTTTGATTCAAGACTCTAAGGGCGGTGGAGCTCTGGGGATCGGTGGCGGATCCAATTCATTTCTTGGCGCTACCGGAGCGCAGACTTTGTACGCACGCATGACTCGTTGGGCGGCAGCTCTTTTTGGCATTAGTTGTATTATGTTATCTATTCAAATCACTCGAGAAAGCCGAAGCGTGATTGATTCAGCTCCTGTTGTGACAACTCCGCCAGCGGTGTCGGCCCCTGCTAATACAGCAACAGATGTCCCCGCTGCGGCCACAAACCCAGAACAAGCTCCGACAGCACCGACTGAGAAAACTAAATAAGTTTCGGATGGGACGAAATTCTGGTCTAGTCATGACCTTCTTTTTTTCAGGTCTACTTCTTCTTGGGATAGGCCTTCTTGTTTCGAAATGGATGGATGCCGACTCCCCAACCTCTCCCGCTTTGGCACAGATTGAAAAAATCACGGATCAAGTTTTAATTCTAAAAAAACACCTGACCCAAAAAGAGATCATTAAAAAGAAAACCCCACTGCGAGCTTTGGAAACTCTAGAGACCAGCGCCGATGGTGAAGCTTATCTTGATTTCCCCAGTGCCTTCCGTTTGCATGTGTTACCAAATACTCAATTAACCTTAGATCAAGATGGTGACGCCACCGTTGTATTTCTTAAAATAGGTGAAATAAAAATGGAAAGCCAAGGCCGCGAAGGCACTCTGATTATTGCTAAGGGCGGTTTGCGATGGTCTGCGCCCGAGTATGATAGTTTAAATAAAACATCCCGTGCGACTGAACCCACTTTGTCCGCTGGAGATTCACAACCACAAGAGGGCCTAACGCCTTCCTATATTGTCGACACCTTAAAATCTCAGAAAGGAATTTTCTATAAGTGTTACACGCAACTTTTGCAGAAAAAACCAGGCTTGTCTGGGGAGACTTCAATTTCCATGACAATTGAACCTAACGGAAAAATTTCAAGATCCGATGTCACTAGCAGCCAACTAGGCGATGCTAATTTCAGGAAGTGTTTGAGTGAAGCTACTGCACGAATTGCTTTCAGGCCTTTTCGTGGCGAAGCCATCACAACAGTCTTTCCATTAAAATTCGAATAATCTGCGTTTAACGATAATCGTTTAAATAATCAATGTGAGGCATCACCCAAGGCTCGTGGGCGCCTTCCATTTCAAAAACTTTTCCTTCAAGAATGATTTTTTCCCGCAAAGGCTCCATCGAAGGCTTATAGCCTTCGTACAAAATGCCTTTTTCGATTAAAAATGTTTTTGTCTTTTCAAATGCGAGTTGGCCCAAGATTCCACGCCGAATCAGTTCGTCATAAGACTTGCAAAGCTCCTCGGGAGCATAGCCGTAATTATGAATCATATCTTCGAGGACGGCATACAAAACGCTTAAATCTAAACGGCCATCTTGAAAAAGATCAATAGCCACTTGAAATGTATTAGTCGTGGCCATTGTTCGACGGCCAAATTTTAAATAATAATCTGGATCTGTATCTGTCGCTAAATTAATATATATTTTTTCGACAGGATCCTGCACTGGAATCTGCGCTTGCAGTTCCAAGATGGTATCCACTTGTTCTCCGGTCACGGAAAAGCCCGCTAAAGTCGTGCGAATATCACCAGCAGAAAGCCTGCGCGAACAGATATCAGAATATAAATTATAGATTGTTGCATCGGTTTCAGAATCATCACCCCAGCAAATTTGTTTGACCTCAGGGTGCAGATAGCATCGCAGCTGCATCAAGGCTTGAAGCTTATATCCAACTTGTTTGGTCAAGCGCCAGAAGCGACCCGGTCTTAAATTTTGTAAATTATCTTTGTAAAAACAACCCAATGGATTGATTTGATCAATCGAAAACTTTTCTGAAATGCGCTCTTCCATTTGAGGAGGTGAGGCTGTGATAAAATAAATTGGAAAATAGAGCTGGCCTTTTTTTTCTTTGCGGTACTGGCTTAAGGCTTGCAAAAGTGTATCGGTGCCAGGAATATTTTTTTTTGCAAAGGCTCGTTCTAAAATCGTTTGCATCAAGCCACTGAGTGAATCAATCGATGTATCTAAGTAGGTCTTATCCAGATCCCAGACAAAAACTTCTTCGGTGCTTTTTTCAATGCCTTCCGAGGCATATCTAAAAAACACCACATCACCGTTAATTTCTGCTCTTTCGCGCCAATCAGCCATCTTTCTTAACTATAGAGCCCTCGCCGGCCCAGGGCAAAACCTGTTTGCCAAGAACTGGCCCCTATGCTACCTGATGGCCATGCTGCTTCATGATTTGCGCTTCGAATTCACAGATATTTCGCATTGCCAAAGAACTTGGAACTTTGGCCCTCGCCATAAGCTGTCAGATAAGTTGCCAGCTTGGGCCTTGGGTGGGTTTTTAATTTCTGGTTTTGACTTGGAATCCCCTCATCCTGTGCAAAATGTAGCTAATGCCAGTCCTGAACAAGGGGCTGAATTGTTTTTTTCACTCTATCCCCATTTATCTTGGCCAGAACTTGCCCGCCTTAGCCAGCGACCAGAACTTGCGCAGCATATCGACTACGAATTATTATTGATCAAATATGGAACCAAATCAGACACCCGATATAAAAAAATATCGGATTTACTTTTGCAGTGGCCTGCCGAAGTTCAAGATTATTTGTCAGATAAGGACATCCGGCCTTTTGATATTGCCATCGCTGATCAGCTGACCCTTGATGTACAAAAAGATGTTCTCACTTTACTGGTCGCTCTGAAACCTACAAAATCTTTATTTTGTCAGCTTTTTGATTTGGCCGGCGAATTAATTCTTATGCAAATGCCTGTTGAAGACGTGATCGATGCCTTAAAATCTTCAAAAGCCTTGGATGAGCTTCGCCAACTCAGATTTCCGAACGTCAGCAAAAAAGATTTAGGATTTAAAAGTTCGATGGCTAGTTTTCAGTGGCCAAAATCAGTGACGGCCCAGGCCCTTCGAAAAGGCGATGTACAAGGACTTGAAATTAAATTTTTCGTTAAAGATGCGGCTGAATTAGAGAAAACTTTAACTGGGCTGCAATCAGTAGCTTCAACCTGGAAGCAGAAAAATGAAGCTGATCCAGCACTTTGAAAAAGTTTATCTAGATCAAGCGTCCCTGGGGTCACCTGTGGCGCAAAGAATTCAAAATTTATTTCCTACGGATAAAATTCAAGTCATTGAAAAGCCGACATGGCCCGAACGAAGTGGGCTCATGACACCGGACCAATTTAATCAAAGTAAAAAAACTTTGTATGTCACTCCATTTAAGGGTCAATTTTTCAAACGCTGTCCAGGAGCGACCCAGAAAAAAGTCTTAAGCTGCTGCAATTATCATGTTTTGAATTTGGGCTCTCAGTGCAATATGAATTGCTCCTATTGTTATTTACAAAGTTATCTTAATTCCCCGGTGATGAAAATCTATTCGAACTTGGATCAAGCGATCTCAGAATTAAAATCCATGGCCGATGCCAATCCCGAAGCCCCATTTCGTGTCGGCACGGGCGAGGTCATTGATAGCTTAAGTCTTGATCCACTGACTCTTTACTCGCGCGACTTAATTTCTTTTTTTAGAAATTACCCCAAGTGGACTTTAGAATTCAAAACTAAATCAGCCGACGTCGACCAGTTCTTAGATGTTCCCCATGCAGGAAACGTCGTTGTGAGTTGGTCAATCAATCCCAGCTTGATCATCGAACGCGAAGAGCATGGCACCGCAAGATTTAATGAGCGAATGCACGCCGCTCAAAAATGTATTGATGCTGGATTTCAAATCGCATTTCATATTGATCCCATGATTTGGCATCCTGAATGGAAGGAAAGCTATGCCGAGCTTGCGTTAGAAATTGCGACCCGGTTTAGTCCCAAAGAAGTGAACGTTATTTCTGTAGGGGCCTTGCGGTTTCAGCCCGAACAAAAAGTGATGATGCGCGAGCGATTTGGGATGAAAAGCTTAGTGGCTTCCGCTGAAGTGTTTATGAGCGAAGGTGGAAAAATGCGCTACGATTTGCAGCTGCGCCAAGAGATGTTTCACTTTATGATCACTCAGCTAAAATCCCACAACCCAGCTTGGCGGATTTTCCTGTGCATGGAAACGCCAGAGTCTTGGATTTCAAGCTTTGAAGCTCACCCAATGCAAATTGATGGCCTGAAGGACCTGTTCCGCCCCCTTCCAAAACTGTCCTTATAATAACCAGATTGATTTCTGCTGAAATCGTGAAATCGCCTAAATCGATTCTTATTTTAGGCCCAAGACAGGTGGGCAAATCGACTTTATTACTTGGCCTAAATCCAGACCTGTCGATCAATCTTGCTGATCAGACAGAGTTTCTTGCCTTCACCTCAAATCCTAACGAACTGAATTCACGCATTGAGCAAGCAAAGGCCAAGACAGTTCTCATCGACGAAATCCAAAGAATTCCTGACCTCCTTAATTCTATTCAAGTCATCATTGACCAAAAAAAAGGGAAGGTAAAATTCCTTCTCAGTGACTCGAGTGCAAGAAAATTGCGTCGCAGCTCTGCCAATCTGCTTCCAGGACGACTCTTTACCAATCGCCTTGGCGGGTTAAGTTGCTTAGAACTTGATTGTAAAATGGATGGGATGAAGGCTCTGTCTGTGGGCTGTTTGCCTGAACCTTACTTTATTAAGTCACATGATTTTGCGATGAAACTACTTGGCAGTTACACCGGCACTTATCTTCAAGAAGAAATCATTAACGAGGCCCTGATTCGACAAGTTCACGGATTTTCAAGATTTCTGAAAGTGGTTGCAGAAAACTCAGGGCAATTTTTGGATTTTTCAAAACTGGCGAATAAGTCCAAAGTAAATAGAAGCGCAGCCCGCAGGTATTATGACCTTCTAGAAGACACTTTGATTTGTGAAAGGCTTGAAGCCTATTCTTCTGACAAAAAAATGGACCTTGTTAAACATGCCAAATTTTATTTCTTTGATGTGGGAATTGTAAACGCTGTTCTTGATAACTTTAAGGTTTCCCAGGACCGTATAGGTCTTCTTTTTGAGCATTTATTTTTTAATCAACTTAAAAACTCAAGTTACGCAAATGATGTAAAGATTGAAATCTCCCATTTTCGGACTCGTGGGGGTTTGGAAGTTGATTTCATCATTAACATTAAAAACCAAATTCATGCTGTTGAGGTAAAAGTTTCGGAACCTTCATTAGAAGAATTGAACGGCTTAAAAAAAATTGATCAATATCTGGGTGGAAAAAAAATCCATAAATATGTCGCTTGCCTTAAATGCACTCCTAAGAAAATAAGCAGTGTATCTATATTGCCCTGGCAGCAGGTCATTCAGCAAATTTTTGAATAAGCATTCTACCATTCCATTTTTTTGCCATCGCGGAAGAAGCTTCCGTTGGGGCCATCTTTAGGTAAAGTGGCCGCCCAAACAATCCCCGAAATTCCTTCTTCAAGACTTCGGGTCGCACCTTTGCCACCCATATCGGTTTTTACCCAGCCTGGGCAAACTGAATTCACTAAAATATTTTCTCCGGTTTGGGAGGAAAATAATTTTGTGACTGTATTTAAAGCTGTTTTTGAAATTCGATAAGCGGGACTGCCGCCGCCCATCTCTGAAAGCTGTCCCATCCCACTGGAAACATTCACGACTCGCCCTTGTCCGGATTTTTGTAGTAAGGCCCACAGACTTTTTGTCAGTAAAAAAGGTCCCAGCGTATTTGTTTTAAACGTATCTATTATCTTATCGCTGATCGAAAGTTCGTCATTATCAATCATGATGCCCGCGTTATTGACCAGGACATTCACACTTGTGAACTTGGCCGTGATTTCTTTTGTAAAATTCTTGATACTGTTTTCATCTGACACGTCCAAGGTCATCGCATGAACCTTAAGGCCTTCTTTTTTTAAGGGCTCTATTTTTTTTGAAAGCTCTTCTATATTTCTTACTGCGAAAACAACTTCATAGTTTTTTTTAGCTAAGGCTTCGGCGGCGGCATAACCTAGCCCGCGATTAGCTCCGGTGACGACGGCGATAGGCATTTTTTTAACTCCCTTTTTAAAAACTTATTTTTTAATGTTCGCTGGAGGATTCAGATCCGCCAACCATTTTAAAAACTGAGGACGATACTTTTCCTGGTGAGCCCAAAAGACATCAGTATGCTGTCCTCCAGGGATGCGCCAAATTTGTTTAGGCTCATTTAATTGTTCAAAGATTCGTTCGCCCATCTCTGGTTCTACCACACGATCATCGTTACCATGAATCACAAGAACAGGTATTGGTGAAATCTTCTCAAGTGCAGATGCTTTCCATCTGTCACTGACCAAAACATAGGTCAAGGGTTGCAAAATCCAAGTGATCCATGACAAAGAAAGTTTCTTTCTTGCAATGGCTTGATAGGAATTAAATGTGCTATCTAATACGATGCCTTTAATGGGGATCTGATCTTTTTTATCCATGATCACCTTTTGCGCAATGGCACCCCCTAAGCTCTGTCCAAAAATAATTAAGGGTTGGGGATCGTATTGGTGCAACCAATCGATTGCAGCGTAGCCTGCTTGGATTGTCCCTTTTTGTGAAGCCTCACCAGAAGACTGACCGTACCCGGGGTAATCAAAAACTAGGAAATTGTAACCTTCCGCTGGCAACCACGACAGCTGAATAAAATGAGATGATAAGTTTTCGCCGTTACCGTGAAAAAATAAGATTGTTCCCAAAGCTGGTTTGCGAGCTGATTCAAAAAGCCAGGCGTGAATCTTTTCGCCGCCTTCAGTCTGAAGCCAAATATCTTTTTGAGTCAGATTAAATTTTTTAGGATCAAAATAGGATTGCTTGGTTGGATAGTAAAAAAGATGATTGCAAGCGCTACTGAAAAGAACAACGGCAAGGAGTCCGAAAATAGTTATTAATCTTTTCAAAACAAAATCCTTCCGAAATTTTTAGTAGTAAGAAAGGAACTGGACGCTTCCTGTTTTATCAAATCCATAATCCATATACCCAACCCGAACTCCAAAAGATTTAGAGAAAGAGTACTGGCTAGAAAAGCCCCTTTGAAAATAAACTCTTTCTGCACCTTGAACATCAAGCCTTTGCCAAGCTTCAAACATGGAAATAAAATAAGGCGTCCAACGAAGACGCAGTCGAACTTCAGGACCAGCTCCCACCCAGATTTGTGTGTTATTTTCATTTCGTAAGGCTGTCGTTCCCTTTAGCCCCAGAGATAATAAAGTGAGAGGAGATGATCCCAAAGACCAAGTCCCTCCCGCCCCACCCGTCACGCCCGACCAACGGCAAAAATCACAGTTATCATTCCTCACGCGCTCGCTGGCCACACGAAAATTCCAAGATAAATCATTTTGCAGATTTGAAAATGGCGAATTGGAGCGAACTTCAAATAGCGTCCAATCTTCGAGGGCCAATGAATGAGAGACCTCTTCATAACTGACTTGGAAATTAAAAAATGTAATCTGAGCGTATTCGGGATAACCTTGAATCGGATCCAACTGATCATGAAGCGCAAATTTGTAATCCAGTAAATATCGGCTGGCTTTTTCTTTTACCATTAAATATCCGACGCCCAGGCGCCTTGAGCCATGCGCTTCGTGCGGCTTCTCTAAAGGCGGGGCTTCAATTTTAACCGCCTCAGAAATTAGATCAATTTGACTGCGGCGATTCAGCACTTGCGATTTAAATTTTAAAATGTCCGAACCTTCAACTTGAATTTCATAAGAATATTTAAAGTCAATATAGTCGACAATCGTATCCAGGATACGAACTTGGGATTTTGGAGTTTGCCCATTGAGTTCGTCAGGAATTTTTTTTGATTTAATTGCTTGAATCACTATATTAATTTCATCGCCTGATAAGTCCCGCGCCCGTGATAAAAGTTCCGTTCGAATCGACGGCCGAAAGTGCACCGCTTTAACAAGCCCTGGAACTTGCCAAACAACCTGCACTGTATCCGAGGGGATCACAAAAGTTTTTAATCGCGATAATAAATCAATCTTTGAATCTGCCGCTTCAAGGATTGAAAACATATGGTAAGAACAATTTTCTGAAAGGTACCAATAGTTCATCAGCGTCGGGCCCAGCTCCCAAACGTGTTCGATCAAACGCTCAACGGTCTCTGGCGTAATATTTAATTCGTAATCCCAGAGATCTCTGGACTCGGCATTGCTGTATTCGCGGACTTTATAATAGAATGGCGTGGCTGTGAAAGTTCCACTGAACATACCAAAAAGTCCTTTGACTGCATAAAGCAAAGCATTGTCGGTATCTCGGTTGGCCGCGTAATTCAGGCCGTAATCCAAAAGTTCATAACGGTTTCCATTTTCAGCCGGCGCTTTATTAATTCTTAGAAATGTATGTCCAAAGGCCGACGATGGATTATTTAAATAGTAGCTTGAGAAAATAAGTGAAACGCCGGGACCGCCCATCGTTTTCTTAAATTTTTCAAAGCGAGGACAGGCCCGCGCAGGCCAGTCGATGGCTCTTGCTCCCACTTTTTTCTTTAGCCAACTGACGCGTCCGGGAAAACGACAAATTGGAACTGTTTTCTCATCCTTATCTTCACTTTGTAACTCAGGGGAAAAAAAGGCTTCAATGGATGCATTAAGCTCTGCCTGTCGATCTTTTTTCCCGAGAGGACTAAAAAAGAAATCATCGCCATCAACTTGGCTTTCCAGACCACCGAATGTGGTGGATTCAAAATGCAGAAGCTTTCTCCAGGTCAGGTCGTCGCTCCACTTTTCAGCTTCAGACCAGGATTTAAGTTGGGTGGCCGACGACTTAAGATCCGCGTGGGCCAAGGGAAATAACATGATCAGAGCAAAAAAAATGGGGAACTTCATAAGTTCCCCATCTGACTTCAAAGATTATCAGGAATCAAGTTTTAAGCGTGATTAAACGCCGCAAGCTTGCGCATGATTCTTTTGAACCATGTTTTCAATGCCTGTTCGGATGGCTGTTGGCTGCATGCTAGTCTTTACGAAAATTGAATCGTAGTTAGACTTCATTGCTTGACCAAAATTTTGCTGTTTGCAGCCCATTAATTGAGCTAAACCAGCCAAAGTCTCGCCCTGCCCCCGAGCTGAATCTTTTGCTAAAGCAATGCGATTCACTTCGATAAACATTGGCACTTCACGATTGATCGCTACAGTTCCGCCGTCAACGCAGTTCGAAGTTCCAGAGGAAATTCCGAATGTCTGAGTCGCAGAAGTATTGTTAGTTGTGCTTGCCAAAATTTGATTGCCGTCTTTACCCATAACCACAGATCCTAAGCCACAACCAGCTTCACCGAAGTTAGCAGCAAAAGCACTCATGCCACCTAAAGAAATCATAAGAACTAAAAGTTTTTTCATTTAAATCTCCCTTTAAAATTTTTATGGCTGAAATTATTCAGCCTAGATTTGACAAGCTTTGATCGCAAGAGCTTCAAACTGACCATCAGTTGCGCCACCTTGAGGAAAATCTTGTGAGTAGGTTTTTTTCAAAGATGTTGGAAAGCTTTCGGAATTGCACTCAAGCAATTGCCCTAAAGAAACCACAGTTTCACCTTGTCCACGCACAGCTTCTTTTTCTAAAGCCATTTTGTTTACTTTAATAAATTCATGAGTCGAAG
>JAYTOY010000042.1:0-16832 GCA_043747555.1 Pseudobdellovibrionaceae bacterium | reverse complement strand
ATAGGTGCCGCGAACTTTAAAACCATTCTTCGATTCAAAAACGGAGTCATAATGAAGACTTGGAATGCAAAACAAGAAGAAGTTGAACGTCAATGGTGGGTTGTTGATGCCGCCGACCAAAAAGTAGGTCGTGTTGCCACTCATATCTCCAATTTATTACGTGGAAAAAACAAACCCATTTTTACACCTCATGTTGATACTGGCGACTTCGTTGTTGTGATCAATACAGACAAAATGGTTCTCACTGGAAACAAAGAAAATACTAAAAAGTATTTTAGCCATTCTCGGTTCTTTGGTTCTTTGAAAGAAAAAACGGCAGCTCAAATGAAAGAAGAAGATTCAACTTTCATTATTCACGAAGCTGTTCGTGGAATGCTTCCGCCAAACAAAATGGCTCGACACTTAATTCTAAAACTGAAAGCTTTTACAGGCGCCGAGCACACACATGCTGCTCAGAAGCCTCAAGCCTACAACATTAATAAGTAAGAAAAGGTTTAAAGATGGCAGCTGCTGAAAAAATGTTTTATGCGACAGGAAGACGAAAAACGAGTGCCGCCCGCGTATTTTTAAAAGCGGGAAAAGGCTTGATCACGATCAACGGAAAGAAAGCGAACGATTATTTACGTCGCCTTCAATCTCAGATGGTGATTCAACAACCTTTCGATTTGTTGAACCAAGTTGATAAATATGATGCTTCTATCACCGTCACTGGTGGTGGTGAGTCGGGCCAAGCAGGAGCGATCCGTTTAGGAATCACTCGATGTTTGATAGCTATGGATGCAGCCCTTAAAGGCGAACTAAAAAAAGCAGGATTTGTAACTCGTGACCCAAGAATGGTCGAGAGAAAGAAATACGGAAGAGCAGGAGCTCGTCGTCGTTTCCAATACTCAAAACGATAATTGGTTGGGCCTTGAAAAAGGCCTTTCAATGTTGGAAGAAGAGGGAGCTCATAAGGCTCCTTTTTTTATGCCTAAATTGCGTATTGTATTCACCTCAGTTCGCGCGTCGGAATAGATCAGTTTTTCTATGATCCTACCTTCTCCTTGCGGCCCTTCGAATTCCTACGGAATTCGAAGGGTAACAACGAACCAGTTAAACCCCTAGGATAACAAAATAATCTTGAGGCAATGGAATGGACCCGTCCCTTTTTATAGCATCAAATGTGCTGAACTTATGAATCACCATAAGTTAACAAAAGAGAGGGTCCAAAATGAAAACGATTGCAAGCATAGGTATAGATTTATCAAAAAACAACTACCAAGTTTGTGCTGTAGATAGCAGGGGAAATATTATTTTTAACCGTAATTTCAAGGACATAAAGTTAATAGAATATTTCCAAGTCCAAATTCCCTTAGAAATTGGCATTGAGGCGGGACGGGTCCATATACGTTAGTCTGCACTGATTCCACTTAAGATCGCTTCAGGGAATAAAAAAAGGCTGCCTATTTAAAGCAGCCTTTTTTATTTCAAGGACTTTGCCTCTGAAAATATCAGTGATTAAGTTTTAATTAGTTGCAAGATAATGGATAGATATTGCCCAAAGCAGCCATTAAGCCTGTGTAAACACCGCTTGCATCTTTTTGAAGTGAAATGATGCCAGTGTTTTTGTAAACGCCATCAGCGACTGTCATTGATTCTTGCAAGATCAATGTTTGGAAAGCGCCATCTTTCAAAGACTGAGCGAAGGCACCTTTATCCATTTGGATGAACATGCTTTCGCTAGTTCCTGGGCCAGTTAATGCCAAAGTAATGAAATCAACAGAAGCATCAGTGCCTAAAGTGATCTCAAGTTTTACAGTGCTTGCACCATTTTCAACCGGCACAACACAAGATAAGTGTGGCAAAGTTGTAGCATCTTGAGCGACGGCAGCGCCGCCAACAAATAACAAAGATAAAAGTAATGATTTCATGAGTGCCTCCTAAGCATCGGTTGAGCCTGAGTAAGTAGACTAAAGTGGCCAAGGTATAAAGGCATTTGCATGAAGCGATGTGCCAGAGCTCTGGCCGCAATAGCTCAAGGATTATTGAACGATGGATTTTACCTTTTCAATGGCCACTGCCAATTGAGTTCGATCTGGTGCAGCTCCTTGTGCAAAATCCGGGCGCCCGCCGCCTTTGCCGCCCATAATCGATGCGACCTCTTTCAACAAATCTCCGGCCTTATAATCAGTGGTCAGATTCTTTGAGACGCTGACAATGATGGGATGACTGCCTTGTCCCGTACCGACCACAATGACAATCCCAGATTGCAGCTTATTTTTCAGTTGATCCGTGATCTGCGCTAAGACGTCACGATCTTCGACGGCTAAGTCGGCGAAAACCATTCGAGCTTGATCGCCTCCTTTGCTCTTAAATGACGAAGCCTTGGCCAAAAGATCATCGATATTGATTTGAGATCCTTTAAGTTGCTTGATTTCGCGTTCCAGTTTTTTAAGTTCTTCTTTTTTAAGTTCAATCCACGTCGATAGATTTTGTGCGACTTGAACACCGGCGATTTCGCGAGCCCGCAAATTTTCTTCAATATTTTCAAATGCATATTTTGTGGCGGTATCCCCAGCGATGGCTTCAATTCGACGAACGCCGGCGCTGACACCACTTTCTGAAAGAATTTTAAATAATCTTATTTCCGCGGTGTTCTGAACATGAGTTCCACCACATAGCTCAGTTGAAAAATCGCCCATTTTCAAAACACGAACATCATCGCCGTACTTTTCGCCGAATAATGCCATGGCCCCAGCGGCGATGGCTTCTTTGTGTTTCATTTGTGAGGTCTGCACTTCAGTTGCTAAGCTGATTTGTTCGTTCACCAAGCTTTCAACTTTTTGAATTTCTTCGCGGGACATTGGTTTGTTATGGGTAAAATCAAAACGCAAGCGCTGTGGATCAACGATCGACCCAGCTTGAGTGACATGAGTTCCCAATATTTTCCGAAGGGCTGCATGCATCAGGTGAGTGGCACTGTGATGGGCCATCGTATTTCTGCGAGCCACTTCGTGCACGCGAGCACGAACCGAGTCTTTTGTTTTTAAAAGGCCTTTCGCGACCTCAACATGATGAATGTAAATATCATGATTTTTTGTGGTGTTGGTGACGCGAGTTTCGCTTTGCGAAGTTGTTAAGACACCAAGGTCGCCAATTTGCCCTCCCCCTTCAGCATAAAAAGGCGTGCGATCTAAAATAACAAAACCATTTTCACCTTCTTGCAGTTGCGGGACAATTTCTTTGCCGTTGGAAAGAAATAGCACCTGCGAGGAATCAAGTAAGCCATCATAGCCTGTGAACTGGGTTGATTTATTTTGTCCAAATGCTTTTTGGGCCAATTGAATAAGATGACTTTCATCGGCTTGGAGGCCTTTGCCTTTCCAGCTGGCTTTAGCTTTTGTACGGGCGGCCTCCATTTCTTTTTCAACAGCGGCTTCGTCAAATGTAAGTCCCTTTTCTTCGGCAATCAGGCGAGTCAAATCAATCGGAAATCCGTAAGTGTCATAAAGTCTGAAAACGACTTCGCCAGATAAAGTTTTTTGGCCTTTATCGGTGGCTTTTTGCAAAGCCTCATTCAGGATTTGAGTGCCTTGATCCAGCGTTTGTAAGAAGCGAGTTTCTTCGTCTTTGACGGTTGAAAGAATATGCGTGCGACGCGCTGTCAGCTCAGGAAAGATGGGTCCCATCAGGTCAATCATTGCAGCCACCATATCTGGAAGGATGGATTGGCTTTCGGTTAATTTCCGTCCGTATCTTAAAGCCCGACGTAAAATTCGACGTAGGACATAGCCGCGCCCTTCATTGCTGGGAAGGGCTCCGTCAGCAATTAAAAATCCCGTGCTGCGGCAATGATCAGCTAAAACTCTTAGGGCTGCTAAATTCTCTTTTGTTTGGGCGACATTCTGACCGTTGATTTCTTTGGCTTGCGGTTGAAGGCGACTTTCTTCTTCGATGGTTAAAATATTTTCAAAGTTCCAACCCATTTTTTTGCAAGTGACATCAATCATGGGTCGAAATAAGTCGGTATCATAATTATTGAAACGTCCTTGAAGAGCTGCCACCACACGCTCGAACCCAGCGCCCGTATCCACCGAGGGTTTCGGTAAAGGATCCAATTGGCCAGGCGCTTTTTCATAATATTGCATAAAAACTAGATTCCAAATTTCAATAAAGCGATCTTCGCCGGCTTCAATGCCTTTGAACGGATCAGAAATCTTTCCAGCTTTGGGCCCATGGTCGTAAAAAATTTCTGAACAGGGTCCACAAGGTCCTGTATCGCCCATGCGCCAGAAATTATCTTTTTCGCCAAATCGAAAAATGCGATCCTTAGGTACGCCTTCTTGTTTGTGCCATATTTCTGCGGCTTCATCGTCAGTCTCGAAAACTGTGACGTAAAGTTTTTCTTTGGGGATACCAAGCTCTTTTGTTAAAAATTCCCAGGCAAAATGAATGGCTTCTTTTTTAAAATAATCGCCAAACGAAAAGTTTCCTAACATTTCAAAAAAAGTGTGATGACGGGCTGTAAAACCAACGTTTTCCAAATCGTTATGTTTTCCGCCGGCGCGCACACATTTTTGCGAACTGACAGCGCGTTTGTAGTCGCGATGTTCAACGCCTAAAAAAACATTTTTAAATTGGTTCATGCCAGCGTTTGCGAATAACAATGTCGGATCATTTTCTGGGATTAATGAAGAGCTGGTGACGATGGCATGGCCATGTTTTTTAAAATAATTGATAAAAGAATTTCGAACCTCAGCGCTTTTCATTTATAACCTTTCCGATCGTCTCTGCTTCAAATCCGTGCCGTCCTAAAAAACGCATCAGTTTATCAGGACTTGTTTCGGTTTTATTTTTAATAAGATGCCGAGCTTTTTCAAGTTCCACTTCTGGATTGGCTGGCAACACTGGCAAAGCTTTGGATTCTAAGACTTGATGGATCCATTCGATGCCTTTCAGTTTTAAATTTAGCTGCGCGGTGATTTTTTCAGACAATTCTTGCGGCGTCTTAAGCCAATGCTGTTCTTGCGCCCATTGAATGGCCTGTTGAACTTCTGCCAATGAAAATTGTTTCGAAAGTTTTTCAGAAATTTCTTTTTCTGAATAATCTTTTCGAGCTAGCATTCGCAGTAAATTTTTTTGAACCAAGGACGCCTCAGACATAGTCCTATGTCATAGCTGTTTTTTAGCTATGGGTCATGGCTCGGAAATTTATATACGTGGCGTTATTGCTATGGAATTCAAGAATGAATTTTTGCAGCCTCTAGTGTTTTTCTGTGGCCTAATTCTTTGATGCGGGATTTTTTACTTCGATCAGCGACTTTATTTGGTGTTGGAAAAGCAGCGAAAGCGCCGGGCACTTGGGGGACTTTAGCGACGGTTCCGGTGGTTTTATTTTTGTCTTATTTGGGGCCCCTGTTTTACATGGCGGCGGTCTTTTTGATGCTGCCGTTTTCAATTGTTGCAGCTGAGCTTTATGAAAAGCAGGCGGGTTCGCACGACTCTAAAGAGATTGTCATCGATGAAATGGTCGGATTTATGATCACGATGACTTGGATGCCGCAGACTTGGCAGGCCTACCTTGCGGGTTTTTGTTTGTTTCGATTTTTAGATATCTTAAAGCCTCCACCGATTCGCTATTTCGATCGCCGCGTGCCCGGTGGATTAGGGGTTGTGCTGGATGACGTGGTGGCCGGAATTATTGCCAATGTTTTTCTGCAGTTAATCTATTCCCAAACTCCGTGGTTGGGAATGCAGAATATCGTGTTCAGCTAGTGCACGTTGGTCGCTGGCCCTAATGCAACGTTACATTCCTCATTTCGCAGTTGTTACACTGCTTTTATTGATGGACCTTAGTCTTGCAAATTTAAAAGGCTGAAACGTGTTGACAAAATCTGGAATGTACACAAAATTTACAGGTAAGCTTCTGGCTTGCATCAAGGCTCTCCGGCAACAAAAAATGACGGTGGGTTTTGCTGAAAGCTGCACAGGCGGACGTCTTTCAGCCCTCTGGGCCGAGACAGCCGGAGTCTCTGATGTGTTCTTAGGATCCATCATCAGTTATTCGAACCAGGTGAAGGAAGATCTTTTAGGAGTTCAGCGGAACGACTTAAAGATTCACGGAGCGGTCAGTGCTGAGGTCGCTGGACAAATGGCCAGAGGGGCTCGGCAAAGTCTAAAGGTGGATTGGGCGGTTTCGATCACTGGCATTGCAGGTCCGAGTGGTGGAAGCGCACAGAAGCCGGTGGGCACTGTGTGGTTTGGAATTGTTGGTCCCAAGGTTGAAGAGACCTGCCAGCAGAACTTTTCAGGCGACCGGGTGGAAATTCAGAACTTAGCAGCTGAATTTGCAACGGCCTGGCTGGCTGAAAAGTTAGAAAGTTTAAACAAATAATTAAAGGGCTGATGGTTTACTGTCAGCTCAACCAACTAAAGAGGTACGAAGATGGCAACAGTTAACGATAGTAAGGCCCAAGCTGAAAAACTAAAAGCACTTGAGCTTGCAGTTGGCACAATTGAAAAACAATTTGGCAAAGGTTCGATCATGCGTTTAGGCACCGCCGATAACATGATTAAAGATGTTGAAGCGATTCCAACAGGTTCTTTAAGCTTAGACATTGCTTTGGGAATTGGTGGACTCCCTCGCGGTCGAATCGTTGAGATCTATGGTCCTGAGTCTTCTGGTAAAACAACGATTGCTTTGTCCGTCAGTGCGCAGGCTCAAAAATTAGGCGGCGTTGTCGCTTACGTCGATGCCGAACATGCTTTAGATATTTCTTACGCTCGTAAATTAGGTGTTAAGTCGGAAGATCTTTTGATCTCTCAACCAGACACGGGTGAGCAAGCGTTAGAAATCGTCGAGACCTTGGTTCGCTCGGGCGCTATCGACGTGATCGTGATCGATTCCGTTGCAGCTTTGGTTCCTCGAGCCGAGATTGAAGGCGATATGGGTGACAGTCATATGGGTTTACAAGCTCGATTGATGTCACAAGCTTTAAGAAAATTAACCGCTGCGATCAATCGTTCGAACACGATTGTGATTTTCATCAACCAAATCCGTATGAAAATTGGTGTGATGTTCGGTAACCCTGAAACAACAACAGGTGGAAATGCGCTTAAGTTTTACAGCTCAGTTCGTTTAGATGTTCGACGTGTCGGCGCCATCAAAAATGGTGAAGAAGTAACGGGCAACAGAACAGCTGTTAAAGTTGTAAAAAATAAAATGGCTCCGCCTTTCACAAAAACTGAGTTTGACCTGATGTACAATGAAGGTATTTCTGAAACAGGAGACGTTTTGGATTTAGCCGTCACTGCTAATTTGGTCGATAAATCAGGTGCATGGTTTAGCTACAAAGGCGAGCGCATGGGTCAAGGTCGTGACCAAGCAAAAACTTTCTTGAAAGAACATCCTGAAGCGATGACTGAGCTTCGTGCTAAGATTCTTTCTGAAAAAGGCATTGGTAAACTTTTGATGGCAGAAGATGCTCCTGCTTTGGCGCAAGTCGCGGCGGGTGAAGATGCGGCTGGTGATGCGGAAGTGAAGGCTCTTGATTTAGTTCCTGCTTCGAAAGCTGCGGCTAAGGGTAAAGAGCAGGGTAAGAAGACGGCTTCTAAGCACTAAGGTTTTTTTGAAATACTGAGTGGAGAAAGGGGTGGATTGGATCTGCCCCTTTTTTTTGGTGGGTGTTGCGTGTTGCTTTACGCCTCGAGTTTGTTTTGTTTTCTTATGGGGTTGGGTGGTTCGTTGTTGCCTTACGAATTCCTTTGGAATTCGTAAGGACGCTGGGGGAGGATGGGCTTTTTTTTTAGTTTTTCAGCAAAGGTTCTAGGTCGGCTGAAATATCTGTTGGTACAACTTGCGGTGGGTATCTTTTGATGATTTCGCCTTTGGCGTCGATCAGAAATTTTGTGAAATTCCATTTGATGGCTTCTGTGCCTAAGATTCCTGGGGCTTTTTCTTTTAGGAATTTATAAACAGGGTCTGCTTTGGCTCCGTTCACGTCGATTTTTCCCATCACTGGGAAAGACACATCGTACGTTGTTTTGCAGAACGTTTGAATTTCTTCGTCGCTGGCAGATTCTTGTCCGCCAAACTGATTGCAGGGAAAACCTAAAACTACAAATCCCTGATCTTTATATTTTCTGTAGATTTCTTCTAAGCCTTTGTACTGGGAAGTAAATCCGCAGGCGCTGGCGACATTCACAACTAGGGTGACTTTGCCTTTGAACTTATCCAAAGAAATATCTTCGCCCTTTGCAGATTTAACGGAAAAAGAGTGAAATGTGTCAGCCATAAAATTCTCCTTCAAGGTTTCAATTCTTAGGAAGTATCCTTGGGTGGACGGATTTTTTCAAGTATTGTGACAGCAGCGAAATCGAATTTATGCTGAATGAAATGTCTAGTGATCTCAAATTGAGACAAAGATTCAAAAGACTCAGTCCCGGTGGGTATTTGCCGATAAGATATTAGCAGGGGGAATCGCATGCGAGCTTATCAGTTCCTATTATTATTTTTTGCGGCTTTCTCTCTCCAATCCTTTGCTGGAAGCGGCAATCAATCTGCCACTGGAGCCAGTCCATTAGATCCAAATTCAGGGTATTACGGAACGGTTGGGCAAGGAAAGGGCGGAGCTCAAAATAGTAAAACTCCTGCACCCGCGCCAGCCAGGCAAGCGGCGCCTGCAAATGCGCCGGCGCCCGAATATGAAGAACCTCAAACCACAAGTGGATCAACGAAAACACAGAGAATCTGTGCGGAAGCGAATGCTCAGCGAGAAATATGTTTCGCAAATTCTCAAGCTGCTGTCGCCTCTTGTGACGAAGGAAATGACAGTAGTTTGCAAACAACTTTGCGTAATGTTCAAGATGTTACCGGTCAAGCTGATCAGATTTTATCTGCCACAGGTCTAAATGGCGGCTGCGGAGTTGTTATAAAAGCTGCGAATTCATTGTCCTCTGCATACTTGGCTTACAATCAGACATGCGGCCAAAAAGTGAGCAGTTGTATTTCTAGTTGTGAAGCTGTCGAAAGCCTAGTTCAAGCCTGTGATGCGGCTAGCTTTACTTCTTCTATCGCTCAGCCAGAACCGTTAATGGCTTGCCGGGATTTGGAAGGCAAACAGTCTCAAAGAAATCAGTTTCAAAACAGCGTTCCTGCATTAGCAAATCAGGCCGCCGCTTGTAAGGCTGCATTCAACGCCAAAGGTGATGGCGGAATTTGTGCTTCAAATCCAGGATCTCTGATGTGTCAGCAATCTTTAAAAGAAGCAGCGAACGCTGGGAATTGCAGTGATCCTTCAATGGCTTCTACTGTGACTTGTGCTTGTAAAGGTGGCGTGAATACTTCGGCTTGTCAGGCGGCAATGAATGGTTCGCAAAAGTTAAGTAATGCATCTAGCTTGGCGATGTCTTCGAATTCTCGACTGCAAGGAGCGACGGGCAAGGCAGTTAATGCGGCTCCGAACTTTGATGATGCTAATGGGGAAATGGGACCGGGAACTTATAAATCTCAGGCTTCGGAAGAAATTGGCGGACGCATGGGAAATTCAGCCAGTCTTGGTGGTGGCGGTGGATCAGGCAGTGGTATTGGCGGATCCGGTGGATATTCTGAGAGCAGTGCTGGTGGAATCAACACGAACATCAATGGCGGTGCAGGTCGCGGTGGTGGCGCCGGCGGTGGCGCTTGGAATGGTGGCGGCGCGGGCCGTGCTGGCGGTGGTGCTGGTCGATATGCAGGCGCTGGTGGTGCTATCAATGGAATGCCAAATTTAAATAATTTTCGTCCTCAGATGGGAAATCACGGGCCCGTTCGACGAGATTTAGCAGGCGTTGTTGGTCCCGATGGATTGCTTGGACCGCATGCAGATCCTTGGCAGACAATTAAAAATCGTTACAACTATGAATGGCGACAAGGAACTTTAAAACCTTAAGCTGGAATTTTCTTTTCAATTAAAAGATGCAATTCTTTGATCGCTTTTGGCAGTTCATTTTTTGCTAGAAGAAAAGTGATATTGCTGCTTTGACAAAGAGCTGACCTGACTTTGCTGTTAATGCCTTTTAAGACTTCTGAAACTTTTAAAAAAGCCTGTCCTGAAACTGAACCCGTGCAAGTCATTGTGACGGTCGCCCATTCTTCTTTATCCAATTGAATTCCCGATGCTGATTTAAATTCAGACTGTGCTGATTGTACTTGTTCTTCGGGGCCTGTGAGCCAAATTTCAAAACCAGCATTTGTTTTTTGAATTTGCAAAACTTGCATCAGCGGTAGTTGCTTTGATTGCAAAAATAAATTCACTTCGGCAAGGGCACTGTGCCAGTTGTCTTTTTGAACATGCACCACACAAACTTGATCATGGGAATTTAAAGCAAGAAATTGCACTGATTCAAAAAACATAGAATTCTCCTGATTGATCGAGGAACTAATTAATGTGCCTTGATTTAAATTGACTGAAATGTCTGAAGCCGGACCAATATATAAAGGAACTTTGTGAGTCATCGCTAGTTCCGCAGACCTGTAATGTAAAACTTTGGCGCCCCAGAAAGTCATATCCGCTAATTGTTGATAAGTCAGATGTCGCAATGGTTTAGCTTGTGAAACTTTTTTGGGATCCGCTGTAAAAACCGCAGGAACTTCTTTTAAAATATCACAACGCTCGGCTTTAAAATAGGCAGCTAGTGCGGTCGCCGTTGTATCAGAACCACCACGTCCTAAAGTTGTAATTTCTTTTGTCATCGGTGAGACACCTTGAAATCCTGCAAGGATCACAACTTTTTTTTGTTTCAAAGATTCGATCACGCGAATCGGTTTTACATCTTGGATAAAAGCATTGGCGTGTGAATCATCCGTCATTATTCCTGCTTGGCTGCCTGTAAAACTAATGGCAGCACAATCTAAATCATTGAGCGCCATACTGAGCAAAGACATACTCATGCGTTCACCGACAGAAAGCAGCATATCTAATTCGCGGCGATGCGGATGGGATGAAACTTGATTGGCTAAATCAATGAGCGAGTTTGTTGTTTTCCCCATGGCGCTGACCACAACAATCAGCGGATGTTTGGCTGATAGGGCGGCGACTCGCTTGGCTGCATGTTTGATCAGCGCAGGATCAGCAAGGGTGGCTCCGCCAAATTTTTGAACTAATAAACCGGGAAATTCCATGTGTGGTTTATTATTGTTTGAAAACTACTTCCAAGCAACTTTTTGTGAACTGTGCTGGATATAGTCAGTCACTAACTTCTGAGCACCGCGAGGAACGCGGATAAAATGACGATCCACTTGCCGTGGAACGTAGCCTAAAAGCAGTTCTGCATTTAAATCTTTTAGCGATTTGCGCGTAATCCCCAAATGGTCGGCAATCGCATCTAGGTCTGTACCGCCGGGGGCAGAGACGACATCGTAGGTCAGGGCATTCATGCGTTCAAGATTGCGGAAGCCGTATAAATTGGGCGCTTTTGCAATTAGCATGGCCGCAATAATTTTTGGAACATACTCTTCGGTTTCAGCAGGCAGTGCTTTGGCGCGAATTAACGTCCAAAAATCTTTTGTGCCATGCCGAGTGATTTGCTTCCTCAGTCCATTTTCACCCATGTTGTAGCTGGCTGCTACTAAATACCAGGAACCAAATTCCTGATAAAGATCTCGCAAGTATCTGGTCGCAGCTAATGTGCTTTTGTGATAATCGCGACGCTCATCCAGCCACCAATTTCGGCTTAAGCCATAACGGTTTCCGGTCGTTTCAATAAATTGCCAGGGGCCTACGGCTTGAGCAGAACTGACGGCATTAGCCGAAAAGCCGCTTTCAATCATCACCATGTACGCTAAATCTTGAGGCAATCCCGCTTGCTGAAGTTCCTTTTGAATGGGCGGCATATGCTGAGTCGCGCGCTCAAGCCACTCGCGAAACCACTTGCGGCCATTTGTTTGGTAATAATGAATCCACTTGCTGACTTTTTTATTATAAGTGACTGGTAAATCAAAAATTAAAGCATCCGACTGCGTTCGAACAGATTGCTTTGTCAGAGCTTTCAATTTTTCTTTCAACGAAATAAGCGGAGGGCCCTCGGCCGTCAAAGGCAGAGCAAGGCTTGTCAGTGGAAATGATAAAAATACGGCGAGCAGAAATATTTTCATGAGATTCAAAAGTAACATGTTTTTGACACCGGTGTTCTTTTTCTGACAGAAACTGTGCAAAGACCTGGACACAGTCTAGATCAGCTCTGGATCTTACTTTGGTCGAGTTAAAAAAAATACTTCGGCTGTATTGTGTTTTTAGTAGAGGCCAGAAAAATAATCCCTCCTAAAGTCTTGGCCGTTTAAATTTCAAAAAGTCAGTCATCGCCAATGGCACACGGCTTGCTCTTTTAATAATTGTGGAGGAATCGTATGAGTACTAAAGGCGTGTACACAGCTTTGAGCGGGGCGATCGCGCAAAGTCTAAGATTAGATACGATTGCCAATAATATCGCTAACGTCAATACTCCCGGGTTTAAAAAAGACAAACAAGTTTTCCAAGAATATTTAACGGCCAATGAAAAACCTTCGGATGTGATGCAAGTGCCCCGGGTCCCAGCCTCCATCGAAAGTTTTTATGATATGCAGGGCGGGGATAAAAGTTTTGTTGATACAAAAGGAACTTTTACAGATCAATCGCAAGGTTCTGTGAAACACACGGGCAATAAAATGGATTTGGCCATTGAGGGCAAAGGATTTTTTGAAGTGGCAACACCCCAAGGAACTCGATTTGCGCGCGCTGGAAACTTTACTTTAGACGGCGACGGAAAGCTTGTCACAAAAGAAGGTTTTCCTGTTTTAAAAGAAGCGCCTCCCGGGACCGATGCTTCTAGCCGTGTGATCAGGTTAACAGGCCAAGCGCCAATGGCCATCAACGACAGCGGTGAAATATTTGAAGGCACCGAAAGTGTTGGAAAATTATCCATCGTCAATGTCGAAAAAATGGATCAACTGCAAAAAGTTGGGAATGGCATGTTTGCATTTAAATCAAATGCTAACTCCGAAGTCACGAATGTCGCAAGCCCGAGTGTAAAGCAGGGTTTTCTAGAACTCAGTAACGTCAATATCGTTCAGGAAATGACGGATATGATTTCGGCCAATCGAGTTTTTGAAAGCACGCAAAAAGCCATCAGCACCTACGATCAGATGTCAGATAAATTAGTGAATGTTGTTGGAAAGACTGGAATGTAATCAAACCTTAAAGGTTTGATTTAAGAAGGAGTTAAGAATGATTAAAAGTTTAAATACAGCCGCGACAGGGATGGCAGCCCAGCAAGATAACATGGATGTGATCTCGAATAATATCGCCAACGTTTCGACCACAGGTTTTAAAAGATCTCGCGCTGAATTTGAAGACTTAATGTATCAAACACAAAAGGAACCAGGCACTTCGACAGGACTTAATTCTTATTCACCCAATGGAGTTCAAACGGGATTGGGTGTTAGAACCGCATCTGTCCAGAAAGATTTTGAAACAGGAAATGCGCTAGTCACAAAAAATAGTCTGGATGTGCAGATCGAAGGTTCTGGATTTTTTCAAATACTAACTCCCGATGGTCAGGTTGCCTACACCCGGGATGGTTCGTTTAAAAAAGATCCCACAGGAAAAATTGTGGATAAAAATGGAAATGCTTTACAGCCTGAAATTACGATTCCGCCAAATATTGCTGGGATCGACATCACAGCTTCTGGCGAAGTCAAAGTCATCATCGGCACTAGTAACGAGCCACAAAATATTGGCCAAATTGATATTGTTAATTTTGTTAATCCAGCGGGACTTAAATCCATGGGACGAAACTTATACACTCAAACTCCAGCCAGTGGAAATCCGTTAACAACACGACCAGGGTTGAATGGCACGGGGTATTTGGCACAAGGGCAACTGGAAGCCAGCAACGTTAATATCGTGGATGAAATGGTAAATATGATCCGCGCCCAGCGTGCTTATGAAACAAATAGTAAGGTGATTCAATCCTCTGACCAAATGTTGCAGTCAATCAATGCATTGAGGTAATGATGAAAGTGATTTTTACGGCGATTTTATTTTTTAGTACAATAGCGCTCGCGCAAGATCGCCCTGAGCTTATTTTTCAAAGTCAGATTGAAATTCCCCAGCGCGGGGCCTGGGTCCTGGGGGATTTTGTTCAAGTTCGAAATCCTTCTCAGCAAATGATTGAAAGTTTAGAAAAATTTGTTATCAGTGCCGAGCAAGTGGAAAAGGGCTTTAACGCCCAAAGTGTTCGCGAAATTTATAAGAAGTTAATTCTTCAGAATCCCGAAGTCGCTGCTGAAAATCCGAAATTAGTAGTTTCGCAAAAAATTGAAGTTAAGAAAGTGTTGGTTTTTTCGCATGAACATTTTCGAAGGAAACTGACTAATTTTCTTTCCAGTCAATGCGCGCCCTGTGATGTCGCCATTTCAAAGACCTCATTCCCATTGAATTTGACGTCTGAAGGGCAAATTGAGTGGGCGGAAGTTAAATTGGCTCCGTCTGTGTTGATTCCCGTTACCTTTGCTTCAGAAAAAAAGCAACAAGGCCAGTGGATTTCTGTCACAGTTAAAATTAAAAAGAACGCACTGGTGGCGGTTAGAAATATTAATTTTGGTGAGCGCATTAATGAAAAGGATTTTGAAATAAAATGGATGGATGTGTCTCACGCAAAAGAGGAACCTTTAACTTTTGAATCACTTAAAAACTATCAGCTGCTAGCTCATCCAATTCAAAAAGGTCGGCCTGTATTCGCGTCACAATTAAAACAAGAGCCTGCTGCCTTAAAGGGACAATCGGTCAAAGCTCTGATGGCTGACGATGGCATCGAGATTTCAATTTCTGCCGTGGCCGAGGAATCTGGACGCATTGGCGATTTGATCAAAATAAAAAATCCAGAAAATAAGAAAATGATGTCAGCTATTATTATTGAAAAAGGCGTGGTGAAGATTCAATGAAATATATATTAGCATTCAATATTTTAATCCTCTTATCTTCTTGCGCCTCTGTGACGGAAAAAATTCCCTTTGTCGGAGATGAGGCACCTCTTCGTTATTCTGAAAATCCACAGATGACGGCGCCGACGAACAGACAGTATAAAAAAATGACTAAAAATCGAATGGAAGAAGAGGCTGAGCTAGGTTCGCAAGCGGGCTCAATGTGGTTAATGGACGGGCAGTCATCCTATTTGTTTACGCAAAATAAAACTCGTCGGGATGGCGATATTTTAAATGTTAAACTAGAAGGCCCAGCCCAGAAGCAGGTTGAAACAAAAGTGAAAGTGATTAAAAAATTACTTAAACAGATTGAAGAGCAAGAGCGGCTTGAAAGTAACGGCGGCAAACAGGAAATCTTGGCAGGTAAAGATGGCGCGGATGCAAAAGACCGGGCTCCGGCTTCAGCACCTAAAGCAGAAGAAAAGGAAGACAAAGCTGATTTGACGGACATTGCCTTAATTCCCACTCGAATTATCGAAAAACTTCCTGATGGCAATTATCGGGTCAAAGGATCACAACCTTTTATGATTGATAAAAAAGAGTATAAAGTGATCGTCACAGGAATGATTCGACCTGAAGACTACAATGATGAAGGTATTAGTTCTTCAAAATTGTTAGACCCTCAGTTTGATGTTGTTAGCCTAAGAAGGAATAAAGCCAATGCCTCTGAAACATTATAGAATTTTTATTTTACGTCTGAGTTTACTGGCTGCTTTGATTTTTGCTGGTATGGATGCCATGGCTGCCAGATTAAAAGATATCGCAAGTATCCGTGGGGTGCGCGAAAATCAATTGATCGGCTACGGAATTGTTGTCGGGCTTAAGGGCACAGGCGATGGCAAAAGTGAATTTATGGCCAAAAGCGTGGTTCGCATGCTTGATAAGTTAGGTGTGAAATTAGACAATCAGGATTTTACCAGCAAAAATGCGGCTGCAGTGATTGTGACTGCAACAATGCCTGCGTTTGCAAAATCAGGAAATCCAATTGATGTGTCTGTCAGTGCCTTAGGAGATGCTCAAAGTTTACAAGGTGGAATGCTTTTGCAAACACCATTACGTGCAGCTAATGAGCAAGTTTTTGCTGTCGCGCAAGGTTCCATCATCATTGGTGGTGATGTCAAAGAGCTTCATACAACCGTGGGCCGAATCCCCAATGGTGGAATGGTTGAAAAGGATGTTCAGGCCGATTTTTCCACTAGAAAAATGTTTCGGATGACTTTGCACAACCCAGATTTTACGACAGCAGCACGAGCCATTTTGACGATTAATAAAGAACTGGGTGGTCATTTCGCTACGGCAAAAGATGCGGGCACCATTGATATCGTAACGCCTTTTGCCTACGAAAATCGCGGTGTCGAACTGTTAGCAACGATTGAATCAATCAATGTAAATCCAGACGTAAAAGCGGTTGTGATTATCAACGAGCGGACGGGAACTGTTGTGATTGGTGACCGCGTGAAAATTTCAAAGGTCGCCATTTCCCATGGTGGAATGAGCGTCAAAGTTGGAACTGGCAAAACGATCACAGAAGAAAAAGTCGCTTTGTTAGATGGCGGGGCTAGTGTTGGGGATCTAGTTCAAGCGCTGAATAAACTCGGAGTCTCTCCGAAAGACCTGATTTCAATACTTCAGTCGATCAAGGCAGCTGGAGCTTTGAATGGGGAACTTGAAATTTTATGATATTTTTGTATCAGAATGAAACAAGCTTAGTTAAAATAATATTATCAACAAATTCATGGATGAGTTTGTTGGCCGGGGAGGGTGAGGAAGAGATCGAGAACCATGGATGGTCAAGAGTCAAAAGTTTCTCGCAGGAAACAGAGGCAAGAGGTCAGCAAACACCAAGGATTGGTGC
>JAYTOY010000041.1:0-2127 GCA_043747555.1 Pseudobdellovibrionaceae bacterium | reverse complement strand
GATTTGCTGGGATCTTTGCATCTTCTGCATCCAGTAATGCTAGGACCGATAGTTTTTCTTTTTGGCTTTTGCTTAACGTTTTATTCATGTTCTTTCTTTGTTTCCTCCCGCCGATGTGCCCTCTAGGAGCGCAAAGGTCGAAAGGTAGTTCTAGGGGGTTTTAAGATCTGGGTCAATCACAGAGTTTAAGGGCTAAACTCGCGAACTTTTGTGCCTAGACTTTTAGTTTAGAATGGATAAATTCTTGAACTTTTCTAACGACCTGTGGAAGAGACATCTCAGTAGTGTCCAAAACTAAAGCATCCTTTGGAGCCTGCAGCGGGGCTACTTTCCGAGTTGAATCTTGCTGGTCACGAACCTGTTGTTGTTGCACTAAATCTTTTTGATCCATTCCAAGCTCGTGGGCGCGGCGGCTGGCTCGGTGCTCTGAAGAAGCAGTGATGTAAATTTTTACTTCAGCCTCTGGAAAAACCACGGTTCCACAGTCGCGGCCCTCGGCAACTAAACCTTTTACTCCGAAGGCACAGTTTCGCTGATGATCCAAAAGCGATTGACGGATTTCCGGGTAATGACTGACTGTGCTGGCTGCGTTTCCAACGTTTTCTTGACCAATCAGATCGGTCACATCTTCATCCTGAAACCAAACTTTTGTCTTTTCTGCAGTCATCTCAACTTTCCAAGTATCTGACATGGCCAAATCAGAAAGTTTTGAGCGGTCTGTTAAGGCAATTTTTAGGCGTATCGCGGCAAAGGCAAGGCCCCGGTAAAAAGCGCCGGTTGAAACCCATGGAATATTTAATGCTTTAGCTATTTCACGGCTGACGGAAGATTTTCCAGATGCTGCAGGCCCATCGATTGTTATGACGTATCCCATATGCTTCTTTACCCAACTTCCGGAACTTCGGTCAGCATTTTTTCAATGGCCGCTATTGCTTTTTGATTTTCATCTTGCTTTCCGACACTCATCCGCAAATGAGTCTGCAGTCCATAGTTTTGAACAGGTCGTAAAATAATTCCCTTTTTCAGTAAGTTCGTGAAAGCCTCTTGAGCATTTCGTCGCACATTGAATAAAACAAAGTTAGCTTCTGACGGCCAAAATTCGAGATTCATTCTCTTTAATTCATTATAAAAATAATCAAGGCCAGACCAAACAACCTGCTGTGATTCCCGAATGTACGCATCGTCGTCCAGCGCAGCGGCACCAGCAACTTGGGCTAAATCATTCACATTAAACGGATTACGAACGCGGTTATAAAATTCTAAAACATACTCAGGACAAAGCATCGCGCCCAAGCGAAAACCAGCTAAGCCAAACACTTTAGAAAAGGTTTTTAAAACAATCACATTTGAATAATTTTTGTAGAATTTAAGCGCTTCTTTAAATTCAGGATGGCGCACATACTCTGTATAAGCTTCATCGAAAACTAAAAGAACATCATCGCGATTTCCAAGGCGAACTAAAAATTCTTCTAATTCAGCACCGCCAACACAAGTGCCCGTCGGGTTATTTGGGTTTGGAATAAAAATCAGTTTTATTTTGGCAGTTGGATTTCGAAAAAAGTCATCTGCAATCGCTTTTAAATCTATCGTCAAATCAGACCTTAAGGGCGTTGCGCGCACTTTCACTCGAGCTGCCTGTGCACAAACTTGGTAGGCTACAAAGGCCGCTTGCGACGTGAGTATTGAATCGCCGGGCTCACAGAAAATGCGAATAAGTATATCAATGATTTCATTTGAGCCATTTCCGATGCCCACTTGTGATGTTGGTACATTCCACTTTTTTGAAATTTTTTGAATCAGTTCATAGCAAACTGGATCTGGATAACGGTGTTGCTGATTTAAGAATTTCTGTATGGCTAAAGTGGCCTTTGGGCTAGGGCCCAGCGGGTTTTCGTTGCTGGCTAATTTGTACACTTCCGTCAAACCGTATTCTCGCTGTGTTTCCGAAACTGGCTTTCCTGGCTTGTACGGAACCAAATTTAAAATTTCAGCTGATACTTTCATGATTGACCCTTTACACTCGTTTTTCTATCATACTTAACACAACAAAAGAAAGTACGAGTTCTTACCAATTATGACCCAATCTGCAATTGCTCTGTATCTAGGCGAATCTTATGCAACTTTGGG
>JAYTOY010000040.1:0-56037 GCA_043747555.1 Pseudobdellovibrionaceae bacterium | reverse complement strand
GTTGAGAGGCCCCAATTTAAAAACTAATTCAGATTTGAGATTATAGATGGTTGGGATGTGCATTCTACTTTATTGCGCACATTTGTGTGGGGGAGTTTCAAATTAAGCCGCCGAATTGGTCACTTTTTTGAAATAGTGATGAAGGTGGACAATTCCCTCAGCGTAGGCTTTTTCAAGATCTTGCCCAGAGGACGCCGACACCACGCCCTCTTCAAGAGCTTCTAATAAATGTCCTAATTGATCCAAACCCACAGCTCGGCTGGTGGATTTCAAAGCATGAGAATTGGATCTTATTTGCTTGGAGTCTTGCAAGGCAAGAGCCTCAAGCAAAGTTTTCAAATGAGCTGGCGTCGTCTTTAAATATTCTTCGACTAAGATCACTGATAATGGCTGACCATCAAAAACATGAGGCTCCATTTTTTTCAGCGCTTGGGGATTAAATGCTTGGTAGACACCTGATTTGATGGGCATGGCCTTCGGCACTGGATTTGTATCGATAGGATTTGTTTTTGATACAATCAAAGTTGGATAAGCATTTCTTTTTTGTTTCTGTTGAAGCGCTTGATACAAAATATCTAAATCAATAGGCTTTGTTAGAAATTCATCCATCCCAGCCAAAAAGCAACGGTCCCGATCCCCACTCATTCCTTCGGCAGTCAAAGCCATTATGGGAATGTGCTCATGGGTGGTTTTTTCGATGTCTCGAATTCGCCGAGTGGCTTCATAACCATCCATCGGCTGCATCTGACAATCCATCAGAATTAAGTCAAAAGTATTTTTTGAAATGGCATCAATAGCCGCGGCACCATCTGCCACAACCTGATATGTGACCCCAAAAAGGTCTAAAAACTTTTTAATCACCATCTGATTCACCGGCTGATCTTCAGCGACTAATACGTGCAAATTCAATTTCTGAAATTCTTTTCGACCATTGGTTTTTAGGGTCACTTCGCCTTGAGCTTTCTCAAGGACACAAGTGAACCAAAATCGGGATCCAAACCCTTCAACACTTTCGGCGCCAATCTGCCCATTCATTAAATGGACAAATTCTTTCGAAATCAAAAGACCAAGACCTGTGCCACCAAACTTCTTGAAATGCCCATGATGGGCTTGTGAAAATCGTTCAAATAACCTGGACTGGTATTCTGCAGGGATTCCTGCACCAGTATCGCGCACTTCACAAAGAAGCGTTTCCGGTTGATTAACAGGATCTGGAATTGAAATTTTTAACTGAACATAACCTTTACTGGTAAATTTAATAGCATTCCCAATTAAATTGACCAGAATCTGTCGAAGGCGAGTGGCGTCGCCTCTTAGATTCAGAGGTCCTTCGGACTCAATTTCAGCAGTCAGTTCTATTTTTTTAGAGTTGGCTTGATACCGAAAGACATCCATGACATTTTCAACCAAATTTTGAAGATTGAAATCCGAATTTTCTAGGGATAACTTTCCCGCTTCGATTTTTGAATGATCTAAAATATCATTGATGAGTGTTAAAAGGGAATCAGCCGAACTTTTAATTGTTTTAACAAATGAATTTTGCTCTTCAGAAAGAGGCGTCTCAAGCAACAGGGTTGACATTCCAATCACACCATTCATCGGTGTACGTATTTCGTGACTCATCGTTGCTAAGAAATCAGATTTTAATTTCGAAGCTTCAATGGCTGCTTGTTCTGCTTTTTTCCAATCAGATTCCATATTTTTTTGCTTTGTAATATTACGAATCAACGCCAGCGCGCCGATTATTTCACCAGCTGTATCGTAAAGTGATCTTGTGCTGACCGCCAAATGAATAGCTTCTTTCACGTCCGGATTTTTTTTATAAAGGAGTTCAAGATTGTCGTGACCTTCACCTTTAAGGGCCAACGCCATAGGTGATCGATCAGGTGGAAAAGATTGCAATGTTTTTGGATCCATTAAGCCCTTAAAATATCCACGAAGATCCTCTTTAAAGGTTGAAAAAGGAAATTCAAAAATTTGACTGATGGCTTCATTCGAGTGAATAAGATGACCCTCAGTGTTGACCACAATAAGGCCGTCACCAATACTGTGAAGGATCAGGTTCAATAGGTTTGATTGTTCAGTCACTTTTTCGCTGGATTTCAGGATCGACCGGCGGCTCAGAATAATCAGCAAAGCGGCCACAGCAGCTCCAAAAATTAAAAACATTAATGTCAAAGTACCTATTTTTTGGGTCCGATCGGTCCGCACTTTCATCAAACGATTTTCTTCAGCGATCATATTAGCAAAGACATTTCTTAAATCGCCGATTGATTGAACATTTGAATCGCGAGTTTTTATTCCTTGATCTAAATTTTCTAAGTGAGTCATTAAAAGGCTTTTAAGCTCTGCCTGATTTTTCAATTGAACAGGATTGTCGGAAATGAGGTGACCCAAAATATCCACATTGGCAGTGAGCCCCTCAGTGGCTTTTAAGTAAACATCATAAAATTCCTGCACAGGTTTAATGATGAAGGCGCGCTGCCCAGCCGTTGCTCGTTCAGTTAAGATTGAAACTTCGCGGACTGTTGCCATGACATCTGTCGTGCGTTCAACCCATCGGGATTGGACTAGAAATTCGTTGATGCTGGTGGCAGCTAAAAGAACGAACGCCATAAACGTAAACATCGAAACAAGAAAGCCCCAACGAGAAACCCATGACTTAAAAGCAGATTTTATTTCCATGTTCTCTGATCGGTCAGAATCCCTGGGATCTATATAAGCCCAAGGTCCTTGGACGAATTACCAGATATTGTAGGCCCACAGACAAATCCCACCGCAGACAATGACCATCATTTTAAGGCCCGATGTAAAATAGGGCACCACCATTAAAGCTAGACCCATCAAGGCGATCTGAATCTCGCCCCGCTTTCGGCCTTCTTTTAGCATCCACCAGCCAATCACACCAAAAATAAATCCGGCCAGTAGCTCGTAGGGATCGAAACTCAAAATAACACCCCTTTACTGATTCTGATTTTATAATTGAATCATGATTGCTTGATCGAAGCTAGAAGTGTAATTCCTAGCTATGAGCATCTGTTGCCTTTGCCAAAGCTTGGAAGTTTCATTATTTCAGATGGCTCCTTATTTTAGGTGCAACAAATGCTATTTGATTTTTAAAGACTCGACGTTGCATTTGTCCTCGGAAGAGGAAAAAAAACGTTATGATCTTCATCAGAATAATATTAATGACCCAGCTTATGTGAATTTTCTGTGGCCTGTGGTTCAGCAAATTAAAAGAAACCAACCCCATTCTGGTCTAGGGCTTGATTTTGGCTGTGGCCCCAACCCTGTTTTAAGTCAGTTGCTGGAAAAAGAACATTATCAAATGTATTTCTATGATCCTTATTATTTTGCAACGACGCTGTCCGAATTCAAGGATCAGCCGTTAAGAACCTTTGATTTTATCACTTGCACTGAGGCCGCCGAACATTTTTATCAGCCGGGCAAAGAATTTAAAAAAATATTTAGCTGGCTAAAGCCAGGCGGCCATTTGCTTTTGATGACAGATTTATATCAAGAAGGTCAGATAATGAACACATGGGGATATGCTCGAGACCCATCTCATGTTTGTTTTTTCTCTGAACTTAACCTTCGATGGCTGGCAAAAGTGCACGACGCGGAACTTGAACTTGTATCAAACAGACTGGTCCATTTTACTTTGTAAGATTCTGTGGCTTGAGAGGTTGCGCTTTCCAAATAGTTTCTTTTTTGAGAAGAATTAATTTTTGAATTTGAAAGGCGGCTGAAGAGTCTACTCCCAGCTGTTTTGAAATCATCGATAAAGCATCTGGAATATTAAAATTATTCTGCTGAGCTGGGTCCAATTTGACCATAATATCCATCAAAGCTTCGCGAACTTTGAGTGGAACTGTTCTGATTTCAATTTGAACTTTGGCGGCGTCATCGAATCTTTTCACATCGCTGACTTTAAACTCACTGCGATCTAAAACTTTGCTGATGTAATTCTCTTTTAAAATTTCTTTGCCTTTCATTCGTTCATCAAGGATGGACTTTAGCTCGGTTCTTAATTGCAGCTTAGCCTCTTCTAGACTGACGTCCTCGATTTGCGAGCCCTCTGTGGTGCAGGCATTTAAAAACCAAAGGAGTGGTAGGAGAAATAAAAGTCTTCGCATATCGTTAAGTTTAGAATCAGACGGCGCTTACGAGCAAAAAAAAATTTAAAACCAGACCTCAACCTGGGCTAGAAGACTTTGAGCATCGCTTCGCCCGCGGGCAGAGGTCGCTGCGAAGCTGGCCTCATTGGCTCGATTCCAGAATCTGGCGCTGTAAAGAACCCTCAGAACGGGTCTTGAATAAAATTCCTTAGCCACGGTCATTTGCGGTCCCAGCGTGATTTGCGAAAGAGTCCTTGTTCCGAGCCCGTCAGACTCATCCATGACATTTGAAAGTCCTATGACAGAAATAAAATGAATATGTTCCGTGATATAATAAATTGGCTGGGCGGCCACACTGACCCATCGCACATGAGCGTCACTGGAAGTATGCTTGTTAAGGTCATCATAAACAAAACTGAATTGTCCCGACCATTTATCATTTTCCAAAAGCGCCGCATTCCAAAATCGAATTCGGTCCGAGCTTTGCGTCGTACACACCGCTTGAGAAACATCCGCACAGTCTTTAACAAGCTCGCCACTTGTGCTCATGCTAGTCATAACACCCTGGCCGTAAGCCAACGCAGTTTCATTCTTAAAACCTTCTCCAAGCCAAAGGTTTTTTACAGCCAGAAATCCACCGATGCCAGCCTTGTAATCAGTCCCCGGAGATGGAATTGATTTTGTTGCGGGGGTCGAACCACCCGCAAGCCAAAAGGACACAGCCTTTTTTGGTCCTACAGCTACTTCTTCTAGACGTAAATGCGCAGTTGTTTTAGACGCCACTTGATTTTCAGTCGTGACCACGGCCCCGTTGCCATTGATCTCTTTTGATTCAGAATTTTGAAGAATCGCAAAATGCCAAAGGCCCGGACCTTTTCGTAACTCGCCGTAACCGGCCCCCACGCCATTCATTTGCACGGGGTAAAAATCAAGCACCGATATATCACTCCACCGATAATATCTTTTTCCCACCCAAAAAACACCGGGTAGCTCTTTCAAAATTCCCATGTCGACGTAAGCTTGACGAATCACCCAGTTCTGATTGGTGAGTTCATAATCCGTGCGATTCTGATAGTTAAATGAAAAGGTCAAATAAGCTTGCGATGAGACTTCAGGAAATTTGATCTGATCCGTCAGCTCAGACGCGAAAGTGGCTTCGCCATACATTCCGCATTCATTACCCACTCGAAATTCATTCCCGAAAGTACCAGGATTATTAAAACACTCTTGCTGCCCGCCCTTTAAGTTGCTGCCAGAGCTGCTGCGCAAATATCCATGAAATGCTAAGGGGGCGGCATAAGCCTCGGAAGAAAAAAGAACGGCCATCATAGTGCATAAGATATTTTTCAATTTCACTAGATTTCAATGCCTATATTTTTAAATTTTAGCAACTACTATACGATCTTAATTCCGCGACCAATGAGGGTCCTATCAAGTTTCGCTTGATAAACTTTTAAAAGCATCTCGCCGACTTCAGGACCTTCAATAATTCCAAGGGCATGAGCAATCGCTTCCAATGTCGACAGACCAAATTCTGAATTTTCAGCTCGCAAATGGTACTTTGCAAGATTAGGCCGTTTCAGCATGACTCGTGGAATATTTTTGAGCTCGGGGTGACGGGTTTGGACCTTGCTCGCTTGCCGCCAGTTTCCATCAGGCACGATCAATTGGATCGATCGATTGCTCAGCGGCCGCAAGTAGTCCGTTGTCAATTCTACAGCCTCCTCAGACGGATAAAATAGTAAACTATGGTAAGCCGAAGAAAGAAGGTCACTTAAATCTAAAGTTTCCTTGGGTTCGCCGCGGACTCGAAGTTCACTATTGGTCAGACAATGCAAAGCCAAACGCCCAGAGTTTGTGGTTCGTTTCATTTCTTTTGCGTGAATGATCAAGCTGATTTTTGTTTTTAGGTCTAATGTCGGAAGAAGGGAGCAGATGCAAAGACTTGGATTCAAAAAACATTTTAAACAAGGGCTCTTTGGTTTTCTCTGCCGGAGACTGGCTCCGTTTTCAGTTCCCAAAAGAACCCCTGAAATCTAAATTTTTATAACTTAGTTTTTGACTCGAACATTCGTTGCGCAAGGACCTTTTTTCCCTTGTCCAACTTCAAATTCAACTTTATCGCCATCTTTTGGCTCAGTTCCTTGAACTTCAGAGATGTGGAAAAATAAATCTTTTCCGTCGTCTGGAGTAATAAATCCGAAACCTTTGCCCGAGTTAAAAAACTTCACTGTACCTGTGCTCATTAAAAAACCTCTCTAGTTAAAACTTTCTGTGCTCAAGATAACACTTTTACCCACGAATGTAAGTTATTTTTCAAAATAATGATGTTTTTAGCTGATTCAACCAGGCTTTAACATGGAGTGATACCGGCCCAAGATCCTGCGCCCACCTGTACACGTTCAGGGATCAATGATTTACTTGCAGGGGTATGAGCCTTAAAAAAAATCATAAAAAACCAATCTGGGTGATCAAAATCGGCAGCGCCATTTACATAGATGGTGGGCCCATCTTGTTGAAGTCGCTGATGCAGCAAGTGGCCGAGTTAAAACAGAAATATCAAGTTGATATCGTTTGGGTGACTTCGGGAGCGATCGCCTCCGCCAGATCACGGACCCGTAAGCAATGGAAAAAACTTCCTGAAAAGCAGGCTCTCAGCGCCATTGGTCAACCCATGGTGATGGATTCTTACAATTTAGCATTGAATGCGACGGGCCTTATTGGGGCTCAGGTGCTTTTAACTTATGATGATATGACCAGGCCAAAACATCGCCAAAATTTAAAAAATACCCTGGCCACCCTTCTGCAATGGGATGTTGTTCCGATTTTAAATGAGAACGACGCCGTTGCCACCGACGAGATTCAATTTGGCGATAACGACCTGCTTTCAGCCAAGGTGGCAGGTTTGATGGGGGCCGAGCGCTTGATAATATTAACCAATGTTGAAGGGCTGTTTAACAGTCCACCTGATAAAAACCCAAAAGCGCAGCTGATTTCTCATTTACCAAAAGTCACTAAGACATTGCTGTCTTCCATGGACTCGAACTCTAAATCGACGGTCGGCCGCGGTGGCATGTACTCTAAAATGCGGGCGGCTTGGTTAGCTCAAAGGAAATCGATCCCCACTTGGATATTACGTGGCGATCTGCCCAATAATTTATTGAAGGTTGCAGCCAATGAAAAAGTTGGCACTTATGTGGGAAAGAAATAACTGGAGAGCTGAATGAATCCTGAATCTTTGAATCGACTCTTGCAAGTCCGACGAGCCTCTCGCAGTTTGCGACAAAGTGGGCTTGCCAATCGAAATCAAGTGCTTCAAATATTGGTTTCGTCATTAGCCGAACAGGCGCCGCAGATCCTGGCCGCTAATCTGAGGGATTTGCAAAAATTAAACTCTGAAGCCACTTCGGCCTTTAGGGACCGGCTCACTCTGACATTGCCGCGCCTTGAAGAAATGCAGCAAAGCCTTCGCGAAGTGATTCAACTTCCAGATCCACTTGGAGAAGCTGAGGGCACTAAACATCTTTCCAACGGAATTTTATTAAAGCAGGTTCGCGCTCCCCTGGGAGTCATTTTAATGATTTATGAAGCAAGGCCTAATGTTATTACCGAAGCTTTTTCATTGGCGTTTAAATCTGGCAATGCTTTGATCCTTCGCGGTGGCTCCGAATCCTTAGAAACAAGTCAGGTTATTTATTCAATCATTGAAAAGGCTCTGGAAAGCGCTTTGCTGGATAAAAATATATTCTGGGGTGTGACAGATCCCAGTCGAGAATTTGTGCAAGCCTTAATGAAACAAAATAAAATGATTGATGTGCTTGTCCCCAGGGGCGGCGATAGCTTGATCGAATACGTTACGGAAAATGCGACGATCCCAGTGATCAAAAACGATCGCGGACTTTGTCATGTCTACATTCACGAAGATGCTGACCTTGAAATGGCCACAGAAATAATTTTAAATGCAAAAACTCAAAGGCCCGGTGTTTGTAATTCTATCGAGACTTTACTTCTTCATAAAAAAAATATCTCTTATTTGTCAAAAATTTATGACCGCCTTCAGAAATTTAATGTCGAATGGTTTTGCTGTCCGCAAAGTTTAACAGCATTAGCCGGCAAAAATTTGATTCACGCGGCCAGCTCTAAAAGTTTTGACACTGAATATTTGGACTTTAAAATTAACTGCCGGGTGGTTGGTTCTTTAGATGAAGCTTTAGAGCATATCGAAATTCATGGCTCACGCCATTCTGAATGTATTGTGACCGCATCTGAAGAAAGCGCCCGTCTGTTTCAAAATTCCATCGATGCGGCTGTGGTTTATTGGAACGCTTCGACGCGCTTTACTGACGGATTTGAATTTGGCCTGGGTGGTGAACTTGGCATCAGCACCCAAAAGCTGCATGTTCGTGGACCCGTTGGTTTAAAAGAACTGACATCCTTACGTTGGATTGCTGATGGCACTGGGCAAGTGCGAGGCTAAATTATTTAGGCTCGCAGCTACTTGACCAGCCGAACATAAAATTTTAATCCTTTAATACGCCCGTCCCTAAGGCTTTGCATGGCAATGGTTGCTAAGTGCGACGACACTGCGACATAGGAAATTCGATCATGAATTTCGATCTTTCCAATATCAGATCCTTTCAGGCCGCCGGCTTCTCCGGTCAGGGCTCCTAAAATATCACCAGGGCGTAGCTTATCTTTTCGCCCGCCACCGATTGATAAAGTCTGCATGACGGCTTCACGCAAAGTTGAACTTTTTCCGATGCCTTCTTGATTCTTAAATCCCAAAGTTTTGTGTTCAAATTTGGCACCGGTGAATTCTTCAATTTCGCGAATTCGCGGTGTTTCGTCTTCACTCACTAGCGAAACGGCAGTTCCCGTTTGACCAGCGCGGCCCGTACGACCAATGCGATGCACGTAAATATCTGCTTGATGAGGGAGCTCGAAATTAATGACTAAATCCAAATCTTTAATATCTAATCCTCGCGCCGCAACGTCCGTCGCAATCAGTACACGGGTGCTGCCATTTCGAAAAAGAGCCATGACCTTATCGCGATCGACTTGCTCAAGGTCTCCGTGCAAGCAGTCGGAGCTGAGCCCCTGCTCAGCCAAAGTTTCAGCCAGCTCTGCCACCGAGGCTTTGCGGTTACAAAATACGATCGCTGATTTAGGATTGTGCTGCTGCAGAACTCGAATGAGCGTTCCTACCTTATTTTCTGGCGTGGATTCGTAGGCAATCTGTTCAATGCTGGGAATTGATTCTGGGGCTTCTTCAATTTTTATTTTTACAGGATTAATTTGATATTTTTTAGTTAATTTTTCTATCGAATGTGGAAACGTGGCTGAAAAGAAAATGGTTTGCCGGGTGCCAGGCACCTCGCGGATAATGGCATCGATATCTTCTTCAAAACCCATATCCAACATCGTGTCAGCTTCATCCAGGACCAAAGTATGAACACGACTGAAATCAATTCGGTTTCGACCAATGACATCTAAAACTCGGCCTGGGGTTCCTACAACAATGTGAACGCCTTTGTAAAGGGCCTCCAATTGTGGCCTTAGCGGAAGCCCTCCTGAAAGAATTAAAACTTGAAGGCTTGTATGCCTACGTCCTAGTTTTCTGATTTCACGTGCCACCTGGGTGCAAAGTTCGCGGGTGGGACAAAGAATCAGGGCCTGTAAATCTCGGTAGCGATGATGGGTTGTGGTTTTCTGCAAAATCGGCAAAGCAAAGGCCGCCGTTTTTCCGCTGCCCGTTTTTGATTGGCCAATTAAATCTTTTCCCAAGAGCAAAGGCGGAATACTTTCAGATTGAATCGGCGTCATCTGATTGAAACCAAGTTCTTTAATGATGGCTAGCAAATCCGGTGATAATGCGAGGGCAGAAAAATCAGTGGTTTTCACTCGCACTTCATACTCTTCTGTGGTCGTTTTAGCAAGGGTGGCTCTTGGACTAAGATATTCTTACATGGGCCTGGGAGCACAGCGCGGAAGAACGTAGTTTACAAATCAAAAAATATAAAGGGGCGCCCTTGAAGCAGACCCCTTTATAAAGAAAAATCATGGTCAGGAGCGGGTAAAGAGAACGAAGCCCTTCCATCTGTACCGTTTCGATCGATCACGTTAAACGGTCCGTCTTGGAGAAGGATCTTTGTGCTCCCATTTTGAAGAACAAACAAGGAGTGACCGCTGGTCCCAGTCAATTCGGCTGTCTTAGCTTTAACTGCGATAATTTCAAGATTATAGCATGTTGCCAGCGCCGCCAGCCAATGCTTGCAGCGGTAAAATCATGGAAATCAATCCGTATATAATTTTCGTCGACGCTTTTGATAAACTGTATCCCCCTCGTTGGTTAAGAATTGATACTGCAAAGGTTCCGCCACGGTAAAAAAAACCTGCTAAAGCTCTGATGATATTGGCCTTCCAAATATGAGACAAAAAAATGCCCTGTCTAACTTGCCTACTTTGAAAGATAGATCGACATCTGTCAGTTTTGCTGGACACCAAAGCCCCCATAATTTCTGTGAACGCCTCCCCGCTGTCGAAGTAATCAACAGGCCAAACTTCTTTTCAATAGGCTTTGAATTTTCCCAAGCCGGCAGCCCTTTGCGTTAGTTTGAAGGCCTATGGTAAGAAGATGGGTTTCCTTTATTTTAATATTGATAGCTGGCACCTGGGCATCGGCGCAAACTTTGTCTGTCAGCTTAAAAGCAGAAGTTCGGATCGGCCAAGGGAATTTCGCTGAAAAACGACCTCGCGAAATTAAAGATCCCGAAATTTATTCGCCGAAATCGGCAAAGTTTTCGGCTGACGGTAAAAAATTATATATCAACTCACTCGAGGGTGGAAAAACCGTCGTTTATTCTTGGCCTCAATTAAGAAAATTAAAATCAATTTCACATCGTTTTACAGCTAAGAATGCTTCGCTGTTTTTTGGCGAAACTACGACTTTCGGTTATCCTTATTTTAACTCCCCTCCTTCGGGGGATCCCAATCAGTTTATGGGTAAGCCTGTTGAGAGCGAACTTTCGGCAGACGGGAAATATCTTTGGGTGCCCTATTACCGCAGAGATTGGGATTCATCTGCACAGTCCCCTTCAGCCGTTGCAATTATCGACACTGAAACAGATCGAATTGTGCGGGTGATGCCCACAGGGCCAATTCCTAAATATGTTGTTGCTTCGCCAGACGGGCGCTATATGGCTATTATTCACTGGGGTGATAATACGGTCGCCTTAATTGATGTTTCCAGTGGTGATCCTATTCGCTACCAATACGTTGCCCATATGACCGTTGAAAATAAGTTGGATCAAGAGCTGCTCGGTGGAACAGATCGCGATGACACCTGTGGCTTTTGTTTGCGGGGAAGTATTTTTTCTCCCGACAGTCAGTACTTGATTGTTGGTAGAATGGGCAAAGGTGGTATTGCTGGATTTCATATTCCGTCCAGGCGATATTTAGGCTCAATTATGAATGTCGCTTCAACACCAAGACATTTAGTTCTTGGGCCCGACGGCGACACCCTCTTTGTTAGCTCTAACTGGGCCGGTGCCGTTTCAAAAACCAGCTTGCGGCAACTGATTGCTACCCTTGAAAACGCGCGGGGGCGCCGAGTTTCTGGGCCTTCTTGGAAGTCGGCTACGATTGGTAAAGGGGCAAGGACCTTGGCTTTATCGCCCGACGGACGATTGATCTTTGTAGCCATCAATGATTCGGCCGAAGTCGTCACACTAGATTCACAAAGCCTTGCGGTTTTAAATCGAATGCCCGTCGATCCGTATTCGGTAGGGTTAGCGGTCTCTCCAGATGGCCAAGCGGTTGTTGTGACAAGCCAAGGTCACTCGGGTCGCGGTGGAAATTCAGTCAACATTTTTTCGGTGCAAATGAATGAAAACGGTCCTGAAATTTCACTTCAAGGGTTGAACTAATTATTTTTGATCTGTATGAACCCAGCGGATGCCGTCATCGTCGACAGTGATCAATCTTTTTTTATAAAGACCACCCAATGCAATTTTATATTTTTTCTTACTGACACCGAAGAGCTGATAAATTTTTTCAGCTGGCGTTTTATCATTCACGGCCAAAAAACCGTTTTCGCTTTCTAACTTCGCCATGATTAGAGCCGCTAGGTCCTGAGGGGCTTGGGCGCTTAAGCTTTGCAAGCTTAAGTCTATTTTTCCATCTTCTCGCAATTTTTTAATGAAGCCAGAAAGTTTTTGACCATGGTCGATCGGTTGAAAAATTTCGTTATTATAAATCATTCCCCAATGGGCGCCATTAATAATCGCTTTAAAACCCAAATCAGTTTGGGCTGCAATAAATAATTCAACGGCCTCGCCCTCTTTATATTGACCGGGATTAGGGTCGACGTATTTATCAAGCCTCATCGAAGCACAGATGCGGTCCGTATTATCCAAATAAATATAAACAACAACGGTCTGTCCCACTTTTAAAGTTCTTGTTCTTTCACGAAAAGGAAGAAATAAATTCTTGGGTAAGCCCCAATCTAAAAAAGCGCCAACACTTTCCAAAGAAACAACTTCCAAACAAGCGAAGTCTCCGACTTGGGCTAAGGGCATTTGGGTCGTTGCAATCAGGCGGTCATCAGAATCATAGCAAATAAAAACTTCTAACAGATCTCCAACGTCACATTCGTTTGGCCTATCACGAAGGGGCAGAAGGATCTCGCCGTCTTGACCGCCATCAAGGTAAACGCCAAAATCCACATGCTTTAAAACTTTTAATTGATTAAAATTGCCGATCTGAACCATTGGATACCTGACTTACATAATGAGCGGTTTTGGAACTAAATTTTGCTGCCTGAGCCAATCAGGATTAAAAATCTTTGACTGATACCTTAAAGCCCCATCGCACAAGATAGTCACTATTTTTCGACCGGGCTTAGCTTTCGCAATTTTCCAAGCCGCACAAATATTTAAAGCAGCTGGCACCTTAGGAAGCTGCTTCTATGACATAATGAGGTTCATTCAACACAGGGAGGATAAGAATAAAAGTTGTTCCTTGGCCTTTGACGGATTCAACGGCAATTTTTCCGCCCATCTCAGTGACAGCACTTTTTAAAGCATCTAGACCGACACCGCGGCCTGACATTTCTGTCACTCGCTGAGCTGTCGAGAATCCAGCTTCAAACACCTGCTGAATCAATTCCAAGTCAGGCATTTTGGCAGCCGCAGCGACTCCATTCTTAATCAATTTTTGGCGAATAACTTCTGGATCGATTCCCTTACCATCGTCGGAAATTCTAATTTCCATATTTGGTCGTTTGGTATCCTGCAGCTGTCGGCAAATGATTTTGACCTGGCCAACTTGGGCTTTTCCTAATTTTTTACGAACTTCTTCTGTTTCAATTCCATGATCGACCAAGTTTCTAAAAAGGTGCTCTAAATTTTCCCAGACGTTGCCGTAGCGCTCTGGCAAAATACGCAAATCGTCTCCACTGATATGAAGCGCAGAAACTTTTTTACGCAAAGATTTAGCCGTTTGTTGGACCAAGCTATCAAATTGCTCTAAAACACTTCTCACAGGAACACAAAGAATCTCATTAACAAATGAGTGGTAGACATAATCTAGAGAAGTATTGGGCACCTTCAAGCGCCCGGCAAAACTATTCAGACTGTCCAAATTGACTTCTCTAATTGCTTTGTTCTCTCTGATAATATCACCGATGACATCTCGATGTTCCTCTAAAATGCTTTCAAAAAGTTGCTCGCACTGAGCCGTTGCTTCGAATAAAAAAATCTGAGCATCGTCTAACCTTGCTTTGGTTGAAAGATCCGTTTCCACTTGATGAAAAAGTTCCTTTACCTTCACCATTCCAAAGGTTCCAGCGGCCCCCTTCAGAGTGTGCAAATGTCTTTTAATTAAAGTGAGCGCATCTTGGGAAAATACATCCAGATTAAGGAGCTCATGCATCTCTTGAAAAAACCGCCTTGAATGCATAACGTACTGACGGAAGCGAGTGCGATCTTTTAAAATCGCAACAACCAAAGTTGCGTACGCTTGCATTCCCTGAGCTTTGCGGTCGGCTTCGATCTCTCGGGTTCGATCTGTTGCAATAACGACGATGGATTGAATTTTTCCTAATTTATCACGCACGGGTTTATATTCTAAACCAACAATACGTCCTCCAGAGTGAGGAAAAAATTTTTGACCGATCTGTGCTAAATCTTCGAAGTCTAAGGTCTCTTGAAAAAGCATTTCGATCCAATCTTCAAAAGTATTTTGCTTTTCTTGAGGAACTTTTAGAGCTTCAGCAACAGCCTTTCCCGCCGGGCTGCCCTCCAATAAAGTTTCACAAACTTTTGAACATAACGAATCAATTTTTCCATCACTTCCAAATAGAAAAAATCCTTGCCCTAAGCTATTCACCATGGCATCAAAAGTTTGATTGATACTAAATAGCGATTTATTAACATCCATGAGTTCTTTCGAGCTAATCTCTAAACTTCTTTGCGCCATCTCTACTTGCTTTGTCATCTGATCATAGGCTTCGTCGATCATGTCCAGAAGAATAGGAAACCCGCTAAAAAACTGAGTGAGCTCGGTTTTCTCTGCGGTTTCTGGCAGGGCATTTACAAAATCAGCCAGACGCTGAATGTCGGAATCACTCAGCTCTTGCTCAAAAGATTTTTTTAATTGGCGCTGAACTTTTTTACTTCGCATAGATTCTGCTTTCGGTTAAGCGGCTTCGACTTTTGAATCCTGCTCATGAAAACTTAAGAGGACGTAAAAAGATCCCGCCTCGGACTCAAATGGAACTACCATCGTAGGACCTGAATCGCAGGTCAAAATCGTGTGCTGATCACCGATAATGACGTTCGGAACTGCCATCTTCAAGGCAAATCCGTCTTTGTTTAAATTTGCTTTAACGACCCCATAAATAATATTTGTGAGCTCGCCCACGCCCAGCTTCACGGATTTATCAATTTCAGTGAAAGGTTTTCGGTACATTTTTGAAAGCATACCAAAGATAGTGGCTTTCGGAAAACTGATGACGAGTGTTCCTTCATTTTTATCCTGAATCAGTGTTATTAGACCTGATACATCACCATGGATGCTGCATTCTTTTTCCAGACGGTAAGTTCCAACCTTTGGCTTTAAACCAAACATGCTGGAAAGTGTTGAGTGGACACCATAATCGATCTCTCGAGCCAGGCGATCTCCAAGTTCAATTTTTAACTGTTTATTTTCAGACATTTTGTTGCCTCCGAGAAAACTTTTTTAAGCAGCCGATGAAGAAAGTTTAGAAAGTATTTTGTGAACCTTTTTTTCTAAAAGTTCGGGTGAGATTGGCTTAATCAGGTAGTCGGTCGCGCCCGCCTTAATGGCTCGCACAACTGATTCCTGTTCAGACTCAGCGGTCACCATCACAAAGGGCAAATCTTTTAAGGCCTCACTGCGACGGCAGTTCTCTAAGACCTCGATACCGGTCATTTCTGGCATGGTCCAATCACAGAAAACAATAGAATAAGCTTCACCCGAAATAAAAGCCTCATTCAGCATTTCTAAAGCTCTCACGCCGTCTTCAGCTTCTTCAATATGATGGAAGCCTAAATCGGTCAGTGCATTTTTAAGCATCACTCGAACCATTTCAAAGTCATCCACGACAAGGATTTTTACATCACTTTTACTCACGATTTCCTCCGCACAGAACCATTTTAAGGTCTCCATCCTATCGGTTGACACCGCTTTGACCTTAATAGTTAGATTGATTCCGAATTAAGAATTATTTCTCGCAAGTTTTTGGTCAGCTTGGGGTCTGCTATATTTTCTAATTCAATTCGGTCCATAATAGCGTCTAGTAAGGAGAAGTTTTCTGATGCTTTGGAGCAAGTTAACTCGTCGAAACGATTTGCCAATGATAAGATTTGGATATCGACCGAGGGCTTATTTCCATTCACATCAGTTGGAAATCCCCCACCATCCCAGCGAACATGATGATGCTGAATAACATCCCGACAAAGGTCTGTTACGTCTAGATTTTTTTCTTGGAGTAACTTGATTGAGAGGGTCGGGTGAGTTTTATAGAGTTTGAATTCATCCATCGACATTTTTTCAACTGGAGTGGTTTTCAGTTTCTGGGGCAAATAGGACAAACCTAAATCATGCAGCATTCCAGCAGTTGCTAAAGTTCTTTGATCTCCAAGTTTAAGGGCCATCGAAAATAGCACTGCATAAGCAGCTACGTTCCTGGCATGGTCAAAAATATCACCGCTGGCCAAGGCAATAGTTCGAATTTGCTTTTGCCAGTCTCCCGGATATTTCAAACTCAGATATTGTTCGACAATTTTTCTTACATGCTCGATATTTTTTCGATCTGGATTTAGTATTTTCCTTGTTGATTCATGGACGAGTCCTAAAAGCAGTTCTTTAACAGAGGCCTTCAGCTTAAATTCCTTTTCCGGATTTGCTGAGCTGCTTTGGTCTGACGCTAAATCAAAAAGCCTGAGAGCTGAATACTCGCGAAATTTTTGAACATCTGCTACCGGGACAAACAAAGAGTTCACTTGAAACATTTTCAGCTTCGTGAGCCGGTTAAAATCAAAAATATCACCCGCCCCAATGTAGGGAACAAATCGATTATTACGAGGCAGGTAGATTCTGATTTCGAAATTAATCCGTGTTCCCACTTGAACATCGATCAAGCGAATGGGCGCATAAAGCGCGGCCTCGGCCTCAGCCAGAGCCCTATTCAAAAAACCTTTAAATACACTTTCCTCTTCTAGCAAACTAAAAGTATTTGTGAAGCCGTTTTTCAAAAGATTTTTCTTATCAGAAATGGAAATGCCTTCAGCGATATAAAAAATATGCGCAGCAGGAGATAACATCCGTAAAGTTTGGCCCATTTCGATAAGACCCATTCCTGCTAATTCAGCACCGCAAAGGATCACCTGAAAAACAGGTGGCGGCTGAGTTTTCATCAGAGATTGAAGACCCAATTTATCGGGACATCTATGAGTATCTAGTTCGTTCTGCGGATCGATTGTGATCGAATCTTTTTCAGAAAAAGTCCCCATCAAAAGAACTTTAATCTTTGCCACTATTCGGCCTCGGAACTTTCGACCCTATAGGTTTGACAATTATTTCGGCCCGCAGCCTTGGCTTTATAAAGTGCTTGATCGGCGGCTTCAATAATTTTTTCCTTCGTCATCGCATGACGTGGATAAACAGCCAATCCAATGCTCAATGTGACTTTCAAAGGCCCCGACGGATGAGCCACCGTCCCGTTCTGTACGGCTAACCTTAATTTTTCCGCTGCAATTTGGGCGCCTTTTTCATCCGTGTCAAAAAGAACAACAGCCATTTCTTCCCCGCCATATCGTGCAATCAAATCAGAAGTTCGCAACTGAGCCTTTAAATTTTTAGCCACCATTTGTAAAACCTGGTCCCCAACAGGATGGCCATAGGTATCGTTGACCTTTTTAAAGTGATCAACGTCACACAAAAGAACCGCAAAGGTTTTACTTTCACGACCTGCTTGCGAAAAGTAAGTGCTTAAGCGCGAATGAAAATAACGTACGTTATTTAGTTGCGTTAGCTCATCAGTGATTGAAGTTTGGTAAAGTTTTGCAGTCTTCAAAGTGATGGCTAAAGGATCCATCAAAAACTCAAGGAATTCGATCGTATCTAAATCGATTTTTGGATTTTGCATAAAGTTCACAAGGTGGACAAACCCCATCACTTGATTGCCACTTTTAAGACATAAGCTAGCAACATTGTAAATTTGCTGGGGATAATAGGCTTTATAAAAGGTTTTCAAAACTTCATTCTTATCACTTGAAAAAACGCTCAGCCCCACTTGTCCCAGGGTCAGAAGTTCTGAAGAATTAAATGACTTTGGCAATTCAATTCGATGAGGAACAGCTGACGTTGTCGAGGCCTCCACTGAAAAGGTCTCTTGGATTGCATTCCACTTGAAATAAAATCCCACGGAAAATCCAATTTTTTCAATCGCGCGATTTAAGAAATCTTGGATAATTGTCTCTTCATCCAGTAAAAATCGAGTGGATTCTGAAAACTCTAATAAAAATGAAATATGTTCAAGCTTTCTATCAAGCTTGCTATTCGTCAAAAGAAGTTCAGCACGATGGTTATTGATCTCTTGTGCCAGCTCTTCTTTTTGAGCAATTTGAATCCGATATTTCTGATGCAAATTGTATTCAACAGTTCGGTCATACATTGATATTAAAAAATGCTTTTCAGGGGTCTCCCCTTTTAATGGCTGAATAGACATTTGAACAGTTCCCATTTTTTTTCCATTGGCGAAATGGACTTCAGTGTAAGGCGTGGGACTGGTCAAATTTTTATAAAATTCATTGTCCCATTTCAGCGTCGGGGAAAACTGGATACTTCCGGGGAAAATTGTCTGCTGAAGCTTTTGCACCCTTAGACCTAGAACTTCCATCGCTGTCGAGTTAGCGTAAATGAAGCGGCCCGATTGATCGATAACAAGGACACTTTCTAAAAACGAGTCATAGAGCTTATAGTCAGGCTGCATAGGTGGGATTCCTTGTCTTATTATTATCGGTGTAAAAACGCGATTCTCAAATATTTTTTACCGCTAGGTCTGGGAAAGGGCTAAAGACATGTCCAGTAATTCCGATAAACTTAAGCGCGTACAAACCCCGCAAAAAAGGTTAGGAATATGAAAACTCATCAAATCCATTTAAAAAAGAATTCTGAATTAAAAAAAGAGCTAGAGAGTTTATCCGCTTTGGCACCGCAGCTTGTAATGATCTTTGGTGATGCCGATGGCTTTGCCACTAAAGGTATACCCCATGAGGTTTCAGCTCATTTTCCAAAAGCGATGGTGATTGGAGGCTCGACTTCCGGCGAGATCACCAACAAAGGCAGCTTTAGCGGAACAACGGTCGTCCATGCTTGTCAGTTTGAAAGCCCAATAAAAATACATCCAGCCCGCGAAAAAATCGATGGGATGAAGGATTCCCTCGACTGTGGTCGACGCTTGGCCCGACAACTTAAAAAAGAAAATTTAAAGTACATCTTTGTCCTAGGTTGTGGTCTTAACATCAATGGCAGCCTTGTGATCCAAGGAATCAGAGAAATTGTCGGCGAAAAAGTTTTAATCACAGGGGGACTTGCGGGCGACAGTCAAAAATTCCAACAAACATTCACACTTCTTAACGGAGAGATTTCAGATCACGCTGTCGTCGCTGTCGGACTTTCGGGCGATTCAATTCAAACTGCTTATGGATCAATGGGAGGATGGGAGCCCTTTGGACCCGTCCGTCGCGTGACAAAATCCGCTGACAATGTAATGTACGAAATTGATGGTGAACCGGCACTAGATGTTTATAAAAAATATCTTGGCGATCGTACAAAAGATTTACCTGCTTCTGGCTTACTGTATCCGTTTGCACTTCTTAAAGATAACCAGGATACCTCCGGACTTATCCGTACAATTTTAAATGTCGACGAAGCGACAAAATCTTTAGTCTTTGCTGGCGATATCCCTGAAAAAGGGCTTGTTCAGTTGATGCATTCGTCCAATGATGCACTGATCGACGGCGCAAAAAAGGCCGCAGAATTTACAGTTGAAGGTTTGGGCGGAAAAAAACAAGAAGGCCTAGGAATTCTAGTCAGCTGTGTCGGCCGAAAATTAGTCATGGGCGAAGATATCGATGATGAATTAGATGCCGTCCGAGGTGTCCTTGGACAAATTCCAATGGTTGGTTTTTATTCTTACGGTGAAATTTGTCCGCAGCATGGTTTCCAAGAATGCAAACTTCATAATCAAACGATGACAATCACATATCTTTACGAAACAAAAATGGCTTAGGTTCGTGCTAGCAAGCAAAGCTGATCACAGTGCTCATTCCAGACAATTCCTGAATGAGCTTTAATCCATTGCCAGGAAATAGCACGTGCTTCAAGAAGCTTATGCAGCTCTTGAACTAAGTCTTTATTGGGAATCGGTAGATTATTTTTTTTAAGCCAATTGTTTGATGCCCACTGTGGCATCTTCATAATTACGGTTTGAACTAAAACCTTTGAATCAGAAAAAAGAGTCGCAGGAAAGGACCCTGGGAAGTTTTTTAAAGCTTCGATCGCTGCTTGGAACTCCATCCGATGACTAGAAGTCTTTTTAGCTCGCCCACTCGCCTCGTGAATCAGTTTGCCATGGTGAACGATCACATAGGCCCAGGAGCCCCGACCCTGCTTGTAGCTGCCATCTGTGTAAATCTCGTACATAAAGATATTAAGCCATCCAAACACCTTGAAGGGAAGGCTTTCGTTAAATGTGCAGAAAAGTAAAAAGCCCCTACAGAAATCGGCTTGGGGCTTTTTACCTTAATTATAACCAAAAAGTTAATTCCTACTGCGAATTCTGATGGCGAAGTTACCGCTACAACCTCTATCAACCCAAATATAATTTCCTGATACTCCGAAGGTTCGACCGTAATCGCATCTTGTTTTTGATAACTGACGAATCAGCTGAATACCGACAATTCGACCTCGGCTTCGAGTTGTACAAGTATTATATCTGTACTTCTGAGACAAACATTGAATCTGCTCAGTCCTATCTTTCCAGTAATCGGGATAGCCTGGATATCGCGGATCGCGACGACGGCGCCATGGATCATCTCCACGATCGTAATCAGAATACACTTCAAAATCTCCGGCACAACCATCTCTGACCCAAATCACATTTTGATCAAAACCCCAATTTTGCCCTTCAACACAATTGGTCCGGGATGTCTGTCGCACTAAGTAAACACTCTCGGCGTAACTACTAATAGCGCAGTTTTTATAACGGTACCCTTCGCTTGCACAGTGAATCAGTTCAGCTTTTGCTGCAAAAGAAAATATCGATAGACCAAGAAATCCAAAAACCTGAAACCATTTAGACATAAAATCTCCTTTGTTACTCAGTTCCTCACCAAAGGAATTCAACTCTCATGCCAAGTAAAAAAGACCCAATAAAGAAACTTCAAAGACCCTTTAGATGTGGACATTTTTATGACGAAAACATAATATACCCGCATGCGCTTTAAACGACGGCACTTCATACAATCTGGCATTGCGCAAGCCATCGCAGGCGGGCTAGCTTTGCAGGCCCCCCTCCATACACAAGCGCAAACCCGAAAGCTTGGTGTTTTAAGGACCGGCCCGTCGATACTACAGGGCGCAACCGACGAAACAAAAACTCAGTTTTCTATTGTTTATGATACCCAAGTTGAACTTGAATTTTTAGTTTCAAATTCACAGCACGAAAGCTGGCGTCCCGATTCTGTCGAAATCATAACATCACCTGGGCAGCTGAAAAAGATCACAAAGGTTTATTTTTCACAGCTTCGCCTTGGGGTTGATTATACATTAACAGTTCAAAGGACTCAGGATAAAAAAATTTTGGACGTTCGAAATTTTAAGACTCTAGATCTAACTTCTGCAGAGCTGCGCTTCGCAATTTGTTCGTGCATGGATCATAAACTGCACCAACCAGAAATATGGCAAAATTTAATTTTACAAAAACCACAAATAATATTTTTTATTGGCGATCAAGTTTACATTGACCGAGATATTCCAACCACTGGCGTCGACCCAGCTCACTTGTGGAAAAAGTTTTGCGAAGCTCGGGCCACTTTAGAAATTTATTTTAGTAAAACTTTGGTTCCTATCTTGGCCACCTGGGACGATCATGATTTCGGGAGGAACAACGGCAATAGCCTTGATTTTGCACTGGTTAATCAGTCTCAGAAAAATTTTCTGTCCTTTATGGCCCAAAACCCAAATTATTGCCGTGGTGTGAGGCAAGGACCGGGCGTTAGCTCAGCCCTTAAAGTCGGAACGCATCTATTTGTTTTAACGGATGGCCGAAGTTTTAGAAAAGAAGCAGATTCCCAGGATCGTTTTGCACATTGGGGGGAGGCGCAAGAAAAATGGATGATGCAATTGATAAAAGAAAATCAAGGGCCGACCTGGCTGATCAATGGCAGCCAAATATTTCCATCCTTTTTAATGCGAGAGTCCATGTCCGCGCATCACCCCGCTTCGTTCCAAGGCCTCATTCAAACATTAAAAACAAATTCGTCCAGGGTTATTTTTATCACTGGAGATATTCATTACAGCGAAATTTCACAAATTGAAGCCCAGACACTCGGTTATAGGACTTACGAACTGACTTCCAGCTCGATACACAGCAAAGGCCTTCCTGTTTCACCCGGATTTATCCTAAATCCCCTTCGAATAGCCAGCTCTGGGGAGAGGAACTATCTAATGATCGACACCAAAGCCGATGGCATGGGGGCCCACCTGCATGCCACAAGTAGATCGACCCAGGGCCAAATTTTATTTCAAAAAAAACTTCACGTATAAATTTTAAAAAGGCAGATCCGCTTGAATCGGAATGTTTATTTTAATTTCCGGCAAAACCACATTCGGATTTTCAAAAAAACTAATACTCATGACAAAAGCCCTGAAGTAATCGTTTTCCATATGAAAGTAACCTTTGTCCCCGACCGCTGTGCCCCAGCTGTTTTTTATCTTCCATTTTAATATTCGATTTGTTTTAGAATCCAAGTCGTAACCGACAATTTGAACCGCGTGACCACCCACAGGCAAGCCATAAAAGTCCCTTTGCGGACGGGAAAGAGGGCCCCCATCCAACGGAACTTCAAAGGCCGAAATCGACATAATTCCTGTAAAACTGTCTACGTAAACAGAATTGTGATCATAGGCTAAATTGACGTTCAGCCCTTTATCTAAAAGGGTTCGGGCAGTGGATTCCAAAGTTTCAATATCCGTTAATAGCACTTTAAGTGTTTTATCATTGTACTGGGAGGCCCGGTCTTTTCGGCCATGGTTTAGAATCATAGAAACGATCGGCTTTTCTAATTCTGCAAAAAAAGTTTTTTGGAATTGGTGAGGTGTATACACAGTGCCCTGATAATCAAATGTTTGAGGAAAATCTCCAACCGTACTTTTAAAAATCTTAAGAATCTCTAAACGCGCTTTTTCGGTGATCAATTTTTTCTGTCCATCATCACTGTATTGGTCGCGCTCCCAACGTGCTCGCCCAACAATATTTGTAATATATTCGTTGATCCGATTGGATAGCGGTGGAGAAGAAAAGTTTTTCGCACCCGTCCACTGTCCTTCAGGAATTATTCCGTAAGCTTTAATGGCGGCACGGGACATCCAAACCTGGGAACCAAGACTTAAAGTTAGTTTGCTAGTGTCGGATTCTAGCAGTTCTAAACTATTTTTTAGCCAATGCTGAGCTGCTAAGTAATCTGTGGAAATTTTTAGCTCTTGGTGGGTTCGAGCTTTATAGTCATGTTCCAAATGCGAGGTCCAAGCATAAAGATGACAGGTCCCCAAACCACACTGGTTCTTAACGGCCGACTGATCAGGAATCAAAACTTTGTATTCGAAGTTGGGCTTATAGCCTTTTTTAAAGATGCCGTAGTCGAGCACAGCGGCTGTCTTAAAAATGGATTCACAGCGGGGCTGCGCCCAGGCCTGAGCCAGTGACAAAAAGAGCATAACCCCTGTTAAAATTTTCATCACCCAAAGCTCCTTTAAATTGCTTGCCGGCGACACTGACCGCCTGCTGAGCTTAGGTTTCAAGATGCATGCCTGAATTTGTTGACCGAAGCAGCCACAAAGATTAAGAGTGAAAGCGACTAAAAAACCAACCCTGAAGCCAAAAGCTTCAATAAAAAACGGAGAGAAAAAATGGCAGTTAAAAAAGCTAAAGGTGCAGCAACAGAAAAGAAGGCCCCAAAGGCGAAGCCAGCGACTGGGTTTGCACCAATGAAATTCAAAGAATTTACGATCACCCAAAAGCGCTCTGGTCGCTTTCAAGTCGTGACGGCTAAAGGCAAAAACATCAATGGTCCCGAGAAAGAAAAACTTTTGCTAGATGCTAAAGTGTTAAAGGGTTCATTCAAGAAAACGGCTACAGAAGAGACCGCAGCAACGACTTAATTTTTGCATAAAACAGCCCAAGGATTTCATACCCTGGGCTGAATTTAACTCACGTCCTAATTTGAGACCGCTCCGAATATTTCAGCATTAAAATTAAATAGTTCTTTCAAGATTTAGGTATCTGATTTTTTAGAAAAATGGCGGTTTGGAATCCCGCTGAAGCAGTGAGGGAAAACCTGGTCTCAGACCAGCCCAAGTTCCTTACGGCTACAGAAGATCGGATGGTTTGCTGGTGCCCCATCTCGGCGAACAGCGGGTCATTCAATCGGTAGGAAAGATGTCGAAGGATGGCCTTTCGTATCGAGAAATATGTGACTTTTTGACGAGCGTCAGTGTTCCTACAAAGAACCAGGGCAAAGGCTGGCAGCCGGAGATGATCCGTAGACTTTTGCAACGGTGATTTCCTATAAAAATTTTCACTTGACGAAAATTGGTCATTCAAAAGATCGACTTTATCGGTATTAAGCATTGGTGTAAGTATATGAAATTCTGGGAAATAATAAATTTTAAATTTCTAAACGCCCTATTCTTAAAAGTAAGCGGACTATCGGCCCCAGTCTTGATTTCAGTTTAACTTCGATTTATTTACCAGCATTTCTGCGAGCCTCTCAAAATCATCTATGCTACTGGCGAGTGGCAGTTCCTTTAAGATTTGGGCCATAACCTTGAAGGGATCTTTCCCATTTAATTTTGCCGTGACCGCGAAGCTGTAAAAAAGACTTGAAGCCTTGGCACCATCAACGGTGTCACAAAAATGCCAGTTGTTTCTGCCGATGGCATATTTTCTGATCGCGCGCTCGATCCAGCCATTGTCGATCTCATAGCGGCCGTCAGCTAAGAACGCAGTGAGCTTTTCATAGTCAGCAAGATAATAATTAATCGCAATCCCTAGAGGACTTGACGGTAAAACTTTTAATTTTTTCTCTAGGCACCAATTCTGGATTTTTTCCATATATGGTTTTACTTCTTTAAGCCTTGCTTCATAGCGCTGCTCGGAGGTTAGATTTTGCAACTTGTAAGCTTCTTCAAACTTATAAAGTTTTTTAATCATCTTTAGCGCATTTAGAGCAAGTCCTGGTTTTTTCTCAACCGAGATCCACGCTTCGTGGAACTTGCGTCTGGAGTGCATCATACAACCCAAACGAAAAATCAAATCATTGAGTCGATTGTATCCGCGATGAGCATCTGACTGCAAAGCCCCACTGAGCCCAGCAATCAGTCTCTCTGCAACTTTTCCGCCACCAGAGATATCATAGTCAAATAACACCACCCCAAGCTCTGGACTTCCACGTGCCCACATAAAAGATTTTGTTTCAGGTTTTCGACCTTCTTCTTTTAAAACCTGAACACTGGTCGCATCGATTCCCATATAGCCACTATCAAGAGCCCATTCCTCTAAAATATTCCAAATCGGTTGCAACTTCTCAGCGACACTGATCAGCCAGCTTGCCATCGTTCCACGTTTAATATTTACGCCCTGAAGATTGAACAATTCCTCAATTCGAGACAGTGGCAGACCTTGAAAAAACTTCGAAAATATTAAAAATGCTATCAGCTCTGGGGTCGCAATAGTTCCTGGCAAAATCGCGTTGCTCTTTGCCTGCGCCATATGGCTCTGGCAACAGGGACATGCGTATTTCTTTTTTCTTTCCACAACCACAGATAGCTGGGCTGGAATGATTTTTAATTTCTCTGTGACCTCTTCGCCGATCTCTTTCAGAGCGGTGCCATCGTGTGGGCAAAATTTTTCAGATTCAGGAAGATTGGTGATTTTTTCGGATTTAGAGCCGAACTTATCTCTTTTTAAAAGATTGATATTAAACTCAAGACGGCGGATCTCTTCACGGAGATATTTATTTTCCTCTTTGAGATCTGCCTGCGATTGGTCTTGCATTCATAAAAAGTATAATCAGATTACTTCCTCAAAGTAAACACGTTCAAAGCGCGTCCAAATATTTACTCCATCCAGCAGCAGTTCAACATCCTGATTTGAAATTTCAATCACGTCTTTATCGATGCGCTTCGGCCAGGAAAACTTCGCATCTTCAAGGCGCTTCATCCACAAAGCAAATCCGCTGCGATCAAAATACAACATCTTTATATGCGTTCTTTTTTTATTGCAAAAAATAAATATGGCCGACTTTCGCAAATCCAAACCCATATCGCTCACCACTATCGCGCTAAGCCCATTGATGCTCTTTCTGAAATCCACGAATTGTTTAGAAATGTAAATCTTCTCGAAATTCGACACGGCTCTCACCCGCGGCTCAGTTCTCGAATTAATGCTGATAACCACTTTGGATCCGGCAGCCTTTGTGGATAACTTCCAAATTTTGCAATCGGACTTTCCGGCGAAATATGCGACACCGGCTTCACTTCACTGAAATTTGATTTCTTTGAAAACTTTTTCCTAAAATAATCAAACCGTGAAAATACCAACCCATTCTGCCGACAGTAGGCGGCCCTTGATCCCGAGAAATTCGCGGCCGCTTCAATGTGCCCGAGCCAAAATTCTTTGCTTTGTTTCCCAACTGGTAGATCCATAATACCTCCAAAAATAATTTTTCGGAGTCTAGCTTAGAAAAATTGGGTTTGAAAGAATGGGGCCGTTAGGCCGCTTACTCCTGATCGTTTTATAGAAGATTATAAAAATCTAAATTAAATGAATATAAAACCTCTTCCCTAGAGGTTCGAACCTTTTCAGTATAAGCTTGCACTACCTGAACCAACGTTTGCCGAATATCTTCGACGTCTTTTTTCGAGAGGCTTGAAATGGTTGAGTAATGGATATCTTTTTTTTGTTTATTACCTAGAGATTGAATCGCTTTAATACGCCAATTGGTATGATGCTTAGAAATATGAACGGATGAATCACTGAGGTGAAGTTGGGTCATACCTGGTTTTAAAACTCCTCTTGTCTCTGCCAGTAAGCCGATTTTTATAAGGAATTGCACTACCTCTTGAGTTTTTTCTGCAGATATTTTAAGGGCTTCGGAAATCTTTGGGATACCTTGATACCCTGGAATAGTTGATAGGATGTGGACGCCAGCATAGGACCAATCACTGTAATATCTTGTATGGGCTTCTTCGGAGAGGAGGGGTTTTGCTTCAACACGATTTTGAATATTAAGGTGATCCTCTCGCAACTCGTGAAGAAGATTCAGAAAATAGTCGCGCAATTCTTTTGTACCGGATCTTGCGTACTCGACAAGCCAAAGAAAATATTTTTCTTCGTTTGTTTCCATTTGAAGAAAAGCGGCGACGAGCAAAGCTTGCTCTAAACTGAGGTGATAGTTTTTATTAAGAACTTGTGAAATATAGGCATTTTTACAACCGATGGCCTCGGCGATTCGACTTCGGAAGCCTTTTTTAAAGTTAGAATGCACGTTTTCAAGATGTAAAAGATAAATCTTGTAGTCGTCATATTCGTAAATAGATTTATTAGTAGTTTTCATATGTTGGAAAAGTCCTATTTTTAAATATTAAGTAATACTTAATAAAACCCATATTTTTTTACTTCATAAAACTATACAGATCAAGCAATCTTCCCTATTCTCCTCTTGTAAACAGCGGGTCCAACAGTTACGTTGCCCAGAAGGAGTTAGGATGAGGTTTTTCTACTTTTTGCTTCCGTTTATTTTTTGGTCTTCTGCCTTTGGACTAGCTGGCGGCAACAGCGGAGGTGGCGGTGTTGGAGTTGTGTGTCGAGACTCATCGAATAAAGTGAATTCGGTAGAGCTTCTTGATTTATGGGAAGCGCGAGTCATTTACGGACGAAATCTCCTTACCACAGAGGTCCCTTTTGCGACCCAATTGGACGATGCTATTGAAAAGGCAAAAAAAACTTTTTATTTTCCGATCGACGTCGATAGCTACGGACAAAACCTTCATGGCTATGAGCTAACAAAAGCGGCGATTCATTATGATTCCGAATCTTTTTTACAGCCATCGGGCGAAGCCAAATGGCTCACGGGAGTCCGTCTCACTCGCACGGAGGATTCCTTCGAGCTTGCTGTTCCTCAAGGCTGCGAAATCGAGCAAGTGGTTAACTATATCGACAGTTTTCCTGCTCAGATTCTTATCAATAAAGATCTTTTTGATAAAATGAATGAAACGAACAAGGCAGCTCTCATTTTGCATGAGTCGCTCTACAGAGTTCTGCGGCGATATTCGCACGAAAATAATTCTATTCGGACCCGGCGTATTGTAGGAATGGTTATGTCTGGAAACCCGCTCCCGTCAGTTCATGATTGGGTGGCACAAAAGCATCGTCTCCAATGTCGTAATTCACCCAATTCTGCTAATTTCACTTCGGTTCATCTTATTTATTATGTTGCCGGTATTGCGATTGTTCCCGAAGTGATTCAGGGCGTATGGATGTTTGGATTTCCAAGCTTAACAGGAACTTTTGCGGGCTTTTCCAGTGTGGACCAGTTTGTGCAAAGTTTTGATCCCAATTCAGCACTCGAGGTGAGCATCTTGCAGTTGTCTCCAGTAGCCTATGATGACAAAGGATATGTTAAAATTATTAAAAATTCTTCGGGCCAATTTGAAATGAAAATAAGAATGATTCGTTGGACCAACGGATCTTCAACTATTAAGAAGTTGACCGTTCCATGCCAAATCACCGAAGAATAAACTCCGCAATGAAATTTACCTGTGTTTCAGTGGCCTCGCTCAACCTAACGAGCACAGCGCATGCCACGGCAGATTTTGGACATGCGAGTGCCTCCTACCAACCGCCGGTTGGCATGGAACAAAGTGGAACTTTAAATTTTTCTGGAAATCTTAATTTTTCGGAGGAATCGCTTCTGGCCAGGGTTTCGCCCTCATCGGGTCTGTCACACCTCGAGGAAAGCGGTTCGTCTGAAGTCAAAATGGCGGGGTGGACGGGACTCGAACCCGCGGCCTTCCGCGTGACAGGCGGACGTTATAACCAACTTAACTACCACCCCGCAAGAACAGCACCTGAACTAAGTGCTGTATGTCATCGGAATCAAGATTTATAAAAGCTTTCTGGTTTAATTTCAATGGATATTTCGCGCCCCATTAAGCTGACAACACGCCATGACTTACAGGCCCTGTCTGTGGCAAAATAAAACCTTAATTACTCAGGAGGATTCAATGCTTAAAGCTTTTTTCGTCGGTTTGCTTATTTTTTCATCAATCGCCATCGCTGACTCTAAAATCTACACAGTCGAAGGCATGCACTGCGAAGATTGCGCTAAGAAAATTGAAGCTGAACTGTGCCCTGCCGTCGGCGCCGACACGTGCAAAGTTGAAATGGGAAAAGTCACATTGATTTCAAAAAAGCCTTTAGACGACGCTAAAGTAACGAAGTTAATTAAGAAGTCCGGCCATTACAAAGTCACCGATTCAAAGGTCGCCAGCGAAGCAACAGCACCAAGTTCAGCGACTCCTGCTACCAAATAAGGGGCGCTCAAAATGAAAAAACTTTTTTGGCTAGATATGGAAATGAGCGGTCTCGACATTAACAAAGAGGTTATAATCGAAGTGGCGGCCATCGTAACGGATCTTAATTTTAAAGAACTGGATTCATTTGAAGCGATCGTTAAACAGCCCCAACATTATTTAGATAATATGGATGCGTGGAATACTGAACACCATGGAAAATCAGGCCTCACCGCAAAAGTACCAAATGGTATGGAACCCACCGCCGTCGAGCATCACCTCATAACGATGGCAAAAAACCATTTCCCGGATCCACGCGACAAGCCCGTCTTGGCCGGAAACTCGGTTTCACAAGATCGCCTTTTTATCGATAAGTACTTTAAAAACTTTTCTGAGCTTTTGCATTACCGAATTATGGATGTCACATCTTGGAAGATTCTGATGTTCAATAAATTTAAGTGCGAGTACCGGAAACACAATCAACACCGCGCCTTGGATGATATCCGCGAGAGCATTCAAGAAATGCAGTTCTACAGCCAGTACATTCAAGTACCCGAAAAAATTTAATCTTTAAAAAAATTTGGGCTTTTTCAAATTAAAAAAGCCCTCATGAAGAGGGCTTTTTTAAAAATAATAACTCTATAAAATCTTAGTAACGATAAAGTTCTGGTTTGAATGGCCCTTGAACGTTCATTCCTAAGTACTTGCTTTGCTTGCCGCTTAGTTTTGTGAGCTTTGCGCCCAACTTATCTAAATGCAGAGCCGCCACTTTTTCATCAAGATGTTTTGGCAATCGGTAAACAGCCACTTCTTGATACTTGTCGCGGTTGGTGAAAAGTTCAATCTGAGCCAACGTTTGGTTGGTGAAAGACGTCGACATCACAAAACTTGGATGGCCGGTTCCACAACCCAAATTCACTAATCGACCTTGAGCTAAAACAATAATCTGAGTTCCACTTTTTAAAGTATGGATATCAACCTGCGGCTTCACTTCGCGCTTTTTTGAGTTCTTGTTCAACCATGCCATATCGATTTCGATATCAAAGTGACCAATATTACAAACGATAGCGTTGTTTTTCATTTTAGAAAAATGCTTTTCGTTGATGATATCGCAGCAGCCTGTTGCCGTGACAAAAATATCAGCTGTCTCAACAGCTTCTTCCATTGTGACAACTTGGAAACCTTCCATCGCTGCTTGCAAGGCACAGATAGGATCAATTTCCGTGATCAGAACACGAGCTCCAAAACCGCGCATTGAGAAAGCGGAACCTTTACCTACATCGCCGTAACCCGCGACCACAACGATTTTGCCGGCGATCATCGTGTCTGTTGCACGCTTGATACCGTCGGCTAAAGATTCGCGGCAGCCGTACAAATTATCAAATTTTGTTTTTGTGACAGAGTCATTGACGTTGATCGCAGGAACTTTCAATAAGCCCTTTTCCAACATTTTTTCTAAGTTATGAACACCTGTTGTTGTTTCTTCTGAAATTCCAATGATATTTTTAAGCATTTTTGTGTACTTTGCTTCGTGCATGATGTTGGTTAAATCACCACCATCATCCAAAATCATATTGTAACCTTCAGCGCCCCAACCATCGACAGATTGCTCGACACACCAGCGGTATTCTTCTTCTGTTTCGCCTTTCCAAGCAAATACTGGAATTCCAGCGGCTGCAATAGCAACGGCTGCATGATCTTGAGTTGAAAAAATATTACAAGAAGACCAGCGAACTTTTGCGCCTAATGCTGTTAATGTTTCAATTAGTACAGCTGTTTGAATTGTCATATGCAGACAACCCGTTACGCGCGCGCCCCGCAAGGGCTGTTGTTTTGCGTATTCTTTACGTAACGCCATCAAGCCTGGCATTTCAGTTTCAGCAATTTTTATTTCTTCACGGCCCCAAAGCGCCATTTTTTTGAAAGCTTCTGGGCTTTCCATCGCTTCTTTGCAAACAGCATAATCAAGTTTTGCTTGTTTCATTTTTTGCAATGGCTGAGTTTTTAGACCTGGCTTTTTCATCATCATTTTCCCGTTGTTAGTCGTTGTTCGCATTGAATGGTTGCTCCTTTTAAGCATTAATTTTTATGGTAGAGTTAGTATTTCATAGCCTGATTCTGTAATTAAGACTGTGTGCTCAAACTGAGCCGAAAGCTTTCCGTCAATCGTCGTGTACCATTTGATCGTAGAACCCGGGATCGCAAACTCTTCAAACTCTTCAACGCCGGCGTTAATCATCGGTTCAACCGTAATACAATGAAAAGGCACCAAACGATCGCCTTTACCTTTTTTACCCCACGAAGGAACAAAAGGTTCATCATGAAAAACACGCCCAATGCCGTGACCACCAATTTCTTTGATCGTGGTGTAACCTTTTCGAGTCGCTAACTTATTAATTTCAAATCCGATATCGCCCGTGTAACCCCGCGGAGTGATACTTTCGATGCCTTTATCCATACAAGCTTTCGCAGTTTCGACAAGGTCCTTCACTGCCGCATCGACATTTCCAACAATATAGGTCCGTGAAGTATCGCCAAAGAATCCATCCATCTTCGCCGTCACATCAACATTAATAATGTCGCCATCTTTTAATTTGTAGTCATCGGGAACACCATGACAAACGACATCGTTAACGGAAGTACAAATCGATTTAGGATATCCGTGATAACCTAAAGGCGCCGGAAAGGAATTATGCGACATCATAAAGTCATGAACAATTTTATCGAGTTCATTGGTTGATGTCCCTGCCACGACAAACTTACTGACGTGATTTAAACTTTCGGCGGCCACTCGGCAGACCTTTTCCATTTTTTTTACTTCATCCATGGATAAGGGTTTTATGGCCAAAAGCTGCTCCGAAATTAGGGTTCAAAAAGGATGCTTCTTTTGTAACAGAGAGGTCGCCTGAAGGCAAGGGTCCACAGAGGAGGATCCAGGGTCTTGTTGAAGTGCATAGCGAGCGGCAATGAAGACCTTAACTGAGGTCTAATTGGAGCTTAGCCAACCCCTTGAATTGCGCCCAAAGCCCTGAGTCAAAAAAAAGACCTGGTTTTGAAACCAGGCCTTATTTTTAATTTCTTTTTATAAGCTAAAGACTATTTCAAATGCTTGTTAACGATTTTAGTCATTTCAAACATGTTAACAGTTGGCTTACCGAATACTGATTTCAATTTGTCATCAGCGTTGATGTTACGACGGTTGTTTTTATCTTGAAGATCGTTCTTCTTGATATAAGCCCACAATTTTTTAACAACTTCAGTGCGAGGAACTGGGCCCGCGCCGATAACTGCTGCTAATGCTGCAGAAGGAGTTAAAGCTCTCATGAAAGCTGGATTTGGTTTGCGTTTTGCTCCGCTAGCTTTTTTAGTCGCGGCTTTTTTAGGAGCTGCTTTCTTTGTCGCTTTAGCGGCTTTTTTAGGAGCTGCTTTCTTTGTTGCCTTCTTAGAAGCTGCTTTTTTTGTCGCTTTTTTCTTAGCCATTGTAATCGTTCCTCCGTTAAATGGTTGTTTTTCTCAAAACATTTTTGTTTGAAAAATTGTTTAAACTCGAGATCAGTGTAGCCAAGTTAAAGCGTTTGTCCAAAGAAAAAACAGAGAAAATTCATTTTTTTTGATTTCTCCCCAGGGAAATCTATAAAATACCGGTTTTCCCTCTGAAAATTGCCGTTTTTGCGATTTTCTAGAGGGAAAAATGCAGATCATCTTGTTTCAAAAGACCTTTTTACAAGGTTTTTTACTTCGGGAGAATTACTTTTTAGCAGGTAAAACACCATAATTTTGACGCTTTTTGCCCTTTTTCCCCTATGAAATAGACTTATTTTGGACTCGAGGAACCTGTCTTTTTGACCGAAGTAGGATTATGCCCACCAAGTCTTTTCATGAAATTCTGCAGGAAAAATTGGACTTGAAGCCATTTTCCCCCCAGTCGCCACCGGCTGAATTGGACCCTGCAGGCTTGGCCTTTCTGATCGGTCGGGTCGATCGGTTTCATTTTAAGTCCAAGGCCAAGTATGTAACTCCCTCCTCTGCGCTGCCGGCTCCAAAAACCAGCCCGCGTCGGGATTTTGACTCCTGTGTCCTGAAGAAGGCGACAGTTCGAGAACCGGGTCCTGCTCATCACTTAAGCGATTCACAAAAAAAGTCTTTTGATTTTTTTGCTCAATCAGATATTGCGCTGGAGATTGATTTCTCAGCCGACGAATTAAAAACTTCATTTCGTAAGCTGGCTTTGATCTTTCATCCAGACCGCGGTGGTGATGAAAAAACATTTATTCTGCTTAAAAATCACTACGATTCTCTCAGATTTATTTTCAAACAAACTAAATAAATATCTAGGATCCAAATTAAGATTTATTCTTAACCAGCAAATAAAGAAATTGAAAAGTTTTATTGCATAAAACAAATTTTGGATTATACCTGGCTCTGGTGATTCATCCTAGGCTTCAAAACTATTAAGGGTCTTATGCACAATATAGAAAAATCTCACCCTGTAGAATCGTCAATACTTCAAAACCTTGAAAGCATTGTTAGCCATCTGCGCTCTGAAATAGTTCAGCGCGAGCATGATCAAAAAGTCCTACAGCAGGCAAAATTTTCGGCTGAAAAATCGGCCGAAGCAAAAAGTATTTTCCTAGCTAACATGAGCCACGAGATTCGAACACCGTTAGGTTTAATTCTTGGCTTCGCTGAGGAGTTAGTTAATTCCAGCCAACTGACGCCCGATAATCGGTATTTAATTCTTACCATTCAAAGAAACAGCGAAATGCTTGCTCGACTTATTAATGATATTTTAGATTTTTCAAAAGTCGAAGCTGGCCAAATGGAATTTGCTGTTGGATCCATCAACTGTTGTCATTTGCTAGATGAGATTGAGGTCCTATTAAAAGCTAAGTGCACGGAAAAAAATCTTTATTATCAGAAAGATATTTTAACTTCTTTGCCTCAATATTTTTATTCGGATGAAGTCCGGATCAAACAAGTGTTACAAAATGTTATTTGTAATGCCGTGAAAAACACTGACGCCGGTGGAATCACGATTAAAGTCTCTTATAGCCAGGCCCATTCTTTGTTGTCTTTTGATGTTATCGATTCTGGAGCTGGTATCCCCATAGGTCGCCAGGCAGATATTTTTCAAGTCTTTAAGCAATTACATAAGGACAAGCCTGGTTCGGGCTTAGGCTTGCCTCTTTCACGCGACCTTGCGCGTGGCTTGAAAGGAGACTTAAAACTTGTTCGCAGTCAGCCTGGCGAGGGGTCTTGGTTCCGAGCTGAAATTAAGAATCAGATCGCCTTTCATCAAGGCGATCATGCCACCCATGCGATCGACGTCGCTCGAAGCCCCTGCCCGCCAAACCTGACCGGCTGGAATGTTTTAGTGGTTGATGATCTGATAGATAATGTCCGACTTTTAAAGTGTATCTTAGGACCCACTCAAGCATCTGTTGATATGACGACATCGTCCCAACAGGCTTTGGAAAAGATTAAAACAGTCAACTATGATCTTATTTTGTTGGATTTAATAATGCCAGAAATGAACGGCTTTAAAACATTAGAAAAGCTTCGGGAACAAGGGTTTTCAGGTAAGGTCTGGGCGGTCTCTGCCCATGCCATGCCCAAAGATATCAGGCACTGTTTGGATGCGGGGTTTGAGCAACATATTTCAAAGCCCATCCAGCGGATGGACTTCTATCAGCGGCTGCAAACTTTGCTACATCAGTGAATATTTCTAAACTTAATTCGCTTTGGCGCTGCTTCGTCGCCGAATCGTTTTTTCCGATCTTCTTCGTAATCAGAAAAATTTCCATTGTGGAAATAAACCTGAGAATCGCCTTCAAACGCCATAATATGAGTGCAAATACGATCCAGAAACCAGCGGTCATGGGAAATCACAACAGCGGCTCCACCGAATTCTAACAGAGCATCTTCCAAAGCCCGCATCGTATTGACATCAAGATCATTGGTCGGCTCATCCAGTAATAGCAGATTAGCGCCTTGCTTCAGAATTTTTGCCATATTCACGCGGTTTCGTTCGCCACCGGATAAGGTCCCTACTTTTTTCTGCTGATCATTTCCCGAAAAGTTGAACCAAGATACATAGGCGCGACTTGGGACCTCTTTCATTCCCAGTGCAATCATGTCGTGCCCGTCAGAAATTTCGTCAAAAACTGTCTTATCGGGATTTAAAGTTTCGCGACTTTGATCGACATATCCAAGCTTGACGGTCTCGCCAATTCTAAGTTCGCCACCGTCTGGCTTTTCCTGGCCGGTAATCATTCGAAACAGTGTCGTCTTGCCGACGCCATTCGGTCCTATGACGCCAACAATCGCGCCCTTAGGAATCTGGAAATCAACTTGATCAAATAGCAATTTGCCTTGATAACCTTTAGTTAAACCCTTGGCTTCGACAACTAAGTCTCCAAGTCGTGGACCCGCTGGGATATAAATTGACATCTCTTGCAACTTTTCCGGAGAAGGCTCTTTGATTAAGTTTTCGTAGGCGGAAATTCTGGATTTAGCTTTGGCTTGGCGCGCTTTAGGCGACATTCTAATCCATTCTAACTCACGCTCCAACGTTTTTTGTCTTTTTCCAGCTGTGGCTTGCTCATGCGCCAAGCGTTTGTCTTTTTGATCCAACCAAGACGAGTAATTCCCTTTCCAAGGAATCCCCTCACCGCGATCCAGCTCAAGAATCCAACCCGCAACATTATCTAGGAAGTAACGATCATGGGTGACGGCAATCACAGTTCCAGGAAATTTAGCTAGATATTGTTCTAGCCAACCCACTGATTCCGCATCTAAATGATTTGTTGGTTCATCTAATAATAAAATATCAGGCTGACTCATCAATAGGCGGCACAAAGCCACCCGACGTTTTTCGCCGCCGGATAAATTTATGATGGGAAGATCGCCGTCGGGACATCGCAAAGCGTCCATCGCAAATTCGATTTTTTGGTCGACCTCCCAACCGCCTAAGGCTTCGATCTTTTCTTGAATTTCACCTTGTTTCTCAATCAGGGAATTCATCTTATCAGGGTCTAAATTGGGATCATTGAAACTTTCATTGATTTCATTAAAACTTTTCATCAGTGCCGGCAGTTCGCCCATGCCAGAAAAAATATTTTCCTTTACATTCAACTGTGGATCAAGATGGGGTTCTTGCTGCAGGTATCCGACCTTCATTTGTCGTGCCGGGAAGGCTTCACCTAGAAAATCGCTGTCGGCCCCTGCCATGATCTTTAGCAGAGTTGATTTTCCAGATCCATTCAAACCCAAGACGCCGATTTTTGCTCCGTAAAAATACGATAAATAAATATTTTTTAAAACATATCGGTTGGGTGGATAAACTTTTGAAACACCCTTCATTGTATAGATAATTTCTTGAGACATCTTTTTCTCCTATCCGCTTGCCAAAGTGTATTTAACCCTTTCTAATTATCACCTACACCATGAACGATCAACCTGAGACCAAAACAAAACCGTGGAAACACATCGAATCAGACCTTACGGCTGCCCTGAATAGCTGGGAACAGCTGTCAAGGGAGTTTGAGAAAGCGGTTTCGCCCGAAGATCAGAGGCTGGACGAGATGCGCCTGCTCCTTCAAGAAATTAAAAATAAGATTGATGACCTGTCAAAACCCTGAATTTCGTCAAGATTCAGGCGTGCCCCGGTGGTAAGCTAAGATTATGAGAATAATCAACTTATGTTTCTTTCTAATCTTGGCTTCGTGCTCAAAAATAGATCTGGCCATGAAGTGGGCCGACTGGATGATAGTCAAAGAAACCGATTCCTATTTTGATCTTACCGACACACAAAATAAGGAACTGAAAGATCAGGTCCAAAAGGACCTCGCCCGGGTTAAAAAAGAAAACTTCCCGTTGATTGCAAAATTTCTACGCAAAGTTGCAAGTCAGATTGAGGCCGATAAAATTTCTCTGGACGAGATCGTTAAGCTCCAAAACGAATTTCAAATAACTGTTAAGACCGCCCTTAATCAATTTCAATCGACGGCCCTTGATTTTACAATGAAGGCATCTGCAGAGCAAATTGAGCATTTTAAGAAAAAATACAATCAACAAACTGGAAAGCATGCGGACGAAGTAAAGACCGAAAAAGATAAATTCAAATTACAAAAAAAGAGGTTTGAAAAGTGGACCAATGAATGGTTGGGCGGCCTGACTCCAGAACAAAAAGTTGCGCTGGAGTCAGACATTAAAGAGGTGCCATTTCCGTGGGACTTACAAGTGCGCAGTCGCGAAGTCAGTTTAAAGAAGTTTTTAGAAGCTAGGCGCTCTCGGGATTTGCTGAAAGCTTATATGGATCAATTAGAAGATGAACGAGATCCAGAATATGAGACAGCTTTAAAAGTTTACCAAGCTCATTTAAGAAATTATATTTTAAAACTTTATCAAAGCCTGAGCAAAGATCAAAAAACGTATCTGATGAAAAAACTTCGAGATCGCGCTCAAGAATTTGAAGGCTTAGCTCGAGACCCATGACAACCCGGAGAAACAAAACCTTCGGGATTTTGTTTCTCCCACTCTTCAGCTGTAAGGGCTCGGATAGTTAAGGCATGCAGGCCCGATTTAAATTCTTGATCTAACTGGCTGTAAATAAGTCGCTGGCGAGCCACTCTTGAAAGTCTCTCAAAAATTTCTGAAACAACTAAAACTTTGAAATGACTTTCAGACCCCGGTGGCACCGAATGCTGTGAACTTTCATTTTCAAGAACTAAATGCAGAGGTTTTAGATTTTCCTGCATTAAAGTTAAGATTCGATTAAACCGATTCATTCTTTTGATCTTTGAAAGGCCATTTTGTTTTAGCAAATTCAAGACCCATCTTAGCGATAGAGATCACGCCTTTTTCTTCTAATTTTTTCTCGACTCGCTTAGCGCTTTGTAAACCCACTGCCGCTACAAGTTGGGCTAATGGGCTTGTCAGCGGAAGCTTTTGAAAATTGCCGTCTTTAATCCATTCCTCCGCCACAGCTTCGGCTAAATCAAATGCCTGAGGCGCTTTTTGGCGAAGGACTTCACTGCCATAAAACTCTAAATGAATTTTTTGAGATTCCGTCGTATCTGAAGACATCGTTGGGGATTTTTTCTTTTTAGTTTTAGCCATGAAAAGCCTCCTGAGAAACAGTGGTATACCCTTTGCCTGGCGCACTTTCAACTAGTAGTTAAACGACTTTCTTCAAGGGATCGGATCAACAATTGGCGATGCAAAGGCTTTGTTAAATAAGCACTAAATCCTTCATGCAAGGCACGCTCACGCTCTTCTTTTAAGGCGTTGGCTGTCAGTGCAATGATCGGTCTTTTATAACCCTTTTCTCGCAGCAAATGGGTGGCTTCAAAACCATCCATTCGGGGCATCTGAATATCCATAAGAATCACATTAAATTCCTCTTTAGAGGCCGCGTCCACGCCCTCACAACCGTCATTGGCAACTACGACATCGGCCCCTTCGGCTTTAAGTATTTTTTTCACTAGATATTGATTGTCTAAAGAATCTTCAACCAAAAGAACTTTCATACCCTGCAGTCGAGGATTTTGCGGCTCGGCAAGTTTCAAATTTCGACTTAGAAAATCAATCTTATCGAACCGTTCCCGCGATAAAACCATACACATTGTATTCAATCCAAAGATAGAACCTTTACCAAGGGTCGATGAGATTAAGCTCAGATCTCCGTTCAAGCTTCCTGCTAATTTTTTTGACAGAGCTAAGCCCAGCCCTGTCCCGCCATATTTCCGAGTCATCGATGAATCCACTTGGGAAAAGGGCTTAAATATCTTTTCAATCTGTTCAGGACTCATACCAATTCCGGAGTCCTCTATAAAAAACCTAAGGTCGACAGAGTTATCGTTCATAAAAGTGCCATCCACAGAAATTCGAATAAATCCTTCTCTTGTAAACTTTAATGAGTTGCTGAGCAGATTCATTAAAATTTGCCTCAGGCGAGTCGGATCCGTGCTGATCTTTCTAGGAATTGGAGACCCGATTTCAAGCAGGAAACTGATTCCTTTTTCTTGGCATTTAAAGTTAAAAGTGTCATGCAGCTCTCGCAAAAAATCATGCAGATTCTGCTCGCGGTTTTCTGTTTCAAGTTTACCTGCTTCAATTTTTGAAAGGTCTAAAATATCTGTTACCAAATCAATAAGGAGCTGTGAGTTTTTTCTGATCTTCATAATAAAATTGGTTTTTTCATTTTCGGAAACTGTTGGAGATAAAGCTAGATCGGCAAATCCAGAAATAATTCCTATGGGAGTTCGAATTTCGTGACTCATATTTGCAAGAAATCGACTTTTAGCTTCGTTTCCTTTCCGCGCGTCTTCCTCCCCATGTTTTCTGCTTGTGATATCTAAAGACATTCCCACGACTCCGCAAACCTTACCTTTTTGAAGATCGGGAACATAGACTGTTTCATACCAACGTCCGCGCACCAGAATATCTTGTTTGGCGAATTCAGACTTTAAAGCTTTTTTTAAGGCTAGAATGCCGAGAGGATCTTGAAAAACATCACCGTAGGCTTGACCAATAACTTCATCCTGGTCAAAGCCTGCAAGATCAAGACCCTGCCCTTCAAAAACGCTAAATTTTTCATTTTTTGCAACCGCCCAAAAAATAACCGGAGCGTTATCAACCATCGTCCGATAGCGAATCTGCAAATCATTTAATTTTTTTCGATAGCCGATTTTCGAATTGTATTCACTTTGCAAAACAAGAATTGCAAACAACAGCACGCCTACATCTAGCAGACCAAGGCCTACCAGAAGCGTTCTAAAATTTAAGTTCTCATGATCTATTTCCCGTTGGCTATCGGCTAAAAGCAAATTTTCATCATGATTGATGTCATTCACTTTTTGGCGAATCTTTTCAAAATCATCATTAGAGGAATCGCGCATCCTGTTTCGGTCACGATCTCGCAAAGAGCTTTTTAAATACGCAAGCCGCAGGTTCATTCGATTTTCAATGGCCTTGAGGCTTTGACCTCGAACAGGATTATCATAACTCAAATCTTTTAATTTTTTCATTTCCTTGATGACAATTTTTAAGGAGTCTTCAAATAGACTTATCTTTGCAGCTGTTGGCGCTAGCAAGTAATCCCGATGAAGAATTTCAAGTTCACTTAAAGATGACAAAAAATGAGTCGCGGCAAACCTGAAATTCTGCCCATGTGTTATTTTTTTATGATTCGCTTTTAGATTCAGAGTGTTTACATAAAAGATAGGCAAATTAACAATCAGCAAGATCACTGCTAAAAGAAGTAGAATCCGAACCCTGAATGATAATTCCGTGAAAATATTTTTCATATTTTTGTAAGTTTAAAAAACTTAGGGTGACCATAGGGATTATTAAAATCAAAGTCAGTTGACTTTAATGTCAAATCTATTTGCGGCGACTAGGCTTCTCAGGCTCTAACCGATTTTTCAATTTACTGAGGAAATCTCCGACCATTTCGTCACGGGCTTGTCCACTCACACCACGATGGCCCCAAGGATGTTCCTTGATAAGTTCGATTGGAAGCTTAGCTAAAAATCGGCTGCGAAAAACGGGGCGAACTTGCCCATGACGCCGTCTGGTTCGACAATAGCTTAGAACAAGATGTTTTTGAGCCCGGGTGATGCCAACGTAAAAGAGTCTCCTTTCCTCATCAATGTTACCACCCAGAGTCCGATGAGGAAGAATGTCTTCTTCCAGACCAACTAGAACGACGGCAGGAAACTCTAACCCTTTACTGGCGTGGAAGGTCATCAATTGAACTTTTTCAGTTTCATCATCTTTTTCGTCGTCTCTTAAGGTCATAGCGTCGATAAAATCTGACAAGCTTGCTTTTTCAATCGGGCGTTTAGCTAGGTAGCTGTCTAATATTCTCCCAAAGATTTCAACCAGGTGCCAACGCTTTTCGCCTTGCGCGGGTTCACTGACAGATTGATAGATAAACTCACGATAACCAATCTCTTGAATTTTTTTTAAAAATTTTTCACCAGGGGTGGCCGTCGCATGAGGGTCTAAAATTGCTTCGGACAGTCCCTTAATAAATTCTAAAAAGCTTTCTAAGCTCTCACCCGCTCTGGCTTGAAGGCCGGCCTCGGACCATCTTTTACAAGCCTGGTAAAAAGTTATTTTTTCATTTTCAGAAAACTGAACTAATTTTTCAAGACTGGTCTCACCAAGACCCCGGGTGGGCGTGTTAAAAACTCGCTTTAAACTCATATCATCCCAGCGCACGGATAGTTTCAAGTAAGCCATCAGGTCTTTTATTTCTTTTTTTTCAAAAATTGATGTACCGCCCGAGATTGAATAGTCAAAACGATTTCTTTTTAAGGCTGATTCAATCAAAGCCCCTTGTGAATTTGACCTGTAAAGCACAGCGATATCGCCCCATTTTAAGCCTTGCTGTTGAAAGTGGCGTATTTCATTAATCACAAAATCCGCTTCTTCGTCTTCTGATTCTAAGCAAAACATTTCTGGCTGGCCGATGTCAGAAATCGCTGCTTGGGGAATTAAAACTTTGCCATGGCGATTTTCATTTTCAGAAATAATATGATTGGCTAAATTTAAAATGGGCGCTAGCGACCTGTAATTTCTTTCAAGTTTGACCACTTTACAGTTTTTATAATTCTTTGGAAAACTTAAAATATTTTGAACTTCAGCACCGCGCCAGCCATAAATGGATTGATCATCATCGCCAACCACAGAAATATTTTGGTGTGGACCTAGAAGGGCTTCTATCAACTGCATCTGAGTTTTATTAGTGTCTTGAAACTCATCCACCATAATTTGTTGAAAATCCTGGCGAACTTTTTCTTTCAATTCAGGTTTTTCTTTTATATGTTTTAGCGGTTCTAATAAAAGGCCTTCAAAATCAACCGCCCCATAGGCCTTTAGTTTTCTATCATAATCAGGAAACAGGCGATGCGCTAAATGGTGATACTCGTCCCAAGTAATGTGATTAAACTTTTCGCCACAGCGAAAACTGTTGATCAAGTTTCCCAAGCGATCGATATCAAATTTATCTTTACCGACAACTTTAATATCTCTCATCAATTCTTTAATGACCGAATGGGAATCGCCTGTGTCAAAGATCGCAAGATTTTTTAAACCGACATATTTTTTTAAAAAATTTAAACCAAAAGAATGAAACGTCCCGGCCCAAATCTTTTGTCCGACAGGGCCCAGCTTTTTTGTCACTCGGTGTTTTAATTCGCGCGCGGCTTTGTTTGTAAAAGTGAGGACAAGAATTTCTTCTGGTTGGGCAATACGTTCTTGGATCAGGCGCCCCGTGCGGGACACCAGAACTGTTGTTTTGCCAGAACCCGCCCCTGCTAGGATCAGAAGCGGTCCATGATCATGGGAAACAGCGTCCTGCTGCTCGGGATTTAGTCCTGTCAGCCACATTTCAAATCTTACTGTCGGTTGTGGACAAGACTTCGAACTTCGTCTTGAAAAACAACTTCTATTTTTTCTGGCTGAGCTGTGCGGACTACGCCCATACCAAATTTAGGATGGTTCACTTTAGAGCCTCCCTCAAATTTATTTTTCATATTGTAAGCCGCTGATTCGGCACCGGCATCTTGAATTAGTTTTTCATACTCTTTTGCATGAGCATCACGAGCATTCGATGCAGATTTCGCAGCGCGAGTGGCAGCTCCCGTATTTTTACGCGGAGTTTTAGAAGTCTTCGGCAAAGAATATGCTTTCTGTGCTCCACACACTTCACATTTTATTTTCGCACTCGTCGCTGTTTTGTGAGTCAAAACCAAATGGTACCTTTCGGTTCCACATTTTTTGCATTCTACATACATAGTTTTGCCAACGGGGGCTAGAGCAGTGATAGCTTCTGGAGTCTCAGACATGGGCCATTTCCTTTCAAAAATATCGCTTTTTTTCTCGGTAAACAGTGAGTATATCATCAATTTTCTTGGCTGCCACCTCAGCCGCACTGAGAAAAAAGGGTCCTTCCTCATTTTCGATTCTTTTTTGCAAATCGACCATACTTTTCTCATTTTTGGGGTCTATGGTCAGGCTTGTGACTTCGTAGTTTTCAAGGAAGCCAAAATCAGTTTCCCTTTGGAAGAACCTTTCCCAACAAAGCGTGTCGATGGTCACCCGGTAGGTCAAAGTCTGGGCATGAGTATGAACTGGTGCATAGGCCCCGATGACCTCCATGTGCCCGTAATTAGCGTGTAATTTGATGGCTGGGCTTCCCCACTGAGTCATTCCTGTGCACTGCTCGACATTAGCGTACCATAATCCAAAAGCCTTGGATAAAAATCCGATGCCATATAATTGCTCATTTTTGGGCAATAAAGAGTTCACCGAACACAAGTTATGAGCCACCCACTCGCCCTTATGGATGGTCGGAATGATGATAAAAAGGGACAAAGGCGTCCATTCGCAATTCTCATCGGTTCGCATTATTTTTTTAATGGCAGGCGGCAATTTGTCTGTTCTACAGGCATAACCTGCCACAATTCCAGGCACAACAGCGCAATCATAAAAAACCCAGCGTGGAATCGCCATATTTGAAGGTCCAAAGGCATTGCCTTCTAAAAAGTAAATCTGCTCAGCAAATTCGGCTTGATCCAGATGCAAAGGATTTTTTATCACCGGTTCCGATGTAAACCAGTCCAACGAATGTTTTTGCCCTGGGTAAGTGATGCGATTTTCAGGACGCACAAAAATATAGGGCCGAATAAAATCGTGTTCCATCCAAGCTGCTTTTTGTAAGATCGGATTCAAAGCCAAAGTTTAATTTCCTTATTAGGAAAGAGGACCAATCATTTGTTCGGGCCGAACAACTTGATCAAATTTTTCTGCCGTCAGAAGACCTGACTTGATCGCTTCTTCTTTTAAAGTTGTGCCATTCTTATGTGCGGCCTTAGCAATCTTTGCGGCATTGTCGTAACCAATATGCGGATTCAGCGCTGTCACTAACATCAACGAATTATCTAGATGCTTTTTTATCTGGGCGCGGTTGGCTTCAATATCTTTTACACAGTGATCCGTAAAAGATTCGCAAGAATCCGACAGCAAACGAATCGAATTAAGCACATTAAAAACAATCAGCGGTTTAAAAACATTCAATTCAAAATGGCCATTCATTCCACCAATGGAGACGGCCACATCATTGCCAATCACTTGGGCGCAAACCATTGTCATGGCTTCACTTTGGGTCGGATTCACTTTACCAGGCATAATCGAAGATCCTGGTTCATTTTCAGGGAGTAGCAATTCACCAAGTCCACAGCGCGGACCTGATCCCAAAAGCCGAATGTCGTTAGCAATTTTCATGAGCGAAACAGCTAAACTTTTTAAAGCGCCACTGACTTCCACCAAAGCATCATGGGACGCCAAGGCTTCAAATTTATTTTCTGCCGTTGTGAAAACAATTCCGGTCTCTTTTGAAATCACCTTTGCCGCCGCCACCGCAAACTGAGGATGAGTGTTTAAACCCGTTCCTACCGCTGTCCCACCAAGAGCCAGTTCATGCAAATGCGGAAGCGTATTCTTCACCCGCTGCAAACCGTGCTTCAGCTGCGTCGAGTAACCAGAAAACTCTTGGCCCAAAGTTAAAGGCGTCGCGTCCATCAAGTGAGTGCGACCGATTTTAACAATGTCTTTAAATTCCTCAGACTTTTTCTCTAAGGCTTTTTGTAATTTTTCAACCATCGGCAGCAATCGGTGATGAACTTGATCAGCGACTGCAATATGCATGGCCGTTGGAAAAGTGTCGTTTGAAGATTGGCCCTTATTCACATCATCATTGGGATGTACATCTTTAGCAGGAAGTATGACGCCCATCATGTTCATGGCCCGATTGGCGATCACTTCATTGGCATTCATATTTGTTTGAGTGCCGGAACCTGTTTGCCACACAACCAATGGAAAATGTTCATCCAGCTTTCCTTGAATAACTTCGTCGGCGGCTTTTACGATCAGCTCGGCTTTTTTTGCGTCTAATAAACCTAGCTGTTGATTGGTCATCGCCGCACATTTTTTTAAAATACCCAAAGCTTTAATCATTTCGCGGGGAAATCGATCCCCACCAATTTTAAAATTTTCGATTGATCTTTGTGTCTGCGCGCCCCAGAACTTATCGTTGGGAACTTGGACTTCACCCATAGTGTCTTTTTCAATACGAAAATCCATTTAAACCCCTTGTTCTTTGCGATGAACCATTGTGATGGCGGCTTGATCTGTTGGAAAAATCACCAGCTCCTGAATCGTGACGTGCGCTGGTCGCTTTAAGCACCACACAACACTGTCAGCAATATCTTCGGCTTTTAATGGATTCATATTTTCATAAACTTTATCGGCTTTGGCTTGATCTTCGAATCGCACCTTTGAAAATTCCGTGTTAACCATGCCGGGTTCGATATTGGTGACGCGAATGTTGTAGCCCAAAAGATCCATTCGTAAGCCTTCAGAAATCACACGCACGGCATGTTTGGTCGCTGCATACACAGCGCCGCCCGGATACACCCACCGACCCGCGACAGAGCCAATATTCATAATATGCCCTGAATTTTTTTTAATAAAAAATGGTAAAATCCCACGAGTGAAATAAAGAAGCCCTCGAATGTTTGTGTCGATCATTAAATCCCAGTCGGCATAGTTGGCTGTTTGAACTCTATCAGCCCCTTTTGCTAAGCCCGCATTATTCACTAAAACTTCCACGGTCTCTAATTGACCGGCTTCTTGTTTAAAAAAAGCATCGACTTCAGAAGCCTTGGTGACATCAACTAAGGCGATTTTTATTTTAATCTGCGGGTGATCTTTTTGAATTTCTTTTTGAAGGTTTTCCAAACGATCTTGACGGCGGGCCAGCAAATAAAGATGGTATCCCTCGGCGGCCATCGCCTTTGCTGTGGCTGAACCAATCCCTGATGATGCCCCTGTAATAATCGCCCATGAAGCCATAGAACCTCGAGGCAGAATTAAATAACAAAGCTATGCCCCTTGTCAAACCAGGGGTGATGTCTTAATAAAGAGCCATGGCAACATACTGGCTGATGAAATCTGAGCCCGAGACCTTTCCCATTGACCAGTTGGCCAAAGAGAAAACCACTTGGTGGGAAGGCGTCAGGAATTACCAAGCGCGTAACTTTATGATGAAAGATATGGCGCCAGGGGACGAAGTTCTTTTCTATCACTCTAACGCTGAACCTCCGGGTATTGCGGGGCTTGCTAAGGTTTCGAAAAAAGCGGCCGCCGACAAGACACAGTTCGATAAAAAATCTGAGTATTTTGACGCCAAAGCGACCCTGGAAAATCCGCGCTGGTTTTGCGTAGAGCTGACTTTTTCAAGAAAGTTTAAAAACTTTATTTCCCTGACTGAAATCAAATCAACGCCGCTTTTAAGTAAAATGATTTTGCTGCAAAAGGGCAGCCGGCTTTCCATCCAACCAGTCACTCTGGCTGAATTTGAAATTATTAAAAAGATGGGCCAATGAGTCGACTGCTATTAGCTCCCATGGAAGGCGTCACCGATTGGGTGATGCGAGATCTTTTGACTGACATTGGCGGCATTGATCAATGTGTGACTGAGTTTTTGCGCGTCACAACCCAGCTGCACTCGAAAAAAGTTTTTTACAAATGGTGCCCTGAACTTCACACGGGCTCTAAAACCAGATCCGGCACTCCTGTTTTTATTCAGCTCTTGGGCGGACAAGCAGAACCTTTAGCAATGAACGCGGCCCGAGCCGTTGAATTAGGCGCTTTGGGAATTGATTTAAATTTCGGTTGTCCTGCAAAGACCGTCAATCGCCATGACGGCGGCGCCAGTTTACTAAAATGCCCAGATCGAATTTTTAACATCGTAAAAACCGTGCGCCAAAGTGTGCCCCAGGGGGTACCGGTCACAGTAAAAATCAGGCTTGGTTGGGATGATCCCAGCGCCTGCCTTGAAACTTCGCAAGCCGCCGCCGATGCCGGTGCCAATTGGCTGACGGTGCATTGCCGGACAAAAGTGGCCGGCTACAGACCACCTGCGCACTGGGAATGGATCCCACGCATTCAAGAAAAAATTCAGATTCCCGTCATCGCAAATGGCGATATCGCAACGGTGGAGAGTTTTATAAAATGCCGCGAAGTTTCGGGTGCCACTCAATTTATGGTGGGTCGTGCTGCCTTGATGGATCCCCATCTTTTTCTTAAAATTAAAACTTTATCCTCTGATATAAAGCCAGACAGTCCCGTTGATCTAGGCCCCTTATTGATCAATTTTTTCGCGGCTAGCACCGCCCATATCAATGAACACTTCGCAACAGCTCGAACCAAACAATGGTTGAAACAACTCTCTTTAAAAGAACCCCGAGCGAAGGGTGTTTTTGATGCCATCAAAGCCTTCAAAAAGCCCGGTGAATTCTACCAAGGCTTAGAAAAGCATGCCGGCCACTTGCGACTTTGACAAACCTGGTTTTGGGGCCTAAAAATTAAAGCCTGAGGAGCGCTTGTGGCCAATGTTAAAGTTTATGTAAAAGATCCTTGTCCCTTTTGTGTACGAGCTATTCGATTATTGGAAGAATTAAAAATTGATTTCGAAGAAATCGATTTGACTGGCAAAGACGATGAAATTGAAAAGCTTAAAAATGAAACCGGCTGGAGAACAGTACCGATGATTATGATCAAAGGAAAACTCATCGGAGGTTATACTGATTTAAAAGCTTTGGCTGATGAGGGTCGACTGATCGAAATGCTTAAGTGATTTATTTTATTGCCGAAGTTCTGTGAACGGCACCATCTCGATTTTTTGTTCAAAAAATTTATGAACTTTTAACTTCAATGTCGCAAGATCATGACAACCTGAAGCCACCGAACACAATGCATGGCCAAAATCCAACCACACATGAGTTGTTTTTAAATAAAATTTTAGCTTTCGAAGAGCCAGAGCTTCCGGGAATACTTCCTCGCAATAATTGATTAAATTTAAAAACGCGCGGCCATACTCACGGCCCTCTTCTTCGGGAGTTTGTGGAGCTAAGCCCGATTGATTGACAGGACTTTCCCAGCCTAATTTTTCGCCGACCTGCCAAAGCATCCATGGCCTTGCGGCTAAACCGCGGCCTGACATCACCAGATCACAGCCCGTACTTTCCTTCATAGCAAAAACATCCTGCCACGTTTGAATATCGCCGTTTCCGACAACAGGAAGCCGCGTGTGATTTTTTAAATTTTTTATTTGGCTCCAGTCCGCGTAGCCCCGACGTTTTTGCGCGCCCGTTCGTGGATGCAATGTCAACCAGGCCGCCCCGGCCGACTCAAGCCCACGGGTGAACTTATTAAAATAGTCTTCGCCTTGCTCGGGTCCTGCTGCTCGTAACTTCACTGATACAGGCAACTTTGTATGACGAACGGTCATCTCTACCACTCGCGCGGCGTAATCTGAATCCCCCATTAGGGCGACGCCATAATTATGCTTTAACGCCTTTTGAACGGGACAACCCATATTAATATCGATGCCGTCAGCGCCCCAGTCTTCAAGCTTCCTGACACTTTCTGCGATGGGAGTTTCTTCGTTGCCAAGAATTTGCGGCACTAATAATTGTTCATTGGGCAGTCGTTTTGTTTCGTACGTTTGGCCGACATCTTCTTTTGGAAGCTTCCTCGAGTTCAGCATTTCGGTCGGCCACAGGGTGATAGCCCCTGGCGGAAGATAGTCCCGCAAAAGTCGTCTTAAGGCCACATGAGAAAGGCCCACCATAGGAGCTAAACAAACAGGAAAATTAATTTGCTCAAAGATTTTTGACATCGAGGCGCAAAGGTACCATGACTTGTGCAGGGCTTCCAAACTTCTTTTGCATGGACGGGCCCGCCAGGCCCTGGCAGGTTGATTTCAGGCAGGAATACGAATGTCAGATTTGAAATTAAAACTTGGTTTGAAAATAGGTATCCTGGGCGGTGGCCAATTGGCGCGGCTGCTTGTGCAGGAAGCCCATCGCATGGGGCTAGACGCGCACGTTTTAAGTGAAAATCAAGAAGATCCCGCCGCCCAAGTCACATCCCACTGGCACCAAGGCCAAACAAATAAATTAGAAGATCTATCTCAGTTTTGTAAAAAAATGGACCTTGTTACTTTCGAGAGCGAATTCATCCCGGCCGAGGCTCTGAGGGCTTTGAATAAAAATTTTTCTAAAAAAATATTTCCTCACCCGTCTCTTCTAAAAGTTTTGCAAGATCGCCTTTCGCAAAAAAATATGTTGTTAGAAAATAAAATTCCGACAAGTCCTTTTGTCGTATTAAACGAACCAGCTGATTTGATGGTGGCCCAGCAGCTTTTTAAAACAGGCTTGGTTGTAAAAACAAGGCTTGGTGGTTACGACGGCAAGGGCACTTTTATTTTAAAATCTAAAAAAGATGTATCTCAGTTTTTAAACAAACAAGATTTAACAAATCACAATTTTATTGCAGAAAAGTTAATTTCATTTCGGCGCGAGCTGGCTTTACAAGTCGCTAGAAATAAAAGTGGGCAAATTCTATTTCTTCCCTTAGTGGAAATTCATCAAGCTAAGAATCGTTTAGATTGGCTGCAGGGGCCTGCCCACCATCCAAAACTGATGACCCTACAAAAAAAGATTTCAATTTTTTTAAAAAAAATAGATTACGTCGGATTGATTGCTTTTGAACTTTTTGATCAAGGCAGCCAGTTACTAGTGAATGAAATCGCGCCGAGGGTGCATAACTCCGGCCATTATAGCACTGAAGCTTTAAGTATCGATCAATTTTCGTTACATCTTATGGCTGGTTTGGATCAAGACTTTCCAGCTCTGAAACTTCGCTGTAAAAATTTTTCGATGACGAATTTAATTGGCCAGGGCTCTGCAAAAATTAAAATTCCCGGCCCCCTGTCGGGCACTCTTCATTGGTATGGCAAAGCAAAAAATCTTTCGGGCCGCAAAATGGGCCACGTGACTTATTTAAATTCTTCTCCGCGCTTGGCTTTATTGGAAAGAAAAAGGATGAAATTATGAAGACTCAAGTGGCTGTCATTATGGGCTCAAAAACTGATTATAAGATTATGAAGGGCGCTGAAGAGGCTCTGACATTGTTTGGAATCAGCTTTAAGACTGAAATTGTTTCGGCTCACCGGACCCCCGATCGCATGATGGAATTTGGCAGACTGGCTCATGAAAAGGGCTTTCAAGTGATTATTGCTGGAGCCGGTTTTGCGGCCCATCTTCCTGGAATGGTTGCGGCTTTGACCCCCTTGCCTGTGATTGGCGTGCCCATTCTTTTAGGAAAACTTAAAGGCCTTGATTCCATGTTATCGATCCAACAAATGCCAAAGGGGATCCCCGTGGCAACCGTAGCTATTGATAATGCTTTTAACGCGGGCGTCTTGGCGGCTCGAATTCTGGGATTATCCTCAGAAAAAATTCGCAAGAAACTTTTAACTTACAAAAAACAAAATGAAAAGTTAGTTAAAAAAATGAACCGCGAGATTTCTTAAACAAATTGGCTCGCAAAGTGTGACCACAGAGGCGTCGCTGATCTGAGTGAGAACTCAAAGAATTGGCTAAAATCAATGGCACATGCCTTCTTCTTAAACTTTGTGCTTCAGATAATACAGAAGATAACTCATTGATTTGTTTTTCCATCATAGAATATCGTTTATTATTGCGGCCCATTAGCATCATCCCTGATCATAATAACTGGGCGGGTTCCGCCATGTTCAACAACTCGGGATTCGGATAGAAATAGGCCCAGTAAGGCTCCTCCACCAATCGCTCGGTCAATATCTTGAAAAAATCTTTTCAAATTGTCTGGCGGCTGGGGCACAGATGAAAAATTACGGCAACCCTTTGAAGTTTGGGGAACAGCGAAAATATCCACACCTAGCTCTTCGATATAATTGACCATATGATAATCCGACGCACCGACAAGTGCTAAAAGAGGGCCTTGATCAAAAGTAAAAGTGCACGAGTTTTTTTCGTAAGCGGTTAAATTTTTGGTGATTAAAGTTTTTGAAATCTTGGATTGATTTTGTATTTGGCAGCCAAAAAGAAGAGGACTAAAAAAAATAAGCTTAAGCAGTTTAGGCTTCAAGAAAGTCCCCCGTCGAAGAGGACCCGTCTTAGCAGTCGGATGAGGGCACTGACAAAGAATCAGATGAGAATTGAAATTTTTTTGCTACCACCGCATAGACCCCGAATAGCAAGGCCGAGTGTAAAAGATCACCAATGATCTGCCCCTGGAAAAACGGCACCGCCATCACAAAGCAATTCAAAAGGCCCTGAGCCGTTAAGGGATAAAATCCTCCGACAACCCAAACGCCAAAATTCGAAATCACAAAAAAGATCAAGCTGGACGCAAAAGACATTCCTAAGACGGAAGCTGGTTTTGGCTTTTGTAAATACCGAATCCCCAAAAATGAACAAATAGCCACGGCTGCGTACGTAAATAACATTGTATTGTGCACACCAAGTATCAAATCCGTGATCAAAAAAGCTAACAAAGGAACCGCAAAGCCTAGATTGCGCGGCTTTAGATAAGCTCCCGAAAATAAAGCCACCGAGCCTACAGCCGTTAAATTCCATGGATGAGGAATTAATCTGGAAAAAACAGCGATAATAATTAAAACAAAAACAGTAAAAGTACGGTTAGACATGAGGGATTTATAACATTTGTGTCTCAGAATACAACAATTTGGACTAAGAATTCTCAATTTAGAACGTCAACACTTCGAACACGTGAAAGTTTCAACAGGTGACTTGGTTTAAGGAGTTAATTCAACAAGTTAATCCAATATAACAGACGACATCGCCCACAAATAATACAGTCTATAAACCTTTAGAGGCGTCTCCATCCAACCGAGTAGGTACGGTAATTGTATTAAGTTAAGGTGGGGGTCGTTATGACAGCAATCAAAAATAAACAGAGAAAAATCAGAAATCAAACCTTATTAATAGGTTTATCGATGGTCACTATTGTTGGTTTCACAAATTGTGGACAGCCCGGTGCGATTGATCTGAGATCTGTGGATGCACCTTCTAACGGACTTCAAGCTGTCGATCCAGCTGTTCCCGGCGCACCAGCCGTTCCAAAGAAACCAGTCCTTAAATCTATGGGTATCGATATCACTAGCGCTACGAATAAGAAAATCGACGTATTAGTGGTGATCGATAACTCTGGTTCGATGGCTACAGAGCAGGCCAATATGGCACAAAGATTTAACACTTTTATTGATGAGCTCAACGGATTGGACTGGCAAGTAGGAATCATTACAACAGATATTTCTCAGGATACCGAACTTAGAGACGGTCGACTAATTCCATTTCGTGGTGCCTATACAGGCCGAGTGATCACTTCACAGATGGATATTGCCACTGCAAAGGCTTCGTTTTCGCAAACGATTCAGCGGACGGATACTGGCGCGAGTGGTGACGAACAAGGAATTGCAGCCAGCTATCGCGCTATCGAGCGCAGCCAAGTGGCCGGCAGCGATAACAGCAGCCTGATTCGCCCTGATGCGGCTTTAGCTATCGTTATCGTGACAGATGCCAATGAAACTCCGAAAGGCGGGATTTCAACAGTTCGAAATGATCCTGCAAAACTGGTTTCTTTGATCAAGGGAATTTCGCCACAAAAAGCAATTAGCATTAATTCGATCGTTGTTAAATCTAACGACAGGGCTTGTTTAGGAATCAATGGCAACGAGTCTTACGGGACTGTTTATGAATCAGCCTCAAGAGCAACCGGTGGAATTATTGGATCTGTTTGCGAAGCCGACTATGCCAGTCAGTTAACTTTGATTGGGCAGACCTCCGCAGGCCTTGTGAATTCAATCACATTAGCCTGTCAGCCAGTGGATGCAAATGGCGACGGAACCATCGATCTTGAAATTCGTGATCCAAATATGAATATTGTTTCGGGCTACACTTTACAAGGCTTACAAGTAAAACTTTCGTCACCTTTAAGCATTGGTCGCACGACTGTAAAATATTACTGCCTTGAATAAACTTTAAGCGGTTTAATCACCGTTAGCGAATCAAACGATTTTGTACCAAATCTTGCACAACACTCGGATCAGCTAAGGTGGAAATATCACCCAGCTGGTCCGGTTGATTTTCAGCGATCTTTCTTAAAATTCTTCGCATGATTTTTCCTGATCTAGTTTTTGGGAGCGCCGGAGCCCACTGCAAATAATCTGGTTTTGCAATGGCACCGATCTCTTTTCCAACCCATTGAATTAATTCTTTGCGCAATTCTTCGGAAGGCATCCTGTCATTTTTTAATGTGACGTAGACGTAAATACCTTGGCCCTTGATTTCATGGGTACAACCAACAACGGCCGCTTCAGCGACGCCGGCATGTCCCACCAAAGCACTTTCAATTTCAGCAGTGCCTAATCGGTGTCCTGATACATTCAGTACGTCATCAACCCTGCCCGTGATCCAATAATAGCCGTCGTTATCCCTCCGACAGCCATCGCCCGTAAAATAATATCCCTTGTAAGTCGAAAAATAAGTATCTTCAAAACGTTGATGATCATTAAAAACTGTTCGCATTTGACCAGGCCACGAGTCTTCAATGACAAGCACCCCTTCACCGGCGCCCGTGATCTCTTGCCCTTCCGGGGTTAAAAGCTTCGGTTTCACTCCAAAAAATGGCAGAGTTGCAGAACCCGGTTTTAAATCCGTCGCACCCGGGAGAGGCGAAATTAAAATTCCACCCGTTTCTGTTTGCCACCAAGTATCGACAATAGGACACCGTTCATCGCCGACAACTTTGTAATACCAAAGCCACGCTTCAGGATTGATGGGCTCGCCGACACTTCCTAAGACCCGTAAAGATTTTCGTGACGACGTTTTGACGGGAGCATCCCCTTCCCGCATCAACGCGCGAATGGCTGTCGGGGCTGTGTAGAAAATATTAACACTATATTTATCGACGATCTGCCAAAAGCGCTCGGTGGTTGGATAATTTGGGATGCCCTCAAATAATAAAGTGGTGGCGCCATTGCAAAGAGGACCGTAAACAATATAGCTGTGCCCTGTCACCCAGCCGACGTCAGCAGTGCACCAATAAATTTCTTTGTCTTGGTAATCAAAAATATATTTATGGGTCACAGCTGCATACAATAGATATCCAGCTGTTGTGTGCAGAACACCTTTGGGCTTATTGGTCGATCCCGACGTGTAGAGCATAAATAATGGATCTTCAGAATTCATTTTTTCAGGCGGACACTCGGATCCAACACTTTTCACTTCCTCATGGTACCAAAGATCACGACCCGGCTTCATAAAAACATCAGCTCCGCGATGTTTGACTACTAAAACTTTTTGAACCTGGGGTGATTTTTCCAAAGAAATATCAACGTTCTTTTTTAAGGGAATAGCTTTCCCGCCGCGCACGCCTTCATCGGCCGTAATAATAAATTTTGATTGGGCTCCATTCATTCGATCCGAAATGGAATCTGGCGCAAATCCCCCGAAGACCACCGAGTGCATGGCACCAATTCGCGCGCAAGCTAGCATCGCGTAAACCGCTTCAGGAATCATGGGTAAATAAATTGTGACAGCATCGCCCTTTTTCACGCCATTTTTTTTAAGGACGTTTGCAAACTTGCAAACTTCTTCGTGCAATTCTTGATAAGTGATTTTTCGGCCTGTGGTATCAGGACTATCGGCTTCCCAGATAAGGGCGATTTGATCTTTTCTGTGGGGAAGATGACGATCGATACAGTTATAGGAAGCATTGAGCTCACCACCTTCAAACCATTTGATGAAAACTGGCGAATAGAAACTGGTGCTTTTTACTTTTGTCCATTTTTTAGACCAAGTTAGTTGCTCGGCTTGCTCACTCCAAAATTTTTCTGGATCAAGAACTGAGCTTTCATAAAGTTCTTGGTATTTCTGTTTATTGATCAGTGCTGCTTTTACAAAATCAGCTTTTACAGGAATGATATTCTCTGACATGAGTTCCCCCAGTATCAGACTATCTCATTTGACACTTCAGATTGCCAACCACTCTGTAGTTTCCGCAGCCCATCATAAATACGCCCCATGAAGCCACGGGTATTGCCGACCTGGCAAGGTCACCTTGATAGCCTAAGCCCATTTGGCAGGCCCCATTGTGACCAATATTAAAGAAGTCTGCTTTAAATTTCTCACTAGCAATAGCGCGTTTGGCCGCCAAAGCCTGGAAAGCTTCTAAAGTTTGCGGCTTTATTTTTGAAAACTTAGTCAGGATTTTAATATTTTTTATGGTCGAGGAGTCTGTTAACTGAAACACCATTCTGGCATGCCCCTGATCAAAAACTTTTCCGGCCGTTGTGCGAGCTCGTACAGAGCCTTCACATTGAACGATTTTTCCAATTTCAGCGGTGTGGCCTATGCTTGAAAATCCTAGTATCAGAATAAGACAGATTTTTTTCATCATTCGCTCCTTTGCGGTCACGTTTGTGACATCCCAGAGACCTTTTACGGCCTCCGAGGATGGCTATTGAACCTTTGGTCAGTCAAAGGTTCAATAAGACATCCTGCCCTTGTATAAAGCAAAGTCCTTGCCTGTCTCATTTTGAAATTGGTTGTTTGAT
>JAYTOY010000039.1:0-56169 GCA_043747555.1 Pseudobdellovibrionaceae bacterium | reverse complement strand
AGACGTTCAGTTCCTGCTTGGTTAGAAGCTGACCATGGTGGTTTTAAAGGAACAGTAAAAGATCTTCCAACTCGCGAAGAGATTACTGTGCCGACCGAAGAGAATATGATTGTAGAATACTATTCACGATAATTCCTGGGGGAATATGAGCATGCAAGAACACTATTATAAGTTTTGGAGAGAGATGATCAAACCTAAGGGTTTTGAAATCGATCGTGAATCTCTTCGAGAAGATTATGCAAAGATCATTGTACGTCCCCTTGAAAAAGGTTTCGGCGTTACAATTGGAAACTCACTTCGTCGTATTCTTTTGAGTTCGATGATGGGATCTGCGGCTTCAGCAGTAAAGTTTGAAGGCGTTCTCCATGAGTTCACTACGATCCCAGATGTTCTTGAGGACGTGACTGATATTATTTTAAATTTAAAAGAAGTTCGTTTCCGCCAGTACACTTCTGAACCTTTATTATTAAAAATTAATAAAAAAGGACCAGGAAAAGTAACGGCTGCGGATATTTTGACAAGCGATAAAATTGAAGTTTTAAATCCTGAGCAGCACATTGCGACTTTGGGTGCGAATGGCAATTTTAATGCTGAAGTCATGGTGACTTTCGGTCGTGGTTACATGCCGACAGAAATCCGTGAAGAGGAATTACCTATCGGCTTTATTGGTATCGATGCGCTTTACAGCCCGATCCGAAAAGTGAACTACAGTGTATCTAGCGCTCGTGTTGGTCAAAGAACTGACTACGATGCTTTAGCACTAGAAGTTTGGACAGATGGTTCTTTGAAGCCGGATGAAGCTGTTGCTTTAGCTTCTAAAATCATGAAAGAACAATTGCAGATTTTCTTAACCTTTGACGAAGCAATGGAGCCTGCAGAAGAAAAGAAAGATTCATCTTCTCCGAAGTTGAATGATAATCTTTATCGCTCTGTAGACGATCTTGAGCTTTCAGTTCGCTCAGCTAACTGTTTGAAGAACGCTAACATTCGCTACATCGGTGAATTAGTGACTCGTTCTGAAGCAGAAATGCTGAAAACGAAAAACTTTGGTCGAAAATCATTGAATGAAATTAAAGAGATTCTGTCAGAGATGGGACTCGGTCTTGGAATGAAGATCGACGGTTGGCCACCTCCAGGATGGGATCCAAACATTCCTCCACAAAAAAGAGAACATCAATAATAGGGGTCGCTTATGAGTTCGCATAGAAGAAGTACACAATATTTTTCACGCGCTTTCGGGCCTCGAAAAGCTTTGCTTAGAGGTATGATGATTTCTTTGGTTGAACACGGTCGTATTAAAACGACCGTTCTTCGCGCTAAAGAAGTTCGTCGTCAAATTGAAAAAGCCATCACACTTGGAAAGAAGGGCGACGTCGCTACACGTAGACTGTTGATGTCTCGCCTTCCTAATGAAGCAGCTGTGAACACGATTATCACTGATATTTCGAAGCGATTTGAAGCTCGCCCGGGTGGTTACACTCGAGTGATCAAAATCGGACGAAGACCTGGTGACACCGCTGAAATGGCTTTCTTGGAATTCGTAGATTATGATTTTGAGAAGAAAGATAATTTGAGCAAAAAAGATGAAGCCGCTAAGAAAAAAGAAGACGCTAAGGCACGTAAAGTGACGGCGCGAACAGCTGCTAAACATAAGAAAAATGTTTCTCAGATGCAGAAAAAATCTCGTGCGGCGAATGCGGCAAGAGCAAAAATGTAATCTGTCTTTTTTTACTGGAAGCTGCATGAATGTTTAATGTTAGGCCCGCTTGCTACAACTCGCGGGCCTCATTATTTTTAAGGCTGTGCTAATAATATTTATCTGCGAGGGACTTTCTGTGTCGGCTCACTTGAAAGCTTTATTTGGGGTGTTACTAGCGGGAGCGATTTTCGCAGGTATTTATTTTGCGTCGGTTCACAAAGCAGAATCTGAAGTGCCAGCTCCCAGTATGGATTTAGTTGAGCAAATGCGGGCCAGTGGCATTCCCGAAATCAAAGCGCCCGACCTTTCGGGCAAAGCTTTTGAGGGCTCGATTTTTAAAGGAAAAATTCTGATTGTTAATTTTTGGGCCTCCTGGTGTGAGCCCTGTATCGAAGAAGTGCCTTCTTTAATGTCGCTTGTGAGGCAGCTAGATGGGCAGGCTGAGCTTATTGCCATCTCGGGCGATAGTGATAAGGCTGAAATTATGTCCTTTCTGAAGTCATTTCCGGGACTGCAGGGGCCCCATATCACTTTGTTGTGGGATCAGGATAAGTCGCTTGTTAAAAAGTTTGGTATTGAACGATTGCCAGAGACTTTCATTGCAGGGCGCGATGGCAAACTTGTTAAAAAAGTGGTCGGTAGCGTTCGCTGGGATCATGCCGAGAGTGTCAGTTATTTTAAAGAGCTGATTCAAACGCCCTGACCACGGGATTTTTTTCGTTGTTGAAGAGCCTGGCCTTTAATTAATTCGGAGGCCCGCAAATCCGGGTAGTCCTTAATTGTTATATCAAACGACGGAGTTTTTTTGATTTGTGCTAAGGCCAAAGAAATGGCTTTATCCATCTGAGGATCTCTTTTTGCGGCGTAATCCTCTGGAGTGATTTCAACTTCATAATCTGGATCGGTTCCATAGTTTTCCACCTGCCAACCAACGTCTTTAAAATAATAACTGAATTCTGGCTGAGTGGTTAAGGACCTATCTCGTAAATAATTTCTAGGCCAAATTCCGATAACACCTCCCCAAGTCCTTTTTCCAACAAGGGGGCCCAGCTTCATCAGTTTAAAGCTGTGGCTGAAGATATCTCCATCGGACCCAGCCAGTTCATTGGTGATGGCAACCAAAGGTCCTCTGATGGAATAAGTGGGATAAAGTTCTCGGCCGAAGTGACGACCAAAGCCTGCGCCCAAAGGTTTTTGGGCCAAGACTTTCAAAATATGTTGGGAAACGTGCCCACCGCCGTTAAATCTGACATCGATGACAAGTCCTTCTCTAATTTGTTCGGAAGAAAAATTTCTGTAGAATTCGCTGAAACCCAAGGCGCCCATATCAGGAATATGAACATAACCAAGTCGCCCATTTGAAGCTGCATGAACATAGGCTTTATTTTTATTCACCCACTGCCGGTAAAGGAGGGCGGTTTGACTGCGCAAAGGAACTACGCAGACTTTTTCTTTGTTTTTTTGATTTTTCCTTTGAATTAGAAGTTCAATGTTTATGCCGGCCTTGTGTTCAAGAGATTTCCAGAGGTCAGCGGGTCCCTCAAAAGCATGAGAGTTAATGGCAAAAATCAAATCACCTTCACTCATGGCGACGGCGGGTTTTAAAAGGGGGGAGTCCGTCTGTGCAATGTAGGAGTCGCCGCGAAAAACTTGTTTAATTTGAAAAGCTTTTTTGTTGGCAATGTACTGAAAATCAGCGCCCAAAAATCCGGTGGGTGCTTGCGGAGGCGTGCGATGGTAATCACCGCCCCACTCATAAGCGTGACTGGTCCCCAACTCACCCTGCATTTCCCAAAGTAAATCTGAAAATTCGCTCCGTGTTTTGATTCGATTCAAAAGTGGTTGATATTTATTATACACCTCTGTCCAGTTGACCTTGGACATATCGGCGCGCCAAAAGTTTTCTTTCTGTAAATACCAGGCTTCCCGGTACATCTGTTTCCATTCAAGCTTTGGATTAACATGCAGCCGCAGCCGGTCTGTATCAATAAAGCCATCTGTTTTTCCAACGCCTGTTCCCGCCGAGGGCGCCTCTGTCAAAGAGAGGAACCGAAGGCGTTCTGCTGTCTGAGCTAAAAGATGGGACCCTGAAGGATGAACGTAGAAGCTTTTGACGGTTTTTAAAAGAACTTCTTCTTTGCCCTTTTCAAATTTAAAAATAAAAAGATCTTCGCCAAGAGGCTCTTGCATCCAATCACCTTGAAAAGGGGCAATTTTTTTTCGTTTGTAAATCAGGCCGCCTAGAATACCACAAATTTTTTCATATCCACCATAATCAACAGGCAGAGGAAGCACACGATGTTCGATATCGTCAAAATCAATTTTCGTGATAAGAGGCTCAGACTTTTTACTTTTTTTAAGTTCCTCGTTAGGTTTTAGTTTAAATCCTTCCAATGGAATTTCGAGGGGCGAAGGTGTCGTTTTGGCTAAAACCACAATATAAGGGCGTAGGGCCATGGGGAAACCCAAGTCAAAATGAGTTTCATTGTAGATGGCCCCAAATTCTCGAACACTTAAAATATAGAGATATTTTCCTTCTGGGTCAAAGCTGAGGTCAACGTCCATCAATACAGGTTCCATCAGAATTCTTGACTGATTATTTTGAGTGTCAAAAATTTTGATAAAATATTTTCTTTGATCCAAGGAAACACTGTAAGCTAAATAGCGCCCGCAGGGGGACCAGGCATGCCCTCCAAGCTGAGCTTCACTTTTTTCAATCAGAGTAGAGGTTTGGTTTTTATAGTCAATCATCCAGTAAGTGCTGCTGTTAGTCTGTAATACTGCCAAATGTTTTTTTGGATTGGTATAAAGGCTTTGAATTTTGCCCCAGGTTTTTTTCGCTAGAATCGTTTTTGTTAGGCCGGACTTTTGGTCGTGTAAAATTAAATGTTCGTCCTGCTGCAGGCTTGTGCCCGTATATAAGATATATTTCGAATCAAAACTAAAGTTAGGATGAGCAAATCGAATGTCGCCAGTTTTTTCCAGATTAGTAGCAGCGCCCTTGAACGGTGGCATTGTGAAAGCATGGCCCCGGGCCACCAACGCGATACTTTGTAAATCCGGGGAGTATGAAAAGCTATCGATGTATTTTGCAGCTGCCACAAAGCGTGGCAAAGCCTGAATGCCAGACGCGGGGCAAGCAATTTCAATTTTTTTATTTTCTTTAGATGGCAGGTTGTAAGAATAAAGATCCCCGCCCGCTTGGTAAACTAAATTAGTTCCATCAGTTTCTAGATTGCGAGCGTAGAAATGGTGATGATCAGTGAGGCGTTTTAATTTTTTTCCACTTAAATCAGAAGCGTAAATATTTCCATAACCTTCATGATCTGTAATAAAATAAATCATGCCTTGGATCAGGTGAGGTGTTGAAATATTAGTTGTGATATTTTTTAAAATTCGCTGGAATTTAGAGCGTGAGTCCGCGCGTGTCCATAAAACACCGGCGGTTCCTCCGCGATATCGTTTCCACCGGGCAGGGTCGCCGTTATTTCTTCCAATGACCACAGCACCCGATGGGCCGAAGTCGATCTCGCTGGCAGCACCCCACTGAAGGGGTTCAAAGGCATCAGTTTTAAGGTCAATAGAGTAAAGCGATAGATCTTTGACCTTTAGAGTTTCAAAAGCACTTGAAACAATTAAAGTTTCGTTGTCTTTCCAGCGAAGAATTTTCTGTACGCCAAAGTAAGTCAGCCGGCGAGGTTCGCCGCCATGAGTAGGAATAATATAAGCGTCAAACCCTCCCGCATCTTGGCTGACATAGGCGATCCATTTCCCATCCGGTGAAATTTTAGGATTTCTTACAAGACCGCGATTACTTGTCAGGCGCGCAGCCAAACCCCCCTGTAATGAAACTGTCCAAAGATCATCGTCGGCGATAAAAACAAGGGTGTTTTGGTGAACGCTGGGCTGAGAAAGATAAGCCACTTGATCGTTTGGCGGTGTCATTAAGGTTACCAGCCCATTTTCTTTTTTAGTTCTTCGGCGGCGTTTTTGACGGAGTCTTCGACTTTCTTTTTGCCTTGATTTTCGCCGTCTTTTTTTGCGGCTTCGGATTTATTTTGGACGATTTTTTTCTGGGCGTCGGCTTGGTCTTGAAGTTTTTTTAACTCTTTTTCGACTTGTCCTTTGATCTGATTGTACTGCGCTTCGATTTGAGCTTTTTGGGCGCCGACCTGGTCATTCACGTATTTTTGAATTTTTTCACGGGCTTCATTGATCTTGGCTTGGATTTGTTTCTCGATGCCTTTTGACAGCTCAGTTCCTAGGTTTGAATTCACGCTTAATGCGAGGGCCGGCAATTCACCATGGCCTTCGGCGTCTAAGCTGACAACTGGGATGCCGGCGAAAACTGTTTTTAGAACTTCTTCTACCGTCGAATTTTTGGCTTTAATATCATACTGAACTTGAGAGAAGTTGTTTTCTAAGTTCATCGTGAAATTCCTTAAGGCCTCTAGTTCACTGTGCAATTTCATTTGGCCCGAGGCCTTGTTAAAAGCAATATTCACTTCCTCTGAATTAACCAGCGCCCGCGCTTCAATGGGGAACGAGCCTAAACCAAAATCAAAAGTGATCTTGCTGTTTTCGTGGCGATTGTCGATGACAAGCTTCGAGTCTAAGCCGCTGAGTTTTGCCGAAGGAAAATCACCTGCAAAAAGAGCTACGGTGGGCTTACCAATTAGAGCTTGGTTTGTTGTGATATCATTGATTTCACCTTTGATGTTACCTGAATAAGGGGACAAACCGGCTTGCGAGCTGATGCCGACATGTTGAATCCAAACAGCCGGGTAGGAGTTGAGGTGGCCGAACTCATAGACTATTCCTTTATCTCGAGGATGCGGCTGCATAGATAGGTCAACTTCGTCTTTATTTTTTTTCTTCATTAAGTTGGGAGGCACATACTTATTCGCCAAATTTTTATAATGATTAAATTTAGTTAAGTAGGGATCAAGATATTGGCGAAATAAAGCGAGCGCCAGAGATTTTGGATCAATTTTAGGAATTTTAAAGTGAGATTCCAAATTTTTAGAATCTTTGCTGATTTGCTCTTCGAGTTCTTTGATTTGCTTTTGGGTGTTTTGTAAATCTTGATTTAAATCATTATTAGCGGCTTGGACTTCTTTGTACTTGGCGTCGGTTTCTTTAAAGATGCTATCGAATTCTTTTAAGGAAGTCTGAAGTTCATCAACAGATTTAAAGTCTTTGGTTTTTACTTTTGCAGCTCGCTCGCTGAGGATTTGAAAGTCTTTGGCCTGAGGAAGCTTTTTAAGACGCTCTTGCCAAGCCGCTGATTTCAGTTTCATTTCGGCATTCAGCTTTGTCGCCATGTCTTTAGAGAGCAGGCTGCCTTCAATTTTATCCATCTGAACTTGAGAGTCTGTTCCGCCCAACATTCCGGCAATATCGCCCAAAACATTATTATTGTATTTTTCTTCTGTCGCTGAAAGGGCTTTATCTTTTATTTTTTCAGCCTTTGTTTTAAGAGCGCTGGGTTTTTCGTCATCGTCACTGACGACTACGGGTTCAGGAGGTTTAACTTTGCCTGGGGTTTTTCGAGGCTTTCCGAATTCAATTTTTTCAACAACAACTTCTTTGATAACGACTTTGCCGCGAAGGAGTGCGTCCCATAACATTCCAAAACGGACGTCGCCGATGCTGACGGAATTGTGGCTGGGTTTCAAACCATCAGTCACTTCTATGCCTTGGATGCGAATACTGGCTTTAAAAAAACTAGTTTCAAGTTCGGCAATGTCGACTTCGGCCCCGGTGATCTTATAGCCCGCAAATTCAAGGCCGCTTTTAAGATTCGAATCGAAGAAGAGTTTAAAGTAAATCACAACCAGTAATATAATAATTGTGAATGGAACAACCGCTTCAGTTCTAAACGGGCCCTGCGATTTCTTCTTTTTGCTGGGAACGGAAGGTGGAGTTAGAGTGTCTGACATGTTGTAAATCCTTTACCGGTAGAGCTTTTCGTAAGAGGCATACCAATTATAAACTTTTGAAGCGGCCATGGCCTTCCACAGTTTTGTTTCACGGATACGGGCGACAACGACAATTCGGTAACGTTCAATAAAGTGACGGAATAGAAAAAATCCTGGGATTGTCAAAATAACTGAGATCACCAGCGACCCCATGACAATGGAATCATTGAACCGAGTGAATGGCAGAATAGGCATGTTATAAATTTTCACAAAAAATGGTCTTAAGCTTTCTGTTTCTAAAACTTTTCTTCCCAGAATGTCGGCCACGGGATCGAAGAGAAAAGCGACAAATTTAAAAAAGAACCCGGATAAAAAAGCGGCGCCCATTTGAATTCGAAAGAAAAAGACGAGAATTAATACAAGGATCGTTTGCAATGAAAAAAAAGGTGCAAATCCCAAGATAATTCCGCAGGCAAGCCCAGCGGCCAATTGATCTCGGCCAGTGTCAGAATTGAGCAGTTTGAAAAAAGCAAAAATTTGCTTCAACAAGAGAGTCATTTTCACCTCGCAGTTATAATTCGAAACTTTAGTAAGGCTGGGCCTTATTTTCAATGATTAAAAGCCGTGTTTAACTCTGAGTTGTTTGAATCTCGGCATAATCGGCCGCTTTAAGGGGCTGGCGTCGACGGAGATAAATCACGGCTCCACCAAGACCCCAGGCTAATTGGCCCACTTGAAAGGCTGTAATAATGGTGGGACCCAAAGTCGATTCGCTGCCTAGATAAAGATTAAAGAGGACATAAAAAGCAGCCTGACCAATGCCCACGCCTGCAGGCGTCAGTGGAAGACCAATAGCAATAAAGCCTAAAGGTGCGACCAGAAAATAAGTGGCCCAGGGAGCCGTTGCACCAGACAGTGTGCCAGCCAGGATGAGGAAAAAAATTGAAACGACTTGTCCTGCCCAGCTGAGCAAAATAACCTTGATGAGATCGGCAGGTGAACGTCCATACTGATAAAATGAGTCGTAAAGTCTTTGCAGTCGTTCCGCCATAGGAAGCTTTTGAATTAATTTTTGTAAATTTCCCGTCCGATGAACTTGGCCAGAGAACACTAGAAAAAGTCCTAAGGAAGCTACAGCAGTGACCACGGTGACGACATAAAATAAAGATTGTAGCTGGGGGATGGTGGCAACGTGATCATGATCGTAAACCATAACGATCATGCCCATCAATAACATGGCATACAAGCCTAAGATTCGATCCATTAAAACGCTAGTGACGGAAATAACCTTAGAATTTGTATGGTCTTTGTGGAAATAGTAAGCCTTCACAACATCACCGCCAACTCCACCGGGCATAGCGTAGTTAAAAAACATTCCGATCATGCTGAGCTTGAAGGCTGAAAAAGAAGTGGTTGGGCGATCCTGCGTTTTTAACAATAAGCGCCACCGCTCGCTACCGATCAATAAATTTATTCCTAAAAGACTTAAACCCAAGAATGCCCATTGGGGAACTAGAAAATATTTGAGGGACGAGAAATCAAGTTTGCCACTGTTCCAGAGCCAATAAATAAGTCCAACAGCAAAAAGAATTTTAAAGGTTTGAATTAATTTATCTTTGTGACGAGCCATCATGATTGCAAATGGATAGCGCCAAATTTTTGCAAAGTGCGCAGTAAGCCCTCAAGATCTTTTAAGGGAAGTGACGTTGGCCCATCGCAAAGTGCCGCATCAGGATTTGGATGAGTTTCAAGAAAAATTCCATCTACGCCTACGGCCATAGCGGCTCGGGCCAGAACGGGAACCATTTCACGACGGCCGCCGCTGGAGTCTCCACTGGCGCCAGGCAATTGAGTTGAATGAGTGCAATCCATAATCACAGGAAATCCTAATTTTCTCATTTCAACGAGGCCGGTCATATCGTTGATTAGACGGTTATAACCAAACGTTGTTCCCCGTTCACATAGTAAAAGTTTATTGTTACCGGCATCGACGGCTTTTTGAGCAATCGATTTCATATCCCAGGGGGCGAGGAACTGACCTTTCTTAATATGTAGAACTTTTCCGGTTTGAGCGGCTTCAACTAATAAGTCTGTCTGTCTAGATAAGAACGCGGGAATTTGCAGAACGTCAGCGACTTCGGCAGTGGGTGCCACTTGAATTGTTTCGTGAATATCTGTGAGAAGGGCGCAGCCAACTTTAGATTTGATTTTATCTAAAGATTTAAGTGCGTTTCCAGCTCCTGGTCCGCGAAAGCTTTTGGCGCTTTGGCGGTTGGCCTTATCAAAAGAACATTTTAATATCCAAGGAATACCTAAAAGTTTTGTAACTCGTTGGATTTCTTTTCCAACTTCTAGGACCATGCCTTCGTCTTCGATAATATCGGGCCCGGCAAAAAGGACAAAGTTTTTACCATCGCCCCAAGTGAAATTTTCTTGGCTAGAGGCTTTCATTGTTACGGGCGTGCTAAGAGCTTTAAAATCAGTCATTATCTTATTCCTAGGCCATGGCCTTTAAGACAGCTTCGATCACTCGATCTTGGATATCATTAGTCATGTCGGGATACAAAGGAAGACTGATAACATGCTCTGCCGCCCAGCGTGCGTGGGTTAAGTCTGCGCTGGCATCGGCCGTGTGCTCTTTGTACCAGGGTTGATCGGGCATCGTTCGAGGGTAATGGATTGACGTGGGAACACCAGCGTCAGTTAATTTTTTCTGAAAAGGAGCGCGATCAGAAATTGCTAAGGTGTATTGGGCCCAAACACTGGTGCGATCAGATTTTATTGTGGGAATTTTAAAATCTTCAATTCGGATTTCAGCAAAGGCTTGGTTGTAGCGATTGCCAAGACGCTGCCTTTGCTCGACTTCCCAATCATAGCGCTCCATTTTTGCTAGCAAAATAGCACATTGAAGAGTATCAAGGCGTGCGTTGACTCCTAATCGAGTGTGATAATAGCGTGACTCAGAGCCATGCTCGCGAATTTCCTTCATCACTTTATACAAATTTTCATCACTGGTAAACATGGCGCCGCCGTCACCGTAGCAGCCGAGTGGTTTTGCTGGAAAAAAACTAGTTCCGCCCACCAAAGAAACGTTGCCGCTTTTTTTGCCTTTGTAGCTGGCGCCATAGGATTGGGCCGAATCTTCGATGACAAAAAGATTATGTTTTTTTGCCAAGGCGTTGATTTCGTCCATATCGGCAATTTGGCCATACAACGATACAGGCATGATGGCTTTGGTTTTTGAGGTGATCGCTTTTTCAATTTTTTTAACATCGATATTATAAGTCGTAGGATCGACATCGACATAAATGGGTTTTGCACCAGCTAAACAAATTGTTTCCGCTGTCGCGATGAAAGAAAAAGCAGTGGTGATCACTTCATCGCCGCTACCGATCCCGAGCGCCATCAATGGCACAAGTAAGGCATCAGTGCCGCTAGCACAAGTCAGTGCGTATTTTGCGCCGGTGTGGGCAGCCAGTTTCGTTTCTAACTCTTGCACCTCAGGTCCGTTGATAAATGCACCGTGATCTAGCACTTTATGAATGCGAGCGTCGATGGAATTTTTCATAATGTGGTACTGAGTTTTTAAATCGACGAAGGGAATATTCATTATTTTTCTCCACGACCTTAGAGTCAAAATTTACTTTAGATACTTAAGTATGCTTTTGGCTCTAGAAGAAGTCTACCTTCTAGCGACAAATTTTCGGCGATAATTTATTTTTGATGAGGGAGGTTTATTGAAACTGTGGCTTAAAGGTTTCACAGGCAGATGACAACATGGGCCAAACTGTGTGTATTTGTAGACCATGGGCTGCGCATTTGGTGGGATGTGACTTCGCGGAAGGAAAGATATGATTCCTGTGGTGATTTCTGGAGGGAGTGGAACAAGGCTTTGGCCCGTTTCACGCTCACAGTTTCCAAAACAATTCTGTCAGCTTTTTGATCAACCTTTACAGTCCATGACTTTGAAAAGATGTCAAAAGTTAGGAAACCCTTGGGTTTTAACCGGTTCAACTTTAAAAACTTTAACGGAAATTAATTTAAAAGCCTTGGGCCTTTCGGAAAATCAGACGGTGTATGAGCCGGTCGGGAAAAATACAGGTCCTGCGATCGCAGTGCTTTGTTATTTTCTAAGTCTTCAAAACAAAAGTGAAGAAGTTGTGGGAATTTTTCCGTCTGATCATTTGATTCGTAATGAAAAAGTTTTTATCGACGCGGTTCATCTTGGCGAAGAGTGGGCTCGGAAAAACGCTGTTGTGACCTTAGGAATTACGGCGACTTACCCTGAGACCGGGTATGGCTATATTCAATCGTCTAAACAAGTGGGCCTAGGGCATAACTTAAAAGCCTTTGCCGTCGAGCGATTTCACGAAAAGCCAACCTTAGAAAAGGCTCAGCAATTTTTGCAACAAGGCGGATACTCGTGGAACGCGGGAATTTTTGTTTTTAAAGTTCAAACAATGATCGAGCATTTTAAAAAACATCAGGCCGCCCTTTGGAAGACGGTCGAGACTTTAAAAAAAGACCTTTCGAATATTTCGGAAGTTTATCAAAAGCTTCCGAATATCAGCTTGGATTATGCAATTATGGAACACCTTTCTGGGAATGATTTGGTTTGCATTCCCAGTGAAATGGGTTGGAATGATGTGGGCTCCTGGGATGCTGTAGCGGCTGAAAGTCCTGAGGCTTTTAACGGGTTGGCCGAAGTTGTCACAGAGAAATCGAAGAATAATTTTGTGTTTACGCACGATACAAAAACTGTGGCGCTGGTGGATGTCCAAGATTTGTTGATTGTTGATACGGGAGATTGCCTGCTGATCGCTAGGAAAGGGTCTTCCCAGGATGTTAAAAAGATTGTTGAAGAGCTTGCAAAAAAGAATTCTTCAAAAATTAAGAATCATGATTTTGAGGACCGCCCTTGGGGTCGTTTTGAAATCCTGAAAGACACTGAAGATTTTAAATCAAAAGTTATTTTAGTAAATCCTCACCAACAAATTTCTTATCAGTCGCACGCGCAGCGCGAGGAGCACTGGATTGTGACGCGGGGACAAGGCGAAGTTATTTTAAATGATGAAGTTATTCCCGTGAAAAAGGGCACCTATGTTCACATTCCGTTAGGAGCTAAGCATCGGATTCACAACACCAGTCAAGGCCCCTTGTATTTTGTTGAAGTTCAATTGGGATCTTATTTCGGTGAAGATGATATTGTTCGATACCAAGATGATTATAAAAGAATATGAAAACAGGGCTTCTTTTTTTCGCAGCCCTTCTTTTTTGCAACGTTGGTCGGGCTACGTTTTCAAATTATAATTCAATTTTAATTGGTGATTTAGTTGCGGGAATGGGCGGGGCGGGCATATCTGTGGTCGGCGACGTGGCCGCCAGTCCATTCTATAATCCAGCGACTTTAGGCGAACTGGATGCGTCGGCTTTTTCGGCAGCTGTGGGAATTCATAAAAAATTAGATACGGTGTATGGTGAAGATGAGGATTTTACGAAAGCCTCTCTACGGGTGAGTGAAGGTTATTTTCGATCGCTGCCTTCTTCAGTCGGGTCAGCCATCAAAATTAAAGACTGGGTTTTGGCGCTTTCGATCGTCGTTCCGGATTACGATAACTTCAAAGGGGACTTGTACAATAAAAGCAATAATGTGACGACGCTTTCTTATGTCGATCAGTCTTTATGGGCGGGCGGCAGCGTTGGGACAAAAATATCTGAGACTGAGTCAGTGGGTTTTACAGCCTATTATACAGCAAGAAATTTTGAACGATCCGTTTCAGATAAAAGTTTTCCTTCCGCGACACAGGCGACATTATTCAGTTCGGAAACTACTAAAACAGATAATGGATTAATTTTGATTTTTGGTTACTTTAAGAAATTAAATGAAAAGTGGAACGCGGGTGTTTCAGTCCGGCCACGATCTTTTAAAATTGCAGGTAAGTCTTCGGTTTATGAATCCACAACTCAGGTTGACACTGTGGCCAACACGTTAACACAACAAACCGTGAATGAGCCAGGACGAGGTTCTGATACATTTATCCCTGGGAAATTGGGATTTGGACTATCCTATAATCCCGATGCCAGTTGGCTGCTGTCTGGAGATGCCACTCTTTATGAGGAACTGAGTTATGAAGAACTGGACCGGCGAAGTTCCTCGTCAATGATTCAACATAAACCGACATGGAATATTCAGCTGGGTGGTGAACATCGTTTTCTGCCTTGGTTAAAGTTTCGAGCGGGCGTGTATACAGATTTTTCGTCACATCCTGATCCCGAGCCGACCAATCGATTGCAAGAAGACCATGTCGATATGTACGGATTTAGCGCGAATTTTGTATTTATTGCGGAAAAAAAGATCGCTTATACTTTTGGTGGCTATTACACAGGCGGCAAGGGAATTTCTAGACAAAGAATCAACCAGCAGTATGAAACTGTTAAAAAAGCTCAAAATATTTTCACGATGCTTTTTGGGACCGCCTTTTACTTTTAAGGACCTCAACTGGGGATAATCTCCTCCCATGGCCGGAACCTTGCGGATCCGGGATCGGCATCAATGTTGCTTACTTTAACTATATCCCTTCGGGAAGGAAATTTCTTTGAACTCTTTTAATACAAAAGAAAAATGGATTTATAGAGCGAAAGAATATTCCATCCATGCCTTTGATCGCCTGGATGCAGCTAGTTTAGAGAAAGTGAAAACTCTGCCACTTTGTTTATGCATTCTTCTAGAAAACCTTTTGCGTTATGAGGATGGAAAAAATATTAAGCAAGAAGATATTCAAGCTATCATTGATTGGGACCCAGCCGCCATTCCCGATCATGAAATTCAATTTACTCCGGGTCGTGTCTTGCTGCAGGATTTTACTGGAGTGCCAGTCGTTGCTGATCTGACAGCCATGCGAACTGAAATTCAGCGCCGGGGAGGAGATCCATTATTGATCAATCCAGTGCAGCCGGTGGATTTGGTCATAGATCATTCGGTGCAAGTCGATAGCTTTGGGAATTCAGAATCGTTAAAAATAAATTCCAAAATGGAATTTGATCGAAATCATGAACGGTACCAGTTATTAAAATGGGCGCAAAAAAGTTTTGAAAACTTTTTGGTCGTGCCGCCTGCCACGGGGATCTGTCATCAGATTAATTTGGAATATCTGTCGCCAGTTGTGAGTGAAAGAAAAATTAAAGAAGAGTCGTGGGCCTTCCCCGACACGGTGGTTGGCACTGATTCTCACACACCAATGATCAATGGGCTGGGAGTTTTAGGCTGGGGTGTTGGAGGTATTGAAGCTGAAGCTGCGATGCTCGGACAGCCTTGCTCCATGCTCATTCCCCAGGTGATTGGTGTAAAAGTCATTGGAAAGCTAGGACCAGGTGTTACGGCGACAGATTTAGTTTTAACTGTTACCCAGATGTTGCGTAAAAAAGGCGTGGTCGGGAAATTCGTCGAGTATTTTGGTCCCGGAATTTCACATCTTAGCGTCGCAGATCGTGCGACGATGAGTAATATGGTGCCCGAGTATGGCGCGACCGTCGGATTATTCCCCGTAGATCAAAAAACTTTAGATTATTTGGTTTTGAGTGGCCGCACTCAACAAGCTGAACGAGCTGAAGGATATCTTCGAAAGCAGAATTTATTTTATAATCCTGATATCGAAAGAAGATTCACTGATGTTGTCGAGATGGATCTATCCCTTGTTCAAACATCAGTGGCGGGGCCATCCAAACCGCACGATAGGTGGAATTTAAATGAGGCTAGAAAATCTTGGAGAAGTTTTTTATCCACTCAACTTTCTGGTGATTTGCATCAAATAGCTAAGCCTACGATCGAGCGATGGATTTTAGAGGGAGGAAATGCTGTTACAAATCCGACCCACGAAGAACCCTTACACGATGCAACCCCAGGTAAGGTGGAAAAGGGAGCGACGCTTGAGATAAGCCATGGCAGTATTTTAATTGCAGCGATCACTAGTTGCACGAATACCTCTAATCCAGCTTTGATGATTGGGGCTGCCCTGTTAGCTAGAAATGCTAATCGCCTGGGCCTTGCTGTGAAGCCCTGGGTAAAAACTAGCTTTGCGCCCGGTTCGAAAGTTGTGACAGATTACTTGGAAGCTTCTGGCTTAATGCCTGAACTAGAGAAATTAAAATTTAATTTAGTTGGGTATGGATGCACCACCTGCATAGGTAACAGTGGACCCCTTTCTGATTCCCTCATAGAAGCTATCGAAAAAAAGGGTTTGATCAGTGTTTCGGTTTTATCGGGGAATAGAAATTTCGAAGCCCGCATCAACCCGCTGGTCAGCGCCAATTATTTGATGTCGCCCCCTCTGGTCGTGGCTTATGCCTTAGCGGGGCATTTTGATATTGATCTTTCCAATGAACCCATCGCGTACGCCGCCGATGGAAAGGCGATATTTTTAAAGGATCTATGGCCTGATCCTGATGAAGTTGAAGTCATAATGCGAAAATTTGTGCTTCAAGAGCGCTTTGAAAAAATTTATAAAAACATTGCTCTTGGCAGCGAAGATTGGCGCAAAATTGAGATATCGAAAGAAACCAGTTACTCGTGGAATAAAAATTCTAGTTATATTCAGGAGCCGCCTTTTCCAGGTTTATTACCGAATGATCAAGATTTTTCAAATGGCCGGGTCTTGGGATTTTTTGGCGACTTTATTACGACCGATCATATTTCCCCCGCTGGTAGTTTTAATGAAACTTCAGCGGCGGGTCAGTATCTGGTCAGCTTGGGTGTAAAAAAAGAAGATTTCAATTCTTACGGGTCTCGGCGCGGGAATCATGAGGTGATGTGGCGAGGCACCTTGGCGAACGTTCGACTGCAAAATAAATTAGCGCCGGAGCAGAAAGGCGGGTGGACCGTTTATTTTCCCTCTGGTGAATTGATGAATTATTTTGAGGCCTCGCAAAGGTATATTAAAAACAGAGTGCCCTTGGTGATTGTTGCGGGAAAAGAGTATGGCAGCGGATCTTCTAGGGATTGGGCGGCCAAAGGCGTTCGCCTTTTGGGTGTTCATGTAGTCATTGCCGAAAGCTTTGAGCGAATACATCGGTCGAACTTAGTGGGTATGGGAGTGGCCCCTTTACAGTTTTTGGATGGGGAATCGGCGCAGCAATGCGGATTTAACGGACAAGAAATTTTTTCGGTTTTTGGGTTAGGGCAGGCCCAGCCTCGAGGGCGAGTGCAAGTTAAAGCTGAGCGTAATGATGGGTACCAGCATAAGTTTGAAGTTATCCTAAGGATTGATACGCCGATTGAGTTAAAATACTTTAGATCTGGTGGCGTCCTGCCCTATGTTTTAGAAAAATTGTCCGGTCAGCCGATCAACTTATGATCATGTTATTTTCATTGCCCTTTCAACTTGGTCTAAAATAGTCTCCTAGCCTTCTATAATTTGATTTCATTTAAACTATTTAATACTCCTTTCCACACCAAGGAGAATTTATGAAAAAAATCGTTTTGCTTTCTAGTGTTTGTCTTTCAATGGCTTTTTCTTTAACGGCCCAAGCACATGGCACAATTGCTTCTCAAGCAGCTCAAGCAGTTCTTGCGGCCTCGACCACGTTTAACGCAACAACAACTCGTGACACTCAGCGACTTTTTAAGTCTGTGAATGCGGAACTAACAGGGCACGAACAGTTCGCAGTTCAAATTGTATTAACATCTGGTCAAACGACAAAATACAATTGTACAGAGAATGAAGAAGTGAGTCCCGCCGTGTGGGAATGTAAATAATTATATAGATGTTGCCAAAAGGCGCTAGCTGCGAGAGTTCTAGATGATGGAAAAGAGTCATCTCGCAGTAGAACCAAATCCTCAGCCTGTTGAAATCCCAGTTGACCTTTTAAGCGCCGAAGCCCTGATCGGTATCATTAATGATTTTATTGGCCGTGATGGCACTGATTATGGGTTGCAGGAAATAACTCACGACAAAAAGGCAGAGCAAATTCGTCGGCAAATTGCCAAAGGGGATATTAGGATCATCTTTGAAGCAACCTCAGAAAGTGTCACATTGATCACGGAAAAAGATTGGCTTCGCTACAGACATCCTGCCTCTGGAACAGATTCTTCCAATTCTTAGGGTCTAGTTTTTTGACGAAGGTGACCAAGACCAAAGGCAAAGATTTTCTGTCGGAGACAAAACTTAGGCATTGTTAAGATTCCAAGTTAGGATCGTCTCTGATTCATCCCAGATATAAATTAATGTCAAAAGCCAAGACCAGGCCTTTTTTGAAATCAAAAAATTAATTCGATTTATAAAAGTAATTGATAGCCGGCCTTGATCTTTGTCTTGGGAAGGGGGTTGAAATTCCTGGACGATAGGCCTTCAAATTATTTTTTTATGGACCTTCAAGAGCTATGAAATCATTCAGCAAATTAAGTTTTGTAAAAAAATCCCGATAGATCTTTTGATGAACGTAAATCGCAATCTAAGACATCTTTACGAGTCTTTAACAATTTTCATGATGATTTTCATGATCTCATCATTTGCGTTGGCACAAACTAAACTAGATCCCCATGAAATTTATAAAAAGCAAAATCAATCTGTCAGTCAAGAAGCGACAAGGCAACTTCCAAAAACATTTTTTCAACCCAAAGTACCATTATCAAATTCGCAGGATAGAATGTGCCTTAGTCCCATTGAAGTGCGAGATAAATTAAGAACAGATTTTAAAAATGATATTCAGATTCAATCGTTCGTGACTTATTACTTGGAAGTCCGAGAAGCAATGCCAAATCTAGTGATCCCTCTTTACACCTCACCGAACTCGTCGGGCGTTCAAGTCGGAGCTTTGCGGTCCGGTGATATTTTCAGAATGGAAGATTCTGGGGTTGAGTATCTTGAGAAAGTCCGTGCTGATCGCAAAGAGGGCGTGCTGTGGCGAAAAATTATAGTAAAAGATCAAGATGATGTTTCAGAACTTTGGTACCAATATTCGTGGAAGAAATTTCACACACTGACCGCCATTGACCAACCAATGGAAATGACTTTACGGCCTTTGCCAAATTTTCATTTTCAGGCGCTTTTTAAAAAGCCAGGGAATTGGAAACCAGAAGATTGTGAGGTTGATAAAACACTTTGTGTCGCCTGGCCCGACATGTATTCGAAAGTTTACATCTTGGATTTTAAATGGCTTAAGTCTGCAACGGCCATCAAAGAAGGTGCCTGGTGGACACTATATTATAAAGCCGGGGTCGATAAAATCGATGATTCGACCAATCGTAAACAGGATTATGGTTGGATGGAATCGCACTCGGCTTATCGCAAAATTGATCATATTCCAGCTTATCTTTATACCAACGGTATCCCGAGTATGGAGAATTTTCTGCCGTCAGATGAAATTCAAAGAAATCAAAGCGAGCTGTTTATTTTTAGCGAAAATAGTAATGATTCGCAACAGCGACGACGGGTTCTCGCAAGCCTTGGACTTAACTCGAATAAAGTGAAAGGCCTATCTAGTATTTTTGACCTTACTTTGGCATTTAAAGGGAAGTTCGGCGCCAGTCACTTAACATTAAAGCAAGACTTTGTCACAGCACCCTATAATTTAAACACCGTTGTTGTAGGAGGAGAAGTTTCCAGCAATCTTTTCTTGGATCTTAAAATGGTAGGTTCTTTGGATTTAGGTGTTGGCGTATCATCATCAAATCCTGAATACGGAATGACTTACCATGTTGATACGCAAGAGTGGTTTCAGTACGTAACACCTTGGCAGATCAATGATGTTCCGATTGAAGTAGGAGTTGGGGCTTATTATTTAGGGATGATTTCAAGACAAGAAATTAGTGGATTTAATTCTTTTGTTGGATTGCACGCAAGGGTGGTTGTTATGGGGCCTACATTTGGAACATCCCTTCGTTTGGCGCCCGTAGGCACAGATTTAAACCTGCGCCCTGCAAATCATCTTGTGTCGTTAGGCCTTAACTACAATACAGGTTGGAAAATTAATAAAGAACCGGTGAGTGTTTCCCTTGAGACAACAGATCTCACCTATAATAATCCAAAAACTTTGCACACGACTGATTATCGTCAGTATCACCTTAATATGGGATTCTCGTTTTAGTTGTCCTGTTCTGAGACTCTAAGTTTTTTTAAAACATAAAATACCTAGAATTATCAGTAAATTGTATTTTCTGATAGGATGGCATTAATCTTTTTTAATTCGGCTTAAATTCGATTTTAATGACTGAAGGGTAATCTGAAAACAATCAATCACCCAGGAGGTTCTAATGAAAAACAGAATTTTATCGATTATGAGTTTAGTGATAGCGATGGGATTAAGTCAGGCCCATGCCGACGATATAAAAAATATTGAAGCCGACACTGTAAAAATAAAAGCGGACCGTGATCGTCTGCAAGATCAAATTAAGGAGCGGAATGCAGACCAACAGGTTGTGGTTGAAGCTCGTAAAAAGCTGCATGAGGATCAAAAATCCGGAGCATCAATCGACCAGATTAAGTCAGATAAAGAGGCACTAGAGGGGGCAAGACAAGAAAGAAATAAAGATCAAAAAGATTTAGTTGAGGCCCGCCGCGAACTTCACAACGATAAAAAAGAGCGTCGCGAAGATATCAAAGAACGACGTGAGGATAAAAGGGAACGACGTGAAGCTAAGCGTGAAGCCAAAAGAGAGGGCCGAAAAGGCCACTAATATTTTTTTAAAAATCAAATAGGGGTTGCCGTTTCCTTCACGATTTTCTAACTCGGCGTCGGCCCCACGGCCGGCACCGAACCAAACAAAATCCACTCCGCGTAAAGATCTTAAATTTTTTGAACTCAGTTCTCGGTGGATATCATCACAAATAAAACTTTTCTGAGCTCTTTTAAAGTGTGTTGCGGATCACGGAATTAAGCCTAATAGCTTTGTCTGCGAGCGGCTGAGGATCTTGGTTAAGGCCAATTTGCTGCGTACTAATAAGACCTTCAGCATCAATCAAAGTGATGACATTGGAATGGTCAAAATCTCCATTCGCATTTTTCTTGTAGCGAATTCCTAGGACTGCAGCAAGTTCACGAACTGCATTTTTATTTCCATTAAAAAGTGTCCAATGATGAAGATCTAACTTTCGGGACTGAGCAAAGGCTTTTAATTTAATCGACGTGTCCTTAAGCGTATCGAAAGAAAAAAGAAGAAAAGGAATTCGAGCACTTGTTTTTTTTGATAACGCATTTTCAATTTTTCTTAGGTCTTCAATAATCAGCGGGCAGGCTTGATCGCAGCTCGTATAGATCATCGCAACAATAAAGGGCTTTCCCCCAAAATCTTCAATGGAGGCAAGCTGACCTGATTGGGACGTCCATTTAGATTTCAAATTAAAGATTGATTCTGACAGGATCGGTTTAATTTTATCATTTGATGAATGCCCTTCATGGGCGATCGTCAGTTTTGTTGTAAAACAGAATGCGGCAAATAAAAAAATATCCAGACGGCTTCTTAATTTCATTGATCATTTCCTTTGGCACATCGAAAGCCAAGACTTGCGATTGTATAATTCGCTTGAAGGCTGGTTCGAAATGAGTAACGGGTGAAAGCGGCATAATCGGCAGAATTGCCTAATTGGCTTCCGCTTCCGCAAAATAGATTTGATTCTTTTGTTCCGCCGCTGCGAGAGTCTGAGGCACTCAAAAAACCGTTAAAATCTTCGGTCCATTCCCAAATCAACCCCCCTAAATCATAAATTCCGCGAAAGTTTTTTCCAGCTGTGCCAATGGCGGGAATTTTATTTTCATTAGTCTTCCCATACCATGCGAGAATTTTCTGATCGACCTCGGCTTTATTTTTGCCGTTATCATAAAGAGCAAATTCCCACTGGTCAGTTGTTGGCAATGTCTGATTTTTTGTCTGACAATAAGCGGTTGCCGCGAACCAAGAAATTCGCGTCACCGGAGAAATTGGGTTCAGTGTTCCAAAATTGAGATCTGAGGGCCATTCTTCTAGGTACTGGTTATCCGCAAACAGTTTTTTAATTCGTGATTTTCGCCACTCTGGATTTTTTGTTACAAAAATTAGAAAATCTTTATTTGTCACGGCAAAGCGATCTAAGTTGAAAGACGGAACAGAAGTTTTAACTTTAGAAGTATTTGTTAGTTTCGTGGGATCAGTGAGGGATAATTGTTTTAAAGGGGCATCGAAAGAGACGAATTCGCCAGCCTTTATGAAATTCATGTTTTCACCGATTGAAATCGCCGAGACTAAAAAAAATTTAAAAAAATTTCTTTTTCCTGTCATTCAGTTTGTACAGACTTATTTTCTGTGCCTCTTTGGGCTTTGACTTCTTGTGGAGTTACGTCCTTGCCAGAGTTTCCCCATGAGCCGAAAACATAAGTCAGAACGCTGGCAATCTCATCGTCTGAAAGATTCCATGCCGGCATAACACCATCGAAGAGTTGTCCGTTCACCTTAATCGGGCCTTTAAGTCCACCAGTCACAGTTTTAATGGCTCGAATTTTATCTTTATTTAGGAAATCTGATTTTGCCAGAGGGGGAAATGCATTTGGGATGCCTTGACCATTAGGTTGGTGGCAAGCGGCACAGTTCGTCTTATAAATGGCTTCTCCTCGGGTGATTCGCTCAATCTTTGATTTTGCAATCGGCAGAGGGCGGGCGGCATCTTCGGATACAAGGATGTTTGAGCCTTCTGGCCTGTAAACTTCATCACTGATTTTTCCTGAATAGACGAGTTTGTCTTCGTCACCTGTAACTTTAAGTTGCGCGATAGCGCCCTTGTTAAAGGCACGTGTTAAGGAATGGTCGACAAGTATAAATGTTCCTGGTGTGCTCACTTTAAATTCTACAACAGTTGAGCCGCCGGCAGGAATCATGGTTGTCTGCACATTGTGAAGTATCGTGCCTGTATTTCCCTCAGCCCAAACATTTTCAAAGATGGCCCCGATCACATGGAATGAGGACGTCAGATTGGGACCTCCGTTTCCAACATAAAGGCGAACTGTTTCACCCACTTTTGCAGTGAGTGCGTTATCATCAAGGAGAGCTCCGACCGAACCGTTAAAGACAACGTAATCTGGCTTTTCAGCAATTGCTTTCTGCATACTAAAAGGTTGAAGGCCCTGCTGGCCATTGGGACCCTTCGTGTAGAAATCGCCTTGCATCACGTAATATTCATGATCCACCTTCGAAAGCCCTTCTTTTGGCTCGACTAAAATAAGTCCATACATCCCATTTCCAACATGCATAGCGACCGGTGCGGTGGCGCAGTGATAAACATAGAGGCCAGGATTTAACGCCTTAAAAGAAAAAACAGAGCTATGGCCCGGAGCTGTCATTGAGGAGGCAGCCCCTCCACCCGGTCCAATGACAGCATGCAAATCAATGTTGTGAGGCATTTTATTATTGGGATGATTGTCGAGATGAAATTCAACAAGGTCCCCTTCACGAATTCGAATGAATTTTCCTGGCACTTTGCCGCCAAAAGTCCAATAAGTATATTTCACACCGTCGGCCATTTTTCCTTCGACCTCTTTGACCTCAAGATGAACAACGACTTTGGTGGCACTTTTTCTAGTGAGGGCTACGGGAACTGCCGGAGCGTCTGTTAGAATTGCATTTTCTTGCCCGACTATTTTTTCAGAACGATTTTTATCAGTGCTAGAATTCGCAGGTGAAATAAAAAAAAGTAAAAGTAAGTTTGTAATTGTTAAATTTAAAAGTTTCATTAAATGTCTCCAACTTAAGTAGCTGGGACAGTAGGTCTTTAAATTTTAGTATTCAATCAATGGATTGTGACATGATTTAAAGGAGGCAACTTACCCCATGAGGATACTGGAATAGCTTAGAAATTATTTGGGAGATTTCAACAAACGATCATTTGATTTTCCTTCAGCTCGTCACTAAAACAAGGCTTATGAAAGTTGCTGTTTATGACCTCCCATCAGGGATTTCTAACTCGCGAAGCACTTCAGGATATCGCTCGGACAACAATTGAAAGCCTAACACTTTTTGAAATAGGGGGAGACCTAACTAAAGTTTTAATTACAATTTAAACTTTGTAATTTCTGCCAATTCTATTCCGGACGATATAGCCCACTTTGCAAATGAACTTGTACCATAAGTCATAATGGCGTCATCAGATGTAACATCTTTCAAGCTGTCTGATACTGTTTCCTGGAAAAGGAATTTATAAATGCCTAAGACAAATGATTTAGTAGAAGAGCAGCTGGCTTCTGCGGTTGGCCAAACCCAACTCCTTTTGGTGATGAATGAAATTAATAAAAAACTTTTGACCGGGGCCAAGTATCAAAAGGTTTTAGATTTGGTTTTTGATTCTCTTGACCTGGTCATTCCTTATGACCGAATTGGAGTCGCTCTTGTAGAAGGGGCTGGAGATGATGCCCAGCTCAGCATGAAGTGGGTCAGATCCAAAGTGGCCGTCACCCATCTAGATGTTTCTTATTCAGCTCCTATCCACGGTAGTAGTTTGCAGAAAATTTTAGAGACCGGCGAGCCTCGAATTATTAACGATCTTATCGAGTACTCCTCAAAATTTCCAGACTCGCGATCAACGAAGCTTGTGATTAATGATGGAATTAGATCCAGCTTAACTTGTCCCCTTCGGTCAGGTGATCAGCAAATTGGCATCGTGTTTTTTTCAAGTTGTAAAGCAAACACTTACCGCGACCAACATATCCAAATCTTCAGGGAAGTGGCTGACGAACTTTCAATAATTGTTGATCATGGTCGCTTACGACATAATTTTGATGTTGCTAAAGAACAGACGCGAAATTTGAATATGATTCTTCACGACCTAAAATCACCTTTAAGTACGATCCAAGGTTTTGCCGAATTATCATTGGGTGAGCCTTGGTTTCAAAATCTTGATCCTGACGGGAAAGAGGTCTTCCAGGTCTTTCTTCGAAACTCAAAATATATGTTTGAACTGCTTAATGAACTTAGTGAATTGGGTAGTTTAGATCGGCAGGCCGAGACGATCGAGCTAGAAGATGTTAGACTGGATGAATTTTGCAAAGAAATGGATAACTTTGGGAAAGTTTTAGCTGAGCCAAAGCAAATCGAATTTAAATCAGAGCCTATTTCAAATGTCTTACCAACGGTCCGGTTTGATAGACACAAGGTCAGAAGGGTTCTAGATAATTTATTTTCTAATGCAGTGAAATATTCGCCCAGAGGCAGCACCATCACATTTTCAGTTTCCTGCCTTGACGAGCGGGTGACGTTTTCAGTGGCAGATAAAGGCCTTGGTATTCCTGTTTCTGAAATCCCAAAATTATTTCGAGAGTTTGGAAAAACAAGTGTTCGCCCGACCGAGGGAGAAACCAGCACAGGTCTTGGACTTGCGATTGCGAAAAAAATTGTTGAACAGCACAAGGGCGCAATTTCGGTTGTTAGCATTGCTGGGAACGGTTCAACATTTACTTTTTGGATTCCGCTGAATGGACCTAAAGATGTGCACTGACCGTATTGACGACCATGAGTAAATTAATTTTTTCGATCACACCTAATCCTTCCCTCGATTTAAGCGGCACGGTGAATAGTCTGTTTAAAAATGAAAAGTCGTATGTGACTGCAGAACTGCGGTCCCCAGGTGGAAATGCCATCAATGCCGCTAGAATATTAGATCGCTTAGGTGTCCCAGTCCTTGCGACGGGCTTTTTAGGCGGTCATATTGGTCAAGAAGTTAGAAAGTTTTTAGATCTTGAGGGTGTAAAAAATAAATTTATTCAAATTGAAGGCTCGACAAGAATAAAGTCCCTTACATCTGCGTTTCTTCCGTCGAGAACGGAACGCTTTTAGTCACGCACGACGGATCTTATTTTGGCAGAGATGTTGACGTTTTTAACGATTGCGTTCCAACATCTGCGATTCAAAAAGCCCATCCTAGGAAACAGAGTTTTCAGCGAATATGCGACTAAAGCTTAGGCAATAAATTTAGCACTTCTTTTAAATTGTCCTAAAATGGGATTTTCAGAGTCTACTACAGACTCGAATGGCCTTTTACTTGATAATTATAACTCGCACACCGATGGACTTAAGGGGGCTTTGTGGACTTTATGCTATCCTTTAAAAAAGGGCGGAAGACCCGTCTATTCACCTTAAGTACGTTGCTATTTTCCATGGTTTTTTTCTTTCAAAACTGTTCTAAGCTGACTGGTAAACAAGTTGATTTGACGGACAGATTGTCGAGTAGCCAATCATTTTCTTCATTAGTAGGCAAAGGGCCGGGTGCGGCTCCTTTACGAAGAATTTCAAATCTTGAATATTTAAACTCGATTAAGGACGCAACTCTTTATCAATTTACAAAACAAAACAGTCCTGGTTCTGGAACTTTTGCCCCTTGGGAAAATGGAATTTGGAACGCCTTTTCAACAATGCCGTTTGATAACGCGACACTAAGATTAGGAACAAATGAAACGGCTTCAACACTTTCAGAATCTAGATTGTCTTCATATATCACAATTGCAGATATTGTTTCGAAAAGAAATACCGCTGATAGTGGCAGACTGAAAGCCTTTGTAGGCGCCTGTGCAGTTGATAATACAACATTTAATAATGCCTTGTGCATCGATAACTTTATTAAAAGTTTTGGACTGACATTATTTAGAGGTCCGGTTAGGCCTGCCGAAATTTTAGAGTTAAAAAATGGGGCTACAACTTGGCAGCAGCTGATTGGCCGCATGTATTTACATCCTCGGTTCATAATGCAAATTCACCGCGATGGAGTTCCTATCGAAGCTGGGTCCGACGTTTACCAGCTGACTGATTACGAATTAGCTGCAAAATTGGCGTCTGTATTTTGGAAAAGCATTCCTGATCCACAAGGACTGGCGGCCGCTGCTTCTGGAGCACTTAAGACACCAGAAGGTTTACGGGCAGAGATTACAAGAATTGTAAATTCGCCAAAGACAAAAATTGTGATGACTGAATTCTACACTCAGTGGTTAGCGTTTAAGCGTTTAAGCAGATATCCATCAGGCGATCTCATTCGAAAATACCTTTTACCACTCGATGAAAAATTGGATGGCATTGATGGGATCGAAGTTGCTGCCCTTAAAGATGGGCAAGATTTTTTGAACTATGTGACGTGGCAGAGCAATGGAACACTGGAAGATATTTTTAGAAGTCCAGCCATTATGACAACCCATCCTGGCTTAGCGAAAATTTATGGGACAACAGCCAGAGCCGATGACAGCCAACCCCCTAGAATGGACGCCACGGGAAATTATAAAGGCATTTTAAGTCGAGCGGCGATCACTCAACAAAAAGCTTCAAATAATGGTGATACAAACATTATTCAGAGGGGTGTTTTATTATCAACGAATATCCTAGGATTTTCCTTAGGCATGCCAGCAAATTTTAACGAGCAAGAAACACAAGCATTAAATATTCCCGCAAGCTCCAGTGTGCGGTTTGAAACTTTTCAAAAGACAAAACCAGCAAACTGTATGGCTTGTCACTCGATTATAAATCCGGCGGGATACTCGCTTGGGAATTATGATTCGATCGGGCGATACATCACAACGGAAAGGCGGCCGTATTATGACTACTCTGCCAATGCCTGGAAAGAATACTTAAATCCTGTGGATTCATCGACCACTCTTTTTATTAACGGACAAACTTATAACATTAATAATCTGGAAGACTTTGTGAATGCAATTTTTACTTCTGGAAGAATTTATGAAGCATTTTCTAATTATTATTTTAAATTTAGCTTTGGACGAGCAGAGTCTGCGGAGTTCGATCGGCCCTTGCTTGAAAGCTTCCGCAGTAACTTAAAAACAAAATCGATTAAACAATCCTTGATTGAAATGGCCATGCACGAGCATTTTTCAAAAACCAGAGAAGCAAGGTAGGAGATCAGTATGAAAATACGTAAAGATCAAAAAGCTGTAGAGATTAATTTGAAATCTAGACGTATGTTTTTAAAGTCAGCTTCGGGCCTGACTTTAGCAATTCCACTTTTGCCATCGATGTTAACTTTAACTGCAGAGAAAGCACTCGCCCAAGTGGCTTTGGTGCCCCAGAGGTATGTTGGGATTGTAAATCCTTTCGGGGGTTTGCAAAATAAAAACTGGTTTGGTACGAATTTACCAACATCTAGTTTGCCGCTTTACACTGGACATAATGGCAAAATCGGTCAGATTTCATCACTTGTTGGCATCAATGGGTTATCACCGGTCTTAGATGCTAGTTTTCAAAATTTATGGTCTTATTCAAATGTTATCGTGGGTGCAGATCAGCCTCATTATTTTGGCCATAATAAATCCGTAGCTTTTGGGGCGTTTGCGCCTCCGACGCCGGGTTATGATTCACTTTCGGATCAATTTAGCTTTGCTGGCAAAGGCGGATTAGCTGGTAATATCCCAAGTGTCGACCAAGTCTTTGCATATGCCGGTGGAAATGGAATTTATGGAAATGATATTGGCAGCAGAAAGCGAATAGTTAATATCGGCGGTGCAGCTATCTCCTTTGGCCGAAATGATTACTTTTCGCCAGATGATCCCGTCGTCAGTCAAGATAGAATAAATAGCACGGCGGGGGTTTTTACATACTTATTCGGGTCCGTGAGCCCCAGTCAGCCTGCGAGCCAAAACACAAATCCTTTAATTGCTTTAATTAATGAATTCTGGCCCAGCGGCAAATCCATTTATCGATTTTTATCAACAAAAGATAGACAGTCCCTGGATCAATTATTTGATTTAGCTCAGCAAACAGCCACTCAATATTCTAAACCAATTCCGGCATGTGATAAAACAGTATCTGGCGTCTTAAATACAAATTCTTGGGATACATCCAAGGCCTCAGAATTAAATCTGATGGCTGAAATTATTGCTCTGGCGTTCAAATGTGATATCACACGGATTGTAAATGTATCTATGTCTGCAGCGACTCCGCAAGGAAAAGATTGGCATGCTATATCCCATTCGCCAGATGCTGGTTTTGATGTAGGTCAAGATGATCAAGTTATCATTCATAAAATGTTTTCTCAAAATTTTGTCTCTAAATTGGGGCAAAACTTATTAGTGACTGATCCCTTCGATTCCGGCTCTACAATTTTAAAAAATTCCATGATCGTTTGGTCGCATGAAAATAAGGCTGCGCATGATAATTATTGTCAGCCGTATTTTATGATGGGTTCAGCCGGTGGTCGTCTTAAGACCGGCTTGATGGTTGATCTGCGAAATAAGGACCTTGCACCTTTTGATACCGACTTTGTCGGAGACCCTAAGTATAAGGGAGATATTATAAATCGGATGTGGGCCACCATGTTGCATGGAATGCGAATTCCGCCAGCGCAATACGAAATCCAGCGTGGCGGAACAGATCTGACGCAGTCTTTGTTTAAAGGATACGGTCATGTCATCAAGCAAGATCAACGTTACTATGACAGGATAAACCATAACTTGTCTAAGATTGGTGATCCTTGGGAATTTCTAGTCAATGCGTAATAAAAAAATAGTTAAGGTTTAGGTTGTCCGGGCGGATAAAAATGAAATCCAAAATTAGTAAGTATATTGTCCTTAATATTATCCTTATCGGTGTTCTGATGCCGTTTCAGAATTGTTCTTCCCAATTTCAACCGGCCACTTTAGTGGCCAACCCCAATCTCAGTGTTGCAAGTACAATTCCTGAAATTCCATCGGCGGCAACCCCTGCGGCGCCAGCAGTTCCTGTTGTGGCGACCGGCAATATGAAAACTGTTTTTATTGCGGCTGGTAACAATGAAAGTACTGTGATGTCTTGCGATGATGGCAACACGTGGATCAATGATCGATCAGCCGACGACAGTGCGCGTGGTGAAATTATCGGGGGGCACTCTTCAAGAACTTTTTACGGAATTGATAATGCGGATGGATACTTTTAGATTAATAATGGCTGGGGCTATAATGGAAGTCTTAAAAGATCAAAAGACTTATTTAATTGGGAAGTCGTACGCAGCGGTTCCTGGGGCGGCGGCCTAGCGGCCTTCCCAGGCCAAATTTTTCATATGTGGACAAACGCCAGCGATAATGCGCGAGTCTATTAAAGTACAGACGGGGTGAATTGGACCAATGCATTTGTGAAAATCAATGGTCAAAATGCCGGTTGGTATTTTGCTCCAGCGGCAAGCTATAATAAAAAAACAGGAACTTATTTATAGATCCGAGGTGGAAGTGATTACGGAGGCCACGATATATACAGAAGTACTGACGGTGAAAATTGGATAAAATCAGATCCAACGATATTTAAAGTTGGTCACAGCATTGCATCATTGACCATTCACGAAATCGATGCAGCGTATTGTGTTCCAAGACTATAAAAAGATAGTCATGATGGCGGTAAACTGTTGCAGGTCTAGATTTTATATGTTGTAAATTAAGAGTGTCCTTACTTATCAAACTCTTCCTTATTATTACCTTAACGTTGACCGGTATTTTTTCGGTAGCCGGTCTGAAACAGTTCGACGGTACAATTAAAATTCAAATCACACATAGCCACGAACATGATCACAGCCACGATCATTACCAGCACGAGGGTCTTACTGATGCCTCCAAACATAATTCTACACATACGGAGAGGCACTCTCATGAGCTTGTGGTTTCTTGTGCTCATCCAATGTTTGTTGAACCCAGATCTGCGCTTATAGGCGCTTTTGAGTCAGTTGCATCTCATCCAGATTCAGATGATGTCGCCTTGCCGCGCAATCGCGCGCTAGGTTCGATTTTTCGACCTCCCATCACCCTTACAATTTCCCAATCTTAAAAACTAACTGACTCTTTCGACGTGATCGTAAGGTTTGTGCTGCCGCCGTATTTAATGAAAGTCTGTCGCACGACCAGAGGGAATTTTATGCTAAATTATCTGATTCGGTTCTCTTTAAAGAAAAGACTTCTAGTTGGTCTTTTGGCGTTCGCAATTTGTGTTTACGGGGCCTCGTTGCTGCAAAGTTTGCCAGTGGATGTATTTCCAAATCTTAACCGTCCGATAGTCACGGTTCTGACAGAGGCTCATGGCCTTGCGCCAGAAGAAGTTGAAACCTTAGTCACACTTCCCGTTGAGACCATTCTGAATGGAACTCCCGGGGTCCTAAGGGTCAGATCAAGCAGCGGTATCGGTATTTCGATTGTCTATGTCGAATTTGATTGGGGAACAGAAATTTTCCGAAACCGTCAACTGATCGCCGAGCGACTTCAGCTGCTTGAGGGACGCCTGCCTCAAGGCATGCAGCCTGTGATGGGACCGGTCTCATCCATTATGGGAGAAATTCAGTTTGTCGGAGTCACAAGTCCTGAGGGCAAGGCGACTCCCATGGACTTGCGAACTTTAGCTGATTGGTCACTACGACCGAGGCTTATGACGATTCCTGGAATTAGCCAAGTTGTCGTTATGGGCGGCGAAGTAAAACAATACCAAATCCATGTCTCTAGCGAAAAACTGCAAAGAAAAGCTATTTCGCTGGAAGATCTTAAGCACGCTCTAGCGGAAATCAGCGAAAATACCACAGGCGGATTTATCGATATTGAAGGCAAGGAGTTTCTGATTCGTCCTTTGGGTCGCGCCACAAGTATCGAAGAAATTGAAAACTCCTTGGTGGCCATGCACTTTGGTCAGCCCGTTTTTGTCAAAGATGTGGCTGAAGTTAAAATTGGACCTAAAATCAAGCGTGGTGAGGGCAGTATCAACGCGCAACACTCTGTCATCATGACAGTTCAAAAACAGCCCGAGGCCAGCACCATTGATTTAACTCGCGCCATTGAACGCGAATTAAATGAAATGAAAAAATCACTTCCGAGCGGAATCAAACTAGAAACGGATCTATTCAAACAATCTCATTTTATCGAATCATCCATTGGCAATGTTGAAGAGGCTTTGCGCGATGGGATTATCATGGTCATGATAGTTTTATTCCTGTTTCTGATGAACTTTCGGACAACGGCCATCACATTAGTTGCGATACCGGTCAGTCTTTTAATAACGGCGATCGTTTTCCATATTCTTGATATCTCGATCAACACGATGACATTGGGAGGACTTGCCATTGCTATCGGTGAACTAGTCGATGACGCCATTGTTGATGTTGAAAACGTATTTCGCAGGCTTCGGGAAAATCGTTTGGCGGGATCACCGAAGGGAAATTTGCGAGTTATCTATGAAGCCTCAAGTGAAGTCCGAAACTCAATAGTCCTTTCGACAATCATTGTCGTTCTTGTGTTTATTCCTTTATTTGCATTAGGTGGTATCGAAGGTCGTCTTTTTGTTCCTTTGGGAGTCGCTTACATTATTTCAATTTTAGCGTCGTTAGTTGTGTCGTTGACCATCACTCCGATTCTTTGTTCGTACCTGCTTCCAAATTCGAGGGCCATTCACCAGGAAAAAGACGGTCGACTTGTTCGGGGACTAAAAGCGCTGGGCTTAAAGATTTTAAATTTTACGCTGCCAAGGCCAAGAACTGTTTTAATAGCGGCCTGTGGTCTTTTATTGGGAAGCCTTCTTTTATTACCACTTATGGGACGAAATTTTTTGCCTGAATTTAATGAAGGAACTGCGACGATTGGAATTGCTGGTCCTCCGGGGATTTCGTTAGCGGCGTCCGATCAAATGGGCATGAAAATCGAGCAAGCCATCCTGTCAGTGCCTGAAGTTAAATCATCGGTAAGACGGACGGGTCGGGCTGAAATGGATGAACATGCTGAAGGCGTTCACTGGCATGAAATTGATGTCGACTTTAAACCTGAGGGTCGACCGCGCCCCATCGTCCTTCAAGAAATTCGTGAAAAAATTGAAAAGACAGGCGATATTTATGTGAACATTGGGCAACCCATCAGCCATCGACTTGATCACTTGCTTTCTGGAGTTCGCGCACAGATTGCAGTAAAAGTGTTTGGACCCGACCTAGGGGAATTAAGGCGCTTAGGTGGTGAAATTTACGATGCCCTTCAAAATGTTAAAGGTATCGTTGATCTTCAAACGGAACCACTTGTCCTAATTCCTCAGCTAAAAATTGCCATCGACCGTGAAGCGGCTGCAAAGTTTGGTTTAAGAAGTGGAACTTTGGCCGAAGATTTAGAAATTGCATTGAATGGCGAAACGGTCTCGCAGTTTCTTGAAAATCAAAGAATCTTTGATGTGTTTATGCGCCTTGATGATTCGTCGAAAAACACACCAGATAAGATCGCAGGCACACTTGTCAAAATTCTTCCTACTGGCCAAGGCGTGCAGCTGGGTGATGTTGCCAATGTCTATCAAGGCACGGGTCCCAACATGATTAATCGCGAAGATATGCAGCGCCGAATTGTAGTTTCGGCCAACACTCATGGTCGCGACCTTGGCAGTGTCGTGAATGAAATCAAAAAAACTCTCAACGAAAAGGTTAAGCTGACGGAAGGATACTTCATAAAACTGGGGGGCCAATTTGAAAGTCAGCAAGCCGCCTCACAGCGAATTTTGTGGCTTGGAATTCTTTCGATGCTGGGAATCTTTTTTGTACTTTATGTTCATTTTAAATCTGTGGCCTTAAGTCTGCAAATTATGATAAATGTGCCTCTCGCGTTGATCGGAAGTATTGTCGCGATCTATATCACAGAGAGAACATTGTCAGTTGCAACTCTGGTTGCCTTTATCACTCTTTGCGGAATCTCGACTAGAAATGGAATTCTGCTGATCAGTCATTATTTACATCTTATGAAAGAAGAAGGTGAAAATTTTGACGCAAAAATGGTGATTCGGGGCTCGCTGGAGCGGCTTGTTCCGGTGCTGATGACGGCGTCAACCGCGGCGTTGGCACTCGTGCCGCTTCTGCTTTCCCGAGGAGAGCCCGGTAAAGAGATTCTGTACCCAGTCGCGGTTGTTATTGTGGGCGGACTGATTTCATCAACGATCTTAGATCTTGTTGTGACACCAACAGTTTTTTTAAATTTTGGAAAGAAAGCGGTAGCTAATTATTTAAGTCAGAATCAACAACACGAAAAAGGAGAATGGAAATGAAAAATCTAATGATGGGTTTCGTATTTTGTTTGGCCGTCACGGCCCATGCTCACGACGAGGGTCACGGACCCAAAATCGCAGACACCGGAAAGTACGGCGGCCTTGTTTCGGCTGTTGTTTTAAAAGCAGATGCCAAAAAAGGGGCCGGTGCACCACTTGTTTATAAAGCCGAACTTGTCAGATCGGTAGATGGAACGACTCGTGTCTATCTTTATGATTCTGCCATGAAACCGCTCGACGTGAAGAGCTTTGAAGCCAAGGGCAGTGCAAGCCTTGCGACAAAGGTTAAAGGCAAATGGAAAGACGTTCTGTTTAATCTTGAACTGAAAGAGGGAACCTTTGTTGGAAAAATGCCAAAGCCTGAAGCCAAGCCCTACAACATCGACGTCACTTTCAAGCAACAAAGCAAAGAATTACTTTCTGCTTTTGATAACCTAGATTAGGAGTATTTATGAAAAATGGGATGTTCCCGTTTGGATTAACGATTTGCATTTGTTTATCTTTCGCCGTGCCGTCTGGGGCGTCCAATTCTGAAGCGGGAAAAGCAAGTCTTCGAAAGATTACTTTCGAAGACTTGCCTAATATGGTTTTGGAAAAGAATGAAAATGTAGAAGCGGCCAAGCTTCACATGAAAGCGCAAAAAGATCGAACTGGGCGGCTTGCTCGGTCTTTTTTTCCACAAGTTTCAGCAATAGCTGGTCAAGAGCAATTCAAGACGGGGGCGGACGCAACGCAAGAACAAGAATACTGGAAGCTAGAAGCATCGATGAACCTATATAAAGGCGGGCGCGATCAACTTGAAGACAAAATTCGAGATTCTAGTTTAAGCTTGTCACAAACGCTTTTATCTTCGGAATATCAAAAAGAATTGAAGGAAGCCAGACTTGCCTATTGGAAGGTCGTTGCCATTACCCAGAAGATAGCAGATCGAAATGAATCCCTTAAAAAAAACGAATTGAATTTTAAATCTGCAAAAAGAAGAGCTGGTGCGGGACTTACGACGACGGCGGATGCTGCACAATTTGAACTGCACCGTATATCTATCGAGCGAGAGCTTTCAAAACTTAACTTGGAAAGGGATCTTTCGCTGAATCAATTGGGTGTTAGTCTTGCACTTGATGAGCATGAAAATATTGAAGTGGTGTCGGAGTTCCCTAAAGTATCTGAAAAGGATTTGCAAAGTGCTCAGATTTCTTTCGATCAACATATTAATGTGAAAGCTCAGCGAGACTTTGAAAAAATTGAACAACTGAAAGCGGATCAATCTTCAAATTGGTGGCAACCAAAAGTTGATCTTTATGCTGGCTATGGACTTCCTTCGCTGACCGATGAATACGAGCGTGCTCTGAAAAAAAATAAGGAATGGACCGCTGGCGTGCGTATGACGATTGATCTTGGTCAGGGGTTTGAGGACCGAAAAGAATCTTTAGCAAGACAATCGGAAGCGTCCTCATTCCGTAAAAAAGCAGCTCATGCCATCCGCGAAGGAAAAGCGCTGGATCACGAGTTACGACACGATTTAAGCGTTCTAGGCGAACTTATAAAAACGGCAGATCAGGATGTGCAAGTAGCACAGAATTTTTTGAAATTAACAGAGAGTGAATATCAACGCGGCGTTAAAAACGGGCCCGACTTATTAGAGGCCGTCCAAAAGTATTTTGAATTTCGCGATAAGCGCACTGAATACCACCGAGATTTCTATTCGACCAAAGCTGAAATTGAAAGTTTGATTTTTGGGGACATTGGTAGATGAGCAAGCATATAGGATGATCGTCCTGCTACGCGCCGAACGATCATTATTTTCGCCTTCTAATTCCCTTGCGATTTGCAGACAAAGCCTAATTGTCGAATCGCCAAGCGAATTTCAGCGGCTAATGAAACTTCGCCAATGGATTCTGCAAATTTAGCATAAACTAAGCCTGCCATCACACCTTTGGACCAAGAATCAAATCCAGACTGCTTAACATTTGCGACGACGTAATCCACGACTGATTTTTTGATGGTCGCATCTAAATTTGGATAAAGTAATACTCTTATCATTTGGTCAACGCTGGCGTTGGACTTCGAAGGAATAGCGTCAAATGCATTTTTCCGAAGGGCTGTATTAGTGGGATCCGCCATCACCGCCATCACCGCCATCCAAACGTGTGATTGCAGAGTTAATTTCTCGGCAGTTTCTTTTTGTGCTTTAGCGATCGTTTTAGATGCCTTTTCATATTCACCGCGAGTGATGAGAAACAAACCGTAAGTCTGGCAATAGTCACCTCCAAAAAGAGAACACAATTTTGACCAGCTTTTATCGGCTTTATCAAAGTTATGATTCCAATTGTAAGCGTGTGATAGCAAATCAAAATTATGTCGATAGTGCCAATCTTCCTGTGGGAAAGCGCCCAAAGAAGACATCCATTTTTCGTGAATTCGATCGGCTTTTTCAAACTGTGCGATGGCGTTGTCCCAGCGATTCAGTTTTGGTAAAATATGTCCATACATATGCTGCGCATGGGCCGACTTCGGCGCCATTTCTGCTGTGATACGAGCATGTTCGACGGCTTGAGGGTAATTGTTTGCAGACTCAAAAATATGGATTAACAAGTGATGAGCACCGATCAAGTTGGACTGCTTTTTAAGAACTTCCTCGTGGAAAGCTTGGTCGAAATTATAAAGGTTTGAGATGACAGCGCCATTTAAGTTGCCGTCAGCCAGCGCAAGGGCACCTGCTGTATTCATGGATTTATCATACTGTTGTCGAGATTCTTCCCGAGACAAAGCCGTTTTTTTCATTCCAAGATTTCGGCAAGATTCATCATCGTAGCAAGCTTGAAGACGAAAAAAATTAAGCCACGCCATTTCCGATGGTTTTAATTTTGTTTTTTGAGCGATCTCTTGAGCCTGCTGTATGCAGCCTATCGTAGAATTAATATCTGACAAGGATGCTAAAGCTTGGCCCAAAGCTAAGTAGGCTGACGCCATCTTCGGGGCGAGAGTGACCGCCTTCCGCAAAGCACGAGCGGCATCCACCCAATTATAAGTCATCAGGTGAAATACACCTTCTTGATAATAGGCTTCTGCTTCTGGAGTCGATCCTGTATTTACAAATAATTGGTCGACGGCGGTGCGATTTGTAGACGAAAGTTGGATAGGTTTCATCAAAAGGGAAAGGCGGACTTTGTCTTTTCTAAGGTCACTGCCAACATCAGACTTTGGAAACCAAGGAAAGCGAGTCAATTTAGTTGAATTAATATTTTCAGCTTTATTCAAAACCTCAGAAACATCTTTCATGGAACTGGGAGTAAAAGATCCGATCGATTTATTGCTGATGGGATCAAAAACGAACATCGTCGGAAGACCCACATTTGAAAAACCAAATTTTGCCTTCACCTTATTTGTGCTCTCGAGGTCAGCGTTTAATTTTATAATCACATATTTTCGGTTAAGAGCGACGCTTTGATCGGGAAAGCTTCCCATCAATTCTTCAAGATAAACGCACCAGTGACACCAGTCCGCACCAATATCCACTAAAATTTTACGTTTGGTGCTTTTCGCCAAATCCAATGCGGCTAAGAAAATTGTTTCTTGATTCAATTCGGGGCTGTCACAAGTCGAGTATATCGAGCCACCACATTTTTTAAGGTATTCTTGATCGCTGAACGGCAAGGGTTCTGCGGCCTGTGAAATACTACCGATAAGGAAAGAAAGCATCAAACTAGCCATTGAAATATAAAAAGTCTTTGCCATAGATTTGCACCTCTACCTAAATCTATGCAAGCCAATGCCAATTTTTTAGGCCTATTCCCCTGTTAAAGTTTTTGACACCCAATATTGATCCTTAGGGAATTCAGAGCCATAAATGAATGAGGTTGAATCATTTTGAGACGGAGATCGCCGAAACAAATTTGAGTGAGTCTGTGGCATGGGAATTTATTGTTTGGATTCTGCAAAAATTGTCGTGTTTTTCCAGATGGACTTGGAATTCTTAGAGGTTTCTTGGACTCGAATAGAGTGATTGTGGAAGCAGTGGAAGTCCACTGCTTCCACAACTTTAGTAACCGCTGGTTAGATAACACTCATGAATTCTGCAGCCATACCCATATCCTTCGCTGTGCTGACACTCGTGAAGAGCTAATTGCTTAGCTTCAATGCGACTGGTGCTTTCCTGACCATAGTAAAGATTTCCGTGGTGGCCGTGAGCAGAGCATTGCCACGTCCTGTAGGCCGGCGGTCGCTCATGCATAGGGTCATTGCTATTAACTTCCTGAGCAATGGCCAAGTTGCTTGTCAATGCGATCAACGAACTCATCAGTATACTTTTCGGTGTCATAAAGTCCCCTTTATTTGTTTAAGTGCAAAGAGTTGCAATGGTAATGCCGACCCGAGCAAGAAATGAAATTTTCTTTCTTTTGTGTCAGACAAATGTTTTCCTGAGAATGAATGAAGACATATGTATCTAAAAAAATGTTTCGGAACATATATTTGCAGGGCAAAATTTTTCAATCAGTTTGAAACCCATATCATTTGTCTGGAAATATTAGGAGAGCGAATGTGGTGACAATATGCTACCAAGAAAACTTAAAAATAGCGTTGGATGAGTGGGCCACTGAATGAAAAAACTGACTCCTGGTAAAATTCTCTTTCCTATAGCTGCTATTTTTTGTCTAACTCCGTGGGCCTCTTCAGCGGTGGCATTACTTATTGGGGTGATACTAGCCTTAGTCTTCGGCAATCCCTACATGGCATGGACTCGGAAATGGACCCACACTTTTTTAGGTCTTGCGGTGATGGGCTTAGGCGCAGGAATGAATTTAGGTGTCGTCGGAAAAGTGGGATTCCAGGGAATTGGATACACCGTCATCGGCATTGGCAGTGCCCTGATCATAGGGACCTTGATTGGAAAATGGTTGCGAACGGCATCGGATACGTCATTGCTTATCACTGTTGGCACGGCTATTTGTGGAGGAAGCGCCATCGCCGCGGTGGCTTCAGTGATTCGTGCAAAACACCATGAAGTTTCGGTGGCGCTTGGAATTGTTTTTATTTTAAACGCTTTAGCTCTTTTTATTTTTCCTACCATTGGACATTATTTTTCGCTGACAGAAAGTCAGTTCGGTCTTTGGAGCGCTTTGGCCATTCATGATACAAGTTCAGTTGTGGGAGCTACGTTACAATATGGACCGCAGGCCCTCGAAGTGGGAACTACTGTAAAGTTGGCTCGGGCCTTATGGATTGTTCCCATTGCTTTTTCAATCGGCATGATCAGAGCAAGAAATGGCAAGGTGCAAACGGATGCGCCGAAAGCAAAAAAGCCCTGGTTTATTTTGGGATTCTTGCTGACGGCAGCGGTCGTCACTTTTTTCCCTAGCCTTCAAGCGGCGGGTCATAAAGTTGAGCTTATCGCCAAGCAAGTTTTAGTTTTGACCTTATTTTTAATCGGGACCAATCTAACTCGTGAAACGATAAGAAGTGTTGGATTCAAACCGATGATTCAAGGAGTCCTGCTTTGGTTTGTGATAGCTGGGGCTTCTTTGTCAGCAATTATATTAGAATGGATTAATATATGAAAAAAGTAAGTCCCATCTTCCAACAACTTTTTGATTCAGAAAGTTCGACGTACACATATCTTCTTGCAGATCCAGCTTCAAAAGAAGCGGTCCTCATTGATACCGTCGTAGAAAATGTCGACCGCGATCTAAAGTTAATCGATGAGTTGGGACTTAATCTTAAATATGTTCTTGATACCCATATCCATGCCGACCACGTCACGGGCGCGGGAAAAATTCGCAGTGCTCGGGAAGTTAAGACGGCGGTTCCAAAAAATGCAAATGTTTTATGTGCGGATCTTAATTTGGCTGAAGGCGATCAGATCAAGTTCGGTCCCTTTGTTATCGAAGTTCTAGAAACACCAGGGCATACAGATGCCTCCCTCAGCTTTGTTTGTGAAAACATGGTTTTTAGCGGCGATGCTTTATTAATTCGGGGAACGGGGCGGACAGATTTTCAAAGTGGATCGGCCTCGGACCTTTTCGATAGCATTACTAAAAAGCTTTTTATGCTTCCCAAAGATGCAAAACTTTATCCCGCCCATGATTACAATGGCTTTACTTCATCCACCATCGAAGCCGAGATGAAGCACAATCCTCGAGCCGGTGGTGGACGTACGAAACAAGAGTTTATAAAAATAATGAATGATTTAAAGCTCCCATATCCAAAAAAGATTGATGAAGCACTGCCTGCCAATCTAGCTTGCGGCAGTGCGGGCCCCACTAAGACCGCTGAAGCTTACAAGACCTTATCATCAGCTGATGCGAATGCGAACCTAGATGAAATGTTAATTGTAGATGTTCGAGGGCCAGATGAATTTAATGGTGAATTAGGGCATATCGCAGGCGCTCACCAAATAACACTGGGGCCGGACCTAAAGCAGTTTTTGGACGGATATGATCGCAATGAAAAAATGTTTTTCGTCTGTCGTTCGGGTCAGCGATCCACTGAAGCTTCAAAACTTGCCATCGAAATGGGTTTTCAAAAAGTCGCGCATCTTGAAGGTGGAATGCTGAGCTGGAACCAAAATAAACTTCCCGTAGAAAAATAAAGGTTGGTATGCACGAATATTTATTAGCTTTTTTGGGTGGTGCCCTGATTGGTCTAGCAGTTTCGCTGATGTTGCTTTGGAACGGAAAGGTGATAGGAATCAGTGGCATCGTCTTTGGCGCTGCCATTAAACCTGTTAAGAACGACAGCGCCTGGCGCTGGTATTTTATGGGTGGATTGATCGCAGGTGGCCTACAGCTTCGACTGACTTATTCCAACGCCTTTAGTAATGGGCTTGATACAAATTCTTGGACGGTCCTTGTTGGTGGTGTGCTTGTAGGGTTTGGAACAGTCCTGGGGAATGGATGCACGAGCGGTCATGGGGTGTGTGGTATCAGTCGATTATCAACGCGCTCAATGATGGCGACGCTCACCTTTATAAGTGCAGGAGTCTTAGCTGTTTTCATTTTCCGACGCTTAGGAGTGTTACCATGAAAAATAATGTCACAGCCTTCATCGTAGGGATTATATTTGCAATGGGCCTTGGAATTTCTGGTATGACCCATCCTGAAAAGGTGATTGGCTTCTTAGATATTTTCGGTGAATGGGATGCTTCCTTGGCCTTTGTTATGATGGGAGCCATCGCCGTGCATGGTATAGCGTATCGTCTTATTCGCCGTCGAAGATCACCCCTATTTTCTAAAGAATTCGATGTGCCGACAACAAAAAATATAACTCCTTCTCTGATTGTCGGTTCTTTTATTTTTGGAATCGGTTGGGCGCTTGCGGGTTATTGCCCAGGTCCAGCCATCACCTCACTGGCAAGTCTTCAGTATCGCCCCTTTATGTTCGTCGTCAGCATGATGTTTGGTATGACGGTCTTTCGAATCTATGTGAAGTTAAATGATACTATTCGTAAATTGATTTAAAAATAGAAACCACATAGTCAATTTCCGATTGATCACAGCTTTTTAACGAGACGATATTTATAGAATGTTTTCCGGTAAACCATTTATCTTGTGATGGACGAACTTCTTCCAAAATATTTTTAGCACCTGCCGCAACCCTTTTTGGCAGTATGGAGATGGCTTGGCCATTTTCTGTAAAATTCCTCAAGATTTCGAAGGAGTCGCAAATAACCGTTGGTCGAAATCCCGAAAATTGATCTGTGAACTTTTTAAAATAATTTTGAGTGCCATCTTCTCCAGGAGCAATAGATCCCATGGGATAATTAATTAAATCTCGAGGATCGATTTTACCAAAGACTTTAGGACAATAATATAATCCGAGTTCATCTGTAGCGACATTATCACTTCGCAAATCTTTGCTCTGATCACTTTCCACAACAAGGGCCATACAAAGTTCACCACTGCGAACTTTCTTAACTAAATTGCCAGTTCTAGATATATGAAAGTTTAATTTAATCTCAGGGAAATCCTTTTGAACTTTAAGGCTAAATTCTGGTAGAACCCGGATGGCTAAACTTTCGTAGGCGCCCAAGTCTAAAGACCCTATCTGAAGGCCTTTTTCTAAATCTGAATTAAAAATTTCTTCTATGAGTTTAAATGCGGGCTCGGATTTATGAACAAGCGTAAGGGCTTTTTCGGTGGCTTCAAAATTAAGTTTCTTTCGAATGACTAGCGGGCTACCCACTTTTAACTCTAAACTTTTTAAGGTTTGCGAAATGGCTGAGACAGTCACTTTGTGGCGCAAAGCTGTCTTGCTGAGACTTTTAAGCTCAATTAAAGATTTTAAAATAAATATTTTTTTTAAGTCATCAAGACTGTCTGATTTCATAATTTTACCTACCTTACCTCGTTCCAAAGATTTTTCGCAACAAAGACCTAACGAATCCATTTGACGAGTCCTTAATCTGTAAAATTAACAGCTTTGAGATAAGGCTAAAGGGCTTTGATGCCATTCAATAGAAAAGATTTCCTAAAATGAACGTTAAGTTTCACTTAATTTCTTCAAACTTCAAGAGATGCTTAAATGGAACTTAATGTAAACTTGCAGTTACAAAGCTCAATTTCATAAGTATCTCAGATATCAAGAACAACATTTTACAAAAGAGGAATCTTTATGAAAACTTTATTGCTTGCCGTTTTAACTAGTGTTTCTTTCAACGCATTAGCATCGACAGTTGTCGGAACTAATTATTTTCCAGGTTACGGAGCTGTTTATTCTGACAAGGTTTGCTTGGCTGAAAACTCAGTGAAGGCCCATATCAAGGCTTCAACAACTCAAGAGTGCACAAAGTACAATCAAGGTTTTAACGGTGCTACTTGTGTGGCCTATAAAACAGTTTCAAAACCAGCTCGTCATTTGGAAGCGCCTTTAAGTTTTCAAACTAAATCTTGCTTAGCCTATAAAGATGAATTTAATGATTCTTTAATGCGTGAACGAAAATGCGTAAAATACGGAACAACGACTTACCATCAACCACGTGCATACTCTGTCGTTACAGTAGAAGTCGAAGACGTTTTTCACGATCGATTAGTGACGACTCGTCACAATATTCCTGCTTGCAATTAGTATCTTAAAAGAAGGCTCCAGACTCTGGGGCCTTTTTCTTTTAATTCTATCTTATCTTCATAGTTATCTGAGCTTTTCTTGCCACTTCATATAGAACCGATATTTGAAAAAATTGGTGACTCCAACCGCCCAATGGGCAATGTTGGAAAAGCCGCATGATTTTATACACTTAACTTTTCGTAACTACGATGAACACCTGCAAAAAGTAGCTGAACTTTATAAACAAGAAAATTCTCTTCGCGAGATTGCTAGGGTCGTCGATTTGTCGAAAACAAAGGTTCGTGATCTTGTTTTGCGGGCGGGGGTTCCCTTGAGGTCTTATCGTAATGAAAAAGGTCAGTTGGTTTTAGGGGCGAGGGGTAAGCGGAATGTGAAGCCGTCTTATGGCTTCTGGTTCCTTAATGGCGTGGTTCAGCAGCATCCGAAAGAGTATCTGATTGTCCTCGAAATCACAGAACGATGGAAAGTGGGACAATCTATGAATTCCATCGCAACGTGGTTGAATAGAAAAGGAATCAAGTTGCGAAGGAACGTAAAATGGTCGTGGAATTCCGTTAAAAATATTGTTAGCCGCAATACCAAGGTATAGACTTAGGTCTTGATTTATTTGGTATCATTTGATACCATTAAATAACACTAAAACTTGAGCCTATGAATGAATAAACCGAACAGACCATCAGATAAAGAATTAAAGGGTAAGCTAAATGAAGCCTATGACCTACTTTCAAAAAAAAGACGGTCTTTTTGCGAATCCCGGCAATGTGGTGGGTGAATTAAATGATCTTAATATTGTTGAATCGAAAGAAGTTTGGGATTTGATTAAACTTTTGCTTAAAGAGATTGAAGTTAAAGATTATACGGGAGGTCGTCCTCCTCAAAAATCTTATGAGAAATTAATTGAAGGAAAAGAGTTATTTGCTTTCAGCTGGCAAAGTAAATTTTTGAGTAAAAAGATGTATTTGAAGTTCGCATTAAAAGGAGATCGATTTATCTATGTGTCACTGCATGAAGATCGTCCTCCCAAAGAAAGGAAGCCTTAATGAAATGTTTAAATTGTGATGGAACGGCTTTTGTGCAGAAAAAAATTAGTATTAAAACTAAGTATATTGATGAGGCTTTAGAAGTTGTTGTGCCAGCTTATGTTTGTAAGCATTGTGCGGAGCCTTTAATGGATAGCAATCAGATGAATGTTTTAAGGCAAGCCGCCGCGGATAAATACCGTGATAATCATGGATTACTAAATTCCCAAAAAATTGTAGCTCTTAGAAAAAACATGGATATGTCTCAGCGTCAATTTGCTCAGTATTTAGGTGTTGGCGACGCAAGTATAAAAAGATGGGAAACTTATTTTGCTCAAGAGGTCGCTATGGATGAACATATTCGGCTTAAAAGCGATAAAGAGTTTGCGGAGAAGAATGTTTTTGAGGTTTCAGTAGCAACTCAGGAGTCGGATGAATTTAGTGGGAACAAAGATTTCTCGTGGGAGAGGTTTGCAAATGCAGCTTTGGCGTTAGTTGAAACTTGTAAAAGTCCCCTTTATACAAACAAGGCTCTTTTCTATTTAGATTTTCTAAATTTTAAAAAGCACGGAGAAGGTATAACAGGATGCCAATACGCAAAGCTGGAGTATGGCCCTTGTCCAGATAATTTTAAAATTTTATTTAAGAAAATGGTTTCTGAAGGATATATTAAAGAAGGCAAAAAACATGAGTTAATAAAGCTTAAACCTATTAATTATGGGATTTTTGACGATGATGCACGAGAAACTTTAAAAGAAATTATTCGTCTAACGAAGAAAGATTCTGGTAAAAAGCTGTATGACTTATCCCATAATGAAGAGGCTTATACCAAGAGCTCAATGTTGAGTTCGATAAGCTATAAACACGCAAAAAAGTTAAAAATTGGATAAATAATAGAGGACTATATGATCTGGCGGAGAGGGAGAGCTTTGAACCCTTCGATTTTAAAAAGTCATTTTCAAAGATTTGGCATTTTGAAATTCAAATCTAGTTAGTTATAGAAATTTCAAATAGTTGCACCCACCTTTAATACCGATAAAGTCGACCCTTTGAATGACGAATTTTCGTCACTTAAAATTTTTCATGGCAAACTACCGTTTCAAAAGTCTGCGAATCATCTCCGCCTGCCAGCCCTTGCCCTGGTTCTTTGTGGGGATACTGACGCTTTCCTTTTGGGCCTCGTGGAACTGGATCTGCTGCTTTGGGAACTGATTCTAAACAGTGGGTCGAAAATTGCCCAAGGGGCGGATTGGTGACGCCACTTCGATTCGAACGAAGGACCCTCACCTTAGAAGGGTGATGCTCTATCCAGCTGAGCTATGGCGCCGTGGAGTTTAGATTTAAACTAAGGCGCAAATCGGGTCAAAAGGTTTATTGGGCGTATTCGGGGCCGTAATTTTCAACCAGCCACTTTCGCTTCTGCGTGCTTGCAGAAAAAGCCACTCCGGCCAGGACGACATACCAGACGCCCAGGATCCACAGACACAGCAAAGGGAGAGCCGCCAAACTGCCGTAAATCTTGCTGTAGTTGAACACCTTGGCCGCAGCCCAGGCAAAGGAGCTTTTAAGGATGACGAGGGAAACAGCCGCGAAAAGAGCCGAAATGAGGGCGGGCTTTGTTTTTACATTTAAAGCAGGGACCAGCTTATATACAATAAAAAGACCGCCCAAAAGCATAGCAAAGTCAGTGACGCCATGAACACCATTTTTAATCACAGGATTAAAAAGCCCTACCGAGCGAAAACCAACATACACAGCCAGAGTTAAAGGAAATAGAAAAAATAAAAAGAGGCTTAAGCCCACGCGCCTGTGAAACGGCCTTTTTTCTTGGACGTTCCAAACGCGATTAATACCGCGCTCCATATCTTGAATTAATTTGAAGCTAGAAAAAAATAAAAAAATCGCCCCCGTGGTGCCCAGAACATTGGTCGATATTCTTTGTAAAACATTGTGAACAAATAAATTCGCTTTAGAGCCTACGCCTTCAGCGATATAGGCTAATAAAAAACCTTCGACTTTAGGATATAAAAATTCAAGGCCGCCGATATTTTTAAAAATCGATAAAGTAACGGCCATAAATGGCACAAGAGATAATAAAGTTGAAAATGCCAAAGCGGACGCGACCAATCTGATTTCGCCATCTTTTGTCTGCTGAACCATATCGGCGATACTAGTCTTTAGGGATCCGAAATTTTTTCTAAGCATCGAGCCAAAATCTTTCTTTGACCGCAAAGTCAGGACCGCTCTTTTCGATCAAAGCGCTGTCACAATAAGGATCATGTTCAAAAAATAAGTACCAAGATTGATCCGCCGCCATATTTAAGTATTTTTGCTTTTCTTCCATCAGTAGCAAAGGATGCAGATCATAACCCATCAGCCAAGGTAAACGCACATGCGAAGATGTGGGCACAACATCAGCACAATAAAGAAGCGATGTCGCACCATCAGAAACTTTCACAATTTGTTGCCCTTGTGTGTGACCGTTGGAAATAAAAACTGAAATACCCGGCATTATATTTTCTTGTTCGCCGTCCAATAGCACCAATTGCTGGGCATCGATGAGCGGCTGAAAATTAGCTGCAAAGTAACTGGCTTTTTCACGCAAGTTGGGATTGGTGGCTGTTTCCAAATTTTTTCGTTGCAGATAGTACTTAGCATTTGGAAACTGCGGAACAAGCTTTCCGTTTTTTTCTGTCGTAGCACCACCAGCATGGTCGAAATGCAGATGCGTTAAAATAACCGCGTGGATGTCGTCGGCCTTTAAGCCGTGCTTTCCTAAGGAATTTAATAAAGACGGACCGTCCTTATCGATATTATACATTTCTGAAAACTTGTTTCCCATTTTTTCACCAAATTTTGCGACAAAATCTTGGCCGTTTCCGCAATCAATTAAAATATTGAGGCCTGGAGATTTTAGCAGTAGGCCCCGAGCCTCCATTTGAATTCTATTTTTCTCATCGGGCGGATTTGATTTTTCCCACAAAACTTTGGGAACCGTGCCGAACATGGCGCCGCCATCCAAGCCAAAAATTCCGGTGGGAAGTGGGCAGATTTCATAGGGGCCAATTTTTAAAGTTTTATTTTTTACAGTCATAAAAACCTCATGTCATCTCGGGCAGGATGTTGTCTTCTTCGCTGAAGGCATCAGGAGTGATCGTTATAACCCAATTTTTATAAGCCTGGTAGACTTCTTCAATCGGGGCGGGAGGGTGAACGGGTCCCACATGGATTGTCAAAATGCCGGGTTTTGCAAAAAAAGCGCCTTTAGGCCACAGTCTTGTGCTGCCATCAATGTACAAAAACAAAATAGGCGTCTGAGTGCGTTCTGAAAAAATACTGATGCCGCGGCGAAAAGCATGTATTTTTCCATCCTTTGAGCGGGTGCCCTCGGGAAAAATAATCAACCAGATGCGCGGCATATTGCTGAGCAGGTTGAGGATTAAATTGATGGCCTCACCTTTGCGATCTTTTCGATCGATCGGAATGGCTCCCAGGCAATGTTTTGAAAAAAAAGTAAAAACTGGATTTGAGAAAAAATAATCTTTCGCTGCCGCAATATAAATATCAAGCCAATATCTTTTTGGAATAGAAGCTGCAATGGAGGTCGCATCCAAATGGCTGCCGTGATTTGAAATAATAATTAGCCTGGGATTATTTGCAAAAACATCGTGGTAGCTTTGGCCTTTGACCTTAAGCCTTATATAAAATCGAAAAACAAATTCCTGGAGGTAAATGGACCAAAGAAAACGAAAGAAAATACTGGTGAAATCGATATGACGCGTGAAGAGCGGAAGATGCTTTAGGTAAGTGGGAAGCTTCGTCCATTGTTCGTTTTCATAGCTCCAGTCTTTCATCGTTGTGGCCTCACCCAATCCACAACATAATGTAGTAGTAAATGGGAGCGACAAAAATCAGTCGATCCATTCGGTGCAAAAAATCCCCACGGCCAATGATAAAAGCGCCGACAATTTTTACTTCGGCATCACGGCGAACGACAGTCATCACCATATCCCCGGCAATTCCACCGATGGAGGCAATTAAACCAGATGCCAGCCAATACTTATCCGAAGGATCTGGTAAGAGCTGCTTCATTACAAAAGCTAAAATCAAAGTTAGGGCGATTGAAATACTGGTGCTGCCAACAGTTCGCTTAGGATCGATCTTTGCAAAAAGCTTCCACTTCCTGAAGTATCTTCCGATGGCTAAATTGGTGTTATCGCAAAATTCGGTTAAAACAATTAGATACAAAATTTGATAAATTCCGCTGGGAAGATTTAGTAAAAGGCCCAAATGCATAAAAGACCAGCCCAAAAAGATAAAGGCAAGCAGGCTCAAAGAAATATACTGGATCATGCGTTTATAGTTATCGCGGATCAAAGGCACTAGACAGCAAGCACCCAGGACAATCATCGGCATGGTGTTGTAAATGTCAACTCGGTTGTAAAAACACGCCAAGGCCAGGCCGACGATTCCGGCGTAGCAAATAACAACAAAATAGCTTCGGTGAAACATCCCAATAATTTGAAAAAAAGCTTTGGCTCCATAAATGGCAAGTGCCGCTAGTACAATTAAGGGCCATGGGGCTGGAAGAGCAAAGACCATAAACAGCAACGGCGCCGCGAAAAGCCAACTTTTGATGCTGGCCCACGAGCTGATAAAATAATACGAACTTTTTCTAAAAATCCCGACTATTAATCCCGAGACAAAAATAATTCCTAAAACAGTCCAGACAGTTTGACTGTAAATCGAATGATTCCAAGAAAAGTATTCCAATGTCATTTTGAATCCTCTTCTAGGCGATAATCTTTGATTTTTTTATACAGACTTGAACGCGAAATTTTTAAAATATCGGCCGCTTTTTCAATATCAGATTCATTTCTTAAACATTGTGCAATCACTCGAGCTTCAAATTCTTCCGTTAAAGGTCCTAGGCCCTTTGATAAGTCCAAAGATTCACTCCCAGAAGTTGTCAGGACCGGCTTTAGGAGTGCATTGACGTCTTCTTTGCGAAGAAGCGGCAAGGGAGACGTCAGACTCAGTTGTTCGCAAACCCTACGAAGTTCGCGAATATTTCCTGGCCAAGAATATTCTTTCATCGCAAGCAAGCCGTCGTCCGTGAAAGATTTATTACGGCGAGGCTTTTCTAGGCTAATAAAATAAAGCGCTAATTCAGGAATATCTTCCTTCCGTTCGCGCAAAGGGGCCAATTCAACTCGCTGGCTGCAGATTCGAAAATAAAGATCTTCGCGAAATGAGCCGTCTTTGCTCATTTTCTCTAAGGATCGATTGCTGGCCACGATCACTCGGCACTGCACGATGGTGGATTCTTTAGCGCCTACACGGCGAATTTCACCACTCTCTAGAAACCGCAATAGTTTTGCTTGGTGGCCTGGGGAAAGGGCCTCCACTTCATCCAAAAATAAATCTCCGCCATGAGCGGCTTCACAAAGGCCGACTTTGTTTTGATCAGCGCCCGTAAAGGCACCCTTAACGTGCCCGAACATTTCGCTTTCAAAAAGATTATCAGGGATGCTTGCGACATTGACAGCGACAAAAGGGCGTTCCCCCTCTTGCTGATTTAAAAGCCTGGCGACCACTTCTTTGCCAGTCCCTGTTTCACCTTCAAGCAGAACAGGATTTTTTTCACCGCGAAGACTGGCTATTTTTCGGGTGATATTTTGTGAAACTTCAGACGTTCCCACCCAACGAACTTGAGAGTTTGTAGCTTGAGTCTCAAAATTTCTTAAACTCCACAAAGCTTCAATTTTATCTAACAGCAATAAAACTTCTTCACCCATCAGGGGCTTACTTAAAAATCTTTGCGCCCCTAATTTAAGGCAAGACTCCATCAGATCGCGATTGAAATCGCCAGACATCGCAATAATTTCTAAATTCGACATTTTTTCTGTCAAACGCTTGATCACTTCTAGGCCCACCGGATTTTTTGAATGGGGTGTCAAATGCATATCCACCATGGCCGCATGGAAAAATCGGTCAAAGGGAATATCAGAAAATTCTTTAGCACTGACCAGTTTCCAATGGCTGGGAACAAGTAAACGCAGCGACTGATGAATTAAACTGTCATCGTCGACGACCAAAAGATGAAAAGCATTAGAAACTGTCATTTGATTATTGTCCCTGGGTCTGGGGCTTTTTGAAACAAATATTGCAAGATGTTACAGACTTCATCAGTGACAAATCACAGCAGGAATATTTGAATTGGAGCATGAACGAACAAATTAAAATTCTTCTTGTCGAAAATATCCACTCAGTGGCGGCTGAAACCTTGATCAGTGAGGGTTTTCATGTCGATCGTATCTCTGAATCGCCTGATGAAGCGACTTTGCTTAAACTTCTGCCTAAATATCAGGCCCTGGGCATCCGGTCGAAAACTGAAATTACAAAAGCCATCGTTCAACAGAATCCGCAATTATTTGCCATAGGAGCCTTTTGCATTGGAACCAATCAGGTTGATTTGAAGGCGGCGAAAGGCATGGGAATGCCAGTTTTTAACGCACCTCATGCCAATACCAGGAGTGTCGCGGAACTTGTGATTTGCGAAATGATTTCGTTATCTCGTCAATTGGGTGATCGGAACATGAAGGCCCATCAAGGTGATTGGATGAAAAGTGCGGATGGCTCGCATGAAGTTCGTGGCAAAACCTTAGGGATTATTGGTTACGGACATATCGGGTCCCAACTCAGCATTATGGCTGAATCCATAGGCTTAAAAGTTTTATTTTATGACATTATCAAGAAACTGCCATTAGGAAATGCTCGAGTTTGCAATTCCTTAGATGAGCTTTTACAGAATTCTGATTTTATCAGCTTGCATGTTCCTGAAACGCCGCAAACCAAAGATATGATCAGCACACGCCAAATGGCACAGATGAAAAAAGGAAGTTTTCTGATCAATGCCAGTCGCGGCAGTGTGGTTGTTATTGATGATCTAGTGACGGCTTTGAAATCAGGACATATTGGGGGCTGTGCCGTCGATGTTTTCCCTTATGAGCCTGCCTCAAACAAAGAAAAGTTTAAGAGCCCATTGCAGGGAATAGGCAATGTAATCTTGACTCCGCATATTGGCGGAAGCACAGAAGAAGCTCAATATAATATCGGTCTTGAGGTCGCAGAAAGTTTTCGAAGATATTTAAAAATCGGATCCAGCGCAGGAGCTGTGAATTTTCCTAACGTCGACTTGCCTGTGGGTCTTGGGGCTTCGCGGATTTTAAATGTTCATCGAAATGAACCCGGCGTTCTGCGTGAAATCAATGGAATTATTTCTGAAGCAGGTGCCAACATCCAAGCCCAATATCTGTCGACCGATGAAAAAATCGGTTATCTGGTCATGGATTTAGAAATAAAAGATGTTAAAAATCTGTCCCAAGACATTCAAAAGCTAGAGCGAAGTATTCGCACGCGGGTTTTGTACTGAGTTCATTCTGAGCGGATTTAGATAATCCTAGAAAATTTTTCCGGGGTTCATGATGTGGTCGGGATCAAAAACTTTTTTGATCCCTTTCATCAGTTCGATTTCGGCGGGGGCACGGGTATAGGTCAGAAATGATTTTTTGGTTAAGCCGACACCGTGTTCAGCAGAAATACTGCCGCGGAATTTTTTGACGGAGGCGAACACTAACTCATCCACCGCGCGACATTCACGAACGAAATCTTCTTTGGTCATGCCCACAGGGCGCAAAACATTAATATGTAAATTCCCATCACCAATATGGCCGAACCAAACGACTTCCCAAGTGGGGTAAGCTTTTTTTAAAACTTGATCCAGGTCCACCATAAAATCGGGGACTTGCGAAATGGCCACCGAGACATCGTTCTTATAAGGCGAAAAGGGCGATAGGGATTCGCTGATATCTTCGCGGTAACGCCAAAAGTTCTTGGCTTGCAGTTCTGATTGGGCCAATGCGCCATCAGTCAGCCAGCCTTCTTCAAGGCATTTTTCAAACACTGATAAGATTTTTTCTTCATCGCCCGCTGATCTTTTTTCAACTTCAGTGACGATATAAAAAGGACTGCTTTGCCCCAAAGGTGCAGGAAGCTTTGTGCTGGCCATCACTTTATCCAAAGCCAGTTGTGAGATCATTTCAAAAGCGACCAAGGTCAGCTGAGTTTTAAACTCGGAATAAATTTTCATGACAGATTCTAAATTGGGAACGGCCAGCACTAATACTTGAAGCGGGGGTGTGGCTGGCGCTAATTTAAACGTAATTTCTGTAATAAATCCTAAAGTGCCTTCACTGCCGATAAACAGATGGCGCAAGTCATAGCCTGTGGCATTTTTAATCAGCGAATTATTTAATTCTAAAACTTCGCCAGTGCCGGTCACCACTTTTAAAGCCGTCACCCAGTCGCGAGTTAAACCGTAGCGAACGACTTTAATGCCGCCAGCGTTGGTCGCAACATTTCCACCCAATTGAGAAGACCCACGCGCCGCAAAGTCGACGGGGTAGTAAAGATTTTTCGACAGCGCAAAATTTTGCAAGGCTTCGGTCACAACGCCGGCTTCGCAAACAACTGTTTGATCAATCGCGGTGAAATTTTTAATTTGATTCATTTTTTCAAAAGAGACGATCACTTCATTTTGAGTGGCACAGGCAGCGCCGCTAAGGCCTGTTCGGCCCCCTGAAGGAACAAGAGCTACTTTATGAGTTCGAGCCCATTTTACAATCGTGACAACATCTTCAGTGGATTCTGGAAAAAAAACAGCTTGAGCCTTGATATCAAAGTAAGTGGTCCAATCTTTTCCGTAATGCTGGCGGGAAGCTTCGTCGAGACGAACTTTTTTAGGCCCTAAGACTTTTTCGAAATCTTGATTTGCAATCATTGCAAAGTCCGAATTTTAAGAAAGGCATAGAAAAAACAAAAGCCCCAGGCGGCTGTAAAAACAAGATACAATCCAATCCAAGACCAAAATGGGCCACCAGCCACCGCGTAGGTTAAAAGGATCACTCCTAATATAAACCTGATCACGCGATCCCAAGCGGCCACATTACACTTCATGTGTTTTCTTTTTTCAGCATTTCTGCCAGTTCACCGGACTGATACATTTCCATCATGATGTCACTTCCGCCAACCAACTGATTGTTAATATATAGCTGCGGAATTGTCGGCCAGTTACCATACTCTTTGATGCCGGTGCGAATTTCTTCGTCATCTAAAACATTAATGTCTTTAAATTGAACGCCCAAATCTTGCAAAATATTACACGCGCGGCTTGAAAAACCACACATTGGAAAACTTTGGGTGCCCTTCATAAAAAGGACGACTTTGTTAGCGGTCAAAAGCTGTTCGATTTTTTGTTTCACTTCACTCATAAATCACCCCTTTAAATTTGTTTTAATGGATAAAGCATGCACTTCACCGGTTTTAAGTTCTGGTCCAAACACACCCATGACATGTTGGTGCTGTTGAACTCGTGATAAATCCTTAAAAGCAGCACTGGTCACGCTGACTTCGTAATGATCATGCGTGCCGGTCAAATCGACCACTTCAATCATCGAGTCAGGATAAGCGCCTTGCAATCGTTCTTTTATTTGTTCTGGTGTCATAGGACCTATAGGCTTACCAAAGTATGTGACCGTGTGCAACTCTGGCTTTGACAAAGGCCCTTGAAGAATGGAATTTGAACAAAGTGGCGTTGATACCCCCAGTCTATCGAAAACTAGCGGTTTTAGTCTTGGGCGGCGTGTTCTTTCACACGCTGACGCGGCTGACTTTTCTGGTTTGGAACTGGGCCGAGTTTTCTACTTTCAAAGTGGGCAATATAGGCCAGGCGTTTTTCGAGGGTTTGCGGTTTGATTTATCGGCGACAGCCACTCTTCTAGTACCGGCCGTCTTATTGGCTCTAATTTTAAAACCTTTGGTTTCAAGCCGGGCTTTAAACAGCTTTATTTTTGTCAGCTTTTTCATCTTTATAATTCCGGCTTTGGCTCTTAATTTTATCGATATCGAGATGATCAATTTTGTAGGACGCAGGTTTTCTTGGAACACGTTATTTATTTTTCGAGAAGTTGGCGGAAAGGGCGGAGGGTATTTTAAAGATTACGGCGCCATTATTATTTTTGTTCTTTTGGTTTTAAGCGCAGTCACTTGGCTGATGAAATACTGGATTTTTAACGCCAGTGAAAAGGAACCAAAAGAAAAGCTTAGTTTAAAGAAACATTTTGCCTGGGGATTTTTATTTGTTGTAGGCATGGTGATATCCATCCGAGGTGGCCTGCAGCTGAAGCCGCTGAGCTTCACTCATGCTCAGATTTTTGCCTCAAGCTGGCTTAATAACTTGGAAATGAATACAACCTTTTCAGTGATTAAAAGTGTTAACCACCAGCCCTTAAAGCAGACGAACTTTTTTAAAAATGAAAATGAGCTTCTGAGCTATTTAAATGGAGCTTTACCTGGGCCGAGCTTGATTGAGGGATTACGACCGAAGGATCCCCAGAACGTGGTGATCATCATCCTTGAAAGTTTTGGCCTTGAATACATGGGAAAAATAAATGGGGATCAAGGATATACTCCTTTCCTCGATAGCCTGGCAGGAAAGTCTTTATTTTTCTCACAAGCTGTGGCCAACGGGCGTAGGTCTATCGAGGGGGTTCCGGCTATCTTGACTGGCATTCCAACTTTGATGGAAGAGCCCTTTATTACTTCGGCCTTTGCTGGCAATAAAATTATTAAGCTTCCGGAGATTTTAAGGTCCAAAGGATACCACACCAGTTTTTTTCATGGCGGGCAAAACGGCACAATGTATTTTGATTCCTTTACAAAAGGTTTGGGAGTTGAAAATTATTTTGGTGCTAGAGAGTATCCTAATCCCAAAGATAACGATGGCACTTGGGGTATATATGATGAGCCTTTTCTTCAATTTTTTTCCGAAAAACTGACATCTTTTCCTCAGCCCTTCTTTTCGACGATTTTTACTTTAAGCAGTCACCAGCCTTATAAAATTCCTGACGCCTACCAAAAGCAATTTCCAGAGGGCCCTTTACCAATCTTAAAAGCGGTGGCCTACACCGACGATAGTTTAAGAAAGTTTTTTGAAAAAGCAGCCCAGCAATCATGGTATCATAATACTTTGTTTGTGATCACAGCGGACCACACGCAGATGAGCTTTCGAAAAGATTTTAAAAACGATATTTCAAAATACCGAATTCCAATTCTGTTTTTTCACCTCGAGCAAAAGTGGCCAAGCCTGGACACACAAAGCATTGTCCAGCAGATCGATATTCCGGCCAGTATCTTGGACTACCTAGGAATTCAAACCCCAGAACTAAACCCGCTGACTCAGTCCGTGTTTGTTCCAGGCGACAAGGCAGCGACTGTTGATTTAGACGGGAAGTACTTCTTGATTGCAAAAGATTATTTTCTAGATTGGACGCCGGGAAAATCTGAACAAATGTTTGCCGCAAAAGATGTGTTTCAAGCTCAGCCTTTGATGGACCCAATGGATAGAAAAGCTATTTTATTTAATAAGCTTAAAGCTGCACTGGAGTTTCACAATAATGGCTTACTAGATAACCATATGCTTGTAAAACCCACGCGTTAGGCTGCCACCACGAGCTTAGCACCACAATCCCCACAGAACTTCTGCTGAGGTATTGTCGCCGCCGCACACTGTGGACAAACAGGGCCCTCGTTTTTTTTCTTTTTCACTTCTTTTTCGTTCATATCAACGAAACCTTTTTCGTTCCATTTGTCGATTTCACGAATGATTTTCCAAGTGAAGAAAATATTTTTATATTCTTTAATTTCAAATTCTAGTTTGACGCCTTGGCCTTCGACATTACGGCGTTTGGCCATAATGCCTTTTTGTTCTAGGCGTAAAAGGTGATCGTTGTTCAAATTAATTCCGGATTCATTTTTGATTTGTTCTTGAACCTTATTAAAATCTAAGCTGACCACCCCGAAGCGATCCGCGTCCGTGCCTTCTGCGCTTTTAATAAACATCTCTAGAATATTAGCACAAAATTCATCGTACTTAATCAGGTCGCCTTTTCCAGGTTTGTAAAAATAGTATTGGAAGAATTCAAAGAAGGCTTCGACGACGCTGATATCGTAAAAAATAACTTGCTGAAGGACATCCGGTCCCTCTGGATCTTCCGGAGATTTTCCCATGACGTGCTCGGCCAGCTTTAGTTTTACTAAGATATTGATGGCTTGTTCGAGACGCTTTGGGGATTCGCCAAGCACACGCTGGGCGTAGGATTTCATGACGGACCATTCGACCTCAAGCTTGCCATCTTTTTGCTTTTCACCCTTATGACTTCCGGCAAAAAAGATCGCGCTAAAAACTTTGGGAACCGCTTCATCGGGGCAGGGACTTGAATCTTTTTCCATTCTTGAGCTGCGGATTTCGCTGATTGCTTGCTTCATTCGATCCGCTAAACTTTTGATGACCATTTTTAAAAATTGCGGAGCACCTTCATACTGTTGCTTAAAAATTTCTGCAGGGATTTCTAAAACAGCGGTTTCAACGGTGGCAATGGCAGCGGTCGTATG
>JAYTOY010000038.1:0-18037 GCA_043747555.1 Pseudobdellovibrionaceae bacterium | reverse complement strand
CTTAAAAAAGGCTATGATCTCGCAACGGCCTCGAAACTTGTCGGTTTGTCTTTAAGTTATATTTCAAAGATCGAAACCGGTGCGAAGCCTGTGACTTTGGAAATGAGAAATCAAATCATGACCGGCTCAGACATGTGACATTGAATCGATGCTTAAAGTGCTGGTTACTTTGAATTCAGTTCTTTATTCTTTGATCTAAAATTTGTCTTTGCTTATGGTGACTATTTGTATATTTTCAAATATTCATCTGCTTTCATAGCGTAGCTGTATATTCTTAAAAAAATGCGGCTCAAGGTTTGTAGAGCCGCCAGTGAAATAAAAAGTTGAAACGCAATTAATTGTTTAGGGCCCCAGCTTGAATCCAATCATAAATGGCTTTGAGTTCCATAGCGCTCAACTTTCCGCTCGTGGGCATCGCGCCAGAATTGGTGGACGTATACAAAAGGCTGCCCGCTGCATTTTTTGCGCTGACCGCTTTCATCGTAGAAGTGTATGAAGCAAAACTATAGCCTCCCGAGTTTCCATGACAACCTAAGCACTTCGGCTGCAGGATATTCTTACTAATATACGAGAAGGTGGCGTCAGCATTTGTAGGTGTCGGAGCTGGAATTGGGACCGGAGCTGGTACTGGGACCGGAGCTGGCGCCGGAACGGGAGCTAACTTCAGACAGGCCTGTCGTTGAACTTGTAACGCAGAGATTTGTTCCATCACTACGACACACTCTGGAGGTGCGGCTCGACAACCACTTTCCGAATCTTCACAATCGTCATCTTCCTTTGAGCAGACTTCGGCGGCTTTCCTTTTAAGGGCCGAGATTTGGGCCTTAATGCCGCCAATGCAGGCGGTGATTGCTGGGCTATTCCGCTGTGGCATTTTATCTTTTACTTTATCGGCGCCCGCCGTTTGCGCGCCGAAGGCCAAACATAATAATAACGCTCGTATCATCAACACATTTAATTTCATTTGATCTCCCCCGAAATTTTTCGAGACATAAACTTCTCGATTTGAAACTTCCGTCAGGTTAGCACATTTAACTCCGAGAAAAATTAGATTTGCACCTTAGTCCCAGTTTAAGAAATTAGCTTTGGTTCTAAATTATCTAAACGGACATTCCATTTTTTTAAGCGACATATAGTGGAAACTTATTATTCTATGAAAACTCTCGGGAGTGAAAATGTTCATTAATAATGATAGTGCCCAATCATTGGACAATTATTTAAGCCTTCAAAAAAATCAATGACTCTAGAGGTTTAATTCAAATATAAATGGAAATATCCAAAAGAGGTTAAAAGTTCGTCGACTCAGACTGGGACCCTCGCCCTGAAATCAAAGGTTTAGCGACTGGCCTAGCAATTGTATCCTTAGCTATATGGAACCATATGCCTAAAGATCAATTTATACTCACATTTATTTTTATCACTCTTCTAGCAGGGAGTTATTTACGACTAAGGCCTTCGCCTCATCAGGAGGCTCCAGTAGCGGTAAAACTTGAGGTGAACCGTCGGCCTGCCTCGCTTCAATCAAAACCGCCACTGCTGCCGCGAACGTTAAAAAAACCTGCCGCTGCTCAGCCTCTACCGAACAGGAAAGGGCCGCGGACCACCCTAGGTGTTACGACGGCACGAAGTCCTCATAAGGCGGCTCCGCGCTATTTCAGAGGGCTGCCTCCTTCGACGAACGCTGGGTCAGAGTCCGGCGAAAATTTTAATACCAATCGAGAAATGCAGGATTTAGCGTTTCAAGAAAGGCGCGCAACTGAATTTCTAAAATTTAAAGTAGGGCTTTCAGAGGAACAAATTCAAATCATGCATCACAGAAGAGAAATATACTTAAGCCAAATACAAAAAATCTCGCAGTTAGAGCGAGATGGTTCACAAAAAGCATTGGCTTACAAAAATTCTTTAAACCGCCAACATATTCATTGGATGTCCCACCTTTTGGGGCCTGAAAATTATCGAGAGTATCTCCACCTAACAACCGAGTGATATCTAGACACCCGGCGATCCTCAGCCTAAAGGATTTCAAACGAAGGAATTCTTTTTTTGCAGGGACAATTTGTTTTCTGTATTTGTAGTGCGGACCTAAGGCGCCGTGAAATCTAGTCAGAATCACACGCGGCCTTGGAATCAGTGCCACATGTGGCAGTAAAGTTCTAAGTGCCTATATTATAGGAACTGGCGAAGGCTTAGATCAGAGGAGAACCTTTGGCTGAGTGACAGTTCATTAATGGATTACTTGGGACAAGCCTTACCCCAAGTGTTGGCGGTCTTGTCACCCATTCCAAAATGCAAACCAGTTCCTGAGTAATAACCTAAGGCGCGAAGGTGGCCTTGTTTTCTGAAGGCACAAAGGGCGCTGTGGGCTTTATTCTGCTCTGACTTATTCAGGAATCTGACGTCCACTGACGTGCCAAATGGATGTCTGCCGGCCGCACCACCGACATTTTTATTATAGGGCTCTGGCCTCCACCAATTATAAATTGTTTCGACTTTTATATTTTTTTGTTCAAGCGCTTGAACAAGCTTAACAGCTCCAATGGCGTGCACCCATGTGCTTTCATTGGGATGAATCAAGACGTGGGTTTGCGAGGGCGAATAAGTACAATCGAAGGTCCTTGAACTGTCTGGATTTGGTCTGGCCACTTGGTCGCACCATTTCTTAGATCCCGTCTCTTGATAACAAAGGCTTAAAAATTGATTCAGTTTTAATGTCCCCGAATCAACATATGAACGCTGATCTGCAGTAGCTTGGATACAACCCTTATTTTCTTCCAGGATAGGGTCTGATTCAAAATCGTCTTGCAGGTCATCCGAGTGAGGGGCTTTATCAATATCGTGCTGGTTAATATCTTGTTGTTGGCAAGATTGTAAAAGAAACAGCGAGAGAATTAAAATAGACAATTTCGTCACAAACACCCCGTAAGGCAATTATGACGAATTTTAAATAATCTCTAAAGTCGAGTTGCCGATTACTAGACATGGGGCTGGCGAAAAAAACTGACTGGAACATGAATCACCCAGGAGAGGAGTAGAAAATCATCTTCCATCGAGGCCGGGTCCAAGCGGGAAAGTAATTTCATATCTTGCTCTAATTCAATCCAAGAAAAAGCCCGGGGAACTTGATCAAAAGACAAAAACACCCCCAGCTGCGCTATCGCCAAGTTCTTAATAGCGGCTTTCTTTTCTTCTGTGGCTTCACTTAATATCCAAGGAACCCAACGCCTTAAAACACCTTCAATTTTTCGAGGATCCCTTACTGGCGGAGCATTTGGACGAGATAGAGGTGGAGCTAGGCCGAGAATTTTATAAGGTGAATCAGTTAAAGTCGAGTGCGCGATTAAATAAAATAAGCCCTCTTTAAAATCAACAACTTGATCGAATTCAAAAAGACCTTTCATCGAATTTAAAAACTCTGTCTTTTCATTAGCAGAGCTGTTTTTTAAATAACCTAAGGCCAATTTAAAAGTATTAAATTTATTTTCTTTGTTTAATTTTAAATCACCCATCAAAGCCTCAATCTCGGCTTTCTGGGACAGCTCACTCTGCTCTAAATGACTTAAAATTTGATCTTGGGTGGCGGCACCCTGCTGCGATAAAAGAACGGCAAAAAGATGGGCCTTGCCGCTAGCCACAGAGGATATCTGATGATTTGAAATTTCATTTATGGTTTCAGAGGTTAGATCTTGCGGAGCAAAACCCATCGCGCCTAAAGAATTCGACGAATCAGATACTGGACTTTTCTCCATCTCAAAATGTTCTAGTTTAAAATCGGGTGCAAGCTCTCGGATGCGTTCCACAATCGGCGGATGGGTTGCAAAGAGCCGACTCCAAAAGCCTGAAACACCCTGAGCAAAGAAAAAATGCGACATTTCATGTTTACAATTGGATTCTAGTTCAGATCCAGGCCCCTTATGAATTTTAGCTAAAGCGGATGCTAAACTTTCAGGATTTCTGGTGAACTGAGCACTGGACGCATCGGCTAGAAATTCTCGCTGTCTAGAAAAAGAGATTTTATTTTCAGTGGAAGTCAGCTCTTCCATCATTTGAGTCATAACCGCTTGGCCTTTTAAATCCGGGTAGGCTTCCGCCACCACCATCAATTTTGAAAGGGCTGAACCTAAATTCGATTCGGCTCCGATCAATGCTTTCATTGCTTCAGGATTCGTGGCATTGGCCATCACAGCTGATGCCGCTCCCATCGCTTGGTTCCTTGCTTTAGTAACATTTTAGAATGTTTCTTTTTCGTGTTTAAGAAAACCTTTTGCAGTTTCAACTAGATTTGGAATCAGGTCGTAGCGACGTTTCAATTGAACATCAATTTGCGAAAAGGAATTTTTAACAATATTGCGCGATGAAACAAGCTTATTATAAATTGAAACTGCCATGACTAAAGCTAAAAGTAAGACACCCAGAAATATTAAAAATTCCATCGCTTTATCCTCGCTCATTGTTGAGATAAGATTTACGCTGATGAAAGATCATATTTCAAAGTATTTCAATATGATCTAGGAAAGAATAGCCTCGACAAAAGGCTGCGCTTTTAGATTTTTGAATTTAGAGTTCAAGGCTCACCGGCTAGGTTCTAAAGCTCGACAATGTCGAAATCAAAAGCGGGATGTCTAACGGCTTTGTGATATGTCCATTACAGCCAACTTCTTTTGTTTTTAAGCGCTCTTCCTCCATCGCATGGGCCGTTAATGCAATGATGGGCTGCTTGTAACCGGCCTTTCGTAATTTTTTTGTAGCTCCATACCCATCAAGTTTTGGCATTTGAATGTCCATCAAGACAACATGATAAAAATGATGGAGCGCTTTTAAAACTCCCTCTTCCCCATCGGAAGCAAATTCAACCAAAGCTCCCCTTTTTGTTAATACTCTGTGAATTAAAGTTTGATTATCTTTTGAATCCTCAACGACTAGAATGCTCATCCCACAAAGTGATTCAGTACCTTGAAGCAAGGGCGACTCAATCACTGAATCTTTGCTGATAAGATCTGGGGACGCCCTCAACGCTTTGAAAGTGATCACAAAGTGGCAGCCTTTATTGCTTTCACAAGTAATAATCCGAACATCCCCATCAAGCGCCTTTGCCATTTTTTGAGCTAAAACAAGGCCTAACCCTGTTCCTCCAAATTTTCGAGTTGTGCTTGTATCCACTTGAACAAAAGGCTGAAACAATTTTTTAGCTTGTGATTCAGGAAAGCCAGGTCCGGTATCAATCACTGAGACTTGAAATTCAACAGAGTCTTTCAAACAATCTTTTGTTTTAACAACAATTTTGATGCCGCCTTTTTCCGTAAACTTAACAGCGTTTCCGACAATATTTGTTAAAATCTGCCGAATCCGCGCTGGATCAGAAATAATCTGTTTTGGAATATTAGACTCATACTGGATCTCAAGAAAGATTTTCTTAGCTTTCACAGTTTCTGAGAACAGATGAGTGACCTCTTCAAAAACTAAAAGAGGCTCAAAGGCAACTTTTTCAACCTTAAGCTTCCCCGCTTCAACCTTTGAAAGATCCAAAATATCGTCGATAATATGAGTCAAAGATTTTACATTCCGAGAAATAATATCTAAATATTTTAATCGTTCGGACGATTCCAGCTGAGGATCTTTCATCAAGTCGGCAAAACCCTGGATTGCACCTAAAGGAGTTCTTAATTCATGACTCATATTAGCGAGAAACGCACTCTTCGTCTGATTTGAATTTTCAGCAGCTGCCCGCGAAGCTTCCAGTTCGTCGGTTAATTTTTTGTAAATATCAACGTCTGTCATCGTGCCAAAAAATTCAAGCTCATACCCGCTCTCTTGAATAGGTAAAGCGCGGCACAAGTACCAGAGATATTGACCATCAATTCGACGAAACCTGTACTCAGCTTGAAACTCAGTTTGGGTTTTAATGCTGGTTTCAAATTCTTGCAGAACTTGATCTTGGTCTTCCGGGTGAATATTTTTTAACCAATTTTCCGTGGTTATTTGGGATATCGGCAGGCCTGTGTAATCTGAAGCTTTTTGATTCACATAGGTGATCTGACCCAACTTATTTAAAACAAACACAATCTGCGGAATCGACCTGATTAAACCTTGAAAGTGCCTTTCGCTAGCCGCCAGTTTTCTTGAAGCTTGCATCTCTAAGGTTACATCCTGCAGAAAACAAAGAACTCCTTTAATTCTCCCATCAATGGCATAAAAGGCCGTACAATGAGCATCGATCAATAACGCAGGCTCTTGGTCAAATTTTTCTTTGAAACAAAAAGGGATTCCTTTTTGTGAGAAATCCATCCCTGTCCGCATAACCTCCTCAATTTGATTAAAAAAATTTTCGATGTTCCAATCAGAGAAAATATTTCGGGAGGCCTTTCCAAGAATTTTAGTTTTAATATTAAACAACTTTTTAAAAGAGGGATTGACCAGCGTCAAAATAAGGTCAGACCCTTCCAAAAGTAAGATGGGAATTGGCGATTGCATTATAAGATTTTTTAACTCCTGACGCGCTTTCTCAGATTGCTTACGAAGCTGACTTTGTCTTTCAAGCAGTCTTTTATTCTCTTGTGCCAACAAAAATAAAGGTCGTTTTATATATCCACTGGTCTTTGACCAATAGGTTTCAAAAAAAGAAGCCAAAGCCTGATCATCTGCAATCAATTCCTTAAAATGCTGTTGGTACCTTTTATCCTGGAGGTAGGAAATTTCTGGATGAGCTTCGGCCCAATCCAGACACGTTTTATTATATTCTAATAACTGTACCAAATACTTGTAATTTTCATGGGACAAAAGATGTTGAAGCTTTTCATAAAATCGTTCGGGTTCACGATTTAAAAAAATAGCGACGCTACAATACAAAATGCATTCTTCCAGAATCGATCCAGAAGAAGGCCATTCCTTCGAGAATCCGATTCCATCGCATTTTGTTTGCTCGACGATTTCATCGTAAGATAGAGCCGGCATTTGCAATAAATCAAAAACATCAGATGCCGTCATTCCTAAGGGCATTAAGCTTGAGCTATGGACAACCAAGCAATATGGCACGGAGCAATACCTACCTAACAAGGCCGCAAGTTTTTCTTTAAACAATGTCGGGATGGGATTTTGGATAAGTAATTCGTTTGTCTGCTTCCAAAGGTCTTCTAAAATTCCAGGCAACTGAAGTGCCGGCTCGAAAAAAGGAGGAAAGAATCCAAATTTTTTTATAATGTCATCTTTGATTTCTTCGACTTGGCTCATCAGGTAACTATCAAGATTTTTAGAAAAGTTTCAAGATTTGATTCGTTATTTTAATGTCTCACTCATTTTTAAACCTTATCAAGGTAAACTTACAAGCACCCTAAGTTTCTATAAACATTTTTTTCATTAGCATTTTTGCTAAGGGACCAATTTCTAAACCTTCATCCTCGTTAGCGGCACTGATTAGCAAATCAACCCGTGGGAAATATCTAAGTGTGATGGGCGCATCTAGTGTTTTACATAACTGAGCTGGCGAAGTGACTGAGTGTCGTCGACACATGACAGGTCTGTGAAAGTAAATACTGCATTCTCCATGGGAACTAAGGAATAGACATTGATTCGATGGATCATGGCTGCCTTTTTTCCATTTTGGGTCACCGTTGGTCCGCGCGCTTTGCTCCGCCCACCGGTCTGGATTTAAAACATGGCCTTTTTTTACAAGCTCAGCTAGAATTTCTGCTTCATAAGATGTTATTTCAACTTCGATATGACAGCAGGCCGAGCAGCCTTTCTGACAACTGGCAGGAATATGATGCGTCTGTGATATTTCTTGATCGACCATTTCATGAAGCTTTCGAGCTCGTAAAATACCACGATCTAGTTTCTGCAGGTCTATCATGGCCTCAATAAGGGCGTCGTGCAAAGACCCCACAAAGTCTTCAAATTGCGATACTGACAAAGTCGACTCATAATCCAAAATAAATTTTTTAAAAGATTTCGTAAGGCGCGGATGGTGAATCAATAAATCTTGGTAGGTCATGTCCTGTGATTGTCTACTCAAGAAACAGGACGAGGCAACCTTCATTATTTTTACCATTTGCTAATTTTTCGTAAGACCACTGATAGCCCGCTAATTTAAGATACTTTATCGCGATCGCTTTGACTGTCCCCGTGCCCTTACCTGTCATGATGCGGGCTTTTTTCAAATTTGAATTGGAAATTTGCACAAGAAAACGATCGATCGCATCTTCCACTTGATCGGCTTTAAATCCATGTAAATCCAAAAGATCTTTAGCCATTCAGTTTTCCCGCTTCACGAGGTTTAAAAGTTTGATACTGACGCGAAATTCTTTGCCATACTTTAACCTCTTCGGGAGTCACAAAAGACATCGCCATTCCGGACCTTCCTGCTCTTGCCGTGCGTCCGATACGATGGACGTAGTCGGCTGGATCCTGCGGTAAATCGTAATTTATGACATGTGCCACATGGGAAATATCAAGGCCTCTGGCTGCGATGTCTGTGGCAATAAGGACTCGCACCGATCCCGCACGGAAGCGGTCTAGAGCTTCTTTACGCTGGGCTTGCGTGCGGCCACCATGAATGGTGGCGCAGTGAAAACCGTACTCTTTTAAATATTTCGTGATTCGTGCTGTTCGAATCTGTGTCCTTGCAAAAACTAAGATCGAGCCTTCACGAGAGCCAATTTGTTCAAGCAAAGTTTCATTTTTTCGAGCGTTAGGAACTTGCACAGATTGTTGTTCAATCTGTGGCCTAGTTTCTTGAGTGGACGCCACTTGCACTCGGACAGGATCTGTTAAATATTTTTTTGAAAGGTCGATGATATGCTTAGGTAAGGTGGCCGAAAAAAGCATGGTTTGTCTTTTTTCTGGAAGATAAGTCAGGATTTCATTTAATTGATCCGCAAATCCCATATCCAACATACGGTCAGCTTCGTCTAAAACTAACACTTCTAATTTCGCGAGCTTGACGTTTTTACGGCGCAAATGATCCATCATACGACCTGGTGTTGCGACAATCACCTGCGGTTTTCGCGTGAGAAGTTGCACTTGCGGACGCATGGACAAGCCGCCGATCAAATTGGCCACCAAAATTTGAGGACTGAATTTAGTGAGATCTTTTAAAACTTCACTGACTTGTTCGGCCAGCTCCCGGGTAGGAACAAGGATTAATGCCACGGCCTCAGGCTGAGTCAGTATTCTTTGTAAAATGGGAATCGAAAAAGCCACCGTTTTACCACTGCCGGTTTGGGCTCCGCCAATCAGATCAGAGCCTTTTAAGGCGACGGGAATGGCGTCGGATTGAATGGGTGTCGGTTGCGTAAAGCCCAGCAAATCTAAACTTTGAGCAATTTCGGGGTGCAAATTAAAACCAAGGAAAAAATCCACGAGATCCTCCAAAAAGGGGCTGCTTCAGGGCCAGAATCTAACATTAAGCCTGCTCCATATCTACTCTGTTCTGGCACTTGGAATTTCTTCACGGTATAAGGAAAGTCTATGAAGGTTTTAATGTTATTATCACAGACTGAAATCACGGGCGCCGAGGTCCACGCCGTGCAATTAGGACAGTGGTTATCTGAGGAAGGCCATCAAGTCCACCTGATCTCAGACACCCTGAACGTGGCAACAAACTTGCCTTTTACAAAGCGAGCGATCCACCCAAAGGGATTTTTCAATCGCCTTTCGAATTTTATCTTTCTAAGGCACTTTATTGTGGAACATCAGATTGATATTTTACATGCCCACTCGCGCGCAGCTGTGCGGGTTGGGTTTTGGGTCTGTCTGTTTTCTCGGGCGGCTTTGGTTTCGACAGTTCATGGTCGGCAACATTTTTCGTGGTCAAAAAAGATATTTAACCTTTACGGTCGGCATATCATTGCGGTTTGCAAAAATATTAAGACTCATTTGCAAGATGACTTTGATCTCAGGTCAGAGTCTATCACCGTCATTGGAAATCCAGTTCACATCGCACCTCCATTGGCGACGGTGGCCCTAGATCCTCACTTTCAAGGTATTGCCATTGTTGGGCGCACATCAGGCCCTAAAGGGGATCAAACAAAACGATTGATCCACGAGGTCTTTCCAAAAATTCTAGAAAGATTTCCTGATTTGAAGATTCATCTCTTGGGCGGCCCTGTTTCAACCTTGGGGTCTGAAGCCTTAAAAAAGATCGAAGAATTAAATGATAAATTTCCAGGATGTTTAACTTCAAAAGAGGCTACCAACTTGGATCAAGTTCTGCCCAATTACCGTTTGATTTTTGGGGCTGGAAGGGTTGCGATCAGTGCGCTTTTACAAGGCGTCCCAGTTTGGGCGATTGGCGAAAATAGTAGCTTAGGACTAGTGACTGAATCTAATTTTTCTAAAACTTCTGAATCCAACTTTGGGGATATTGGCACTTCAAAAACTTTGGTGCCCTTTCAGGCCGATGAGCTGATCAAAAAACTGACTGAATTTCTGCAAGGTCCAACCGGTGCAAAATCAGCAGATCATCATTTACAAAATTCGGCAGAGCGGACTTTTAATTTCGCGTCGTCGGCAAAAAGAATTGAAAATATTTATAAAGCCGCACTTTTATTCAAAAAATATCCGAAATCAATCCCAATTCTTATGTACCATATGATCACGCCCACCGAGATTGAAACTCGCCATAAGATTTTTGTAACGACAGAACGCTTTGATCAACAACTAAAAGCTTATAAAAAATGGGGTTATCAAACTCTGCAGTTTCAAGATTTGGAAGATTTCACCTCTGGCAAAAAAAATTGGTCGCAATTTCCGCGCAAGCCATTAATGATTACCTTCGATGATGGCTATACAAATAATTTAACGGAAGCCCTCCCGATTTTAAAAAAATACCAAATGAAGGCTGTTATTTATTTGCTGGCGCAAAATCAACTTAAAAATAATCATTGGGATGAAGGCGAAATCCCAATGCAAGACTTGATGAAACCTGAAGAGCGAAAAGCTCTTTTTTCTTCAGGATATTTTGAGATTGGCTCGCATGGAATCGAGCACAAACCTTTAACAAAAATGTTAGAAAAAGAAGCGCTTCGCCAGCTGAGCGAATCAAAGACCTTGCTTGAAAAAGAATTCGGCTCACCCGTTATAAGCTACGCGTTCACCTACGGCTTAAGAACTGACGATTTGGCCGAGGCCGCCTTTAGCTCGGGCTATAATTATATTATCAATACAGATCAAGGCGGCTTTCATTTAAGCCAACCCCTGACTTCGATTTTCCGCACACCAATTTTTCCACAAGATCAGGGTTTTAAATTATGGCGAAAAGTTCAACCTTGGTACCGAAAGTATTTCTACTTGACTCGAAAAAAATAGACACTAGCTTGCGAAATTTTTTAGGATTTGGAATAAACCCACCGCCAGCACGTAAGCAACAACGTTAAAAATAATCAATTGCGAAATCGCGTACTTCATCGAGTTATTTTCTTTGATCGAAATCGCCACCGTCGACATGCACTGCAGGGCGATCATAAAAAATAAAATCAGAGCCATGATCGAGGCTCCCGTAAAAACTTTTCCTCCGTCAGCAAAAGTAGCGGTGCGCATATTTTCAAGCAATGAATTCTGCTGAGTTTCTTCGTTGTTATCAGTCACGTTAAAAACGATGGCTAAAGACGACACAAAAACTTCACGGGCTGTAAATGCACTGATTAAACCTATTCCAACACGCCAATCAGATCCCATTGGCCGAAAAACAGGTTCAAGGACATGGCCGACTTTCCCCAAGTAGCTTTGCTCGAGCTTTTGGGCTGGATCCTTGATATCATAATTTGGAAAATTAGAAGCGCCCCAAACAAGAACTGATAAAACTAAAATAACCGGTCCCGCTCTTTTTATATACGAGTACGTCCTAGTCAGGGCTTGGCGCAAAATCACCGGAACCCGGGGGCGACGATACAGCGGTAGCTCCATCATAAAAAAAGAAAGTTCTTTTTGGGGTAAAATTTTATTTAAAATCCCTGCAGCCAGTGCCCCGATCACGACGGACAAAATATAAATTAAAGCAAGGACAAGACCTGGTTTCCACGCTGATTCGTTCTTAAAAAGAAATGCTAATAAAAGCGCATAAACCGGAAGTCTTGCAGAACAAGTCATTAAAGGGATAATAAAATTTGTGATCCAGCGATCTCTGGTCGAGGGAATATTTCGACTGGCAATAATAGCCGGCACCGCGCAGGCAAAGCCTGACAAAACAGGAACAAAACTTCGCCCACTCATCCCTAGTTTTGAAAATGGCTTATCGATAATAGTCGCAGCCCGAGCTAAGTAGCCCGAGCTTTCAAGCAGGCTGATACCAAGAAATAAGATAAATATTTGCGGGACAAAGACTAAGACAGCACCTACACCTGTGATCAAGCCCTGGCTGATAAAATCACTAAAAATATTTTCACCTAATAAAACGGTTCCTTGTTCAGCTAAAAAGCTAAAGCTATGGTCGATGGCTTCCATAAATGGTGCTGCCAGCCAGAAAATACTAGAAAATAGCAAAGTCATAATCATTATAAATGCCATGAGCCCAAAGATTGGATGCATTAGAACGGCATCGATTTTTCTTGTGGTTAAGCTAACATTGCGCATTTTTGAAATTAAGCCTGGATCATTTTTTAAGGCTATTTTTGCGACCTTTTCAATTTCAGATTGTTTTTTTTCTTGCAGCTCTAAATTCCAAATGTCGGGTTTATTTCCGCATTGGTCCAGCGGTAGTTGATGGCAAGTGTCGACTAACTTTTGAATTCCACCACCTAACAATCCGTCAACGGCAACGACTTTGCACTTAAAGCGCTTGGCCAAATACTCTTTATCAATTTCAATATTTTCTTTTTTTAAAATATCGGACATGGTCACGGCCAGCACCATCGGAAAACCGGTTTCTTTAATTTGTTCAGCCAGCAACAAATGCCGACCTAATTGCGTCCCGTCCACAACCACGATCACGCCGTGAATGCGGCCGACTTTGGGGTTATTGTATAAAACTTTTAAGGTTACGACCTCATCCGCACTTTTTGGATGAAGACTGTACACTCCAGGCGTATCGACCATCTGAGCTTCGGCCTGCCAGTGGGGCGCTACCTGACCGACCGAGTATTCGACGGTGGCTCCAGGATAATTAACTGTTTTAAACTTTGAGCCCGTCAACCAATTGTACAGCGTGGTTTTGCCAGAATTAGGAGCTCCCACTAGCGCAAATGTTTTCGGCAAATGATTTGAAGGTAAGTTTAAATCTGAATCAGCAGACATTGGCTTTCCTCATCTCGAAGTGCCAGGACGGTGGTGTTAAATTCAATCAGCAAGGGTCCTTTAAATGGGGCGACGCCTAAAATATGAAGCACGCAGCCTTTATGAAAACCCATTTCGTGCAGCCGCTCAATCACCAATTCGGGGCCTTCAAAACCGGTCACCGTGACTTCACGAATTTTTTTCTGCTTTTTAATTTCTAGGAGTTTCACACTCTATCTATGCCATACCGAGGACTTAAACGGCATTAAATCCACAAGGGCGCTTCTGCCAGCAAAGCTAATGAAAGTAAGTTGATAATCCAGGGTTCCCCAAAAAGCCTCGACCCGACCTGGGTCTAGAATCGGCAGACCTTAGTAAAGTATTTAAACCAAGGTCCGATCTAGTTTGTGTGAAAAACTTGGCCTTTGTCCCACTTATGATGGCTTTCTTTCTTACTCACCCAGCCCTGGGTCAGGCTCTGCATGCCCCTAAAATTTGTGACAATGGCCTTCTGGTGATTGAAAATTTATCGGCAGAACCACAGAATTTATGGTTTCAGTATTATGGTGAAAAAGGCTTTGAAGAAGCTCACTGGCTCTTAGAAAAATTCGAAGTTAAAACACTGACTCGCGAAGATCTGCCCGCCTATGATTACTCGATAAAAACTTTAAGCCCGAAAGTCCTTGCGACCACTCGCTGTGGCTCTGAGGTTGTTCCTTGGACGCCACGAGTTTCACCTTCACGCTTGTGGCCGATTCGCCGAGGCTTAGCCTACAAAGGTTACATTCAGAATCTAAACCCTCAACCTCAAACTGTTATGTTACGTTTTTTGTCTTCTAAAAATAAGCTTCTTGCCACTCAGACCGTGCAACTTTCTTCGCATTTAAAGACGACGGATTTTAAATTTTGGGCAGCCGGTGCAAAGCTTGAGGTCGTCGCAGAGGGCCGAATTTCTGCTGTGATCCAGGAAAATGAAGCAGGGGCCATGAAGCCTTTAAAAGAGCTTCCTCAAGCTCCTGTTCAAATCCCGATCGATCCGGGGGCAGTTTACTTTTTATTATCCAATGAACAGCGCAGTGATTCTTTTGTTGTAAAGCTTGAAGATCCTGTGCTGATTGCAAAGGCTCGCAATAATATCAGTCGCGGTCTTTACCAACTGATGATCGGCACGATCAGTTATGCGGCCCAAAGTGAAAATCGCTCTTTGCTCAGTCCCGACAGCACGCCTTTTTCTTGGCGAGTGGATAAGGTTTCAAATTTTAATGATTTTGCAGATATCTCTTGCGACGCTTCACCACAGAATGTCCAAGAAAAAATATTTGATTGGTTGGCTAGTAAAAGAATTTGCTTCTGGTCCTACCATCTTGTGAAGGAGCTTTCGCACCGCGAAGTGCAGTTTGGTCAGCTCAGTTCTCGGCCTTAATTTTTGTAGAAGCCCCTTGCCCTGGAGTTTCTTCCACAAAAACTTCCAGCGCTGACACGTCATATTTTTTAAATTCCAGCATCAAAGTTTCTGCAATCAGGCTTGAAAAGAATTCACTGCTGGTATTCATAATCGGTAACCGCACGACTTCGTTTTTTGGAAAAACGTAATGGCGATCACGAAACCAAACTTTTAAAGAAGGTCCTTCTTCTAAAAATTTCATGTCTGGATGCAAGGCTGGCAATAAGACCATTTCATCCCAAAGCTTTAAGGTTTGTACGATGGCCTTTTTAAAGACATTGAAATCAACAAAATAACCTTCGGGGCTTTCGTTCAGTTCGTTTTTAAATTTAATTTTTACACGGACTTTATAGTTGTGGCCGTGCAGCCTTTCTGCCGACTGAGCATCAAAAATAAGAAAATGAGCTGCTGAAAATTTAAAGTTCTCTTTAGATAGGTGCAACGTGGTTCGTGACATTCTGTGGTTTCCTGTGCTAATCGTCCTACCATGAACTTTGAATTGAAACAGCAATTTCAGATTGAATCCTCGCGATTCTTGCCTCATCTGCCGCCAGAACACCCTTGTTCTCGGATGCATGGGCACAGCTTTAAACTGATTCTGACCTTACAGGGTCCTTTGCATCCTCAATTAGGATGGGTTCGGGATTACCACGAGATCGAAAAAACAGTGAAACCTTTTCTTCTTATGCTGGATCATCAGACTTTAAATCAGGTGATCGGGTTAGAAAATCCGACCAGCGAAAACTTGGCTTTATGGCTTTATAAAAAACTTAAAAATCCATTGCCCGAACTGACTCGTGTCAGTGTTCAAGAGACTTCGACGACGGAATGCTCTTTTCCAGCTCTTGAGTTAGCGGCTGCCCCACTTTAACTTTTTTGGACAGTGAAAACTGAGACTCAAACTTTTTACGAAATTCTTTGCTGTAAAGAACGATTACTGTACTGCCCATATGAAAAGTTCCAAATTCATCACCTTTTTGAATCTCAAGGGGCACAGGATAGATACGCCGCTTTGATTTTTCAAATCGATTGGTGCGCGCTTTTCTATCAAATGCCAAAGTCATTGAACCAACATTGGTCGCACCGACCATAACAACACCAACGGGGCCATGTTCAGTAGCAATTTCAGCCATCAAGCGTTCGTTTTGAATATATAGGTTCTTTATCATTGAAACACTGTTCTTATTAACAGGCCACAAATCACCGTTACGATACATCACGGATTTAATAAAGCCCCCCACTGGCGAATGAACTCGGTGATAGTCTGTGGGGCATAAATAATAAGTTATAAAATATCCATCCTTGTATTTTTCGCTCGCCTCGGGGTCTTCTGTAAGACCAACAACATCAAAAGATCGGCCTTTGGCTTGGATTAAAGTGCCTTCGGTGATCGGACCTGACTGTAATATTTCACTATCGCTGGGGTGGATGGCCCACGCTGAAGAGATGGGTCTGGCTCCAATTTTAAGCCGGCGTGAAAAAAAATTTCCAATCGAGGTGTATTGCTCAACTGGTTTTTCAGCCTCGCCGATTTTAATATTATAGAGGCTGGCAAAGGTTTCGATGGAAAGCTTTGCCACGGGTGGCGGAAGCCTTACGTGCATCAAAAAGCCAATAAAGCGACTGAGCCATTTTCGCGGTAAAAAAGTTAAAATCCAAAGCATGGCAGTATCATGACTTTCTTCATATCAACTGTCACTTTTTTTTGGACTGTGTTATCTTTGGGGCATGTCAAAAATCCTTAATAACGTTCCTGTCGGCTTGGATGAAGAGCTGGCCGAAAAGCTGCAATGGTTAAGCCCAGATCACGGGCCCTACCGGATTTTGCGACAAAGCGTAGATGCTAGATCAAGGCACAATCCCCATTTTGTCTATACACTTGAGGTTGCTGAAGCCGGCGAAGTTCTCAAAGAACCGAGCTTTGATTTAGAACGTGTTAATCCCAGCGGAAAGGATTTGCCTCTGATCGTAGGCTCAGGACCCGCGGGTCTTTTTGCTGCCCTCAGACTCGTCGAGCGCGGTATTCCTTGCCACTTATTCGAGCGGGGCTCTGCCAGTGAAGAGCGCATTAAGGGGATCAATAAATTTTGGCGTTACGGCGAATTGGATCCGCGCAATAATGTTTGCTACGGTGAAGGTGGCGCAGGACTTTATTCTGATGGAAAATTAATCACGCGAATCAAATCTGACCACATTCCTTATGTTTTAAATCGACTGGTGCAATTCGGCGCGCCCAAAGAAATTGAGTATCTTGCCAATCCACATGTCGGGTCGGATCGCATTCGGCGCGTGATTCCAAAACTTCGAAACTTTTTATTAGAAAATGGCTGTCAAATTCATTTCAATACGCAAGTGACTGAGATGATTTTTCAGAATCAAGAAATCATCGGTGTCAAAACCGAACACGGTGTGATTTTTAATTCTTCTTTTGTTGTGTTAGCAACAGGTCATTCGGCAGAAGATATGATTTATCACTTGAAAGACCAAGGCGTTGACTTAGAGGGAAAATCTTTTGCCATGGGTCTTCGCGTGGAACATCCGCAAAAATTAATTAATCAGATTCAGTACCGCGACCATGCTGACCATCCTAAGTTGGGATCTGCAAATTATAAGATCACCCATCATGACGACAAATCCGGAGTCGGAGTTTACAGTTTTTGCATGTGTCCTGGAGGCTACGTCTTATCTAGCGGCACGGAAGCTGACGGCGTCGTTTGTAACGGCATGAGTAATTACCATCGGAACTCGCCCTATGCCAATGCCGCCTTAGTGGTCAGTCTTGATCACCAAACTTTATTTGGCGACGCCAAATTTGGCGGTATGGACTTGCGCCGCGATTTAGAAAAAAAATCCTACCAAGCCATCCTCAAAAATGGTGGCACCAAAGAATTACCGGTGCAAAATCTGGTTGGTTTTCTAGAAAATAAAAATAAACCTTTAGGAGCGCACTCAAGTCCCTCTGGCATCAAGCCGGTGAATTGGCGCGAATTACTACCCTCCTCTATGAGCGAAAAATTGATCGAGGGTCTGCACGAATTCGAGAAAAAAATGAAGGGCTTTATTCACCCCGAGGCTCAGCTTTTTGGCATTGAATCCCGCACCAGTTGCCCCATCCGAGTTTGCCGCGATGATATCACGCTAGAAAGCACGTCTCACAAAGGTCTTTTTCCTGCGGGCGAAGGGGCTGGTTATGCTGGGGGCATCACAAGTGCTGCTTGTGACGGCGTTCGAATCGCTGAAAAAATTTATGAGCAGTTTCAATCCCAGGCTGTTGCACTGAGAACTCCTTAAAAATTTAGAAACTGCCTCACTTAAGTGTGCTTAGGGCAGCTTTACGCCTCAAGATTGTTCTGATATTTAAAGGGCTTAAGTGGTTCGTTGTTGCCTTACGAA
>JAYTOY010000037.1:0-20399 GCA_043747555.1 Pseudobdellovibrionaceae bacterium | reverse complement strand
GTAATTTCTAAATGATCAGACATCTGCATGCCTCCTTCGCGAAGGCTTTTCTTCAGCAATCGGGGTTATTGCAACAGTAGGTTGTCGAATGAACCCTAGGATTGCAGTCCTAGCCAAAGATGAGAAATCAAAGAACGGATTGGCCAAAAGGAACTCATTGATTTGAGCTTCCTCTTTGGAGGTCAGTCGTATTGCCTTAGAAATTACTTTTGATTTTGAAGCCATTGGCCGTCTAAGTATTTGGATACACGGCGTCTGTCAAAGCATGGTTAATATGAACGACGTAAAACGGCGTATAACGTGTAATTTTTAGCCTCTTACGAGTTCCAAAATCACTTTATAGCTCGTTGTCGCCCCGGTCTGATTGCATCCAGTCTCAATGAACTAAACGCCTGTCAGGTGATCAAAATATCGATCAATGTCAGCTCTGACTTTCCCACGATAATCTAAATCCTTGGTAAACTGAAGCAGCGATGTCACTAGCATCAACAGTACATTCGGCTTGAGATTTTCCGCCGTTCCAACAAGCTTGCCGCCCTGATTCAAAAGAGAAAAAGCATTCAGCACAAAGTAAGCAAACAAATTCGAGGGCAGAGCGACTCCATCAAAGTATTTCTTAACGGTCTCGATAGTTGGAGATTCATATGCAAAATAAAAGGCCATGATGCCCGGTACACCGCGCTCATTTTTATCACAAGAAATTGGGCTTGAGAAAATCTGATCCGGATTAGCTGACCCTAATATTTTAGAAATAGTTTTATATTCTTCCGTTGCCTTAAAATATCGATTGAGAGAATTAAGCCGTCTTACATTTTCGGCAAACTTTAGCATTCCTTCTTTTTCACCGACCGACTTCACTTCCCCCACGCAAACAACATCCTCGCAAGGAATGACTTTTCGATCGGCCAAGCTCAGGAACTGCGGAGTGTTGGAGCGTAAATGAATTATGACATCAAACTCTGACGTCCTATTTCCGCTAGAATCGACAATTTCTCCTTTTGAGAGGAGAAAATCTGAAGGCAATTTTGAACGCAGTATTTCTATCAAACCTTCTTCACGATGATCACCTATGCCAGAAGGATTCGCATAATCTTCAGCTAGACGGCTATTACTTGTGAGAACTTCATTAAGCTTCTGAATGTGAGCTAGAAAGCTAAAAGTCTTTACCTTACTCACATTCAATCTCCTATTGAGGTCTCCAAGTATTTGATTCCCTGTAGAACCCCGGAACCAGAAGACTCTTCCCCCAGAGGGGAGAAACGAATCTTATTAACAACTTAGAACCTATTCCAGGTTCCGTAGATGGTGGAGGCGGGGGGAATTGAACCCCCGTCCGCAAGTGATCCACGAATGGGCGCTACAAGCTTAGTCGGTGTATTTAGTAGAGCTTAAGGACTTCCGTCGACAGAATTCCCATAGCCACTCCCCCAGAGTTTTTAAGTGTACGGCCCTGAAGAAAGCAACCGGACACCGAGACCGCTTAAGTGACAATTTTCAAGGGCCACAGTCGCTCCCAGGAAAATCGCAAGCTTATCCTAACGAATTAGGCAGCAAGAAGTTCGTTGTTATTAGCAACTAAATTGTGCACGTTTTTACGAGGTCCTCATGCGCCTCGGCTTGCTCCCACTGTTTCAGCACCCACGTCGAAGCCAGTCGCCCCCACACGGTTGAAAATTGAAAACTGTCCATACTGACTTATCTAAAAAAAAGAACAAGAAAAAAGAAAAAATTAAGTCTACTTAACACGCTTGGAATGCCACTAATTTAGGCGCTAAACATCTGCGTCAGTCTTGACGAGTTCTTAACATATGCAGGTGCATTTCGGCCCTAAACCCTTATATATCCACACTTTATAGGCATTAACCACAGAGTTATCCACATTTTATCGAGCATTTCTCGACCTTCAGACAGGTATTTTGTATGATAACAGAAATGGCAATGCCCTGCAGAAAGTGAAAAGGCGCCTAAAAAAATTGTCGCTATTCGGCGCCGTCCACCGAGTAAATCGCCGACAAAAACAGGCATCCGCCCTGCTCGCTCATTTGTAAAATTAAGGCTTTTCGACCGGTGTCGGGATTCACAAAATGAATGTGTTTAGCGGCATGATCTGTCGCTTCGACTTCGGCCACCACTAGATGTTTATTTTGGCTGGTGAATTTGCTGATCGTTTCCAGAGGAGTAAAACAAATATCATCACTGTTAAATGTTCCGCTTGAAAGCGAATGATTCCTAAGCGCTAATTGTTTTAGTAAATCGCCTGAAAGATCAGGACTGGTTCCAACCCAAGATTGCAAATCAGCTTCTTTCAAACACGTATTGCCGGGAAAGCTTAAAGATTCGATGCGGGCTTTTGTTTCATCGGGGATCGAACAATCCGTCGGACCTAATCTGTGCCACGGCGGAAGCTTTTCAATTTGATGAAGAACTTCTGTAGCTTTGACGTCTTTGCCTTCAGCGACCAAGCAATCAACGATTTCAAAATAGTAATCACTGTAAGAAAAAATATTTTCGCGGTAGCTGACTTTCTGATCGTTGCATTCATCCCAGTGACTTTGGAAATATAGAAGCTTTCCTTCACAACTGGGACGCGCTTCCATTTTTTCGAACGCTTCCGTGCAAGCTTTGGCTTTTGCTGCGGCCATATCTGGCGTCAGAGCATCAGCGCCCGAGGGATAGTAATGTTGTTTATAGAAATAACCTAGAACAAGAAAAGTCGTGATCGCTAAACACAATAAAACAAACTTACTTTTCATTTTACCCTTTTAAAGATTCTTTTATTTATTAGCTTATTCACTAATTTCTGTATCAGCTGGTAAATGCCGGCTTAAAAGATCTTTCAGAGTTACAGTTTCTAATGTTTTCGCTGAATTCGTCACGGGAAAAAGCTGCAGGTTGAGCTGATAAACGCGCTCGCCTTTTTTTGCGGCCCTTGCGATGGAATTATCTTTGTTTAAGGCTTTGCGCATTTGTCGCAGTTTAAATCTGATCTCTTCGAATTCTTCTTTGTTTAAAGATAAAGTCAAAGTTCCAAACTCGCGCTCGGTTGGTGAATCTTGGTACAGGCTTTCTAAACCTAAATACATCAGCTGGGCTTGCAGCTTTCTGACTAAGGCTACAGGAATTTCTTCGGGCTGCTCTAGGCTTTGCGCTTTTTTCAGTTCGCCCGTCACAGCGTCGCGCAGGATTTCACCGGATGCGACCAAGCTTTGAATAGCTTGTTCAATTTCATCTTCGGTGGCTTTGGCTCTAAGTAAGGTTCGGATAGACCTTGTATCGAATTTTACGCCCTCTTGATCGACCATGGCGTAAATGATCCACGCCACCCAGTTGGGAATTTTATCCCAGGTTTTTTTATCGATCTCACCGGACTTTAATTTTTGGCTGACTCGGTATTCTGAAAGTTGCTTTAAAAAAACATTTCGTTCAGCGGGCTCGGGGCTTTGGGTGAAGTTCACTAATAATTTAAAATCTTCGGTCAGAGCTTTATCTAAATTTAAAGCCCGGGCGAATTTTAAGATCATTTCGTCCGACAAATTTCTGCGGCCTTCGATGATCATTTTTAGATAATTGGGCGACTTGATATTGGCTGCGGCAGAAAAAACTTGGTAATTATAAGGTCTAATTTGCGTGCGACTTTGATGCTTCTTAAAAGAGTAGAAATCTTTTAAAAACTGGCGGTAATCCATATAATCAGAAACTATAGGTCCGATGCTGGAAGTATTTAAATCACTTTGGTTTTTTCCAAACTCACTTGCCTGTTCAGCCATCATAAAGAGCCCCCCAGTGGTCCCCGTTTAATCGTCGTTAGAGTTCACCTTTTGCTCCGCTTAAGAGCAAGGAGCAAGGCAGCGAAAATCACTGCCCGAAGGTTTAACCACGATTGAAGGTATGAGAGAGCAAGGCTTGTGCCTACGGCTTTAAGGTCAAAATGATCCTGCCTCGCAAAGCTTGAATGCTGCGAGGCGCTGTATGTCTTAAAAACTTATCGTAAAAGGGCGCCAGTCATAGGGAAAACTGAGATCGGGCGAGCTTTAAATTTAACATAAAAACCTTCGCCAGGTTGGCTTGTAGACAAGCGCGGCGTCATGTAATCAACCATCAAAGAACCGTTTCCATCCACTTGTACCAGCCTAGCAAGGGCCACTTTGGCCGATAAATAAGTCGAATGGTTTTCTAAGTCAGCCGCATCCAAATCCTGAGGATTTCGGTCAGCTAAACGCATTTTTAAGTTTAAGGCGCCTTTTGTTGAATGAACTAGCGGAGACACTTGTGAAAACATCTCGCCGTTTAAACCCATAATGATTGTTCGAACCATTGAAACACCATAAGCCACTTCAAAGGTTTCAACTTTTGCGCTTTCAACACGGTCTGAAGTGGAACGACCCAAATCAGAATTGATAAAGAAATTACGGATTGAAGCCACATCATGATTTTGACTGTTTGGATGATCCATACGAAATTTTAAATCTGCCGTCGGAGTTCTTAAAATGGCATAAGCTTTCGCTAAAGGACCACCAGAAGCCGCTTCAACTTTTAAAACAGCCACTTCACATTTTCCACATGTGTCCATACAAGCTAATGAAGCTTGTAAGTTGCGATGACCTGTCGTGCGAGAATAAGGACCCACCGGCACAAGGCGCATCGGCTTTAATCGATTTGTGTAACCAGTGACGCGAAAGTTGTAAGTTTGAACTTGGCCATTTTCAGAAACTTTTAAAGTGACTAGACGATCTGCATTCGAATGATCAATCAACACACGACCGTTCACTAAAGACTGAGCCAACATTGAATTGGCGCGGATTTGATCGCCATTTCCACGAGTCATTTCACGTTTGATCGCTGTCATTAAACCGTCGTTCACCAAAGTGATGTAACTTAAATCAGGTGTCATTGTTAAACCAGTGACATCTAAACCAGGAAATTCTGCTTTCGAAGTTTTGATATTTTCACATGGTCCATAACAAGGATTTTGGTGCACAGGAGGCTGTGGTTCTTGAGTTTGCGGTGGAGCTTGTGGAGGCGCTTCGTGTCCTTCGCCCTCACCATGATAAACAGATGTTACAGGCTTTGATTTCTTAGCAGTCTCAGATTTCTTTACTTTAGTAGGCTCAGCTTTTGTGATGGTTTCTGCAGGAGCTGCCGTTTCCTTTTTAACAGTTTCTTTTTTAACAGTTTCTTTTTTAGCAGTTTCTTTTTTTGCGACAGGTTTTTTCTCTTCAGCTGTTTTCTGAGTTGTATCTGTGCTTGGCGCTTGTTTCGCATTATCAGCTTTTTCTTTATTGCTAAATTCTTTTGGAATTCTTTCGAAGTCAGAAGGATTTCCAGCAGAACTGTCAGCAGGATTAGTATCAGTGACTTTTTCTAAGATCGGCACGGCCGTTTCTTTTTTATCTTTATCCGCAGCCGAAGGATTCGTCAGCTTGTCAGCAGCTGATGCCGGCTTCGCAGGAGCTGGCGAAGAGGGCGAATGGCTTTTTGAATCCTGCCCGCAACCTGTTAACAGGATCGAACTTGTTAGGACCAGTGTGAATAATGTTTTCATAAAATCTCCTTCAAACGGTTTATCTTTGCGAATACAAATATAGTTGATTTGGCCAAACCCCACAATTGTCAGAGATCTGTACAGTAGGACTTTCAAGGGTGTTTAGAAGATCAACAGACAGGACGTTAAAAATCACTTTTTCAGAGACAATTCTTGTCACATTGTATGGAAATTTTCCTATTTTTGAAATCCGGCCTTCTTATAATTCGAACATCAGACTAAGATAACTTGAATTCGCTTGAAGGAGCAAAAAATGCCAGGCCTTACACAGAAGCTATTAAAAACCCATTTCATTACAATACTTGTCCTGGCGCTGGTGCCGCTTTTCTTTATAGGTTGTACGAAGGCCGATAAGGCAGGAAGCAAAAATCCAGGTGCTGAAGTTTCAGTCAAAAATACAGAAGCCCAAAAAGCAGCCGAGCAAGATCAACTGGAAAAAGAATTACTGAAGGAGCAAGCTCAACTTCCAACCACCATTGATAACAGAATGGATACGACCCAAGACCCTAACGCCGAAGTTTTTCGATTTAGTAATGAGGCCCAAAAATTTACGTTAACTAAGCTTGGTTCCCTTTTAAATAGTGAATTTTCATGTAAAGCCACTTTAAAACTAGCCATCCGAGAAAAAGAAGAACAAGGAACGATCAAACTTTCTTTTTCAAAAAATGATCTTGGACAAAATGAATTTAAAGCCACTTGGTGGCCAGTGGCCGCAGGTCAAAAGCCTTTTTACATTGCTAATAAAAAAGAAGTTTGTGGCGAAAAAGTGCAAATCCTAAATAACAAAAAAGCGATTGGTTCTTTGTTTAAAACAAATGATCAGTATGTTCTGCAGTACACCGTTGATGTGCTGGATCCAGTCAGCTTAAAATTAAAATGGCAGGCTGAAAATTCAAAACAAGCTTCAAAATCAGGCGAAATGGTTTGTGAAACTTTATCCCATCAAGCCATTGCAAAAGCTAAAATCGAAAGCTGTCAGCTGAGTTCATTGAAATGATTGCGAACGGCCTGCGTAGGTACTGTTTTATTCTAGCGGGACTGATTTTAGGGCTAGCACTTTTATCTTATTTTTGGATTGATCAGAATTTAAGCACCTATTTTAACAACGAAGACCTTATGCCATTTCGAAAAGCAGCGCGCGCCATTACTGATATTGGCTTGGGTGAAAATTCCTTTGGTGTCGCCATTCTAACTTTTATTTATGCATCGTGGAAGCGTCGCCAGTGGCTAAAAGCCTGGAGCCTTAATTATGTTCTGGCTTTAATTTTTTCTGGCTTGCTTGGAAATTTAATTAAAATTTTGGTCGGCCGGCAAAGGCCGCATGTTTCTGAAGCTTTTGATTCCCATATTTTTTCACCGCTGACTTTTGACTCTTACTATCAATCGATGCCTTCGGGGCACACACAAGTTTTATTTTGTTCGGCAACAATGCTGGCTTTCTTGTGGCCACGAGGGGCTTGGTCCATTTATTTATTAGCATCGATTTTAACTTTTTCACGTGTCGTGGTTCATGCTCATTTTCTTAGCGATATCATGGTTGGCGGCTTGGTGGGCCATTTAGGAGCACTTTGGTCCGTTTGGCTGATGCAGAAATACGGCTCAAGCCAATATTCTTTATCTTCTCGTCCTTACTGAATAATGCTAAATACTAGACATGTCTGATGTCTCAAGTTTTTTTAATTTAAGTCCCGATAAAGTCTTAAGTGGCGCTGAAGAGGCGGGCTTTCATCCGACCGGAGAGTTTTCGCAATTAAATTCTTATGAAAATCGGGTTTTTGATATTGTCTGCGAAGATGGCAACAGGGTTATTGCTAAATTCTATCGCCCCAACCGTTGGTCCAAAGAAGCTATTTTAGATGAGCACGAATTTTTATATGATTTAAAAAAAGAAGGCATCCCTGCTGTCGCCCCATTAATTTTGAAAAATCAGCGAACTTTGATTGATTGCGACGGCATGTGGACTGCTTTTTTTCCAAAAATCAGGGGCCGCTTACCGCAAGAACTTTTAGACAATGATTATGTTAAAGTCGGTCATCTAATGGCTCAGGTTCATAATTTGGGAGCTCGGAAAAAAGCCCCTCACCGCGTTTCCATGGATGAAAACTTTCCGGGCGCTTGGGACGCCCTAGATCTTTTGCAAGATTGGATCAGTCCTGAAACCATGGATCGCTACAATGCGGCGGCTGTTAAAATTCTTGAAACATTTTCCGACGTGATCGACCCTTCAGAATTTTTGCGTATTCATGGTGACTGCCACCGCGGAAATCTTTTGCAGGGTGGCGACGTCAACTTGCGCAGATCAGTCACAGCTAATAACGATGGCAATGCGCCGGAAGAAAAGTTTTTTTTGGTCGATTTTGATGACTTTGTAAATGGCCCGGCTGTGCAAGATTTTTGGATGTTATTTTCTGGAGACCGGGATCAAGAAAGCCGCGAGCGCGAGCTGATCTTAAAAGGCTATGAAGAATTGCGCGATTTTCCCCACCACCAGTGGGATTGGATTCCTGTCCTTCAAGGCTTACGAATTATTTCTTATGCCTCATGGATTGCAAAGCGCTGGGAAGATCCCTCATTTCCCCGCATTTTTCCCGAATTTAACACCTATGGATATTGGGCCGAGGAAACTGAAGCGCTTGAGAAAATCGCCTGGAGTCTAGACCTTTCCTAAATAAGATTCGTATCGCCTTGCATAAGGCCGTGACCCGACCGACTTAATTTGAAAAATTAAGACCTTCGAACAATTCCGCAATGGAGAAAAAATGAATAAGATTAAAGTGGCCAACCCCGTCGTTGAACTTGATGGCGACGAAATGACTCGAATTATTTGGTCCTTTATTAAACAAAAATTAATCCTGCCGTATTTGGATATTGATATTAAATATTTCGACTTAGGCATGGAGCATCGTGATCAAACAAACGATCAAGTGACAATCGATGCGGCTGAAGCGATTAAAAAATATAATGTCGGCATCAAGTGCGCAACGATCACTCCCGACGAAGCTCGGGTCACAGAATTTAAACTAAAACAAATGTGGAAGTCTCCGAATGGCACTATCCGAAATATTTTAGATGGAACGGTTTTTCGTGAACCGATTATTATTAAAAATATTCCGCGCCTGGTTCCCCACTGGACACAGCCAATTTGTATCGGTCGTCATGCTTTTGGCGATCAGTACCGCGCCACTGATTTTGTGACTAAAGGCAAAGGCAAGCTGACTCTGACTTTCCAGCCCGAGGGTGGCGGTGCGGCTGTCACTCATGAAGTTTTTAATTTTAAAGGCGATGGCGTTGCTATGGCGATGTACAATACTGAAGAATCAATTCGTGGCTTTGCTCAGTCTTGCTTTAATATGGCCTTAGAGAAAAAATGGCCATTGTACTTTTCATCTAAAAACACCATTTTAAAAAAATATGACGGGCGCTTTAAAGATATTTTTGAAGAGATCTATCTAAAAGATTTTAAAACTAAATTTGAAGCCGCTGGCATCACTTACGAACATCGTTTGATCGACGATATGGTCGCTTCAGCGATCAAATGGAGTGGCGGTTTTGTTTGGGCTTGTAAAAACTATGATGGGGATGTTCAGTCTGACATTGTAGCGCAAGGTTTTGGTTCATTGGGACTGATGACTTCGGTTTTGATTACCCCGGATGGAAAGACGATGGAATCTGAAGCGGCTCACGGAACTGTCACACGACATTACCGAATGCATCAGCAGGGAAAATCCACTTCAACAAATCCGATTGCCTCTATTTTTGCTTGGACACGTGGATTAGAGCACCGAGCAAAATTGGATAACAATAAAGAGCTTGCCCAGTTTGCACTGACTTTAGAAAAGGTTTGCATCGAAACTGTTGAGTCTGGAAAAATGACCAAGGATTTAGCCTCTTGCATTTTCGGCGACAAAGTCACACCTGATAAATATTTAAACACTGAGCCCTTTTTAGAAGCGATCGACGCTAATTTAAAGAAAGCTTTGATCAACTAGTTTTAATTCCTTACTGCGAAATACTGTTCGATCGATGGTGCTGCTTCTGATCAACGGGTTGAGTGTAAACTTCGCCCGTGAAAAGAATCTGTAGGTCGCTGGGCAGTTGATTTAAAATATGTTGGCATTCATTATTTAATAAGTACATCTCAAGACCCAGCCAAAAGCCTTTTATTCGCCTTTCAGCGGCCGCTGATGTTAATCCAAAGTTAACTTGCAGCTGTTGTATGATAAATTCTGCATCAATGGAAGAGTCAGGTCCGTGTTTTTGTTCTTTTAAATCTTCCTGAATTTTCATTGGCAGACTGGACATTAAATCCATCGCTTGCTGATGAGTGATCCGCGACACTAATATTTTTAATAAAAAAACGATGATGATTTCAGCTTCACTTCGGTTCAAGTCCATTTGTCTGGCCATGGTTTTAAAAAATATATTTAAACTTTGTTCCTTACGAGCTTCTTTCCTTTTTTTAAAACGTCCTAAGGGCCTTTTTTCAAATAGTGGCACTTGCGATTTTATAATTTCTTGAACATCGGCCATCGAAATTAAACCTTCAACAATCAATTCATCCAAGGTGACAAGGCCTGCACAAACCAGTTTGTGATGATGAACCTTTTTTAAAATTGGCACGCGCCTGATTCCATGACGTTTCATAAGGTCGATGACAACTTGCAAAGTGGAATCTTCAGCAACATAATTTAATTCCTCCTGAGTGTGCACGTCCATCAACATAGAGTCACCGGGGAGACCATCCCCGATAGCGTGACAAGCCAAATCTCGGTCAGTGATAATTCCTGAAACACCCTCTTTTGCATTTGTTAAGACACAACCGACGTGATGTTCGGCCATGGCCTTGGCTGCTTGTACGACGGTGTCTTGATCATTAAGAATAATTACTTTTCTTAACATAAACTGCTGGATTCCATCTTCCATGAGGTTCTCCTTTTAGAAAAAGAACTACCTAGAATAGGTTACAGCAATGTGGGTGCCATCTTGAACTTGATGGCACGAATCTTTGAAAAGTAGTTTGAGGCAAACCACCGCTTCAAGTGGGGCTTTTATGTCACGTTATTTTTCTTTCGTCAGATCCTGAATTAGCGAAAGAATTTCCTGAGGCTTAAACGGTTTAAAAACAATATGGCGAATGGTGGGTTCGGTATAGCATTCGGTGTCTAGTTCATGCCGACCGGTGAGCAAAACAAATGGAATTTTTAGTTGATGTTTTGTCATCGCTTTCGCCAGATCAAGGCCACTGCCATTCGGCATGTCCAAATCTGAAATAATCACGTTGGGCCGACGCTCGATAATCTTTTGTAAAGCAGTGGCTCCACTTTCAGCTTCGCAAATATCATAGCCACAGTTTTTAATCACTTCGGCAATGGTTTTACGAAGGTCAAAATCGTCTTCGACAATAAGGATGCTGCCACGCTTAGAAACCATCTGATAACAATGACACGTTCATTTTAATTATTTAAACAAAACGTCGTTAAAAAATACCTTTGTCGGGTATAGATTCAAATTAGGTGCCAAAACTAATCCCCCGGGGGGCTGCGTTAAGCGGTGAAAAGCCCAATCTGCTGGGGTAAACCAAGCATGGCCGGGTCCCATACAATAGAGCTTTTGATGAATCCGCTAGGTCCGGAAGGAAGCAACGGTGTTCAAGGGACTATGTGATATGGGGGGCTCGGCCACTTTTTAGCATTCTTAAAAAGAGGGGACATTGTCATATCAGGTTATTGCCCGAAAGTGGCGCCCACAATCTTTTAGTGAAATGGTCGGTCAGACTCACATCACGCAAACTCTTGGGAATGCTCTTCACAATAATCGTTTGCCCCACGCTCTATTATTTACGGGCCCTCGCGGAACCGGAAAAACTTCTTCGGCGCGGATCTTAGCTAAAAGTTTACGCTGTCAAAATACCAAGGACTTTGTTCCCTGCAATCAATGCACGTTCTGTTTAGAAATTGCGGCTGGCTCGAGTCCCGATGTGCGTGAACTTGATGCGGCTTCAAATAATGGTGTTGATGATATTCGTGATCTTTTAAGTGGCGTAATGCATATGCCGACTTCGGGTCGTTACAAAATTTATATTGTCGATGAAGTTCATATGCTTTCCACAAGTGCTTTTAATGCCCTGTTAAAAACTTTGGAAGAGCCTCCGGCGCATGTAATTTTTATTTTAGCGACAACTGAAGTGCATAAAATTCCGCAAACCATTTTATCACGCTGTCAGCGTTTTGATTTTAGAAGAATTCCCACACGCCAAATTGCTGAGCATTTAAAACTAATCTGTGACAGCGAAAAAGTCGCCTATGAAGAAGAAGCTTTGTGGTTGATTGCCCGCCAAGGTGACGGCAGCATGCGGGATTCACAAAGCTTACTTGATCAAGTGATATCATTCACTAATGGGCAACTGACGACAGCTTTGTGCACAGATATCTTGGGTCTTTCTGATCGTGGACTTTTGCTAGACACTTTAAAAGCGCTTGTGGCCCGTGATACTCAAGGGGCTCTAACGGCCTTAGAAAATATTTCGAAATCAGGTTTTGATGCAAAAATATTTTCTCAAGATTTATTAGAATCTGTTCGAAATTTATTAATTATCAAAGTTTCTGGCTCTGAAATGTCTGATATTTTGCAGCTTCCTGATTCAGAATTAAAAGCCTTAGCTGAAATGGGCGTGGCTTTAAGCCAAGAAGATTTGCACTTCTTATTTGATATGGCTTTAAAGGGCGCTCAGGATATTGCCCGCGCGCAAGACCCGGGCTTAGTTTTGGAAATGCTGCTTTTACGGATGGCCAGTGCTCCACAAATTGTCGATTTAAAGCAGCTGATTCAGCAAGGGCCCGTTCCTGGCCGAGCCAAGCCCTCTGAAACTAAGCCTCCCGAAGTTCTAAAAAAAAAGTTTGAGCCGACGGAGCCCTTAATCGCAAAGCTTGAGCCAACCCTTTCTGCGAAACCTGTGGCAGCTCTTGTGCAGTCGGCTCCAGCTTTGATGGCTGAGCCTGTGGTGATTAAGAAGAATCTGACAGATCCTAAAGACCGCTGGATGGATTTTGTTGAAAGCATCCGTGAAAAAGACGCGATGTTTGCTGCAAAAATTGAAAACCTAATCTTTTCTAAAATTGAAAATAGCGTCATTTATGTTGGTGTGTCTCCGAAATTGATGTTTTTAAAAGATCAGATGAAAGACGCCGAAATCCGAAAAAAACTAAAGGCTTTTATTGATTCATACTGGGGCCCTGGTTATTCTTTGGAAGTGCTGCTGGGCAAGGAAACTGTTGATGGGCAAAGTGCCCAAGCGCATGCCCAACAGAAAAAAAGTGATGAAAACGATGAGATGAGAACCCTGACGGCCGCTCATCCGAAAGTGAAAGCCGCACAGGAAGTATTTAAAAGTAAGATTAAATCTGTCAGCAAGGAGAAATTATGAAGGGGATGCCTGGTTCTATGGCCCAGCTGATGAAGCAAGCCAATCAAATGCAAATCAAAATGAAAAAAGCCCAAGATGATCTGGCCAAAATGGAATTTGATGGAACAGCTGGTGGCGGCGCCGTTAAAGTCAAAGTGAATGGCGATCATAAAATCGTTAATTTAACGATTGATCCCGAAGTGATGAAATCAGGCGACGTTGAAATGCTTCAAGACTTAGTTTTAGCAGCTACCAACGATGCCATGACCTTAGCCAAAACAACATCGGCTAAAGAAATGGAAAAAGTCACTGGCGGTATGGGCGTTCCGGGGATGTTTTAGTGCTTCATATTCCAGCCCTTGAACAATTGGTCCATGAGCTTTGCAGGCTTCCCGGCATCGGTCCAAAATCAGCTGAACGGCTGGCTTATTATATTTTGCGATCCAGGGAAGATTATGTTGATCGCATGGTGAACGCGCTTCAAAGAGTGCGTGCCGAAGTTCATATGTGCAAACAGTGCTACAATTACACGGATCATGATTTTTGCCGTTATTGCACAGATGCTTATCGCAGTGATGGTCTTTTGTGTGTCGTCGAAGAGCCTTCAGATATTTTACGAATTGAAGGTTCCGGCGCCTTTCGCGGTCGTTATCATGTTCTTCATGGTGCGATCTCGCCCTTGGACGGCATAGGACCTGATAATATAAAATTAAAAGAGCTGATGAACCGAATTGATCAAGCGGCCAGCGGCCAAAAGCCCGCCCTTCGGGAAATTATTTTGGCTTTAAGCTCGGATTTAGAAGGCGATACGACGGTTTTGTACTTATCAAAACTTCTAAGCACTTCAGAAAATGGCAAAAAGTTGAAACTGAGCCGCATTGCCCAAGGCGTTCCTATTGGCAGCGACATTGATTTCGTAGATGATAGAACAATGGGTCGCGCCTTAGAAAACCGAGTGGAGCTGTAATGTCATTTATCAATTCAAATGCCAAAGAAATTCACTGCAAGGTCGTCTATTACGGGCCTTCGTTGGGCGGAAAAACGACCAATATTCAGTGGGTTTATAATCAAACAAATCTGGATCAAAAAAGTAAGTTAAACGCATTAGAAACAGATATCGAGCGCACTTTATTTTATGATTTCTTGCCCCTAGACATCGGCGAAATTCGCGGCTTTAAAACAAAGTTTCATGTTTACTCGGTTCCTGGCCAGGTGATTTACGATGCCTCTAGAAAATTAATCCTTAAGGGCTTGGACGGGGTGATCTTTGTCGCCGATTCACAAGTCGAGCGTATGGAAGAAAATTTAGAGTCTTTAAGAAACTTGCAAACCAATTTGGAACAACAAGGTTATAATATCCGCGAAATTCCATTGGTGATTCAATATAACAAACGGGATCTGCCGAATGTCGCGTCCATGGCAGAACTCCGAAGTGCTTTGAACCCTTTTAATGCTCCTGAGTTTGAAGCCTGTGCTGCTGAAGGCAAAGGTGTCTTTGAATCTTTTAAGACCCTTTCAAAGTCGATTATCAATGTTCTTCGCGGTGGTTCGACTCTGTGATAGAGAGCGTGTATGTCTTATGATATCGCAAGTGTAATTCAAAAATTAAAAAAAGAAAAAAACGCTGTGATCTTGGCGCATTTTTATGAATCGGGCGATATCCAAGATATTGCCGATTATGTTGGCGACAGTTTTTATTTAGCGCAAATGGGCCAAAAAGTTCAAGCCGATGTGATTTTATTGGCGGGCGTCGTTTTTATGGCTGAAAGCGTGAAAATTTTAAATCCCAGCAAAAACGTTTTAGTGCCCGATTTAAATGCCGGTTGTTCTTTGGTGGACGGCGCGCCCTATGACAAATACCTGCAATGGCGCCGCGATCATCCTGACGGAGTGGCTGTGACTTATATTAATTCCAGCGCTGAAGTCAAAGCCATTTCAGATGTGATTATCACTTCGTCGAATGCTGAAAAAATAATTCAATCTATTCCCCGCGACCGACAAGTGCTTTTTGGACCCGATCAGCACTTAGGGCGATTTTTATCTAAAAAAATGAAGCGGGAATTTATTTTATGGCCGGGCTCTTGCCAGGTGCATGTGCTTTTCAATGCGAAACGTTTGCATGAGCTAATTCAAGATCATCCCGATGCCGTGGTGATTGCTCATCCTGAATGCGAAGAATCCGTTTTGCAATTTGCCCAGGTGATTGGTTCGACCTCAAGACTGTTAGAAGAAGTTCAAAAAAATCCTGCCAAAAAATTTATCGTAGCGACTGAGACGGGTATTTTTCACCAAATGAAAAAACTTCGCCCTGATGTGGAACTGATTCAAGCGCCTGTCGAAGATAAATCTTGTGCCTGTAATGACTGCCCTTTTATGAAATTAAATACTTTAGAAAAAATTAAGAATGCTTTACAGACATTGGTGCCCCAAGTGATCTTAAGCGAAGACTTGCGTCTTCGCGCACAAGTTTCTTTGGATCGTATGATGGCTATTTCGCAAAACCAAGTTGTGACGTGGCCTGAGCGGTTTCAACTTTAAAATGGAAAACATTTTCCAAAAAGCATTGAATGATTTAAGTTTGAAAATTGTTTCTTTAAATAGTTGGGGATCTGCAAATCCACAGCACAAAGACCTCATTTACGCGGCTCTAGATCAAGCTTTACAAAAAAATTCTGGTGCCTTTTCCTCCGTCTCCCACGCATCACCGGATGGTGGCTTTGCCTTAAGTGCGTATCCGGTGGGTTTTGATATTGAAGTCACCGCAAGAGTGACCAAAACTATTGTCGCGCGCATTTCAACTTCTGAGGAGCTGGAATTAGCTCCTGACTTTGCAAGCCTTTGGTGCGCCAAAGAAGCCGCCTTTAAAGCCCTTAAAACATTCCAACAACCGCAAGTGATGTCTCAAATTAAGATTTTTTTTGATAAAAATCATCAGGATCGCAGCGCCATTTTTAAGGTTGAAAATGAGAATGATTTTGGCGCCTCGGGCGGACTTGGAATGACTTATCAGACCTCAACTCTTACCTATTGCGTTTTAATCTTTCGCAAAGACTTTTAGCTTAACTTTGGTCGAGTTCTTCCGATCAGTTACTTATCAAAGGCAACGAAGGAAGAGAGAACCCAATGGCAGCACCAAATAAGTCAAAGCGAATATCGCCAAGAAAGCAGACCCACCCAATTCATGTCTCGCACATGACATCGTTAGATGATTTTACGAAAATCGCAAAAGACTGCGAAATTATCGAAGCTTCGATCACGGGACTTCTGATGCAAGTTAAAAGACAAGATCTTTTGCCGTCTCATTTAAGATCCAATTTAACAATTGATTGCCTGATTGGCGACATCGTCTTTTTACGTTTAGAAGATATGAATCTAGAAATTTCAGGAAAAATTGTTCGAACTCAGTTTTTAGGAAAAAATGGTTTCTTAATCGCGGTTGATTACTCCGAAGATTCTCCGGAATACTGGCGTGAATGTTTAATGGATTTACTGCCAAGACCTGGCGAACTGGATTAGTTTTTTTTCAAACTATAATGGCATAAAAGGCGGCAGGCCTTTTCCTGACGTCAGTAAAATCGAATAGTGTGGTGGCAGAAACCATGAAATCGCTTCAGCGATACCTTCGTGTTCTTTTTGCGGTGGATTTCCAAGCGACTCTAAAGAAAAAGCTAAGTCGTAATGCTTTCCATCTTGTGAAATCATTAATATTTTAATCGCCATTAAACCTTGATCTAAAAAAAAGTCTTTTAATACTTTTCGCACATAGCCCGGCAAATATTTTTCCTTGGGTGGTCCAGACAAAATCTTTTGTCCTTCTTTCATCTCGACAGCACCACTGGCAATATCATCTTGCCGGCGATAGAAAAGTCCGGTTTCACGAAAGTGCCAAATCATTCCATAATTAAAAACAAAATCAGGATAAGATTTCGTCGGATTCAAAGCTAAGCCAATTCCACGCGTCGCCAGCCACTGCAAAACTTTTTGAGCAGGTTCAAGCTCTTCACCTTTTGTATCGGCTAGTAAGTAAGGCCAACCATCGGGCCCTGTTTGCGGTTCTGCGCTGAGCACTTGAATTTCAGAGCTCGTAAAAGCCATAAAAAACTTATCTTCCCAATCCAGGTCGCGCTCTTCTTCAGTCACATGAAGCAATTTTTCTAAAATCATGGATTTAAACTCTCACCCAAAGCAGAAAGCGCTTTTTTAATAATATAACTGCTTTCTGGAACGGGTGGATAAGGATAAACATCATTGTATTTTGGGCTGTCATAAGACTGCCCCACCGGCAGAGGCCAAAATTTATCTTTCATTTTATCAAATAAAATGGCCGCTTTCGTCTGATTTTCATTTTTCTCTTTTGCATAGATAAGAATATCTTTATCAGTGGCATTTAATTCCGTTCGATTTAGAAAAGCTTTTTTCTGCAGATCAAAAACATAACTTCTTAATGTCACCGTATTTTCTGCAATCGCAGAAATCATTAAAGCGTCACCCGTCGCACCCCGGCTTTGTTCGTAGTTTTCAGAGCCTAAAATAATCCAGAAAATATCAGTGTCTTTAAAAACAGGTTTTAGCTCATCAATTTCTTTCGGAGTTGGTTCTTTGTTCAGCGAGGCTTTATCAATCCAAGCCAGCAATAAATTTTCTGACATGGCTTTAAAAGGGATTTGTACTTTAATATTTTTGCAATCATCACAGTAAGTAACAATCATTTCATCCAACCAACCTTGCCGGTCAGTTTGTAAATTCGTCACTTCCTGAGCCGCGTAGTCCGGTGGATTAAAAAGAGCTTTGGCTTTTATTAAGTATCCGTCCGGCAAATTATAAACAAAAAGAGCAGTGACCCTTTGGCTGCTTAAAGACTTAAGCCCCCCAGCCAATTTATTTTCTTGTGATGAAATTTCGATTTTCAAAGGATCTTTCGCGCCCGAGCTGTCATTCAATTTATTTTTGGACGTCTGACAGCCGATAAAAAGAAATAACACGGCAGCGATAACAAGCGAGCGGTTGAGGATTTTCATGGACACAAACCTAACCGCAAAATTCACCTGGATCAAAGGGTTTCTAGAAATCAGAGATTGTACTGACAAGTGCGGGGTGATCAATGAAAGGGTTGCGATTGCCTTGCAAAGAATAAATTCGGTCATTTCGGTCAGCTTCTTCTTTATCGACAGGATCTTGCTCGCTCCAAGCTCTTAAAAAAGCTTCTTGAACCGGATCAATGACCATGTCATAGCGAAGAGCAAAATAAAATAGGGCTCGAGCCACATTGCCCCGATGCTGCGTAGGTGGTTCAAAAACAATGGCTGAGCTGCCAGCGGGATTTCCAATTCGAACTGTTTTGCATTTTAAATCTTTTGTGTCGTGATTAACTAACCCAAAAGGGAAACTTGACCGAACTGAATTCATCTGCGAATCCGTCGGAAAAAGATGGTGCATATCTGATTTTTGTAAGCCTTCAGGATACTTTCGGGTGAAGCGACTTTGCGGCCAAGTGTGCTCGATATTAATGACTTCATTGTCAGGCACTAAATGCGGCCCCGGCTTTACTTTATTAAATCTTTCGGGGCCGTAAAGCTCTTGGCAATAGACCTCTTTCACAGCGTAGTTTGATCCTGATTGAACCAAATGAATTTCGCCCATCAGATACACCCTGGCCGCATCATAGCCAACGGGAGTGTGAACATAGCAGCCTGTGCCCGAACAACTGGTGACGATTTGATCAAATTTCCCATCGACATGCTGATGATAAGACCGAAGAATATTTTTTAGCATATCTTTGATTTGATCGCTTGAAGCCCCGGCTTGAAGCTGTTGATAAAACTCGGCCCCGTAGTAGGAAACGGTGTCTTGTCCCAGGCCGGGTTGCGTCTTTTGCAGCCTGGCTTCGGCCGACAGGGAAGCCGACAGCGAAATAGAACTGATAATAAAGATAGAACGAAAGCTTCGCAGGAACTGAGACATCTTTCACCTCGTAGACGAACCTATTGGGGTTCGGTAGAAACGCCCTGCCATATCCAGAGCTTATACGTGTTCGCCAATGACATCTCAAACTGACCAATCTATTGTCACCAAATTACTATTTTTCATTAAACTATTGCGACATGTTAAATTTTTAAGGGGGACTGGCAAGATATGCTATATTTCGTGGAACGAGGTAATTAAGATGAAAACAGTTTTTATTTTTCTATCGTTTTTATTATTCAGCCAAATCAGTCAAGCCCGAACACACCTTGATTTGAACGAAGGCACCATCCAATACTGCAAGGGTGCTAAAGGTGAAACCAACGCGATTGCATTTCATGCAAAAATCACCACATCAAAAAAATCTGATGGCGGATTACAAGTTAACGTCAGCACTGAATTCGCCCAGTGTTTAATGGATGCGAGCGGAAATAAAAGTTGGTCGACGCTGACAAACCCAGAAGCTTCAAATTATTTTGGCCAAATAAAATTCAGTCATTTGCAATTGATGCTTTCCACAGAAGTTGGCGAATTGATTTCCTTAACTGCTTTAAATCTTGAAGACACTCAAACACTGGAACTGTCCCCTGCTCGAATGAAAAACTTGCGTGGTCGATTTTTGCAACTGGGCGCCCTTGTTCATCAAGATTTTTATGTTGATGGAAGCCTTCAAGATTCGTCAGATCAATTTTATGGTTCGTATTTAATCAGTCATCTTTAAACTTAGGCCACCCTCTAGATCTAAGTCTAGTTCTAAGCTTTCAACCAACCTAAAGTTCGTTTAAACCCGTCCAATAATTATGGATGGGTTTCTAAAAGTACTGCTGCTGTTAGTAACAACTCCTTCGGCCAGCTGGGCCCAAACAAACGCCAACAGTTTAATTATTCCCTCTTTTGTTTTGCATGGTTTTCAGCCCGTTAATAATGCCGCGGGCGCCATGCCTAGAAAAATTTTGTCTAACGGAGATGCAGTGATGACACCTGGTTTTGGAATTGAAAGCATCAGTGCCTCGGGACTTCTATTTTTATCGGCCGTTGTAAAAGATTGCTATGACAATTTGGCCGGTACTTTACAAATCGGCAAAGATTACAGATTAAGTCGGGAGTCTCATTTATCAATTTCCATGGGTGTTTATGTTCGACAAACTCCTCTTGAATGTGATCCAAAATTTAATCCTGACGGCGGCTGTACTTTGCGCGATCACTTAAGCGCCCGCTTTGTGAAGAAAATAAATAACCAGTGGATCGATGTTATTCCAATGCCATTTCTGCATTACTCTTACTCGTTTTATAAAGATAAAGACTTAGAGATCAGAGGCAAAGTCATCGCGAATTTTTTTGTCAATGAAGTGGGTCTTGAAATTCCATTTTAGGCCTTCGTCCCGCAAAGTTGAGCTGGGATCTTTCTAAAAACAGTGGGAAAAATGTGGACAAGGTACCTAGACCTTTAACAAAAAAGCCCCGGACAACCGGCTGAGCTTCTGGTTTGATTTT
>JAYTOY010000036.1:0-5921 GCA_043747555.1 Pseudobdellovibrionaceae bacterium | reverse complement strand
ATATTGCGAGATTTAAAATTCAGCCGAAGGAATTTCAAGCTTGGAAGAAGTGTCAATAGTCGGTTGAAAACCCATCGCGGCTAAAATCATCTGAGCTTGAAGTAGGCTTCCGACCCAGAATTTTTGGGTGTTGGCCGAGCCTGAGCCGATCCATAAATTTTGGATTTCGCCTAATGTTTGCTGGCCGCTGAGTTTTAAATCACTTAACGATGAAACCAAGGGGGCCCAGCGAATGCGCTCGATTTTCATGTTCTCGAGGGATTCGGGATAAGCGCGCTTAATTTGGCGTTTCATTTTCTTTAGCGCCATCCCGACGACTTCGCTTTCTTCTTCAACTTCGTCTTCGATAAAGGTAATCCACTGAGAAGCTTGCAATGTTTGGCCGTCTTTTTCAATGGCGGCTTGGAATTGTCCAGCGCAAGGACCTTGTTCATCAGGATTTGTTCCCTGCAAAATATGAACGGCCGAACTTTCAGTCACTTGCGAAGCGTGACATAAATCCAAGTATAAAGCTGAACAGTAAGTGTTTTTAGCTAATTTAGTACGGGCTTTTTGAGTCAAAGCCTCTTCCGGAAGCAGACGAGCTAATGATTTCACGGGTCCGCAATAAATAAAATTCAAAGCTTCGATGGTTTTTGCGCCATTGATTTTGATGGCTGTGACTTTATTTTCAGTCACTTCAAATTTTGTAACATAAGACCTTGGGATAAAGTCGCCTTGAAATTTTTGAATTAAAAGTGAAGCCCACTGATGCGTTGGAATTAAAACTTCGCGCCGTTGAGCTGTTGTAAAGAATTTAATCTCTTCGTAAAAAGTCGGATTATTTTCACCGAAGCCTAAGAATTCTTTCAGCTGTCCTTGTTCAAAAGTCATCGGCGGAATTTCGCGGGCTGGGCCCAAGATTTTATCACCGATCAGTTCTTCTAAAAATGAAACTGCTTTTTTTGTTAGATCCGAATCAGGCGTAAAGTGAAAACCGTTGGAAATCATTCCGGTCGGAAAGGAAATTGCTTTGCAGTCGTTGCCGGCAAAATCTTGACTATCCACCAAGGCGACATTTTTTGTATTTTGGGACAAAGCACATGCTAGTGCTAAGCTTCCTAAATCGCTTCCGATAACAATGTAATCGTAGGTTTTCATATAACTAAGATCATCAAGATCTAGGGATCTTGCAAGAGCAAAGTGGCTAAAGAACACCAACGCATTTGATCAAAATACGTAAAAGGCCGCGGACAACAGGTTTAAGGCGAGGATTCTTGTCCAAAAATTTAGCAAACCGGGGTGAAACGCGATAATAAACTTGAATAAACTTTTGACCCACCAACGATTTTTGCAAATATTCATCGCGATAAAATCTTAGGATCTGAACTTCTGGCGCCATTGGAGTCATAAAGGCCGAAGTTGCGACAAAGCACCGCGGCCTTGTCAGCGAAGCACCTTTTAAAAAGGCACGGATGATTTCGGGATGCTTTGCCTGCTTTGCAAAGGCTTGGGCTTTTTTTATAATATCAGGAAATATTGGAGTGAAGCGAATAAAGCTGGCAAGCTGGCGTCCTGCAATAGCTTGGCGTTCTCCATAGCGGTCACTTGAATCGTAAATTCTAAGAAGATCCCAATAAACAGAAGCGACGACAGTCAGCTCGCTGGTTCGAGCATTATCTTTAAACATTTCCGGCGTTAAGTAAGACCCTTTTTTACACTGAAAAACAATTTCTAGAATTTTAATGTATTTTTCATAATTAGCAGCAGCTTCTGAATAATTTTTCTGGCTCATCAATCCACGAGCCCGTCGAATTAATAAAACTCGGCTTTTCCAAAGATGCAGACGATGTTGCTCGGCCGCGCGCTCTTGCTGAACTAATACTCCACCGGATTGGCTTTGCATTGATTTATGCAATTCAGATCGACAAGGATTGCAAACTTCGCCCGGTGCAGTTTCACCAGCGTCTTGAAGCCTTTGAATAAGAACGGGATCTAATTTATGAAGCTCTGAGGCTTCGACCCCACACCGCGGACAATGCACCATTCTTTAATTATCTTAGAGCATTGCAATAGGGTCAACATCCACTAGAACTCGGGTTCCCTTCTCGACCCAATCTTGGGAACCAAGAATTTGCCGAGTCAGTTGATTTAAAGTTTTGGCCTGAGGACCCTTTAACAGCACTTGATATCGAAACAAATTTCGCAAACGCGGAATCGGCGATGGAGCTGGACCCAAAACATCTAGACCCTGGTAGGGCGGATAAGTTTCTTTTAAATGCTGAGCTCGCGCAACGAGGCGGTCGCAGGTGATTTGCACAGCGCTTAAGTGCATCCCTTGAATTCGAAAACTAATGAGCTTTCCGAAGGGGGGATAATTAAAAGTTTTTCGGTGCTCCAGCTCTTTTTCGGCAAAGCCTTCAAAGTCATGATTTTTTGCGTACTCAATACTTAAATGTTCAGTGTTGTAAGCCTGAACTAAAACTAGACCGGCGCCATCTTCTTTATCAATGTGCCTTCCCGATCGTCCGCTCATCTGAGTGATTAGCTGAAAGCTTCGCTCTGTGGATCTAAAATCGGGTAAATTAAAACCGACATCGGCTAAAACCAAACCGACTAAATGAAGTTTAGGAAAATCCAAACCTTTGGCTATCATCTGAGTGCCCACCAAAATATCGATGACGCCTTTTTCCATATTTTCAATCAGCTCTTCAAGGTCTGCGCGATTCTGGATTTCATCGCGATCAGCGCGGGCCACCTTTGAATAGGGAAATAATTTTTTAAGATCTAGTTCAACTTGTTCTGTGCCAAGGCCCAAAGATTTCATTTCTCCGTCATGGCATTCGCCGCAAACAGATTTAAAATTTTCATGATAATCGCAGTAATGACAAATTAAATGCGAGTTTGCGTGCAGGGTTAGATTGATATCACAATTCGGACACTGCATAGTGTGTCCACAGGTGGGACAAATCACCAGCGGCGAAAGTCCCCGACGGTTTAAAAAAAGAGCCACTTGCTTATTTTTTTCAATTGTTACCTGAATTTTTTTAAATAAGTCGACGCTCATCCAATTTGGAAGGTAGCTGGGTCTTTGGTCGTCGTTTTCGCGCAAATCAATAAGGTTCACGGTTGGAAGGTGGCGATCGCCAACACGATTTTTTAAAGTGTGAAGTTTGTAACGACCTTCCTTGGCATTATTCCAACTTTCTAAACTTGGCGTTGCTGAACCTAGAACAATAGGACACCCCAAAGTTTTTGCCAGCATAATAGCGCAATCGCGGCCGTGATATTTTAATTTTTCTTCTTGTTTATAACTTGGCTCATGCTCTTCATCGACAATAATTAAACCTAAATTCGGAATTGGACAGAACAGCGCTGACCTTGCACCAATTAAAATACTTTTTCGGCCCTCCACAATATCCCACCACTGTGTCGTGCGCTCACGACCTGTCAGTTGCGAGTGCAAAGCTGCAATGCAATCTCCGAATCTTTCAACAAATCGTTGAATCAGCTGGGGAGTTAAAGAAATTTCTGGCACTAAAACCATTCCAGTTTGGCCATTTTCTAAAACTTTTTCTAAAAGTCTTAAGTACACTTCGGTTTTACCGGATCCTGTCACTCCAAAAGCCAAGTGAACGTTAAAATCCGGCTGAGCTGCGATATCTTCAAAAACTTTTTTTTGTTCAGGCGTTAGATGAGGCCGCTGACTTTTTTCAAGAACAGGAATAACCGGGGGTCGACTAGATGTTCTTTCTTTCGAAGCTTTTTTTAAAGGCGGAAATGCCAATTGGGTGATCAGCCCAATCGGATAAATATAGTAGCTGGAAATCCATTCAAGCCACTGCAAATATTTATCTGGAAGCAGTGGAAAATTGGAATCAGTTTCTTGGACAGACTTAGAATTTTCATAAGGTTCAGAGGGACCAAGAACCACGCCGCGAGTGATTCGTTGCCCACGACCCAAGGGAACAGACACTGTTTGACCACGAAAAAGAGGACGCTCAGCAGAGCTAGAATACGTCAGAGGCTCAAAAAGAGGAGCCTCGACCGCCACTTTCCAGTGGGAAATCCCACTCATCGAAACCTCGAGTAAAACTCCTCGATCAAAGTTTGCGCAGAGGCATCCCGGAGCGGCTTTATCGTGTAAGGAACATCTAAAGTGTTCGGTTGAAATAATTGGCTTGAATTGGCGACTTTACCAGAAACATTCACCAATCGAATTGTAACTGTGTTTTGATTCCATTGAATAGTTCGTAGCCTTGGAAAGCTAAGGTTGCGCGCAAAAGGCCCGTAATTTTCCGCCGTGATTTCAGCTTGCGAAGGGAAACGGATCTTCCGAATTATAAATTGATCTTGTTCAACCCACAAACCAGGATTAAGTTCTTTTTGCTCGACGGCGGAAGGTTGTCCGAACGCATAGCTGACACTGCCCTCAGTGCGAGTCAGGCGAACAAAAGGTTCAAGCTCGTATTTAAACTCTTCACCCTTTTTAAGAACTGGTTTTCGAGTTCCCAAAGGTACAGGTAAAATTTTCAGATTTTGCAAAGAGGCAATTAAGCTTTCAGGAGTTCTGAAGTGAAAATACTTTTCAGCAAAATCTTCAGAAATTTTTGTGGATTCTTTTTTGCCGTTTTTAAGCTGCCACTTTTGGCCACCAACATAGATAAACTGAAGGCGAACTAAGTCTTTTAAATCTTTTGTCCCCGTAACAGTTAAGCGTAAATTTCGCTCGTTTTCGATCACCCAAGTCTCTTTAAGGTAAATGGGCTCTGCGCCGACTGACATTTGAACTTCTTGTTCGATAGAGTAAGTTCCTGAACCGGCGTTTTCTGAAACTCGCGAGAGGATCATTCGACTTGGTGGAAGATAAGCCCAAGCAATTGATGACAACATGAAGGATAAGAAAGGGATCAATAAAAATATCCAACGCATTTATTTTCCTTTAAGTCTTTCCGACAACTTTAAAATATAATTTTTAAGCTCAGCGCCGACTTCATTGTTCCGTAAGCCTAACTCGATATTTGCTTGTAAGTAACCTAGCTTATCACCAGCATCAAATCGTTGGGCTTGAAAAGTCATCGCGTTCAGGCCTGATTTATGGATCAGTTCTTTCATGCTATCAGTTAATTGAATTTCACCGTTCAAGGTGGGTTTTGCATTTTTTAAAATATCCATGATGGAATTATCAAAAACGTAGCGACCTGGTAATGCCCATCGACTTTTTGTTTCCGTCGGTTTTGGTTTTTCAATCAATCCTGTGACCTTAAAAAAACCGTCGCGCTGTTCTTCAACTTCGGCGACACCATATTTAGAAATATCTTTTTCTTCGACTTTCATAATGGAAATTGTAGAGGTGCCTGTTTCTTCGAAGGAATGAACTAACTGAGAGGTCACATTGTCTTTGCCATTTTCGCCCATCGTAATTTCATCCCCAAGAAGAACGGCAAAGGGCTCATTTCCAACGATCGGTAAGCCGCAAAGAACAGCATGGCCTAAGCCAGAGGCATGTTTTTGGCGGATGCTGATGATATTTGCCATATCGCGAATCTTTGAAAGCCGCTCTAAAAGGTGAAGCTTGCCATCTTTAGCAAGGCGGTCTTCGACTTCGTAGGAGGTATCAAAAAAGTCTTCAATGGCATGCTTGCCACGACCAGCAACTAAAATAATATCTTCGATACCAGCTTGAACAGCTTCTTCTACGACATAAAAGATAATAGGAGCGTCTACAATGGTTAGCATTTCCTTTGGAACTGCTTTGGTCGCCGGTAAAAACCGGGTCCCTAGACCAGCGGCGGGGATAATGGCTTTTTTTACTTTCATCATGCCTTTACCAATGCCAAACGTTTCATTTTTAGACAACTGTTTGATTTTAGAGGCTCCAATAAGACGGAATGTGTTAGCCTAACTTGGGGGATGTATGAGGAAATACCAGAAGTTTTCCG